>JBDLRP010000035.1:0-15107 GCA_039799905.1 Pseudomonadota bacterium | reverse complement strand
CAGGATTCTGATGAAAAACGCGATCGATCAGTTCGTTGAACTGTTCGAGACTTCGAACGATTCCACCGCCGGCACCACCCAGTGTAAACGAGGTGCGCACAACCAAAGGAAAGTTGAGTCCCGCGGCAATCTGCCGCGCTGCCTCACGAGAATGTGCGACATCTCCCTGAATCACATCGAGTCCGAGCTGCAAAAGCAGCTGCCGGAATGCGCGTCTGTCTTCAGTCAAAATAACAGTCTCGGAGGTGACTCCAAGAGGGCGCACGCCAAGCCGCTGCAAATGACCTTGTGATTCAAGTTCTAAAAAGAGATTGAGTGCGACCTGTCCGCCGACTGTCGGAAGAAGTGCGTCGGGACGCTCGCGTTCAAGGATGCCCACCAAACTTTCCACTGTAAGCGGCTCCACATAAACACGGTCGGCGGTGCTGGAGTCGGTCATGATTGTTGCCGGATTTGAATTCACCAGAGCAACTTCGAAACCCAGATCTCTGAGCGCCAGACAAGCCTGCGTTCCTGAATAATCGAATTCACAGCCCTGTCCGATTTGAATGGGTCCGGAGCCAATCACAAGAATTTTGCGGATGTCAGTTCTGACCGGCATGAGACTTCTCCTCGAGCAATTGCAAGAAAACGGCAAACAAAGCACGTGCGTCGTGCGGTCCCGGATTGCATTCTGGATGGAACTGCACCGAAAAGACCGGGTGTGAACGGTGCATTATTCCGGCGACGGTGGAATCGTTCATATGCCGGTGCGTCACTACAAATTGGCCGGCGATACTCTCTTCAACCACATGATAGTTGTGGTTCTGTGACGTCATCATCACAAAGCCCTGCGGCATACCGGCGAGAGGAACCTCTGAACGCACCGGATGATTCACAGCATGATGACCAAAACTCAGCTTTTGTGTGTCACCGCCGTAGGCGAGCGCGATCAACTGGTGGCCAAGACAAATTCCGAACGTTGGCAGGCGCGCCGACAATTCACGAATCAGTTGCAGAACGCGGGTCGAGCCTGCCAGCTGTTTCGGGCACCCTGCTCCGTTGCTAACAAAAAGGCCATCCGGACGGATGGCCTCAATTTCCAAAAACGATGCGTTCGGTCCGACGACATGAACGTCGAGGCCGCATCCGGCAAGCTCGTCCAAAATTCCCCGTTTCATGCCGCAGTCAATGGCGACGATTTTGAATCTGCGCTTGTTGGCCGGAGTGGGATTGCGTGCTTCCTGATAAGAAAAAGACCTCGTCTGCGAAACGAGGTCCTGAGTGGAAATATCAACTGCGGCAAGCAGCTTTTGCTTGAGTGATTCCGGAGAATGATCTTCGGTCGAGACAATTGCCTTCATACAACCTGAGTCGCGCAGCTTGCCCGCAAGAAAGCGTGTGTCGACACCTGAAATCGCGCAGCGGCCGTTTGCGACAAGAAATTCATGCAAGGAGGTTTGCGCACGGTGATTATCCGCGAGCGCCGAGAAATCTTTGCAGATGAATCCCTCTGCAGCCATGCGGCGCGACTCGCCGTCGTCGCAGGTGATGCCCGTGTTGCCAAGATGACTCGTTGTAAACAGGACGAACTGTCCTGCATAGGACGGGTCGGTGAGGACTTCCTCGTAACCTGTCATCGCTGTGTTAAAAACAATTTCTGCAATGCGCTCACATCGCTTTCCGTGCGCTTCACCCGTCACAAAAGTTCCATCTTCGAGAAGAAGACTTGCACGCATGGATTTCCTCCGATTCAGCCACAGCCGGTTGGCAAATTGACGAAGGATAGGAACGTGCAGATTTTAATGTCAAGACGGAGACAGACAATAAAAAAAAATCACAGTGATCTGTCACTCACTGCGATGGCAATCAAAATGCGCGAAGTGTCTGCTGAACACACAGCACGAATTCGTCTCTTGTCAAAGCGACTGAGGCTGACGGGCCAGTAGCTGTTCAGCCTGTTTGGCGATCTGCGCATTCGCGTCGGAGGTCGCCTCGCTGAGTATCTTGCGCACTTCATCGGGAGCCACCGGCGCAAGATAAGCAATCGTATAAAGAGCCTCAGTGCGCAGGCTCGGACGCGACGAAGGAGCACGGAAGATAGCCATACACGACTGCAGATGCATCTTTTGCGGAGGACGCATGCGCATCACGCGTACACCCTGAATCACCAGCTCCGGATCTGCGCCTAAGTCAGCGGCGATCTTTTGCAAAAACGCATCTGCATCGGGGTGATCCACATAACGCAAATCATAAATCGCAGAACGCTTGAGGGATGCATCAGGACTTTGGGCATACAGCGCCTTGACACTGTCGAGTGCTTCGGTTGCTCCCGCATTTCCAAGGGCGCCGGAGATAGTGACCTTTCTGCTTTCCGCAGACGCTGAATCGAAGTCCTGCTTGAGCCTGTCGACCGTCTCGCGCGTCAGTTCTGGGCGTCCGGCACGCGCGCGCGACGCGAACGTTCCGAGCGCCAATGTAGCTGTTGACTTCACACCTTCATCGATGGCCGACGTGTAGGTCTGCATAAGAACATCGCGTGTCCGCTCAGAAGGATTGCGGTGCGCGGCAAGCGCGGGAATCACCTGCATGAGTGCAACCGAATCGTCTTTGAGCCTTTCCGCCAGTGCGGCCATGGCGGCCTCAGCCTCGGGTGTTTCCTGACTGGAAAAAACACCTGCCAGCAACGCGAGTTTGCTCTTGTAGTCTGGATCGTTCTTGTCGAGTTTTGCAATTTCTTCGGCAACCGATGTGCATAATTCAGGCTGAAGATACAGCAGGGCCGAGAGTTGTTCGAAGAATTGGGCACGTGCAGCACCATCTTTGTGAAAGTCTGCCGACATGAATCGCTCGCGCAGACTCAGCCAAGTTTCACCGTTGAGCTTTTGTGCCGCAACTTTCCTTTTGAGCGACACGGCATGCGCGGCAGCCAATTCAAATTCACTGACGAAATCCTGCGGACTCTCGCCGCTGGAGCCATGCACAAACCGGCGTTCCTGATCTGACGCCCGACGCTGACTCTGAAACACGACCTCAGTGCGCAATTGGGTAGTGGCAAATATCGCGGCCGTTTGCGCGCGCATTGCCCAGCGCTGATCGGATTTCAAAACGTGCCCTGACGCACCGTCGAAATCGAGTTTTGTGATTGAGGAAGGAAGAATGACGACCAGTTGCTGGCCTGCGCCACCCTGCGTGCCTTCGCCCTGCACTCTCACCATACGTGGCTCTTTTTCGATGACAGCCTTGCCGTCGATAAAAGACTTCAATCGTAATGTATGAGTGAAGACGCCGGTGGAATCCTCTTCGCTGGCATTCCACTCGCCCAGCTCGCGGCTGTCGGGCAAATAGAGCGACGCGGAGAGAACGATTCCTCTCAACAAATTCAGCGACTCGAGAGTGGTTGACTTATCGACACTCCAACTCAGAACAGAGCGCTGCGCATCCGTTTTCAAAAGCAGAGTGCTCTCATCCAGCGCCTTGGAGATGGCCTCCGTCTCGGCCGGAGGCATGGCGGGCTGGCCGCGCTCATCAATTGATTCAAATTGGACGTCGGCAAATTTGTAACGATAATTCAGTTGCCTGCCTTGGATGCTCATCAACTGTTCGTTCATTTGCCCGCGCACTTGAATTTTTGAGGTGGTAGTTTGCCCCTGTTGAGGACTGAGCTCGACCGACAACTCCTGCGTGAACGTATAACTGCGCACCACACCGATTTCGAGTGAGTGCTTAAGCAGACCATTCGCCTGAAGAGAGCTCTGGCTCGATGACCGATTTGTGTCTGCAACGGAGGCGTCTGTTTCAGAGGGAAGCCTGCCGGAGGTCCGGCCGAAGTAAACGGCCAGACCAACGACAAAACAAACAAGCGAGGCGAGGAAAACTTTATGCTTGAACTTCAGCATCACGATATTCCTCACTGCTCCGCGATTTCATCGTCGCCTTCAAGCGGATTGGGAGCTGGAATCGGACGCGGCAATGGCTGCGGAATGGGTCGGGACGGAACAGGAAGACGCACGATGGGTGGAAGCTTGATAGGCTGCAAAGAGCACTGATGGGTGGCCTGTTCGGAGACCCTGCAGGCGGTTCCCACGCAGTCTTCCTTGAAGCGGACGACGCCGCCTTCGAATTTCTGTTCGATTGTCTTCCTCTGGCCATCGAAACTTCCGCCGATAGGAAGCGGAATGCGTGTGTTGATGACTTCCGTGACACGTTGATCCTCTTTCGGGAATCCTAGACATCCGCGTTCCCAATTGAGCGACTCCCAGCGATCGCGGATGACACTGCGAACGATGTTGGTGCCGAAATCAGGGTGGTAATAAATTGAACCGCCTTGAAAGTGGTTGAACCGTCCAAGTCCGTCGGGGGTCTGCCATTCGTCCGTCACAGGATAGCCAAGAACACCGCGCTCCCAACCGTTTTGTGCCCACTTGTGGCGGATCAGACCGTGAACCTCCTGAGCACCTGTCTCGGGTGTCCAGTAAATGGAGCCGTTTTGAAAGTGATTGTAACGACCGACTCCATCGGGTGTCGTCAGTTCGTCGGTCACAGGATAGCCGAGCACACCAACACCTCGGCGCAGCTGAGTCCACTTCGAGTAAATCGCGCCTTTCACGAGGAACGCATCGGCAGTCGAAGGATGATACCAGAGTGTTCCGCCTTCAAAGAGGTTGTACTTACCCTGACCATCCGGAGCAGTCAGCTCATCGCTTTTTGGAAATCCGAGTTCACTTTGCTCCCATCCCATCTTTGCCCATTTGTTACGGATGAGACCATGAACTTCGTGACTGCCGGTAGCTGCCGACCAATAAATCGACCCACCCTGATAGTGACGGTAGAGTCCTGCTTTGACGGGGGTCGAGGCTTCGTTTGAAACAGGCTGACCAAGGAAACCGCCAGCACCGTTGAGCTGACGCCACTTCCAGCCAATCACGTCGCGCAAGGGAAGTGATTCACCCTTCTGAAAAACTTTTTCGTTCTCGTTAAAACCAGCCCAAGAGAACAAAGTTTTCTCCCAGCGCTCTGTATCAAGCCAATAATCGATTTCGGCAAAAAGACCGACACGTCCCGACAAAGCTTCAACATCAGCATTCACGTTCAGACGTGCTGTGAGCATTTGAGCTTCGGAGGCCAAGTCGTATTTGAGATGAGCGTTAGTCGGCAGGCTCAGGCCGAGGAACTTAAGCGAACCAAAAACACCTGCAGAGGCAACGAAGGCATCAATAGCCGCATCGACGTTTCCGTAAGTATCGAGATACGGACGCACACTTCCTTCAAGCAGCTTGTTTCCGCTCAGTGCCTGAACGGAATACTGGGTTCCCAACCGTCCGGTGACCGACGCACCAACTGAAAGTGGAACAGGGCCGAGCCAGAAGCGCATGCGCTCACCTTCGGAGCGATCGTAGAAAACATTGTCATTGAAGGACGGGCTGCGCATTTCCCAAACCTTCTGCCCGAAGACAGAAATATAACAGTAGGTCGCACTGCCTGTTTCGTTATGCGCCTGCGCATCGAACACGTTGATGTTTGCTTTCAGAATGGTGCCGTTGACAGTCGCGTTGGCATCGGCCTTTTGATAACTCTCGCCGGCAAAAGCTCCATAGCCGGCGTTGGCACTGACACCAAAGTATTCGTTACCCAGCGAGCGGGCATAGGTTCCGGTGTATGCGACAGTCCGCTCTTTGTACTCCGGCTCGTCTTCCACATGGCCCGGATTTTTGAAGACATCGCTCTGCCGTTTGAGGCCCTCAAGATCGGCCAGATTCATTGGGATTTGACCGACGCGAACATTGCGGTTCTTCGCCTGACTGAACTGAGTCAGTTCCTTGAGCTTCATGTTCAAGAAGATCGGCGAGCGATCAGCAAAGATTTGATATTGGCTGCGCTGCTCGGTTGCCCACGTGTTCATTGCAGTCTGTACGTCCTGCAAAGACATATTCACGGCTCCGTCGACGGCTCCGTTTTCGCTGTACTGACCAATCGTCACCTGAGTTTCAGGTCGCAATTGCGGCAGTGGAACCGATGGCAGTCGACTTTGAATCGGCTTGATCACCCGCAGAGGAATCGTACGTACGATATAAGAATGGCGAATCAAGGGCAGTTTATCGATATCAATGAGGATGGGAGCCCGCACTGGCTGATTGGGTGCCGGGACCGGCCGATTGGGTGCCGGTACGGGACGGGTCCTGTCGTTGGCGAGGGCGTTGCCGATTGCGGCAGATAACCCAGCAATCGCAAGGGCAGAAACACCAGCCGCTCGCGAAAATTTTCTGAAACTCTCCATTTTTTCCTCCACGTACCGATCACCACAGCAACTATCTTGCTGTATGCAATACGCTGGCCAGCTGGTCAATTGCCACACAAAAAATCTTTGCTTCGAGGCCTAATTTTCTGGGTACTTCAGTAACTTACAAAGAAAAATTTATAAACCTGAAGGAAATTCCGAAGAGTGGTTCAAATATTTGTTCAAACTGCTCGAGGGTTTAAACCAATGGAAAAGTCCAGATTTATTTTTGCCGCTTTATCGTTGGCTGCGTGCTCGCCAGAGCCCCCGTCCCTTCCCTCAAACATCAGAAACGCAAACTTCGGCAAGGCCGCACTGGATTCCCAGCAGAAGGGTTCATTCTCACAGTTGCTGGAACTCAAGGCCAAGAACGACGCGCTCTGTTTGCGTGTACAAAAGCAGCGCGTCGAGTGTCCGGTTGCCGCAAAGAGCTTGCGCCCTGAGGACGATCAAACTGTGCTCGGTTGTGTTTCGGGTGTTGATCCAAATGCCAAAGTTGATTCAAACTTTGAGATGGACATCAGTATTCCCAACGGAACCAAGGCGATTCTGACAACCAAAAATGGTTTGTGGCAGACCCAGCCAGTTGCCTCCGGATCCAAGCAGAAACTCACGTGGGGCCCGCGGACAAAATCCGCATGCGACGTTTTGCCGCCGAAAAACGGAACCCTCGTACGTTCTCCGCGCGTCATTGAACTCACCGATATGTCGTTGCGGATCGTTTCTGACAACTGCAGCGAAAGCGCGACATACAGCACGTCAAATGTGTCGTCGTTCAATCTGTATCTTAACGGAACTGCGCTGTTCGATCGCGGCGACCTGAGTGACGGCGGCAGCTCAATCCAAGTGTCACTGAACAAACTGCTTGCCTTTCAGCAAGACCCCAAATGCTTTGTTCAGAAGGATGAACTTGCGCAGATAATGAACGACGCGAAAGCAAACATGCCCGCAGCTCCCGCATCCGGAGCTCCTGCGGATCTGGAAGCACAAATTGCGCGTGAAACGAACCGCAACGACCAAATGATCAAACAGCTCACAGGCTCAGAGAATCTTGGCTGCTGGGGCTATCAAAAAATCCGTAAACTGCAGGTCAAAGTCGATGGAGCGGCGCTGCCGAACTCGAACTTGGGACTTTCTGGCGGAGCGCTCGCCAATGCAGGCAACTCGAAAGAATACGTCTTCAGCTTTGGCGAATCGATGAACCACGTCATTTCTGATGAGTCGCAGAACTCAGTCTTCCGCGCAGGAGGCGGATTCGTCATTGACTCCTTTGCAGACCGCGAGGTTCAGGAGTTGCGTGGATTGCGCATCAGAAAAGGGGGCGTGGCCTACCAGAATGACCCTGTTTACAAACCCGGCTTTTTTGGAATTGGCGACTGGCGCGGTTTCCAGCGCTATGAACTGAACCTCCGTTCACTCTCGAAGATCTCAATCTTTGCGAACGACCAGCTCGTTTATGAGAAATCGGGAATCTCGTTCACCTTCCAAGGTGACAGGCTGGTATGGCCGTCGAACAACGGCAGCGAGCAAATTCAGAACAGTCCGGCATTCGTCGCTCTCATGACCCGCAACGATTGTCCTGCGGAATAATGACAGTTTGACGGAGTGACTTGGGAGAAGGGCATGAAAAAGACGGCTTCAGTGAGATTGACAACGGGGATGGGAATCACCTTCACGCTGCTCGCGTGCTCCCCAAGCAATTATGTTTCTTCGCGGAACGTGAGCGCTGATATTAAAACACGCCCTGCCGGATTCACCGACGTGCCCGGACGCATCAATCTGGACTGTTTTGTGCAGAGCGTAAACGGTAACGAATTCAACTCCGGAAACCGCCCAACCTCGATGGGCATCCCGATGAACTGCCCCAACTCGTCACAGGGTGCTGAAGCAGACACGTCGAGCAAATATGACGTCGCAGTTGTACTGGACACCTCGGAAAACATGCTTTCCGCAGCTGCAACGGTAAAATCACAGCTCTCCCAAGTGCTGACGAAACTCAACAGCGACGGACGAATCGGTTCGTTGTCAGCCGTTTCTTTCAGAACAAAAATAATTGCGAGTGTTGCGAACGGCGAGATTGCAAAAGTGATTGCCGACATCGCCGGAAGTGCTCCAGAATGGTCACCCTCTTCGCTCAAAACAATTGATTCCAACTCGACGGATTGGGTGACAAACGAAGCTGCGAAAGCGGTGTTTGCCGGAATCGAGGAAGGCATCACTCACCTCAGGGCCGGCAGCAGTCCATACAAAATGTTGATGCTCGTCTCGGCGTCCACGGGAACGGGAAGCAGCGGCAAGGACATCGGGCCGAGCGCGAAGTCACTCAATGAGTTTAGCAGCAAACTCACCGCCGGCGCAGGGCAATTGGTTTTCAATTACGCTGCCAACAACCAGCTGGCGCGTGGCTTGTCAATCTATGATCCGACAGCTGTGGAACAGCTCGATTTGCTTGTTTCCACTGCCGCGCTCAAGCCAGTTCGCGTGCTAATTCCTGCAGACCTTGGCGGCTGGGGCGAAGTCACGACGGCAAGAATCTCCACACCGGTTTCGCAGACAGAAGCGTGTCCTCTGACCGGTTTTGAAGCGACCGACGCCTCCGGCCAGCAGATTTTCAAAAAAGAAGTTCCGGCAGCCGAGACAACCGGCGTGTTTGAGGCTTCTCTGCCTGAATCTGTTCCCAATGGCACACTGAACCTGACCATTTCCCGCAAGTGCGCACGAAGCGGCGAGCGAACACAGAAGGTGACAATCACTCTTGCCGCAACGGCAAAAAGCGGAGGAGCCACCAAATGAGAAGAAAATATATAGGCACACTCTTTCTTGCTCTTGGTGTTGCGCAAGGCTGCATGAATCAGGCCGACAAGCCAAGGATTGCAAAAACTCTGAGCCTTGATTCTGTGCCATCGCTGCCGCGTGTCGACGCTTCAACGCTGCTCATAAGCGACATTCAGGTGGTACAGTTCCAAGATCCAAAGCTCAACGGCGCGATACAGCCGCTGGTTGATTTTCGCTATTCAGGGTCTGCGGAATACGTCGAGGTTGCAACCTGCGTTGACTCAGAAACTGCCTGCGGCGAACCAAAGCGTATTTTTCAGACTCAGGCGACGCTTGCGAATGGTCCGTCCGGCGCAAAGGTGTACGTCAAGATGCGCGCGTGTGTCGACCCGTCGCGCGCTACGGGCGCCTCCAACTGCGGTGAATGGTTTCAGAGTTCCTACACACAGTGGGCGGTGATCGATCGCAAGGCGGCAGCCTATCAGGAAGAGAAAGAGGCTATCGAGATTGCAACCAACGAGCTCAGGCAACAACTTTCATTACTGCTCAAACTCAAAACCGACCGTGCTTTAAAATGCAAGCCTGCCACAGCAGAACAAAAAGCAGCGCTGGAAGCCGACAAGGCACTGGCGGATTCACTCGCTAAACTTGGACAAGGTGCAATCGGAATCATTGCGGACGCATTGGCCAAGGGCTCCGGTAAATGCCTCGAAGTTGCGAAACAAGAGGCAGAGAAGCAAAAAGCGAAAGAGCAGGAAGAAAAAGCTCCTGCTACGACACCAGAGCCTGCTCCGGCACCCAGCAGTCCGGCTGCTTTCGAACCGCCGGTGATCGCCTTGGTTGGTTCTGCTTCGAGCAACGCATCGATGATTGGACCCAACGGACTGAGCTCACAAAATCTTAAGCTGGTTGTCGACAAGCTTATCGAAGGATTGCAAAAACGTCCGGCGGCTTCCTCCAACGAGGCTGTTGCGCAGTGTATCGCAGAACAGACCAAGTCAATGCCCGGAAAGATCACTCTCAACGATGTGGGTGCAATACTTCCCGACCTGGCCGGTGCGATATTTGACTTCGCAAACGCCGGGCGTGCCGTCGCTTTAGAAGGCATTTGTATAGACAATCTCGGCAAGAAACTTGAAGAGTCTATTCAGGTCGCGAACGATTCTGCCAAAACACTTGCTGCACAGCTGCAAGCACGGACAGCGCGCAATGAAGCAAAACTCAACGGGGGCAATCCATGAAAACCGGAACAGCAAAACCCCTGATGGGAAAGCCGAACGGCTCGCGCAGGTACGGCAGAGCGATGAGCTTCGTGCTGCTTCCTTTGCTTCTTGCCGCCTGCAATGATCCAAGCGCAAGCAATCCGCGCTCCTCGGCGAACAACAAGAGTGCCTCCAACTTTTCAGCTACACAGGTCAAGTCGCGCATCAGCGCAGCCGAAATGGACGGCGCAACCATGCGTCTGAACCTGTTCAATGTCTCATACGTTGAATTCAGCCGCGTGAAGTATCCGATTATCAGCTATTCCTTCCCTGAAAAGGCCGATTATGTGCAGATTATCCGCTGCCGTTCGGACTCCAAGCTGGGCGACCTCGAGAACATTGAGATTGGCGCTTCCAACACAGCCGTGGCCGACGAAAAATATAAAACGACCGACTACTGGAAAAACATTTCAAGTGCGTTTGGCTGTGTCGTGATCTCGCAGGGTGTTTCAGTGGACAAATTCGTCGATTATTTCACGAATGACGGCAATTGGGTTTACGTCGGAAGAGCCTGCGTGCAAGCCTCGAGACTCCCGCTCGACAGTACCGAGGCGACAGTCAGCCCTTGTTCCAGACAAGTCTCAAAGACTCAGGAGTTGCGCGGCTACGTCAACAAACTCAAGTCGATTTCTGCAGAAAAGAAGGAAGAAGTGAGAGCACAGCGTGATCGAGTCGACAGCCTCGGTCGCAATCTGGTTTACAAGGCAAAGCAATTGGACACCGAGATTGGACGTTGTGAAGCAGAGCGCGGTGCAAACCGAGTTTCGCAAAAGCGTCGGGAGGCGATCGGCAAAATTCTCGACATCGGTATCGGGCTCGGCACAAACCTGATTCAAGATCCAGCCACCAAAGCGCTCGTCGGTGGTCTCGATGTAAAGGGTATTTTTAAGGACCTTTCTGCACAGGCGGCAGACTTCCTACCGGCTGACTTTTGCCCTGCCGCGGACCGCCTCGCCAAGGAAATCGAGATCGACAAACAGCAGATGGAAATTGAGGCCGAGGGATACAATCAAAGTCTCAAACTGTTCGGGGAGCCGGTATGAGTGCAATTCGAAACATCAAAGCTTGCACAAAACAAGCAGCAAAAATGTTACCGATCCCATTGCTTGTGCTATCGACGGCAGCTTGCGTCGATGCACCCGCGCCGCGGCGAGGCCAATCGGGAAATCTGACATCACAGTCGCTCATGGATCCTGCCAAGGCATCGGCAAAAGTGAGCGCTGCAACGAAGAGATTCGAAGGACTCAAGGGCGATGTTCCGGTCGTGACAATAGCCTTTGGCGGAGCCGATTCCGCCGAGGTCTGGCGCTGTCGTGCCAGTTTCGAACTTGTCTACGGCGATGGACTGCAGAAGCTTTCCGATCTTCCAAAGTCTTCTCCTGACTACAGAACTGCTGCGGAAGAAGCCTTCAAACGAATGCGCGGAGATGTTTCCGCATGCCGTGCAATCGCAGCAAGCACAACCGCTCAAACCGTGACCGACTATGCGGCGACCGACGGTAATTTCTACTACATCGTAAATCCATGTGTCAGCCAAACCGCGTCGGCTACAAGCAAGCAGGGTTGCAGCTACGACTTGGAAATAACTCCGAGCATCGAATACCGAAACACCAGAACTGCAAATGAAATCGCAGTTCTCTCGGAAATGATGACTGCCGAGGGAAGACTGTACGGAAACTTCAACGGTATGCGCCGTGCTGCCGAAGAGGCAAATGAATCCCTGACACTCTGTACTCTCAACGAAGCCATCAGAAGGGCGAGTCAGGCGCAACTCTTCGGGCTTATCAAACTAGTCAGTGGACTGGCTTTGACTCCAGTTATGAATGGTTTGATGGCGGGTGTTGGTACGGCGCTCAACGGCGCAATCGACAAGCTCCTTGGAATGGCGGCTCCGCAACAAATTACACAGGTGGAGTGTCCGGAAGCCCGAGCAAAAATGGAGTTCTATACGCAATTGCAGGGGCAGACCGTTGAACTTGCAAAGGGAGTCCTTGAAGCACGCAACAAGTTGGCGGAGCTGGACAGTCAGTACGCAAATGTTGAAAAAGAACTTGCCACATTAAAAAGCAGTCAGAAATAAAGGCGTCAAACCAGCCATTGTCCGGTTGACGCTTACTTTGCTGCATTGATAAATTCAAATTGTTACTTTTTTGAAAACTGTCGGGTGTTGCAAACAATCCACGGAGGGATTCAGGTTGCATCCAACTCGTTTGACATCTGTCGTGCGTCTGGGCGGCTGCATTCTGACATGCGCTGCGCTCAACTTGGCGTGCGGCCCACAGCCCATCGGAACATCAGAACACAATTCACAATTGCAAATTTTCAAAAAATCAAAATTCCAACAGGGTCTGGCATTTCTCGATGAACGTCTGCACGACAAGGCGCTGGTCGGCGATGAAACCACGCGTGCACGCCGCTGGCGCCTGCAGTGGGACCCCGGAAAATGCACAAGCCCGAAGGGTCCGGCGCTACAGATTACCACCGAGCTCGATTCCTTCGACCAGAGAAATGCGTATTGGCTTTCATGGCTCAGCATTCAGGCCTACCGCCGCATTGATGCTGCGGACCAACTTCAAAAAATCGGATTGCCGCAGGTTGATTTCATCGACGACAAGTCAACAAGCTTTCAAGCCTTTGTCGGTTCGAACGAAAAGTACGTTGTGGTCAGCTTTGCAGGCACATCGGATGTCGTGGACTACCTCACCGATGTAACCTTTGCCAGCAAACCGGAGCCGTTCTCCAGCATCCCCGGCCGGGTTCATACAGGTTTTGTGAATGTACTGGAAAAAAGCTGGCCGCGATTGCTTGAACTGATCAAAAAACACACTGCCTCGCACAAGCCCGTAATTCTAACCGGACATAGTCTGGGCGGCGCTCAGGCTGTGCTGAGTGCCACGCGGCTCGCGCTGCTCGGCTTCAAAGTCGACTCGTTGTATATTTACGCTGTGCCACGCGTCGGCGACAAAACCTATGCACAATTCGTCTCGCGACTTTTCCCCAATCGAATTTATCGCTTCGTCAACAACGAAGACATTGTTCCGCGTCTGCCACCGCCGCGTGATGCAGCGGAAAATTTCAGCCAGATTTTTCCCGAAGAGTCGCGCGAACCCGTTCGGACGGTTTTCGAAACACTCGACTACGCCCACGTCGGACAAGTGCTTGTTCAAGACCGCAAGGGCGAGCTCTCTATGCCTCGCGAATACTCTGAAGGAGAAGATGCGGCCTACTGGGACGAAGTCATCGGGCGCAGCAAAGGGCGTTCCATACCGGCCATGGTGTTTGCAAATTGGCGGATGCTCTTTGACCACATACCTTTTGCAGGCCATTGTCAGCTGAAGGCACCAAAGTCCGTGGTTTCGAGCTTTACAACACACATCAGCGAATGACGGGTCATTTTATGCCGACAAGCGAAAAGAAGTTCAAACTATCCGCGACAGTTCTCAGTGTCCTTGCGCTGTCCGCGTGCGTGAGCAGCGGCGGCAAGGAAGGCGAATCCGAACCCGTCAATACAGCTCCCGTAACTCCGGCACAAATCTCGCCCGAAGAATGCGTCAATTACGTTCAGCTTAAGCGCGATGCCGATTATCTGTGTGAGCTGGCAGACGGCAGCACCCGGCCATTGAAGGAAGGCGAACGCAGGTCGACACCACTCACCCGTGAAGAGATTGAGCGGGTGATGATTGCCAACCGAGAAGATACCGAGCTTTGCTTTGAAACGGTTCTTGCAAAAGAAGAAAAAGCTGAGGGCAAACTCTATATCAGCTTTGAGATTGAGGCCGACGGAAAAGTTGCGAACGCCCGCTACAACACCGAACGTTCCACCTACAAAAATGAAAAGCTCGCCGATTGCTTTGTGCAAAAAGCAAAGAGCTGGCGCTTTCCCGTGCTTCGCAGCGATGAATTGCTGCAAATCAATTATCCGCTTGTGAATTCAGTCAATCCTGACGCTCCTGCGTCGCAGCAGGCTGCACCCGCCAAGAAGTAACCACCCGACACACAGTTCAGAAGGCCACTGGTCACGTGCCATTCATCTTTGCTCTTTCAAGGTGCGCGCACCTTAAATTTTCTTCGGCTGACCATGCCATTTTCATCGGACACGGCGACCTCGTGATCGCCCAGCTCCGGAACCCACCAAAGACGCTCGTGTGCAGTTGTGCTGCCGAAAAATTTCCCGTTGACAAACCAGCTGACTTGCTCGGATTCGGGTGGGAGCTCAGCCTCAAGAGCAATCTTTTGCTGACTCGGATCGATTCCGCTCATTAAAAGTACGACTTGTCCCTCTGCGGGAGATTTGATTTTTGCTTTTTCATTTCCGCCGCGCCGTGCACAAAAATCCGCAAGCTTCGGCGCCTCTGGCAGATTTTGTGCTGTATCGGCAAGCCACCGGCGGACATCCGTGGGAAGCCTGAGAAAGCTCCGTGTCTCATATTTCCGGCCCAAGCGGCACATGGGTGTCAGCGCCTTTTGAGTGTGAACGTCGACATCCACATGCACATGGTAAGGACATGCGCCTACGGGCAATCTGTCGTTGAATGAAAGCACGGTGCGTTTCTGCTCACAAGCATCTCCGGCAGGCATTCCCGAAAAAGCACACACCTGCAGATGTCCGATATTGGCAGGAATCTTTCCTGTCGCGGCCGTCCCATCACGTCCATCCAAAGCTTCAAGAAGATCAAAAAGCAGTGGTGCAGCCGTTTCGGATCCGACCAATGCGGAGCTCGATGAGTTGTCGAAATTCCCAAACCAGACGACTGCGGTGTGTGTCTTGCCGTATCCAACCGCCCACGCATCGCGTTGTCCGAAACTGGTGCCCG
>JBDLRP010000034.1:0-140801 GCA_039799905.1 Pseudomonadota bacterium | reverse complement strand
TGAAAGAAGCTCCCCGTCCATCAAAAGCACAAAAGAACCACACCTTCGCAACCGCATTGAACAGCCAACAACGCGCTGCGCTCAAGGCCCGTGCGCATCACCTGAAACCTTTGATTCAAGTCGGCCAGAATGGTCTGAGCGAAGCAGTTTTCGCTGAACTGCAGAGCGTTTTACAGACACACGAGCTCATCAAACTGCAGCTCCCCGGCCAGAGCGATGCAACCGAAAAGCAGGACGCGCTTGAAGAACTGGAAGAACAACTCCCCGAACACACTTTCGTTGTGGGGCGCATTGGCCGCACAGTGATTCTGTATCTTGAGAAAAATCCGCAGGACGCAAAAATTCCGCTGAAAGATCTGCTTTGATTTCCCTCCGCACGCGGCTTGGGGTAATGCACACGTAACTGCTGTTTTTGTGCCGGAGATTTTCCGGTCTGCTGGTGTTGAGGAGAACAAACCATGAGTCCGCATTTTACCCGCGCTACCGACAACAACGGCATCGATGCTGAACAAGCCCGTGAAGCCGTGCGGACCCTTCTGCGATACATGGGCGAAGATCCCGACCGCGAGGGCCTGCTGGAAACACCCGACCGCGTGTGCCGCGCTTGGGTTGAAATGACCGAAGGCTACAGAATGAGCGCCGAGAAGGTGCTCTCCACCACCTTCGAAGGCAACTCCGACGAAATGATCGTTCTCAAGGACATCGAATTTACATCCTGCTGCGAACACCACCTGCTGACTTTCAGCGGCAAAGCACATGTGGCCTATCTGCCTGCACACGGCCGTATTGTCGGGTTGTCGAAGCTGGCTCGGATTGTCGATGTTTACGCAAAGCGGCTGCAGGTGCAGGAACGCATGACCCAGCAGATCGCCGAGGCAATCAAGGCAGAACTCAATCCGGCCGGTGTTGCGGTTGTGGTGGAAGGCCAGCACAGCTGCATGTGCGTGCGCGGCGTCAAGAAGCAAGGTGCCTCGATGGTCACGAGCTCTTTGCAGGGCGTCTTCCGTGAAAACTCTGCGACCCGCGCGGAGTTCATGTCACTGATTAGTAGACGGGACTAAAACTTAAGGAAGAGCCTATCCAAATAGTATAGTTCTATTGAGGTGCTGCCGGAATCAGCTCTGGTCGCAGGTCGAAGACCGTGTAGCCTTGCCCACGTGTCAAAATAAGGTAGAGTTTTTCTCCGAAATAAGCGAGCGGCATCGCAATTGTGAAGCGCAGCCCTGAGCCGAGAAGGTGAGTCAGCCCAGCTGTGAACAGCAGATTGTTAGTCGACCCCTGAAAGCGAATCTGCTCAGCGACTCCAATATCCACGTCACTTTGCTTTACGATTCGGGCCCTGAGTCCCATCAGCTCATAGGCATTACAGGTTCCGAGTGATTGCACCGCCCCACAAGAAAGAGACACGCCGAATTCTCTCCAAATGGAGTTCACCACACCGCGATCTTCCAGACTTGAAATACTCAGCCCAAGGGGCTTGACACTTGCCTCGCGCGCTTCGGCCACAATCGGAAAAAGTATACTTTTGCTATCTGTGTACGAAACATTCATCGACCAGAAGACATTTCGCTCAACCGCAACACTCAGCTTGTAAGGCATAACGACGTTTAAAAAAGCGTTTTTGGAAGGATTAGCCAATACTGTCTCGAAGGTCTGTGCCGAGGTTTGCTGCTCCTTGAAAGTCGAATACTCGACTTGAAGTTCCTTCCAGATTACCGTTACTTTTCGGACTCGCAGGTCACACCCTTCAATGACCGCACGCTGCTCATTCAGCACGAACATTTTGTCGCTGGGAATGAACTTCAACTGATAATCGACGGGTTCGCCGGCCACGGGGCAGTTCAGCCTTTGAATGGTGATCTCCGAAATTTGCGCATCTGTCACACCGAGCAACATCGTGGAAGCACGCACGACGAAATTGACGTGAACGTTGTCATCTTCCGTTGCCTGATTGCCTGTATCCTTGCGTCCACAGGCCAACAAAAAGAGCAGGCAGAAAAGTAACAAAAAATGACCGCAAAGGAGATGAAGGAGCTTTATTTTGGACATGTGAACACCGCCGGATCGTTAAAATTCCAAGTTTGGGATCCGTTGGTCAAACGCGGACAATCGATGATGCCACGCCAGCGCTCGTCATCTGATTCAAGCGTAACAGAACACGGCTCGTCGGCGATTGTCCAGCTTTCAATTTCACCATAGCGCACGTACACCTGACAACTTTTCGCTTTCCATTGTGCAATCACAGGGTCATTCGTCAGCTGAATGCCTGAACATGCGAGCTGTTGCTGAGAAAACTCAGTCAGTCCTGCCACCGAGAATCCAAACGAGAGCCCTGCCCCAACGCCAGCCTGATCGCGAGCGCTGACGGACAATCCCAGCGCAGTTGTCTGGCAATTTACAAGAAAGTCTTCGTGAGTGATCGATTGCTCGCCACTGGGGGTCGATAGGCTCAGGCGTCCGCATCCATAACCACTTAATGTATTGCAAAGGAGTGGGGAGCCCGCGCTAGGTTTGAGACGCGCGAAAGACTCATCGGGCGTCAGACCGCGCTTCAAGGCTGAGCGCGACCCGCACCCCAAAATCGAGAGAGAGACAGGAATTATAAAGAGTACAATCCGCCACATCAGGGCTCAGGATCGCCAATATCGACGTTGAAGTAAACGTAACTCTTGCCGCGTGATGTCGGATTAGTGCCGGTGACCGGGTCCGTATACGAGACTATGAAGAGCATTTGTTTTTTCTCGACCAGTTTGCCCGGGCCAACTTGACCAGACACTTGCACGTTTGTCGAATTGCCAACAACCTTCATCGCATTAGTGACTGGAGTTGTTCCACCACTCATAAATCCTTCAATTTCGTCGTAGGTGTACGTGCTTTCGTTGGCTACATCTTCAATGAGTTTTACATGCATATCAGTAATCAACTGTGGATCGGTCTCGCCGTTGATTCGCGGACAGGCCCAATCGGTCCCACCATTCGGTTGAACCAGGTTCTGTGCACATTGGAGCGTAAATCGAAAGGTCCCTTTACCATCAGCGGCAGCAACATCCGTGAGATTTACGGCACTGAGCGTAAATGCAGGAGCCTCGATACCGTTGACGTTGAGTGTGGCACCCGATGTATACTGAACCACGTTAGAGTCTGCACCTTTCGTGGCTTTCAGGTATGTAAAAGCAACGTCCTCACCGCTCTGCAATCCTGTCGATAGAAGTTGCTTGAACACTTTGACTTTCAGCTCGCTGCCATCCGACGCTTGGAACATAGCAGAAGTTCCAACTGGCCCCTTTAGCTCCGTTACTGCCGTTGGCGTGTAGATTTTGCTGTCGTAACCGAATTCAACCAGTCCAACTTCGCAATTTTTGTCTGTTTTGTACAACTTCACGTTGGTGCTAAATCCGGTCACAGCCGTAGATGCGACAGTAAAGCCTGATGCACAACCGCTGACTTTAAACTTAAAAGAGGCTGCATTGACAAGATCAAACGCAAACAGCGAGAACTGCTCTGCGTCGAATTCAGAATCGACAAGCTTCGACGTGAGCAGTTGTGAAGGGGTGAGACCGATCCGAATTGTGGCCCATTCTTGGTCTGTGGTGCCTGATCCTTTCGACTTGCTGCCGAATGTGTCTTTTAGGTCACGGACCTCGAGAGTTCCGCAGGCAGCGGCAAGCACCAGCGTTGCGAGCGACACGCCCGTCGCGAGTTTGTGCTTCTCCATGTTGGCCTTACGAAGATTGTGCTTCATATAATCCTCACCCCTCTCTGGCTTCCTTGCCTAGTTAATGGTTCGGAGGAGCATGGAAGTTCTTGAGAAAAACTGTCCAGTCAATGGAATGAATTCGGTTATGGGTAGAAAAAACGAATAAACATGAGGCCTTGACTACTGGACCACGCAGCCTTCGAAAGCTTGTCGACCTGCAAATCATCGGTGCGGTCGTTGTTATCTCGGCCAGAAAGGAAATATTGCCCCACAACGCTTTCGCCTTTCAATGCCCGCGACCGGCTTGCAGCCAGTTCGAATCCGACGTCGCAAAAGCGGCCCAAACGATAGCCCAACGTCCATCGCACGCCGCCTTCCCAAGAGATTGTTCGAGTCGCATAGTTGATTGCCGTTTGGTTGACCGCATCGGAAAGGTAATAATCATGCCGCCAGAGCAAAGGGCCTGTGCTCAGGAAGGCATGGGAAAAAAATCCGGTTTTGAGCGGTTTGGCCTTGTTCATTATGATGGTGTGGCCAAAAATATTGGTATTTCTTTTTACAATCACTGGTCCGACCCATGGCCACAAGCGGACGCTTCCACTCAGCCATAAACGAACGAATGCCAACGTTGCCTCACTGCGCGGATCGCCGTCACCGTTAGTTGCCGTGCCACGCAAGGTTTCTGCCCAATGTTGAGCTTCAATTCCCCAACCGGCGGTCTCTTTTAAGTCAAGAAAATCGAAATTAACGGCATGAGTGAGGGCTCGCCCAAATTCTTTGTCGGCAGTCAGGCGTGGGCTGTTGCCCAACCTTTCGTTAAAAAGAGACAATTCAGGCGCAGTGTAGAATGTGAGTCCGCGCGATCCACCAAAATTACCCGCCGATTTGGCGCGAGCAAAAGCCACGATGGAAAAACTGCTCAGCAGCAACGCCACCGAACAGACTGCCACATTGGCAAAGCTCCTCACCCGCCGAGCGGATACTGCTGTCACACGCTCCCCCTCTGAGGGGAATATCGGACAAACTCAGTTATTCTCGAGAGAAGTCAGAAAACGGACGACACCCGCTGGGCAAACGATTGCCCATCAGACAATTTGTCTCACTTGTGAAAGTAGGTCTTCTCCACAACCGGATGACACTGCAGATGCCATCATGGTTCGGCGTTCATCGTCTGTTAATTTGAACTTTTCAAAAACAGTCGACAAAATTCTTGGTATCGGAATAATTCCAACCGCACAGTTTAGCAGCTTCAGGGCGCTGTCACGGTCGCCACTTTCGGCAAGCAACCGGCCAAGAAGAGCGATGCGTACTGGATTGCCGGCTGCTACTTTCTCGGCAGCAGAGAGAACTTTTACCGCCTCGCTGAGCTGACCCGACAGCATAAGAATTTCACCCAAGTATCCCATCGCACGTGCATTCGTCGGTTCCTCATTGAGAGCCCGCTTGGCAATTTCAAAAGCTTTATTCATATTGCCACAAGATAACTGTATCTTTGCCATCGACAAACGGAGTTGCGGGACATTTTCGTATTGCCGGCAAATGGACTCCACAAAAGCCGACTCATCTGCGTTGAACAGACAATCTCCCGATGCCGTCAGAGCAAGTGCTTTTTGAACGTCTTGGTCGAACTGCTCAAACGCGTTCATTGCAAGCTTTACCAATCCGGCAATTGACTGCGAAGAGAGATCTCCCTGAATGGAACGGCGCATGCCGCAATCTGCCGCGAAAGAAATCGCACGCTGGTTGTCGCCCCGATAGACGATAATCCTATGCAGCGCGGCACCTGCGGGGGTTCTGACGAGCCGATGATGAAAAGAACCCACGTCATCGCGTTCGAAATCTTGAAGAACGTGGACGAGCAGATTGCTCTGTCCGTCGAGTAATTTCGAATTGACATCCGCAGTCTTCTGGCATTCATGAATGATGAACCCTTCATCGAGAAATGAAGACTTGACCGATTCGCCGAGTTGGTTAGCTTTTGTCAACAATAAAAGGCTATTTTTAATCATTCAAAATCACAGACATGCTAAAAAATGTATTATATAGAACTATAGTACATCTTAAAGCCAAATCGACAAACCTATTTAAGTTTAATTTATGACTGCTGTGTCTGGTTTGGCGCATTCTCCGGCATTGCCATGGCTACAGCTTCGGCAATATCGATAACCTCAAGATTCTCGGTCGCCTTGAGGTTCTTAAACGCACCCTTGAAGTTGATCATACAGAACGAACATCCGGTGACCAACGTCTGTGCGCCGCTCGCCGCAACATGCTCAAGACGCTGCATGACGACAGGCTTTTCTCCGCCTTCCGACTCGTACCACATGTTGCCGCCACCCATGCCGCAGCAGCTTGACTGCGATTTGGCGTATTCCATCTCACTCAGCCGGAGTCCGGCGATTCCCTCAAGCAGCTGGCGCGGTGCTTCGTATTCGCCGTTGTGACGGCCAAGGAAACATGGATCATGGAAGGTCACGTTCTTACGGACTTCACCCGGCATCTTCAATTTTCCGTCGCGGTGCAATGCCGAGAGCAGCTGACTGTGATGCATGACTTCATAATTTCCGCCGTATTCTTTGAAGTCATTTTTCAGCGTATTGAAGCAGTGCGGGCAGTGGGTGACAATCTTTTTGAACTTCAGTGCATTGAGTTGTTCGACATTACTGCGGGCAATTTCAGAGAAGCTGTATTCGTCGCCCAATCGCTTGACCGGTTCACCGTTGCACTGTTCGGCCTTTCCGAGCACCGCGAAATCAGCACCGCAGGCTTGAAGAATTTTCACAACACTGCGTGCCACTTTTTGATTGCCCGCGTCATATGAACCAGCGCAGCCGACGTAATAAAGGTATTCAACCTCGGGAGACTCACCAGTGATAACAGGCACATTGAGGCCCTCGGCCCATTTGAAACGATCGGAGTGCGAAACACCCCACGGATTTTTGTGTTGCTTGATGTTTTCAATCGCCTTGCCGGCTGTCGGAGGAATTTCACCGAGAGTCAGAGTCTGATAGCGGCGCAACTGCATGATACCGCGCAGCTGATCGATGCCCACCGGACATTCGTTCACACATCCGCCGCAATTGGTGCAGGCCCAAATCTCCTCGCTTGTGATGCGGCCGGACTCGTAGAGATAGTTTTCTTCTGCGTTGCGTTTGTCGAGCGGCAGCTGTGCTTCAACCAACATGCTGTCACGCAGCTTGAGCATGACCTGCCGCGGATCGAGTGCTTTGCCTACCGCGTTTGCCGGACAAATATCCGTGCAGCGGCGGCACTCGGTGCAGCTGTCGAAACTGAGCATATCCTTCCAAGTGAAGTCCATGACAGAGCGCTGACCAAAATACTCAGCCTCGGCGTTTTCAAAATCAACTTTGGGCAGAATGACGTTGGGCTCGAGGCGCTGGGTGTACAAATTGAGCGAGGCGGTCACAATGTGCATCGCACGCGTGTATGGGATGACGGCAATGAATCCCATGGTGGTCAGCATATGAAAATACCAGAGCCCCGAGTAAGTGTTTTGCGCTGTTTCGGGACTCATGTCGGCCGGAAACAAATAAGCAAACCACTGGCCAACAAAGCTCAGTCCGGCATCCGGCGCGTTGGTGTCCATGGCAAGACGAAAGCCTTCAAGCACAAAACCTTGAACGCAGAGGACGAACAACAGAGCATAAAGAACTGAGTAATCCCACGCATGTTTGAATTCGTCTTTGCGCGTTGAGCGACGGAAGACTCCCATTCCAAGACCCACAGTGAGAGCAAGACCGCCCAGCTCGGAAATAAAAACAACGAACGCGTAAAATGAACCGTAATAGAGGTCGACGATGCCATACTCTTTGAGCGCAACAATCGTCGTTGCAAAAACCAGCGCCATGAACCCGTAGAAGATGAGTCCGTGCATCCATGCCGCATAGTAGGACTTGGGCTTGGGGTCACGCATGCGACGCGCGCGAAGAACCTTCGCCTGCCCGAGTGTGCCTTTGAGCATGCGCAAAACGCGCTCAACAGGTTTGTCGAATGCAGCTTCGGGCTTACCGATTCGCCAGATCTGTACCCGCCGCCAAACTCCGTAACCCATGACAGCCAATGCAATCACCAGCCACAGATATGTTGTTTGTTGAAGAATGGCGCCAATCTCACCACCATGCGGGGACCAATAGACTTTCCTTGTCATTTCCGTAGCAGCATCCATGTGCCTGTGCTCCTCAAAGACCGCGCATCAAAAAACGTTGCACATACTCGCGCACACCTGCGTCGAGCGTTGTGAACTGCGACTCGTATGCCAACGCCCTTAGCGTTGTGAGATCGGCACACGTGTAGTTCTGATACTGGGCCGCGATGTTATCTGGTATTGGAATATATTCGATTTTTTTTGCGACTGCGATTGCATCAAAAACGGCCGCGGCAAGATCGTTCCAGCTGCGTGTGACTCCGGTTCCGACGTTCAAAAAACAACCGCGTCCTGCTGACGTGAAACACGATTGGGCGGACTGCGGAACGCGGCCGCTCAGGGCGATGCCGAGTAAGTGCATTGTCACACGGACAATATCCTTGACGTAAACGAAATCGCGGACCTGATCGCCATCCGCATATTGTGTGGTGTTGCTTTTAAACAGTTTGATAGTTCCTGTGCGTGTGGCCTGCCGGTACCCGTGATAAACCATCGAAGCCTGTCCGGCCTTGTGGTTTTCGAACGGTCCGTAGACGTTAAAGTAACGCAATCCAAACCAGAACGACGGCGACTTACTCTGCTCGAGCGCCCACAGATCGAAATCAAGTTTGCTTTTTCCATAGAGATTGAGCGGAGCAAAAGAACCCGATGCATCGGGCCTATCTGAAAAACCACGCTGGCCGTCGCCATAGACAGCCGCGCTGGAGGCATAAATAAATGGAATATTCATCTCGCTGCAATAATTCCAAAGTTCCTGAGAGGAACCGACGTTCAGCTCGGCAAAAACTGCAGGATTGGTTTCAACGGTCGAGGAGCAGGCGCCATTGTGGATGACCGCAAGCGGCGGATGCTTTGCCGCGCGCAGCTCTTTGATGAGCTCTTTGAAGAAAACAATGCGCACGCGGCTGGATTGCGCAAACCGGTGCGCCGTCGGACGCTGGGAGCTTTCCGGAAGATCCACAGCCCAGACATCAGGTGTTGTCACAGGCAAAGGTGATAGCTGTGAGAAGCGCACTTGTGCAGTCCGAGGTTTGTCGGCATCCGCTCCCGCCGGCAAACCGCCCCTTTTAAGTTCATCGAGGTCGGCAGTGAGCATCCTCTCGAGGATGTGGTTTCCGATAAATCCATGCGCACCAGTCACAACTACGTAGGGACGCTGTTCCACAAATATCTCCTTGCAACCCTTTCAGCCTAACACACACTTACCCTGTACCAAGTGCATTAAAACATCCAATTGTGAAATTGAAGGCGAGTGACTCCGCAGGCTTGACCCGCAGCGGCCGGCGGAACAGATTTCCGCATGCCCAAAGGGCAAGGTGATCGAAAGATTACGTTGTCGGACATGGTCTGTTCTTCCTTGCGTACCACCTCGTCACGATGTGGTACTTTTTTTTTGTCAATTCTCCGCCACATCTGAATCTTCCGCTCAAGCCTGAAAAGTCTCCTCCGATAACCCGACTGAGAACTGCTGTCCAAGGAGGACTGAGCCATGGCTCGTCGGATGAAGATTGTTTCGTTGTTGGGAACCGCCTCCACCACTATTTGGCTAGCCGCGTCACTCAACGCCTGCCAGCCTATTGAAGAGGTCGATGAGCCCGCTCCTGTGGCACCGGCGCCCTTTCAATCTCCAGCGGCTGCGCCCGCAACTGCGCTGTGTGATGAAGTCAAAACCAAATGCGCACCACAAGGCGGCTTTCCACAGGCGCTCATCGACGCCTGCAAAGCGAAATACGAAAAAGGTGACCCCTCCATCTGTATTGCCTCCTCATGGCCTATGGAGCTTTACAACGAGCTCAACAACAGCGTGGCAAACGGTGGTGGCGGTGAGTGCGTGCCGATGTACGTCACCGGCACGACAAGCGGCCTTAAGCTGCGCGAACAGCCCAACACAACTGCAGCGGTTGTCGATGGCGCCAACGAAGGCGATGAAGTTTGCAGCCTTGCGAACTCAGGACCAGATTGGGCAAAGGTGCGTTACAAAGGCAAAGTCGGCTACATGAACAGGCAGTTCCTCGCAACCCGCGGCGGAGGAGCGAATCCGGCAAGACCGCCTGCAGGGTCAACCGGACCAACGCGCGACTGCAGCAAATTTAAAGACACCGTGGCCTGCAAGGTCAACAAGAGCAATCAGAACTGCTGGCTGAAAGTCCCCGATCGCGTTTACAACGGTATGCCGGTTGTGGACGACGACCTGACACTTGTCACAACGGGTCAAGTCGCCTGCTATTCGAAGCCTGAGACTCTGCGTATTGCATGGGGGCCCTTCTTTATGCACCGTCCGGCATTGATGCGCTGGTCGCCCGAGTTGATGTGCTACGTCGAAACCGCAAATCTTGACTGTCCCTGAGGCCTGATTCCGACCCACATCGGTCCCCTTTGTGGACAGGACAAAGCCGCGTTGCCGCGCGGCTTTTTTTGCTTTCGCATGACAAAGCCCGGCCTGTGTGTCAGAAGCCTCGCCGTAGATGGTAGAGACACGGGAGGTCAGAACAGATGAAAATTGCAGTCGTCGGCGCAGGTCTGGCAGGTTCAGAAGCCGCCTGGACTCTCGCCAATACCTATCAGCTTGAAGTTGTTCTTTTTGAAATGAAGGGGCAAACCCCTACTCCTGCGCAGTCTGAACCACATCACTTTGCCGAACTCGTTTGTTCCAACAGCCTCAAGAGCAAAAGCAGGCTCAATCCTGCGGGACTCCTGAAAAGCGAAATGCGTGCACTGGGCAGTCTCACCATGGTTGCAGCCTCGCAGAGTGAAGTTCCCGCAGGTGAGGCACTTGCTGTCGACCGCGAGCTTTTTTCTGGTATCATTACCCGGACGTTGCGCACACATCCCAAAATCAAAGTGGTTGAGACACAGGTTCGCTCAATCGAGGAAATATTCGGTTATGGTGTTGATAAAATTATTATCGCCACCGGGCCGCTCACGGGCGATGCACTTGCAGATGATCTGCGTGCAAAAACGGGCAGCAGCAGCCTTTATTTTTACGATGCCATTGCTCCTATCATCGATGGTGACAGCATCGATCAGTCGCTGGCATTTTTTGCAAACCGAAAAAGTAAAACAGCACGACGCGACGCTGCGCTTAAGGAACTTCAGGAAGGGCCTACAGACGCAGACAATGAACAAGCAGCAGCGGTCGGTCACTACCTAAACCTTCCGCTCAACAAGGAAGAGTATTTTGCCTTCGTCGAAGCGGTCAAAGCAGGCGAAAAAGTGCCTTTCCACGACTTTGAGGAACCGCGTTTTTTCAATGGCTGCCAGCCCATCGAGGTGCTCGCAGAAAGCGGCCCGATGACCCTCGCCTTCGGCCCGATGAAGCCTATGGGACTTGAAGATCCGCGCACAGGCAGGCGACCATTTGCGGCAGTGCAGCTGCGCCGCGAAAAACTCGGTGAAGCTTCGTTCAACATGGTCGGATTCCAGACCCGTCTCAAGTGGCCCGAGCAAAAACGCATTTTCCGGATGATTCCTGCCTTGGCAAATGCGGAATTTCACCGCATGGGAAGCATGCACCGGAACACCTATCTGATTGCACCTCGACTCATTAACCAAGCTGATTTGTCGCTCAAATGCGATTCACGTATCTGGCTTGCCGGACAAATCTCGGGTGTTGAGGGTTACGTTGAGAGCGCTGCGACCGGACTCTTGATTGGGCATATCGTTGGCCGCCGCTGCAGTCGCAATGAGGCTTTTGCACTCCCTCCCACTGACACAGCCTATGGATGTCTCATTGCTCATCTCAGCCTCAGCGATCCGGCGCACTATTGCCCGATGAATATCCACTGGGGGCTTTTTAGCGAACTAAGAGCTGAATACATCTCAGATAAAACTGATATCTATCCTGAAATTAAATCTTTAAAAGCAAACAAAAAACTCGACAAAGGGCTCAAACGCTCGTTGCTTGCAGACCGCTGTGAAGAACTCTTCTCGCAGTGGCAAGCACGCTCGGAGCTTTGACACCATTAAACGAAGCGCAACTCCGCCGATAACCCTACGAAGCGGAGGATATGTTGAAAACGCTGAGAGCTCTTTCCATTGTTACCTTAGGAACCTCGCTGACTTTGCTGCAGCTGCTCGCATCATGCGGTCAACAGCACAAGGCGCGGCTCGATTCTTATCGTGCTTTGGCAACGCAAAAACCAACCTCATCTTCAACGGACAGCAAAATCCCGCAAAAAAAGACCATCAATCAACAACAAATTGCGCAACTGGCGGCAGCTTCACTTGTCCTCAGCCGTGAAGACCTCATCCCGTGCGCGAGTCTTCCGCCGCGACAGCTGACGATGGCCGACGGAACTGTTCTGTGGCTCGATGGCAGCTGGTCTAACTACGCGCGTCCCTTCGTTGTCAAAGGGAGTGCACAATCCGGAATGTGCAGACTGGAACTGCACCCCACCGGAACAAGTAACCTCAATCTGGGTGGACGCGACGCATTCGTCAGAGGTTCGGAAGTTCGCGTGCTGCTGTCGGGTGCCAACGGTGAATCGCTTTTTCCGCCATCCAACAACGGATTTGTGAAATGCATGCAAAAAAACAACAATTTTGAAATCACCTACGAGGGAGTGCTGCTCGGATACTCTGCAGTCTCTTATGTGATGAATGAATCTGTGCCACTGGAATTGAACCAGCGCGTCTGCCTCGCCCGCATGCTGGACGCGTCAAAGACCGCGAAGTCTGAATGGGTCTTTATTCTTCCCACGTGGGACCCTATTAACCCGCCACAGAGCGCAGTTTCGCAACAACGCTGACTTGTTTCATGGCGGTTTCAGGGGCGCTTGGAATCGGCCGAAGATTGTCCCTGCTGCAGGGTCAACCATGGCAGGGGTTCGAGCTTGACTTGGAGTAACTTGTCGGCAGGCAATCCGAACTGTTGTGGACGCGGAATGACATCTGCAAGCGACCACGACCACGTCATTCGCGTATTTCCTGAGCCTTCGCGCAGATGCGAGACCAATTCCCGGTACCAATACATGTGCCTCATGAGACCGGTGACGTAGTGTCGCGTCTCTGGGAAGGGTATGAGGTCGGCGAACAGCAGGGGAACTTTACCTCGGTAGCGCGTTTCCCACTTTTTGGTGTTGTTCGGACCGGCGTTGTAGGAGGCAATCAGACGGGAATAATCGCCATTGTGCTGCTTTCGCAAGATAGATAAATACTTCGCGCCGATGCGGATGTTGGTGTCGGGATCGTAGAGATCCATGTTGCGATTGCGCTCAACCCTGCGTGCTGTGTTGGGCATCACCTGCATGAGCCCGCGTGCCCCGACCGGACTCGTCGCCTTCGGATTGAACGAGCTTTCTTGCCTGATGAGCGAAAATATAAGTGCAGGATCAATGTAAGAAGCCTGCTGGGCGATTTCACTTCTAAACTTGACCGGATAAAGCAGCGCGAGAATATTGCCGCAGAGATTCTGCGAACCAAAAGTCTTCACACTCTGCCAAATCACCTTAATTACCGATCGCGACTGACCTGCGGCCTGAAAAACTTTCAAGCGAAACATGGCAGTCTCAAATGACAACACTCCGACATCTTCGTCGAGCAGGCGGGAAATTCTCTCGAGTTCGATCTTTTTATTTTTAACAAGATAAATACCGGCCATCAAATGTGAAACATTCTCAAGATTCCAATCCTGCCCCTCGTAGGCGCTCACGGTTGGTTGCGGGCGGTGGATGTATCGCTCGTAGGGATCGTTGCCAAGCATATGATCCGCGACCAGTGCGTGAAGTGACAGCGGATAACGCTCGATGAGGCGATCCCAATACGTATTGTGAGGTTTGATCTCGGAAACAATCGCAGTTGGGGCTCCCGCAGGCGCCGGCAATGAGCGAACCTGCAGGGAATCAATGTATCCACGCCAGAATAGGTACGAATTTTCATCTTTGAGCTGACGCCCCTGCAAGGTTACCTCGAGCAACGATGCAGCCCTGTCGATCAGGTTGCGGTCGAGATGCAGCAGCGCAAGACGGCCATTGACTACTTCAAAGGCTTCGTGCGTCGGTGGAAGACACGGCGAAGTCACTGCATAGAGTGCATTCATCGACTGCCAGATCGCTTCGCTGGGAAGAAAGTTTTCCATATCCCGCAGCACCGCAGCACGCGCGGCGACGAGACGGCAGTCTTTGGGAGATTCCTGTGCCAACCGCGCTGCGCGCAGCGCGGCCTCTTCGCTCTTGAACTCTATCTTTTTCAAGATGGAGTCGTAGGGAACATTTGCAAATGCCAGAAAATCGCGGGCGGAATTCAATGCAACCACATGCGACACTGCCTTCTTGCCTTTGCCCTTCGGTTTTTTTGTCTTTTGAACCGCCGCGGGTCGGGATTGCCCCAGCTGCTGTGCATCCGCCTTCCGCTGATCCCGCAAGAGAGCCTGCCAACGGTAATAAAGGCAGCCGATACCATCGGCCGTCATGATCAGGCGCGGCTGTTTGGCGGCAGTTTCCTTGCGTTGTTCACAATATTTGTACGCAGCCGTCTTTTCTCGTGAGGTACCAATCAGGTGTTCAGAGAGCCGCTGGACACCTCGCTGCAGCTCGGGGGTCAACTTCACTCCATGCAATTCCCAGAACCGTTCTTCGCTGGGCATCTTGAAGTCATCGAATGAGCCCTTCAGGCCCGGTGGAGTCGGTCCGCCGGAGAGACCAGACGCAGAACGTGCTGACAGGCTGAGAGCGGGCGTATCCTCCGGCTCAACCGGACGATCCACCAACTCGGCCCGCAAAAGCTCCGGCCAAGCACCGCACACACCTGCCGTTATGCCGAGCAGTGCGATATTCTGAAAACGCCATTTCGTTTTTTGACGTTCCATAATATTCCCAATCCGGAGTCAGCGTTTCAGGGCTTTGCGGCACCTGCCGCAAGCACGACAGGGTGTCTCGGAGGTTCTTCGTGCGGGCTTAAGGCCTTGCTGTTGACCATTTAAAAAGTCCGTGTCATTTCGGGACAAAAGAGAAAGATGAGGGCAGACATGAGGGCTACAGCCAACAGCCACTCCCGCGAGCTGGGAGCCATGAGAAATAGGGTTAACCGAGCAGTTCAGGCCTTTTCTCAGGGGCAGGCAATCCTCGTCGGCGACGACGGCAGGCGCGAAAACGAAGCGGACCTCGTGTTTCATGCTTCATATGCAACACCTGAACTGGTTAATTTGGCCATCCGCAAGGCCTGCGGTCTGCTGTGTGTCTCAGTCGCTCACGAACTTGCCGACCGGTTGGGAATTGCCTCAGCCCCAAAATGGCCGGGTGGAATGGCGCATACGGGATTCACGCTGTCGATTGACGCCCGCAACAACATCACCAGCGGAATTTCCGCGGGTGACCGTGCCCACACGATTCAATTGTTGGCCGAGGCCACCACGACACACCACGATTTCATCAGCCCCGGTCACGTCTTTCCCGTGCGTGCGCAGGATGGTGGACTGCTGGCCCGAACCGGACACACCGAAGCGGTTATGGAACTCTGCCAGCTTGCCGGGTTACCGCCCGCAGCTGCGATGTGCGAAATCCTCGACAGCGAAGGCGAGGCACTCCGGCCTGCGGCGCTGTCCGACGACTCACCTGCGAATCAAGAGATCGCCTGGTGGCGCACGCTGTCCTACGTCTCAACTGTCGACCTTCTTTGGTATCGGCTTCTCTGCGGCCAACGCTCGGCCGTACAGTGGCGCCCCGTTTCGCAAGCAGGTCTGGAGCTTGAAAAAACTCCTGAGATTGCGTGGCGACTCCTGCCGCTGCTCGAATCCGATGTTTTAGTTCCGTGCAGCATTGTTCTCTACAAAAAAACGGCAAGCCCAGAGCGGATGCGCATCCGTATGCATAATGGCTTCCGTGAATGGACGAACGGCATTGCAGCAGATCAGGCAGACGGAGAAATCAGTCTTCTTATTCAGCACGAGTGCACTCAACCAGTGCCCGTGCATATCTCCGAATACTGTGATCTCAGCGGCAAAGAAGGCCTGCGCGGCACACATATGGGAGTGCGCAGAGTACTCACACTGCTGCGGGCATTTGAGTTTTTGGTGAACGAGAGCGGGTGGAGCCAGAGCCGTTCAGACTGGCTTCAGAACGTCGCACTTCCTGTCGCAGCCGACCGCGATGTACTTTCGGCCATCTGGGAGCTGTGAGGCGCAAACAGCGCATCGACAAATTCGTCAGCCGAAAACGGCTGCAGGTCGTCAACACTCTCGCCCACACCGATATAACGAATGGGTATCTGCATTTCGTGAGCGAGGGCCACAGCCACTCCTCCCTTGGCAGTTCCATCGAGCTTCGTCAGTACCAGACCTGTAACTCCGGCAATTTCACGGAATGCTTTAGCCTGTTGCAAAGCGTTTTGGCCGGTCGTCGCATCGAGGACGAGCAGCACCTCATGCGGCGCTCCAGCCACATCGCGGCTGGTCACACGCTTGATTTTGGCGAGTTCCTGCATCAGGTCCTGCCGGTTGTGGAGACGCCCTGCGGTGTCTATCAGACACAGATCCATCTGCTGGGCAACCGCCCTTTTCACGCACTCAAATGCCACCGACGCCGGATCCGCTCCTTCGGAAAGCCGCACACACTCGGCGCCTGCCCGACGTGCCCATTCCTCGAGTTGATCGACAGCCGCGGCGCGGAATGTGTCGGCGGCACCGACGATCACACTCTTGCCAAGCTGCCGCTCTTTAAAGGCAAGTTTACCGCTGGTGGTTGTCTTGCCAACACCGTTGACTCCAACCATCAGAACGACAGTTGGACGGCGCTCCGTGCTGAGCAGGCTCCACTCGTCACCGATGCGCAGCAGCCGAAGCATCTCTCTGCGCAGAACGTCTTTGACGGCCTGCGCATCCGAAAGGTCGGATGACGCCAGCTCATGCCTAACCTTCTCAATCAATAGTTCCGCCGTACGGATACCTACGTCGGCGCGCACAAGCACTTCCAGCATTCCATCAAGAATGGCCTCACGCGAGGCCTTTTCACTTTGCGAGGTGAACAGAGCATCCAGCTGCCGGACGAGTTGATTTTGCGTTTTGCTGAGTCCCGACGAGAGCCTGCTCAACCAACTGACCGCAGGTGCGGCAGGCGGGGCAGCATGAACCACGGGTGCCACGTCCTCGCGCGCCGCGCCTGAAACAGATTTTTCATCATGCTCCACAGGCAAAACAGTTGCAGATTCCCGAGTGCTCGGTTCTGCTGAAGGGGGCAGCTGAGCCGAATGACGTCGTGCGCTGCGTCTGCCAATCAGAAAGGCCGCCACTCCAACAACCGCAATAACGCCGACGAGGAGAAGAATTTGTTGAAACTGCTCTGACATTGATCGCTCACTTTTAGGATGTTTTTTCGAACATTTTTACAACTAACGGAGGATTTTTATGATGGTTTGTAAAACAAGTACTCGACCAGATTTCCAAATGGATCGCGGAAGTAAATACTCCGGCCATCCGAGCGGTCGTAGGGCCCTTTGATGATTTCGAGACCCGCAGAGCGCACCCGTTCGGCAAGAACATCGACCTGCGAAGGGCTGTCTGCCATGAAACCATAATGATCGAGAACTTGACGACCGAAGTCACCCTGCTGGCGGCGCTGATCGATGGCATCCGAAGAAAGTTTTGCCACCAGCAGATCCGGGCCGACGTGAATCAACAGTTGCGTTCCACGCCAAGGTTCAACATCTGCTCCCAAAACGTCAGAAAAAAACCAGCGCGCTTTTTCGAGGTCGTCTACCACGAGGGCCAAGTGTCCCAGCCCGCGTAGAAATGAACTTTTGTGGGCTCGTTGCATTGCCGATGGAGTCCTTATTTCGGACCGGATGTCTCCCATTTATGACGGGCGACAATTGCCTTTACCAGACCGATGAACCGTGAGTTATCATCGGTTGGAGGCTCTGCCAAGAGACTCAGAAGACAATCGCGGGCCTCGCCATGATCGCGTGCCTGAGACTCCAGACACTCCAATGCGGCCATGCGCACCTGTTCATCGCGACTGCGCACCAGCTGACTGGTTTTGCCGACGATGCGGGCATCGGATATTTCTTTCAGGGCAAGCAAAATTTCAATATTGCGCTCGTGAACCACTTCATCAAAGAGAACGTGATCCGTGTTGAGGCTCTCGAGAAGAAGCTGAAGATAGTCTTCCGGACTGAGCATCTTTTCCGCCAGCTTTACAGGCCAGGAAATGCGCTTCTGCGTGCGAACCGCCTCACAAACCAGCGGACAGGCGACATCCTTGTTCTCGAGGAGAATTTCAGTCACACGATCTTTTTCACGTTTATCGACAATTCCGTGGTCAACCACCAATTCGAAGCGTTTCATCAGCTGCGGAGCGGCAAGGGCAAAATCGCCAGCATCGGCAAGTGCCTCGATAGCCTCCCAACGCTGTTCTTTGGTCGTCACCTGATTTTTCAGCGTGTCGCCGAGCTTTTCCAACGACCTGCTTTTTTGGTTGGCACGATATCCACGCCATGCGTCAAGAAGTCCCACGATTCATTCCTTTCCTTCGGATGCGCTGCTGACAATGGCATCATGCCGACGCGGGCCGCGCGCCCATAAGATAAACACCAAACCGGCGAGCGCAAGAACCGTGAAGATAATATGACCAAACCAAAATGAACGTTCAGGAATTGAATCAAGTTTGTGCACACGAGTGAGCACCTGTGCCACGGGAGCCTGCGCCGCAGCAGGTGCCGCAGGTGATTCAGCTGCCGTCGGGATGCTTTGCTGAGTATTTTCGCTCATCGCTTATTCTCCTGACGGAGGACTCCAAAAAACGGCACCTTCACTTCTTTGTAATCGGGATCGTTTGTTTTGATGATAAACACGCCTGAAGCATTGACGGGCAAGAACGACGCAGTGAGGGCTTCCGGATAGCGCAATTCAAAGTTTACCTGAGTCGATTCGCCACTGCGGACCGAAGAATATTTCAAGATGTCTGCAATGGAAACCCCTTCGAGCGCATCCGTGCGGCGCAGTTCTGCGCTCACGCTCTCAACAAGAAAGTCTTTGCGATCGGAGCTGAACGTCAACGTTCGCCGGACTGCATCGGGGCGAGTGACAACACCGAATTCAACATATTTTGCGCTTTGTTTGACGTGACCGACAACCTCTCCGTAGATCGGCACAATGAGTTCCTTCAGATAGCGCGACGAATTCCAAACAGTCACTTTTTCGCGCAGCGCACCTATGGGTAGATTTCCTTTGAAGGTTACCTTCAATTGGTAGTCACTGCCCTTTGTCGCCGGTGGAACAATCTCGGCCGCAATCGCCGGATGACTTGAAGTCACAAAAATCGGCTTGACCTCGGTTGCATCCCTGAGCTGCCCCATAACTGCCGAGGGCACTCCGGCTTTTTCGGCACCTGCCGGCAGCGACTCAGGCTCATTGCCAGCCGCACGCAAAGCCGTCGGCAATTGAATCAACCATGCCTTATTATACTCGGGCAAAATTTCGCCGACGCCCAGCAATGCGGGCACAGAGCGAATCTCCTCGCGCACGTTTGCGGTGAATGTCAGGGTCTGGGTTGAATTGCGCGTCTGGTTTGTATCGAGCGTCAAAGTGCGGACGATTTGACCAGAAAAATACGACGAGTCGAACTCGAACGATATCTTGCCTTTTTCACCCGGCTGAAAAACATCCTTGGGTTCAATTCGTGTATTGACACAACCACAGGCTGCGTGAATGGAGCGAATCTGCAGCACACCGCTGCCAGTGTTCTGAAATTCAAACGCAAAAGAAACCTTCTGCCCGCGCGTGATATCACCAAAGTCGTGACGGAGGCGCGTGAAGCTCGCGTAGGGCTTTTGCCCTTGAAGATTGTCCGCCGCAGTATCCTTCTCTGATTCCACCGACTCGATGGCTGCCTTTGTATCAGCAACATTTTTGCTGCTTTTCGTGGATGCAAATGCTCCGGCACTGACAGCAATTGAGAAAAGACCAAACGCAGCGAGAACAGGTACCCGCGCATGAGTCACGAGTGAGGAAGAAGGGAATGATTGAGTCATGTTTTGACCTCCGCTTGCACCATGTTACATATAGGGTGAATTTTCTCAAACTCCGGACATGAAAGCAGACAATGTTGAGATACCCGAAAATATGGAGCATTCTGGCGGCCATCATCAGCGGACTTTTGACGTCTCTTGGCTTTCCGCGCGACTTTACAGTCAACGCACCGCAGGCTTGGGTGATTCCCTTTGCGCTGGTTCCCCTGCTGATTGCGATTGAACGATTGCCCACAACCTACCAGTCGCCCGCGCGCGCCCACTCGACCACACTGCGACAAGTCACACCCTTCACACGCGGGCTTGAAGCTTTCGTCCTCGTTTGGATCGCCGGCGCGGCGCTGACGTCAGTGGCATTCAACTGGGTGACTGTTCCGGCAGTCCTGTTCGGTGAGCTGTCGCCGCTCATCAGTCATCTCTTGTTTGTGGTTTATTGCATTCTGGCGGGACTCTATTTTCCTCTGTTGTTCTTTCCGCTCATATGGAATGCCGCACGATGCTCCAAACGTGGTGTAGCACCGTTTCCCATCTGGGCGATTGTCCCTGTCATAGCATTGCTTGAGCTTTTTATCCCGCGATTTTTTCACTGGACCTATGGCAATCTCATGCACGGATCACTGTCGGTTTCACAATGGGCGGCGTGGATTGGTTCATCGGGGCTTACATTGTTCGTGCTGGCAAGCAATTTCGTGCTGGCCAAAGCTTTCACAGATCCTGCACGCAACCCCGGACGCTTTGCCATCACCCTGAGTTCAACAGCTGTTGCCTGGCTGGCGATCTTTGCAATCGGCAATGAGCGTTTGAAATCGCAACGAGCCGAGCAGGAAAAAGCGCGCACAACCACAGTTGGATTTGTACAACCCAATTTCCGCTTCCCCGGACTGCCGCGCAATCAGAATCTTGCGAAGGAAGCAGTCCTTCAATCAACCACCTCGTTGCTTGAATTGACGGACGAGATGATGGCCAGCGCCGGTGAAAACAACAAAGTTGATTTGATTGTCTGGCCTGAAAGCGTTGCCCCATTCGATTTTGCCTGGTCGCAGGACGAGCAGGAGATAGTCAGAAAAAAAATCCAAGAATGGAAAGCGCCGGTTCTCGTCCAGGCATCGGAGTTCGACAAAGACGAGCTCAACACGCTGGGCGCGCGAAAGGCGACGATGTATTCGGTGTCTTTTTTGCTGAGAACCGACGGATCGGTCAGTCAAAAATTCAAGAAGTGGATTCCCATGCCTTTTGGCGAGTCTGTGCCGCTCGAGGAAAAGTTTCCTTGGCTCGGGGACATCGTCCGCGACAACGTCAACAACGTCTCCAAAGTTGGCCGCGGAACATCCTACGATGCACTAGCCTACACACCATTCGATTCTGTAGCTCCGCTCATCTGCTTCGATGCAATTTCGGCCGACCTGACGCGCGCACAGTCCACACTCGGCAACGCCGCCATATACGTGAATCAGGCAAATTTTCTATGGATGTGGAAGAGCAACGCGGCGTTTGAGTTTTTGCAGCTCGGACGTTTTCGAGCCATCGAAAACGGGCGCAGTTTTGTTTTGGCGGCCAACACGGGGCCGAGTGTGGCTCTCACGCCAACCGGTGAGCCTGCAACGCAAATGCTCGGTCTGATGTCACGAGGCTTCGCAATTGCGCGGCTTCCCGTCATGGAAAACAGAACTCTCTATGCACGTGTGGGTGATGTGCCCCTCATCATTCTGGGATTCCTCGGAACAGCGCTGCTTCTCTTTATGTCGCGTCCGCAGCTTCGCCCACGCCCATAAAAGTAATCATTCACACGGGCATCTCATTACTCTTTGGCATTCTTAAAATATTATTTTTAAACCATAACAGTATATAATCATTAATCTTACTTATTTTCCGTCATTACGCCCTATAATAAAGAAAATTAAAACTCCGAAATGTCATAGTAGAAGACAAAATCACTTCGGAGGTCTGTCCATGAGAATCACAACTAGCCTTATCGCCACCCTGCTGAGTGCATTCTGTTTGAACGCATGCGGCCAGGATTTCAATCCGAACAGGGACTACAGCCTTGAAGAAGACGAAGCCATCTTCAGCACCGAGGAAATAGACAGACAACTGACTCAGGAAAAACCGGTGACAGAGGATTCACGCAGCAATGACTTGCATGACTACAACTCTGTGACCATTGTTTCGACAGAGGACGTTGTGATTGTCAACGAAACACCGACAAAGCCCATCGAGCAACCTTCCTCAGCAGGCAAATTGAACAGCAATAGCCCCAAAAAAATCATCAAAATCAAACCAAAGTGGAGTGCAAGACAATAAACCACCCGCTCGCGCAGGGGAGGCCCCTCACCGACAAACAACTGTGAGCGGCGAAGTTTGGGTCATATATTGCCCTCTATCGCCCTGATAGAAACGCACAACAACAGATGCCAATGATGCTACCGCGGGGCGCTTTTTCTGTGGGCATGGCAACAAAGTCACGGGAACGTGCACATCGAAAATTTCCGGCTCTGCTGGCTCGCGGATGTTCAATACCGTCTCAAACGGAGACACCGTGACTAGCCCATTGTTAATGAGACGCTGCAACCATGACGATCGGTGCGCCTTTTCGGCAAGAAAACCCATCTCATTTGCGGGCGATGGATTATCTAGAAACGTCAGTTCGCGACTCAATCGACCGTTGATCAGGAATTCGATTCTCTGCGGAGGCGTCAGTGGATTGGGCTCAAGGATGCGCAGCCGCAAGAAAACCTCGCCTTCGCTCAATTCATCACGATTCAACGAGTCACCCATTTGCCCACGCAGCCCGCGCGCATCGTACAATCCCAGCGCCAGCTGAAGCTGGGGACTCTGCGTACTGTAGAAGCGCCTCTTTGAAAGAGCGGACAACAACGATTCCTTTGAAAGCTCATCAAGCAGAACCGCAATGCGGCCATGATCTGCGACGCCCCACGAAGGAGTGTGATTGTCTTGCGATGCAAGCGGGCCAAGCCACCACCCCGCAGAAAGCGCCTCATCGAGATGCGAGACCCGCCCACCATAGCCGCGCAACGACTTTCGCCAGACATTCTTGTGTATGGTTTCAACACCCACAAAATGCTGTCGGACTCGTGAATCAAGTTTAAAATGACGCAAATCAAACCAGTTTCTGTAGGTATGAAAACCGGGGTGCGCAAAAATGGCCAGCGCCTCGGATTGCTGCGGTGTCGCAAGCCAGTCAAAAAAACCTTGCAGCGAACCCGCCTGCAGAAAACTAATCCATCCTTTGGAATTGAGAACCACCACATGCCCCTGCACAGGATGGCTATATTCAAATCCACTGAGAGCAATGAAGTCTGCCCGCGTCTCTTCTCGAGCAATGGCTTGTTGACGCTGCCATTCGCTGGAAGATTTCTTCCACCAGTATTCCGCGTGGTCAGTGACTGCAAAGAAATCCAAAGAAGCCACATCACGCGCCATGCGAAAGGCGTCACGCGCGTCGCCCATCCCGTCGGATGAAAATGTATGCGAATGCAGGAGACCAAAATAGGCACGCTGCTGACTGCCTGGCAAAAGCTGAATACGCGAACGATTGACCAATCGGTTCAGACGCGGCTCAACAGCGGTGTACGACTCGGGATTAAACAGGTAGCCGCCAATGTCTGACGCCCCCTGCTGAGCTGCAGGCTGAACAGGCTTTGCGACCCCTATCAATTTGCGAACATCGAAAAGGGGAGCGAGCCGGGGATGCGCGTCTCCCAAACTGACCTGCTGCCACTGCAACACACTCAACTCTGGCTCGGCCAAGGTCAGCACAGAATGCAAATTCATTCCGGTTTTACTCTGGACGGACGCCGGAGTGGCTTTTTCCGCAGCTTGTCCTGTAATATTCAGAGCGGTCAAAAATACCAACAACGCTCTCACGAGAACGACACGGATGGCAGAAGCCGATACACAAAAAAATCTACGCAGCGTCGCATGGCAACGCTTCGCTGGATTGTTTTTAATCATTGGCTCGTTTCTCACGCTCTTCAGGCCACCGGTTACATGGAATGAGATCTTTCATCTAGCATCCCTCAAAAGAACAAGCGTGACAATCGATCTGTCGGATACATCCGCTCAAACGGCGGCATTACAAACAACGCTTGAGCTGCAAAAACCACCCTATTCCGCGCAATGGTTCGATTCATTTGTCAGAACACTCAGCGACTATTTACAAGGACTCAGCAGCACGTTCTGGTCGTCAATCATCGGCCAAACCGACTTGGCAGCCCACAGACTGTTGTGTCTGCAGTTGGCAATAACAGCATTTCTGATTCTCAGAATGAAACCCGCCAATCCATTGAGCTCAATTGAGCAACGACGGGTACCCCTGCAAACAGCGGTCATGCTCCCTTTACTGCTGCTTTTTGTCCGCTGGGGTGCGGCCGAACAACTTTTTATCCTCATCGGACTTGCATCAATCGCGCGCACCGCGCCGGCAACATCAAAACTCGACAAGGACCGCAACCAAACCTTGCGCTGGCTCGCCGTCGGCGCATCTGCGCTGGCTTGCGCCCATTCCAGAACTTGGATTTATTCGATCGCACCCGCGACGCTGGTTTGGATTCTACTGCAACCGTTCAAAGCACAACTGGTCAAACAAACGGCGTTCGCCGTCTCCGTTTTCGCGGCCATTTTTATTTTCTTGTTCATGACGAACGGTTCCTACGAAACGCTCGTCGGTCATCTCACACAACGATGGCTGCATCTCAATGAACCACGATACATATCGGTCGTTTGGCAGGGTGCGGTTCTTCCTTGGAAGGTTTTGAGTCTTTGGCTTGGGCTCGTCAACCTGCGCCGATTTGCCGCCTCGGTGGCACTACCAGTCAAATCGCGAGACAGCTTTACGCAGATGCTCATCGTCAGCGCAGCCGCGCAGCTTTGTTACTTTCAAAAGACTCCGGCAGCGGCCGACGTTCTTTTGCTGGCACTGATGACCGTCTATCAAACACCGCAGGCAAAAACTCAGACTAAAACGCTTTTTCTGAGTCTTGCAAATTCACTCCTCTGGGTGTTTGCTACAGGCCTGCTATCGGCACTGATCATCGGCATCATACTTCTCCTTTCTCCCACAACCCGCGCGGTGCCAGACCTTGCCGCAACGGTCTATGGACTGGAACGTCTCTGGAAAAGCTTTCCGTTTCTCTGTCTGACAACGGTGTTCTTAACAATGATCGGCGCTTACTTTTTTTATGGCTCACTGCGTTGTGGAAATACAGGTAACAAATCGCGCGCAGCCAAGTTCGCTCATTTTGCGCTCTGCTCGGTTGTCGCGTTTCTTTACTTCGCGAATGAACTGCGCGGTCGATTTATATGGCACGCGCTGGAATCATCGATCACAACCCTCCCCCGGCAGACGCAACTCTTTTATCTTCCCAAGCTGGAACCACTGATCAGATTACTTCCTCAAACACCACACAGAAAACGCATGGCGGGCATTTATCAGGGCGAATCCGTCATGCAGGAGGAACAACGCTCTATATTGCTTATTCCTGTCGAGGTATCGGAAGTTTGTCAGTCCGCAGGCTGGAATGTCGAAACAACTCATGGCATCTTTGCACTATGCGATACAGGACAGGGAACAATTTCTCATTTGCTTCCTATGAACTGAAAGGGACGTCAGCGGATGTCAGCTGCAATCAGCGCCCTGCTCAGCATTCTTACATTCACTGATGACAAACTCTCACTTGTCATCCGCAAAGGCGTTAAGGTTCCAAACAACCTCGCCAACCTCAAACACTCAGAACTCGCTGAGGCTTTGACTCAACTCCGCATCAAACAGACTCCAGACAAATCAACTGTCAATATAATTCGCGATGCTGCGCGGGCTGGCGCACACAGCGGGGCTGATTTTGAGGTCTGCTCAGGCGAGCCACCGCAAGGAGCCAAAGCGGGCAGATGGGAGTGGGTCGAATCGCTCCGCCGACCGGCCGATCATGCCGTCATGGATGAGCCGATCATTCGAATTGTTCCACCAATGCCGCCCCAGCCAGGGAAAAGTTTGCTGGGAGAGGCGATTGCAGCAAAAGAAGAGCCGACACCAGAACCCATCACACTCAATCTACCGGCAGGATTGGAACTGCAGCCCGATGGCGTAGTCATTGCGCGTGCATCAGGACAAGTCAAAATTGAAGGACAGGAAGTCTCGCTGGAGCTTGTTTACGTCATCGAAAAGGCGCACGCGCCAGAATTTTCAGTGTGCGAGTTCCATTCCAATGTTCACGTTCTGAGTGATCTCATTGGCACAATGAAGTGGAGAGTTTTCGGAAATCTTGAAGTGGAGGGGCATTGGCAGGCTTCCGACATTGAAGTTTTCGGCGACGTGCAGGCCAAGGGCGGCATTCAAACAAATATGATTGGCACCCTGAGATTTTGGCACAACTGCCAGACCACCTATATTCAGGTGAGCCAGGTCGGAGTTCTCGGCAATCTGGTGGTCGAGAATTCGGTGCAGCTGTCGGATCTTCGGATTGGCGGCGACCTCACTTGCTCGTCGAACCCAGGGGCTATTCTCGGTTCAACAGTGCAAATCTACGGTGGCATCAGAGCAAATAAAGTCGGCAGCGAGAACGGCCAACGCACCAGGCTTATACTTCTTGGCGGGGACGAAGCCCGCACCAGCCGCATCGAAAGACTCCTGCAGGGAACAATCATCCAATACCGCGGCGAAACCTTTACCGCCGCAACCGACACCTCTTTCGACTCTTCGCAACCACCTACGGCGGTTGTCGGCGGTGAGGCAGCGACCTCAACGGAAAAAGCGGAAGCATGAATCAGGGCGCGCTGCCCGAAAATGAATGTCGGAGGTAATAATCTTCGGAAACTCCGCGGCGCCTGCGGCTTTTGGTCGGCAGAGCTGAGTCAACTTCCACATGCAGGGCGGTAACCACGTTCGCAGGCGCAAACTTTGAACTTGTCGGCGTCTTCGTTTTTGCCTTGTTGTCGATAGATAAACGACAACTCATAACAGGCGCGTGACAGTGCACTGACTGACTGTTCGTTTTGTCCGCACTGCTGAGGCGGGGCGTCCAACAAACAAGCGCGCGTAAAGTACTCTTGGGCAATTGCAACTTGCTGCGAACGCAAAGCCTCGTAGGCAAGCGCGCTGCAGCTGGCAGGCTTTCCACTCTCGCAGAGTGATTTTTGCGTTGATTCCCACTGCAATGAAACCAAATCCGTCTGCGTGGGTGCGTCTGGTTGTGAATCGGCAGCAGGAGTCGCAAGCTGTGGGTCACCCGCAACGGGCGTCACATCCGGCCCAACGGCTGCGCGGTCTTGGCGGGTTTGCGGCTGACAGGCAGTGAACAATACAAATGAGAGACTGAGAGCTTTGTGATTGAGAGATGATTTTATCATTCATCACCTCAATTTTCAGCCGAACGCAGCGCGCCGCCGGATTTACCCGCTTGCCGGAGCACCGGAAACAAAACCGGCCAAATATTTTCCGCAATGCGTCGTGCTCCCTCCGCATTCGGATGGATGCCATCCTCAAGAACGTAACGTTCGTTGAGAGCCACACCATCAAGCATGAAGGGCACAAGTGGAATACGGTGCTCACGCGCCACGCGTGGAAAGACAGCCGCGAATTTCGTCCGGTAATCCTCTGGAAAATTGAGCGGCAGTTGTTGTCCGACAAGAACCACCTTGATACCCTGAGTCTGTGCGCGCGAAACAATTGTCCGCACGTTGCGCTCCATTTCCTCTATCGAAAGACCGCGCAGACCGTCATTTGAACCGATGGCCACGACAAGAACCTTGGGCTTTCCGCGCAGGACCCAATTCAGGCGCGAGGCTGCAAGCGCGGAAGTATCACCACTGACGCCTGAGTTTTGCACTGTCCAAGGTAACTGCCGTCCGCCAATTTTCTGTTGGATGACCGCAGGAAGAGTTTCTTTCATACTAAGACCAGGGCCTGCGGTGAGGCTGTCACCCAAAAAAGCGACAACTTTTGGGGATTCGACCGCTGCGGCGGGCTGACTGTTTTGCGGTGCGGGAATTTGCATGGCACGCTGCAATACAAGATTTGTGCAACTGGCACTGAAAAGACAAAGTCCCGCGAGCGCCAGAGGCTTTACTTTAAAAAACTGAGCCGCGACTGAAAGGATACAGCGCGATGATTGAAATCGAAAACGTAACAAAAGAATACCCCTCTCCCGATGGCCTCCGTCTGAGGATCCTCGACTCCATTAATGCCAATATACCATCAGGAAGCCAATTAGGGATCGTCGGCAGATCTGGCAGTGGCAAAACCACGCTGCTGTCGATGCTCGCAGGTTTGGAACGGCCGAGCTCGGGGGCTATTCGCTTCAACGGTTTTCCGATCTCAAACGCCGGTGAGGCTGAGTTGTCCAGATTCCGCGCGCGGGAGGTGGGATTCGTCTACCAAACTTTTCAACTTCTGCGGCATTTAACGGCACTTGAAAATGTCCTCGTCGCGGCAGAAATTGCCGGACATCCAAAGGCAAAAACTGCAGCGCAGGAAGCCTTGGAATGGGTCGGTCTGAGTACTCGCCTCAAACACAGGCCCGACCAGTTGTCGGGTGGAGAACAGCAACGTGTTGCCATCGCACGTGCGATTGTCAACAAACCCAAACTGATGCTCTGTGATGAGCCCACCGGCAACCTTGATCCGCAGAGTGCCGATCAGGTCTTCCGGCTGATCAGCAGCCTGTCGATGGAATTGGGTGCGACGCTGTTTTTCGTCACGCATGACTATGCACTTGCACATCAATTGGCGGGCCGTATCGAACTCGAGCGCGGACAGCTGTCGCGGCTGCAACTGACCGCGGGAGTCCATCCATGAATCACTGGTTTTGGCCGGCATTTCAGCGGGAAATCAGATCATCTTGGAAAAAATTATTCCTTGCGGCCATCACGCTGTGCATCGGTATGACTGCCTTGACGGCTCTCCTGCTGGCCGACGCGCGCCTTGAGGCACAAACGCGCCGTCAAGCGGATTCAATTCTAGGTGGTGACGCCGAGGTTTCGGACGTTCGTCTGTTGCCAGAAAATTTTCTCGACAGCATTCAGGATTCTGCAAAAATTGCACGAAAAAGCAGAATCACGTCGTTTGTCAGTATGGCAAGCTTCACGCCCAACTCACGTGCACGCCTGAGCGAAATTCTCGCCATCGACGATTCTTACCCGTTGGTTCCTGGATTGAGGGTACAACCGAAATTCACTTATGAAACTTTGCGCAGTGGCGCAGTCCTCGTTGAAAAAAGTTTGGCCGACACGCACGGGCTGCAGGTTGCGGGCGAGAAGTCATATGCCGAGACTTCTGAAAAGGCTTTGCAAAAACTGCTGGGCGAACGCAAAGCGTTGCGCATCGGCAAGCGGATTTTCCCGGTTGCTGGACTTGTTGAAAACGACCAGACGAGAGACTTCGCCAGCTTCAGTCTTGGCTCGCGGATCTACATGGCACGCGATGTCGCAATCAAACTAAGACTCATTTCGCTGCAATCCCGTCTGCGCGATCGACTGCTCATTCAGTTTCCAGCACAGACTTCAATACAGAGCTCAACCGAGTGGCTGCGCAGTGAAATCGGTAAAATTGAATCCTTCCGACCGGCTGTGCGGACCAAGGAAGATGCGCTGAATGCCGCATTCAAACCCGCACGCAGCTTGTTTTTATTCTTTAATGCCATCGGCTTTGCAGCACTGTTGCTGCTCGGACTCGGCAGCGCGCAGGGAATCCATTCTTATCTCAAGCGCAAACAGGCCGATGCGCAGATTCTTTCCAACCTCGGTGCGCCGCGCAGTCTGCTCACTCTGCTCTACGTCGGCAACGTTCTTTTGATTCTGGCGCTTGCCTTGTCGCTCGGTGCATGGTTTGGGCAAATTCTGTTTCAAACAGAAATCAGCGGCAGGCTCAATCAATGGTTCACCGGCAGCGCTGCAGACGTCTCGCTCGTCAGCAACTCAGCCATCGCCTTCAAATTTGCGCTCGCTTCATTCCTGCTTATCTTCTCATTGATTCTTCCGGGTGCACTCTCGTATCTGCGGCGTATTCCACAACGTCCGTCCATTCTCAGTGTGGCCGCGCCCAACGATCCGCTCATCAAAAAGACGGTCCTGCGTGCGATTGCCGTGCTGGAAAACTTTCCCGATTTGGTATGGCTGCTGACAGCCCTGCTTTTGTCTTTCCTCATTTCGAACGAGACCGCCTTCAACCTGCTTTTGGTTGTCGTGCTCACAGGACTTTATTTAGCGATCCGTATTGTCGTGCTTGTCATCAGCCGGCTGGGCCTGAGTCCAAACATCAGTCTGCCATTGTCGCTCCGGCTTGCCGGCAGCGAGATCGCCGCGCGCCCTTCGCAAAGTGCCCTGAGCCTTCTGCTGTTTGGTTTGTCTGTTTGTCTTCTTGTGTTCCTCTGGGATCTGCGCAGCAACATCGTTGGACAGATCACTTCGGTCACCTCAGGCAACTTGCGGCCAAACATTTTCGTTCTGGACGCACCGGCAGATGCAATGATCGGCATTGAAAAAATTCTCTCTGGCGGGAAAACTGACAAGAATATTCTTTCAGAGCGCATCACACGTGCGCGGCTGGCCTCGGTCAACAACAAATCAACTGAAGAATGGCTCGCTCAGTTCCGTGAGGGAACGGAAGAATTCACGCGCGCACAGCGTCTTCTCAACCGCGAACAAAACCTGACCAGCCGAGCAACACTTCTGTCCGGAGACGACGCTGAGGAAGTCATCGCCGGACAATTTTGGAAAAAGGATTCCGCCGGCATTGCCCTGAACGAAGTTTCACTTGAAGCCGGATTGGCCAAAAACCTGAATTTGAATCTTGGCGATACTCTCATTTTTGATGTGCAAGGAGTGCCAGTCCGCGTGAAGGTGACGAGCCTGCGGCGTGTGCGCTGGCAGAGTTTCCGTCCGAACTTTTTCTTTGTCATGCACCCAAGCACTCTGCAAGATGCACCTTACAGTGGAATTTTAGCGGTCAATATCGCCGACCCGCAACAGCGACTCGCAACCGTAAATGCCATGTTCGACAATCATCCCGGAATCACCACCATCGACGCGAGCGAACTCGCCGCGATGGCAACGAAGCTGCTGAACGCCGCTCTCGAAATTGTCCGCTTTTTAACCATCCTGCTGTTTGCGGGAGGGCTATTGAACACCATTCTCAGCGCATGGACTTCGTTCTCGCTGCGCGCGCAGAATTTCTCACTTTACCGGTGTTTAGGAGCTAACAACTCGCTGGTGCTGAGGGCCATCTTCGGCGAATTTCTTCTGCTCTCCGTGGCCGGATGCACGATTGGCATGGCGGCAAGCTGGCTGCTCAGCATGATGGTCCAAAAAACTATCCTCACTGTCGACGACCAGCTCAACATCGCCCTTCTCCCCGGATTCACCATTGCAGGGGCAATCATCGCAATCTGCTGTGCGGCGGCCTTTGTGTCGGCCATCCTCATTCTCAGGCAAGCTCCGTTCCGCGTATTGCGCAGGCCGGCCTGAGAAAACCGTCGTTACATTTGCACTATCTGGTTCCGACGATTTGAATTGCCTTCGCGACATCATCGACAAGCTCTTCCACCGCTTCAAGCCCGATGCTGAAGCGGACAAGCTGCGGATCGATTTTTAATCGTGCTTTTTCGGCATCAGCCATCCAGCGGTTGGTGGTCCACCATGGAATGCATGCGGTTGTTTCAGTGCCGCCCAAACTTGGAACGTCACTAATCAGTGTGAAGCTCCGCATGAGCTTTGCCACATCAATTCCCTGTGCAAAGCGAACACCGACCATGCCGCCAAAATCGGAGAAGAACTCAGATCCCTCGTGCGAGAGCGAGCCGTGAAAGACCTCTGCGACTCCCTCAAGACGGCTCATGCGCCTTGCGAATTCGCGGCCGTTTTCATTGTGCGCACGCATGCGCACCTGCAGCGTGCGCAAACCACGCGCCAGCTGCATACAACCGGCTGCCGACAAAAAGCCTCCAACGTACATCGACGTCACGGCAAGCTGCTCCGAAAATTCAGCCGAGCAAGCCACTGCCCCACAAACCAAATCGGAGTGTCCGTTGAGGTACTTCGTAGCACTCTCGATTACGATATCGACACCCGCTTCATAAGGACGGCAGTTGACGGGGCCTGCGAACGTGTTGTCGCAGATGAGTGTTGCCCCGCTGATCTTTTTCGCAGCAAGAGCCAATTGAAAATCCTGCGGCAGACAAAAAGGATTCGAGATGCTCTCGAAAAACAAAGCTCGCGTGTTTTTTCGCAGGCACTTGCTCCACTCCGAGAGAGGCGCAAAGGTTGTTTCAATTCCCCAGCGGGAGAGAATCTTTTGCGCGAGTCCCTGCGAACTGCCGTAGCAGTTTTCCTGCATCAGCAGGTGATCCTGCGGACGCAGGACCGTAGTCAGCACCGCATGGATGGCCGACATTCCCGAGGCAAAAACCTGTGCAGACGGTGCCTTGTGGAGTGTGGCAATCAGAGCGCAGATCTCGGCATGATTGGCGGTGTTGGAGAGCCGCGCATAAACCGGCAGGTCGTCCACGGCAGCGGTTGCAAACGTCACCGACTGCTCGACAGCCCCAAGCAAACCACTGCCGACGCGGTGCTCCGCACCGGCGTGCTGCAGAGCAGTCGACAAACTCAGGCCATCGTGTCGTTCAGTTTGATTTTGAATGTTTGCCATCGGCGAAATTCCCTTGCGGAAGTATGACAATAATCGGTACGGAAGTGCTGACTGGTTCAATGACAACATGCCCGCTTAGGGCGGTGTTGCTGATACCATGAGAAGGCTGCTGGAGAAATACTTCACCGCTGTAGTGCGCACCACCAATTCTGACAGCACAGCTTTGATTGGCGAACGCTGGCACAAGAGAAAACTGCCGGCCGGATTCAATGTTCAGCCGCAAAGCTGCCGTTGTCACGGTACGATTCGGGCCCAGCTGAACGACAGCCGGATTCGATAAACGCGCCAGCATGGCGGAAAATTCAAACAGGTTGGCCAATTCGTGATCGTAGCGTCCGCCAATTGCGCCGTGAACACGCAACCAACAGGAACCCGAAGGTCCGCCCGAATGACGCACGTCATGTTCGAAGATCGCAACAACCGCCGCGCAGTCTGAAAAGTCTTTGTTGGTCGGATAAAAATGTTCACGCCAACACCCTTCGAAACGGGCTGCCGTGTGGCCAAGAATCTCCTTGGCATGCTTGCCGAGCGAGTCGCCATCTCCGCACCACACAACTGAACGGATGCGCGAGAGCGACAGTGCATCGAGCCTGTCGGCCCAAGCCAAAAAAGATTCCAATCCGCCATCTGCAATATAGACATTGTCAGGAACGACGGAGGGTGTGACACCAGCAGCGGTGCACACTTCCAGCCACTCCGCATTCATCTCCTGTTCTTCGTGCCGCGACGGACCGGCGAGAAAAATTATTGCTTCAAACATTCATTTTTCCTCCCTCCTGCGGTTGAAAATTCAGCTCCACGGGAAGACCAGCCTGCTGCATGATAATGAGTGCATTGGTCGTTGGACAGGGGCCGCGGCGGAGAAGATAATCAAATTCCAGCATACCTTGTTGCCCGACCGTTTCGCGCAGATGAAAATTGCGCACTCCTTCGACGTCATCTTCCAAGCGGGTGAGTGCCAAATCGTGGGTCGTCAGCACACCGAATGCGCCCGTCTTGAGCAACGCTTCAATCACCTGCCACGAGCCTAAAAAGCGTTCGCGGTTGTTGGTGCCGCGGAATATTTCATCAATCAAAAAAAGCCTGTGGGCGTTCTCATCAGGAGGCATCTGCAAGCGCTCGAGCACCCGAACAAGGCGCCTGACTTCAGCATAAAAATAGCTGGCACCTGACTCCAAAGAGTCGGACACCTGAATGGCACACAAAACCTCAAGACGGGGCAACTTGAACTTGCGCGCGCACACCACACAGCCCATCTGCGCCAGCAGGGCATTCATTCCCAAGGCACGCAGCAGCGTGCTCTTACCAGCCATGTTGCTGCCTGTGAGCAGAAGGCAGCGCTGCGCAGAATCAAGAAGCAGATCATTGCCAATGCGCTGGTGGGCAGGCAGGAGCGGATGAGCGAGCGAGACGGCCGAGATTTCCGCGTCATCGCGCTCGGCACGAACGAATTCATGATTTTCGGTTTTGACGCGCGCAAGTGCTGCGTGGAAGTCAAATGCGACAACGTCCTTCCACCAGTCCGCAAAACGCCCATCGATGGCACGATGCGCCATCAGGGTGATGGCAAAGGTCACCGCGTCGTAGGGAACAATCACGTTGAGCAAAAGCCAGACAATCGGGTTGCGGCGGACCTCACCCAATTCAAACGTCAACCGCAAAAAACGGAACCGGCGACCGGCGGATACCGGCACCAATGCTTTGCCCGAAGCATCTGGAATACTCCTCTGGACATCTTCAAGCGCATTGAGAACCTTGAGCTCACGCAGGCCCAGAGAGCCTTCGCTCATCTGCACCTTTCGCCTCCACGTTTCCCAAATCAAGGTACTGATAATCAGCAACGGAAAGAATAAAGTCAGCGGTCGCGAAAGCACGAGAACATCAGCAGTCTCCATAAAGCTGAGCAGCTGGGGTAAAAAGAAACCGGTCCAGACGAATAGCTGAAGCAACACGCACAGCCAGATCATGACCTCCAGCAGATTGCGACGGCTCTCCGGATTCAGTTCGTCGCCCTCGGCGGCGTGCAGCTGTTGTTCGGCATCCGAAGCGCCCTCTCCGGAATCTTCAGTGCGGACTTTGTAGAGCTCTGCCGCCCAGCTGCCAAAACGGTAAGATTCCCAGCGTCTAAGCGCTTGCGTGCGGCGCGCAAGCTCGTCGGCACGCTGCGTCCGATGCAACAAAACATCGCCTGCGAGAGGCTGTGAGCCGCGCAGCAATAATTCGTCTGCCAGCTGCGAACTTCCCTCTTCCAAAGTGCAGGTGTCGAGCCACAGTGCCGGCAATCCGGACAAATCGAAATCAGACTTATAGGGATGCTCCGCCGACTGCTGCGACAAGCGCTGCCAAAGTGGATCAAAATGAGCTGACTTGTTTTTTCGGATCTCCTGCCAGTCGCGTTGCAGACGCGCCATTTCAGCGGCAAAGACGGCCGCCAGCCCCTCGCAGCGTGAGCGCACCCGCTTGAGCCGGCGATGAACCGCCGACATGGTAAAAAACGCAACAAAAAAACACAGCCAGCCAGAAAACACCTGAGCTGCGTCCATTTTTTTATAAAATCCGGCCAGCACCATGACCAAGGCCACAGCTGTGAGCAGGCGGATGAGAGCAAAACGATCTTCACGCTGCGACCAAAGGGTAAGCCTGCGTCGTACCCGCTCTTGGGCGCGTTCGAGTCTTGCCAAGCGCGCCGTGAAAGCAGCTGTAACGTCTTCTTGCAGTGAATTTGTGGTCATGTCGGTTGGCCCTTGGCTCGCTGTTGATTAGAGTGGAATCATACACGCGAAGGCTGTTGATTGAACAGCATGCCAGTGAGTGTCCGGATGATTCGCCCGTACGACAGGATTTGCCCTCTATGAACCGCAATCACTCCGCGCAAAGCGCACAGACTTTAGGCACACAACAGCGAGACTTGCCGCCACTCAGGGTGGCGGTGGTCGGTGCCGGCAGCACTGGTCTGCGAATTGCTCACCTGCTCTCGCGTTGGCACAGTGAACGAGCGGACGGACGTGATTTAAAAATCACCTTTTTTGAAGTTTCAGGGCGCGCCGGTGGCCTGATTGGCACGCGGCGTCTTGAGTCGGGCCTCAAGATTGAAGCCGCTGCACAGGGAGTGCTGGCAACACGTATTGCTTTTTTAAGAACTCTTGAAGATCTCGGCCTGACACCCGCCGACGTGATTACTGCAAACGCCAAAAACAGACGGCAAACGCGTTACGTTATTTCTCCGCACGGGCGGATTGCCGCACTCGGCGGACCATTGGCCCTGGTGACGTCGGGACTTCTTTCGATCGCCGCCCTTTTCCGTGCGCTCTCTGAAATTTTTCGCGCACCCAGGCAACAGCCCGAACCCAACGAGACCTTGTTTCAGTTCGTCGCGCGCAGATTTGGTGCACAGGTTGCGGAGAATCTGATCGTTCCACTGGCGACCGGAATCTGGGGAGGTGGCGCTGAAAAACTTCTCGTGCGCCACGCCTTTCCCATCCTTCCCGAGCTCGAAACAAACCATGGCAGCGTGATACGCGGACTTTTGGCACGCCGCTTTTCACCGCCTCCGGCTCTTGTGCTTGCAGAGAAAAATCTGCGCCACGGCTGGCCGCGCGGACTGCTCAGCTTTCCACAGGGAATGCAAACACTCACAGAAACCTTTGAACGCGAGCTGGCTCGCTGGCATGAGCGTGCGGATGCTTCGCTGGAATATCGCTTTTCGACACCCGTAAAAACCATCGGACGCAACACCGACGGAAGCATCGTGCTCAATGGCACAGATGAGTTCGACTCAGTCTTCTGGACTCCCGCCCCATGGCAGTGCGCCGAATTGCAATGGCAGCAAGCAGAGGCGCAGGCAGAGTGGAAGCTCTGGCAGAATACTCCGCTCCATTCATTGGTCGTTGTCAACGTTGCGGGCCACCTCACCAGCCTCACCAAAGATGGTTTTGGCGTCCTCGCGCGGCGGGAATCCACCGGCCTGCTCGGAGTCTTATTCGTTCACTCCATTTATCCGCAGCACGTTCCGGAAGGACAATACTCTTACAGGGTGTTGCTTGGCGGCGATCGTCAGCCCGCGCTTGCCGCATGGAGCGACGAACAACTCAAGAATTACACACTTTCCGAACTTAAAAAGCTCGAGCTGATTCCGGATGGCGAATCCCCGCAGCACATCGAGATCATCCGCTGGAATAATGCTGTCGGACTTGCCGATCATGGCCACGACGAGAGGCAAAAGGCGTTGTGGCGGATTCAGGCTTATTTTCCAAACATCTTTTTTGCGGGAATGTATAAAAAAGGCGTCGGTGTTGCCGACGCCCTGCAAAGTGCGGAAGACGCTTTTCAAGAATGGCTCAGCTCAGCGCACTTCACCCCAGCCGTTGATCACGCGCGTGATTAGGCCATATTCCAGCGCTTCCTGTGCACTCATCCAATAGTCGCGTTCAACATCCTTGCGCAGACGCTCGAGCGACTGGCCGGTTTCCTTGTTGTAAAGTTCAACAAGTTTCTCGCGTGTCTTTAAAATCTCGCGCGCCGTGATGTCGATGTCGGTCGCCTGTCCCTGCACGGTTCCGCCAATCAACGGCTGGTGAATCAGGATACGGCTATTGGGCATAGAATAGCGGTGCGCCTTGTCGGCTCCCAGCAAAATGACCGTTGCAATCGATGCGCACAAACCGGAGACAATGCACTTCACATTTGGTCTGACAAAGCGCATCGTGTCGTAGATGGCAAAGCCCGAATTCACCTCGCCACCCGGGCTGTTGATGAACATCCAGATGTCCTTCTGAGCATCGGCTGCTTCCATCGCCAGCAGAGCCTCGATTGTTCGCTTGGCAACGGTGGCATTGATTGGCTCGCTGAGCACCATCAGGCGTTGTTGGAAAAGGTGCTTGGCCGTATTGCCTTCCAGCAGTTCCGAGAGTTCTTCTATCTTTGGCATGGACGACTCCGTTGCTCGAATAAGTCAGTGTGCGGGACTCCGCCCCCTGACTATACGCGCCTCCGGACTCCAAGGGCAACCGCCTTTGTCGAATGTCCTGCCAACAAACACTTGTCATTGTGTCAGGATATACCATAGGCAGTTTTGTACAGTAAGCTGAAGCGAACCATCAGGCGGACGGAGTGTTGCATGCAAAACGTAACAAAGCGGGTGTGGATTGCCCTCTACAATATGGGCGGCCCCAACAATCAGGAAGACGTCGAGCCGTTTTTGCGCAACCTTTTTACCGACCCCGATCTGCTCGACATTCCGCTCGGCCGCTTCCTGCAAAATTTTGTCGCCGGAAAAATCATTGGAAAACGCCTTCACGAAGTCAAAAAACGCTATCAGCTGATGGGCGGAGGCTCACCGCAATTGCGCATCACGCAAAACGTTGCGACCACACTTGCCGCCCAGCTCGCCTCGGTGACACCGCAACGTTTGAATCCCGCAACCACGGGCAACTCGCCACATTATGAGTTGGCCGGCGTTTCGCCGATGATGCGCTACAGCGAGCCGCGCGCGCGCAGCGTGCTTGAAAAATGCCTGCAGGAAAACGTCGATGAACTCTGGTTGTTATCGCAATATCCGCATTGCGCCCGCGCCACAACGGGCACGAGCCTGCGTGAACTGGCAGCTGAGAAACAAACAGACAGCCGCTTCGCAGGCCTGCGCATCCGCTCGTTCGCCTCATACGGCGACGAACCTGCCTTCATAGATTTGTGGACACAGCGCCTCAAAGAAAGTTGGCAAAGCCTGCCGGCCGGACGCAAGTATTTACTCATCAGCGCGCACAACCTTCCGCTCAGTTACGTTGCCGAGGGTGATCCCTACCCGTTGCAGATCCGCCGTACCGCGCAGGAAGTGACACGCAGGTTGAACCTCATCGAAGGACGCGACTGGACACTCTGCTGGCAGAGTGCAGTCGGGCCGGTGAAATGGATGTCGCCAACCACCGAGGGCAGTATTGAACGGCTGTGCGCCGCGGGCATCGAACATTTTCTTGTCTGGCCAGTGGCATTTGTGTCTGACCACATCGAGACTCTCGTTGAGGTTGATTTGGAGTATTCCGAACTCGCCCATTCGAAAGGTGCTAAAACTTTTTCACGCGTGAAAAATCTCGACAGCGACAATGACTTCATTTCATTTCTGAAGACCATCATCCATCGCGGCGCCGAGGATCTCGCAGCACATGGGCGCAGCCTGCTCCTGCGTGACTTCAACGAAGATGCGGCAGGCCCCTTTTGCTCCTCGCAACCAGCCGGCTGTTTGTGCGCAAAGTACTATTTGTCAGGACTTGCGGGCCTGCAGCGCGGGACGTGTGTGACAAAAATCGTCCGGCCGGAGGCTAAGTCATGAGTGCCGGACCGCTCCCAACCGACATCAGAATAGGCACCGACATTGTGGAGATTGAAAGAATCAGCAAATCCATCCGCAAAGAGGCCTTCGTCAACAGGGTTTTCGCTGCCGTGGAAATCGATTATTGCCGGCAGAAGGCTAAGCCTGAAGCGTCTTTCGCTGCACGGTTTGCAGCAAAGGAGGCATTCTTCAAAGCGCTTGGAACAGGCCTGTACACCGAGGGAATGGGGCCGCAGGACGTTTGGGTGGAAAACGACGCTTCAGGGCGTCCATACCTCAAACTTTCAATGGCGGCTCAGAACATCGTCAACCAACGCGGCGGGCAATGTAAAATCGATGTTTCTTTAGCTCACGATGGCCCACTGGCCATAGCAACTGTGGTGCTGTTGTTTAATTGAAAAATAAAAAATAGCGCGGCAGAGTGTCTCACTGCCGCGCTTTCTGCAGAGTGCCAACAAGCACTCAAAAGCAATCAAGCACCCTCACCCGCCATGCTTTTCGGCTTCGGACTTGCGCACAGCAATCAGCCAAATCATCACACCGAATGCCGCTTTTGCGATGAGGTCAGCAATCGTGTAACCAACCTGAATGATCGTCTGCGCATCTGGCCCTGAAATATTGATGTATGGCGCCATGAAAACAATCGGATAGAAACCCCACGATGCCAGCGTGAGTAACCGTGCCTTTTTGATCAGCTCACGGACGTTCTCGGGCTGTCGCTCAATCGATTCTCCAAGTCCCTTGAACAATTCCCACAGAATATAAAGAAAAGGCAGAGCCGAAAGGGTTCCCCACAGTGCGCGGGTTGGAACGTCAGCCGCAATCTCACCGGGGTAACCGAGCACAATCATCAGAGCTGCCGCAAATCCCAGCCGCACCGACTTGCTGACAGTTTCCTCGCGACTAAGCCGCATGACCAGCACCAACTCAATCAACAAAAGCGGAACAGTCAGCAGCCAGTCAACGTAACGGTAGGCATCGTTGAAGGCATAACCCGTCGCAGTGAGCGCCCCATCCTTCATCTGATACGCGGACTCCCAACTCTCAAAAATCCTCATGTAATGGTATGCGGCAATCGCGCACACAAGTCCCGAAATAGTGACCGCTGTCTTGTAGTGATGTGAAACTTGCGAACGACCGAGCCAAAGAAATAACGTTGCGGCCGCCATCGAGGCAAAGGTAAATGATAATGCGTTGTACACAAGCGAATATTGAAAGACACTGAGCATTTCCATGGAGTCCTCCTGATTCATCAAAGCCGGTTGCAGCGAACGGTGAAGGGGATATTTTGACTCAACTGCATCTACCGCAACCGGTTTAGTTCGATTTATTTTCAGATATCCGGGAGCAACACTCCACTCATTTGTTGCTCACTGGAGAGATCCCAGTCATCGCTCTGAGAGAGTTGTCGGTCGGTATGACAACTGAATGAGATAAATATTAATCAAGAATACCGGATGCGGTTGGAATTCACTTTTCCGACCGCAGGACATATGGCGATCGCGAGCTGTGATGTGAGCGTTTCAATCCCCTCTGATATCCAGCGTTACAGACACTTGAACGAATATCTGCGACTTATAAAACATAAAAACGCGCAAACAGAGAGTCTCCACTGGGCTTCAAGAAACACCACTCAGCCTGTTTCAGACAACTCTCGACGATTGATACAGATCAATATGTTTCGTTATTACTTTTCTGGATTGACTGCCGCTGCAGTCTTTCGAGCTGCGGCCAGTCGTCGACGTGCCAAGGACGCTGTGAATTTAGTTCGCGCCATTTCTCAGGCTTTTGTTTTGCATTGTGGATCATCGCAGGCAGTTCGTCGCGCAGGCGCCGTGAGGGTGTCCAGTTCAGTTGCTGCGAGAGCGCCTGAAGGCTAAAATGATAATGTTCCTGTGCAAAGTCGATCATCCATGGCTGGTAAAATTCACGCTTGAACAATTTCGAAAGAATGAAAGCTCCGAAACGCGCAAACCACTTGGGAACGCGGATCTTGGGAATCACAAATCCGTGAATCTGTAGGTCGATGATCGTCGCAATCTGCCGATAAGTCGTCGGTTCGGGCTCGCCAATCAGCAACCGCCGGCGCATAACTTTTGCTTTAAGCTGTCTCTCGATTGCCTCGCAAACTTCGCTCAAATGCACATATGTCAGGCCCTGATTTCCGTCTCCTGGATAAAAAAAACGCTGAATTTTATTTCTCAAATGCGACTCTATGAACTGATACAGCGGAACAAGCTCACAGAAGTCGGTGTAAACACCAGCCAAGACCATCTCGACATAATTTTCATCTGCAAGCTCACGGCGAAGGATGTCTTCGGACTCCTTTTTGAAACGGGGATACTCCCAGCGCGGATGACTTTCAGCATCATCGCCGATGAGAACACCGTTTGCGACTGGCTCGAGGCAGGCCATGCTGCTCGCTTGTATGAAGCAACTCTCCGGCAGACGAAGTGATCTGTAAGCTCTCGCCAGCTCGTACAAACCACGCTTGAGGCGCTCACAATGAAGCGACGGGCGGTTGAGGAAATTGTAGTACGCAGCCAAATTCACAAGACCCTGAACCGGTCGTTTGTTTGTTTCAAAAAACTCTCGGATGGCTTGTGGATCGCCCAAATCAACTTCAAAATAAGAAACTCTTCCCTTCTCGTCGCGGATGCGCGGAGGAGAAACATCGAGAGCTGCAACCTCATAAAACTCAGAGAGCCGATTCACGAGCTCACTGCCAATGAGCCCAGAGCTTCCAGTCACCACGATCCAAGGTTTCACGATTTACCTTTCCGCGGCGCGAGCAACGATTGAATTTGTGTCACCACACTCTGGGTGGTTTCCGGAAAGAGCCTCGTCATTGCGAGTATGGCCTGATTTTCAAGACCATTGGTCTTTGCCATACCAGGCTTATGCAATGTTTCAAAAATCAATTCGGCAACACTCTGTGCGCTGCGGCGCGGCAGCCATGCATTCATATCGCGGCTCATCTCTGTCTGGATGAGACCGGGCAACACTGTGCTGAAGGAAAGACCATCACGAAAATACTCGTGTTCCAAGCTTTGCCAGAGAGCGGCAAGGGCAGCTTTGCTGGCTGCATACGTGGCATTGCCTGGAAAGGACGTCGAAGCGGCAAGTGAACCGACCGCAATGAAGTGACCACTTCCTCTTGCCTTCGCTGGCGGAAGAAAGACATCAAGCAGCCACGTCGGACTTAAGTAATTTAATGTAATCTCATCCATTCGGTCGGTCGGAAAATTCTTCTCAAATGGTTTATTCGCACTGAATCCTGCGTTGAATATCACTCCGTCGGGAGTTCCATGTTCAGCGAGGATGCGCTCCGACACATCCACCGAGGCCTGTTGATCTGACAGATCGCACTCGTACCATGAACTCTGGCAGCCGCTTTGATTCAACTCCTCTGAGAACTTCTTGAGAAGCTCACCGCGGCGGGCAACACCGATGGTCTTGAAACCTCTCTGGGCGAAAAGCCGGAAGGTGGCCTCACCAATACCGCTTGATGCGCCTGTGATCACAACACATGAAGTTTCCTGTTTTTTTCTGACGCCGCCCGATTTTCGAAGCCTCATTTCACCCACCTTCACGTTAAGACTGAGCGACGAGACGCACACCGACAAGTCTCTCAGTCATTATGACCGACTTCCGGGATAAAAAAAGCAATATGACAGATAGTTAGGGCAATTTTCCCGGTTTCGAGAGGCGCCATTTACGTTCGCCCTCATTTTTTCACTCAAAGTACCGAAAAGATACACGTGATCATGCGAATGAGCTTTGACGGGCGTCGATTCGCGCGGAAGGAGTGCCTATGCGGGGGCTGAAAGTCAACGGGCAGCTGACACATCTGCAGGTGAGCCTGATCAGCGGATTAATTCTGCTTTTGTCCGGGTGTGCAGAGACTGGATACACAGCGGTCGGCAAATCAAAAGCACCACCCAAGAAGAAAGCGGCAACACCAGAGAGTGTCAACGCCACTGGACTACCTGTCGAACGCGGGGCAAAGGTTTTCCCCGGCGGCGAGAACGTTGGAATCACCTTTTCAGGTGACACAGCACTGCAAAGTGCGGCCTCTGAAGCAGAAACATGGATTGTGACCGGTGGTGAAGTCACTCGCATCAAACTCGACGAAGCTGCAGGGTGGCCACAAACAAAATGGCAAATGGTGGATGATAATGGAAATCCATCGTCGAGCTCAGGCCATCGAACTTATGTATCCGAACTGGGACTCCTCATCGGACGAACGGGAAGTAACGGCGGAATTTGGCTTGCAAGTGACAAGAATCCCGGAAAAGCGATTCCAATTTTCAAACCAACCGATCAACGCGGTGACAGCAGGCTTTCGGTCACATCATTCAAAGTTGGAAGTCAGCCCTACATCGGCTTCGCCTACGGAACGACCGGTGGACAGAAAAAGTTTGTCCGAATTCCCATCGACAAGAGCAAACCCAACGGAATCGATATTGCTCGAAAAGAGGAAAAGACTTTTGGCAACCTAAACCAAGCCTTTGGAGGCTTTAGTGCCGTCGGCAGTTTCGCTGCTTACGGTTCGTTTATGGACCAAAAGAGCAAGGCATTTTTCCTCGGCGCCAATTACGGCGGCATGTGGGGAGTCAACGTCGAGAAGCTGACCGAACTCACCTCTCAAGACGTACCCAACGTCGGGACTGCCGGACGCAAAGTTTGTAACTACACGATGTCGACAACCGGTAATGTTGCCTATGCGCTTGCAGGTGACCTGAACGGAAATGTAGTTACATCAAATGGTGCGTACACATTCGCGCATGATCCGGTCAATGAGGTGGTCATCGGAAGCAGTGGTGGATCACTGACTGTGGCAAAGTCTGAATGTGTTGCTGCCAACGGTCCGGCCGAGTGCACGCAAGCCAACAATCAGTGCGCAGTCATCAATCCGGCCGAGGCTGGAAGTATAGGCCCCATCAGTGCTGTGGGCGATGGTCGCGTGGTCGGTATTGTCCGTGGCGGCACATCGCAAGTGTTTGTGATGTCGGTCAATGACAAAAATGACCTTTCGAAGGGATTGACGGTAAAAAAAGTCGCAGACATTGACGGCAACGCATACATGTACAACGACTTCACCGGACTCACTTTGTACGCTCCCGATCAAATCAAAGTTATTGAGTTCAGCAAACTCAAGGGCTACCAACCTGGCAAACCACTGAGGTATGTTGCGGCGGGCTGGACCGCAGCAACCAAGAAAACTGAGGACCTTCGCGGACTGAAGATCGAAATTGTCTGCTACAAAAAAGGTGGACAAAAAGGACCATACACTGACCAGACAAAACAGCTGACAACATCGGCTTCACTCTTTGTTCTCGATCCAAAAGTTTGCGGCGGTGACGTCGACACTTTGGAGGTGAAGGTCAGCTCCGACGGCAGCACAAACAACTTCAGCCGGCTATCTCTTTTTGAGATGAGAGGTGCTCAATGAAGAAGTCATTGATTAACATTGCACTGGGCATCACGGCATCGGCGGTCATGCTTTCATCGGTTTTCTTGCACCAGTCGTGCGGCCAGCGGCAGCCGAATCTTGTGAGGCTCAAGGTGGGAGAGTCGGTGGTTCTCACTCCTATTCCAGTTCAGAATCTCACTGAAAATTTGCCCGAAGCACCGCCCAAAAAACTTCTTCTGCAATTCATGAGCGGAGGCAAAGAAGTCACTTCTGACTCAAATGCGGAAATCCTTTTTTTCGCAAATCCGCAGGACGAAATCCCCTATTACGTTTTGCGCGCAGATGAGTTTCGCACCAAACATCTGACGACTGGCTGTGCATCGAGCGATGTGTCGCTGCTCGACAACGCTGCCGATTCAGACGTGTTGATTTGTGACGGATCGCTTGACGTCAACAAGGCAAAACTTCTGAAGCTGAAGACTCCGGAAGGAAAAATCAAAGTCGCGACCAACATCATGCCGGTGTCGCTCGAAAACGACCTCTTTTATGGGTCAGTTCTTTTTCACTGAAAATAAAAAAAGCGAACTGAGAAATACTCAGGTCGCCTTTTTTTGATCGAGTTCAATCTGGGGCTATGAGCCAATCAGCTACCCTTGGTTTTAACGAATCCAGCACGTTCCAAAAAGCGGGTTGAATGCCTGCTGTTGCGGAATTCTGGATGCGCAAGAACGTCCAAATGAAAAGGAATATTCGTGCGGATACCGTCGATAATGTATTCGCGCAGCGCCGACTCCATTTTTGCCAACGCCTGTTCACGCGTGTCCGCATGGACAATCAGTTTGGCGACCAGAGAATCATAGTGCGGAACGACAGTATAGCCATGGTAGGCAAAGCCGTCGACGCGAATGCCGAATCCACCTGGTACGCTGTAGTTGGTGATTTGCCCTGGCCATGGAGCAAAGGTTTTTGGATCTTCGGCATTGATTCGGCATTCAATCGCGTGTCCGTGAATCTTCACGTCGTCCTGACTGAAAGGAAGCTTCTCTCCGAAAGCCACTTTGATCTGCCATTGCAACAAATCGATTCCAGTCACCTGCTCGGTGACCGGATGCTCAACCTGAATGCGCGTATTCATTTCCATAAAATAGACGTTCTTGTCGTCGTCCATCAGGAATTCGACCGTACCTGCACCATGGTACCCGACCTCTCGCGCGAGCGAGAGCGCATAACCACCCACCTTGTTGCGCAATTCGGGGGTAATGTGTGGACACGGTGCTTCTTCGATCACCTTCTGGTGCCGCCTTTGAACGCTGCAGTCGCGTTCGCCCAGATGAATCATGTTGCCGAACTTGTCGGCGAGCACCTGAATCTCCACATGACGCGGATTCTCGAGGTACTTCTCCAAATATACTTCAGAATTTCCGAACGCCGCAGCCGCTTCGGTACGACAGTTGAGATATGCCTTCTCAAGCTCTGCATCGTTGTAAACGATCTTCATGCCGCGACCGCCGCCGCCGCCGCTCGCCTTTAAGATCACCGGATAGCCGATTTCACGCGCTGTACGACGTGCAGTTTCCTGATCGGGCAATGCTCCATTGGATCCAGGGAGAAATGGCAGGCCTGCACGACGCGCGACAGCTCGTGCTGCGACCTTCTCACCCAAGTCACGCATTTGCTCTGGCGTTGGCCCGATGAAAATGATCTCACACTTCCGGCACACATCCGCAAAGGCAGCGTTCTCTGACAAAAACCCATAGCCTGGATGAATAGCATCAGCACCGCTCACTTCCGCAGCGGCCATGATCGCAGGAATATTCAAGTAGCTTTTTTTACTTTCGGCAGGACCGATACAGATAGCCTCGTCCGCAAGTTTCGCATGCAGGCTGTGTTTGTCAGCCTGAGAGTAGACGGCAACAGTCTTGAGACCGAGCTCACGGCACGCGCGAATGATGCGCACGGCAATCTCGCCGCGGTTGGCAATGAGAATTTTTTTCATATTTCCCCCGTGTCGTTTGCAGACGGTCAGGATTTAATAACAAACAAGGGTGTGCCGAACTCGACCGGTTTCGCATTTTCGACAAGAATGCCAACCACCTCGCCGTCCATTTCAGCCTCAATTTCATTCATCAACTTCATTGCTTCCACGATGCAGAGCGTCTGCCCCTTTTTGACCTTGCTGCCCACGTCGACATAGACAGGCGAGTCAGGAGACGGAGAGCGGTAGAAGGTACCAACGAACGGACTGCTGATGGTCGTTCCCTCAGGAATCGGCTTTACCGCCGGTTGTGCCGGAGCTGCCGATGCTGGGGAAGGTGCAGTCTGAGTTTGCGCAGCCGAAGAAGCGACCGCCGACTGAGCCGGGTTAGATGCGGAAGCATTTGCTGCCGAGCGCAAGTGCGCAGAACTATCTGCCAGCTGCGGCGCCGCGTTCAGGTTGCCCAATGCCGCAAGTGCATTTGCAGACTTCGCAAGAGAAATTTTCTCAGGGCCGGTTTCGGCCTGAACAACGTCGACTCCGTATTGAGCCATCAAGGACATAAGTTTTTCTACTTTGCCAAGGTCGATCATGCAGACAACTCTCCTCGTTCAGGGACTTGATTCACTCAAAAAAAAGCCCCGCGGCATGGGGCCGCGGGTTGGCACGATTCAAAACTATTTTCCGCGCACACTGACGCGGTCAGCGTAGGAATTGTCGCGCGTATCGATACGCAACACATCGCCTTCGTTTATGTGAAAAGGAACCGAGACAACCAAACCGGTTTCCAGCGTTGCCTGCTTGGTACCACCAGTCGCCGTGTCACCACGTACACCCGGAGGAGTTTCGACAACCTTCAATTCGCAGAACGTGTCTGTTTCACAAGCAATCGGTTTTCCCTGATAATAAAGAACCTTCAGCACTGAGTTTTCCAACAGATAATATTTCGTGTCGGCGACATAATCTTCGCTGAGAGAGATTTGTTCATAGTTCTGCTGATCCATGAAGTGATAGCCTTCAGAATCACGATACAGATACTGCATATTGCGTTCTTCGGTGTCAGGCTTTGCGACCTTGTCACCGCTCTTAATGTTCTGCTCAAGAACCTGGCCCGTGCGGAGGTTTCTCATTTTCGTGCGGGTAAAGGCCGCACCCTTCCCCGGATTGACGTGCTGGAAGTCAACAATCACCCATGGATCGTTGTTCATTTCAATCTTAAGGCCTCTGCGGAAGTCTCGGGTTTCATACATCGTCATGGGTGGTATCTCCTTCGACTGCCGGACTATCACCGGACAGTGCAAATTGCAATCCGACACAAACCAGCAACTGACTGTTTTCCATAACAAACAAGTAGTCTATAATGCCCGCACCGCAGTTTAAACACACAAAATGCTACAAAGGTGTTCACTTGTGACATTCTTTGCCTCGCTGACATCCCGCGTCCCGCTGCTCACCGTTGGGGCACTGGCTTTGCTGGCCATGCGTTCCACGGCATCGGCAAACGACGAAATGGAATCAGATCATGAGATTGGCATCGGTGGCGGACTTCTCTTCCCCCTCGTTCGCCCACAGGTCGTTTTACAGGGGGCAATTCCGATGGGCCCTGCGCAGCTCGGTTTGAGGGTCGGATTTTCCTACCTTTCTCTGCGCGACAGCTTCACTCAAGCAGCAGAAGTCAGCGTCTACTCCGACCGACTTGTCACAAACTCGGCATCGCTCAGCGAAATCTCACTGGCCATCCCAGAGGCAACAGTATGGTTGGGTCAAAGTGTCTTTCTGACCGCTGGAGCCACGATCCGAAATAGCCTCGTGAGTGCGGCATACACAACAATTACGGACGAACCACTCACCTTCAGGTCGTTGGGGATCGCAGTCGGCGCTACCGGCAGTGCTGGGTTTAGATTCTATGTTTCGCCTTCACTGGCTTTTGACGTCGCGTCATTTTTCGATTTTCCATTGAAATCGACTGGCTGGGCGAGCGTCGACTACACACGAGATAACTCAGTTGCAGTACCCACATTGAACGAAAACGAACTTGACCTGATGCTGCAGGAACTGGAACCTTACTTTCAGGGGCTGGCAAAACAATGGGCGGGCGGCGCTATCATCAGGCTGTTGTATCTTTTGTGACAATTCAATTGCGGGAGATAAAGTTGAAAAAGTCTCGTGAAGTGAATCAAATTTCATGACAACACCTCTGCTGACCATCAAAAATCTTTCCGCTGCGCTGGATTCCCGTCCTGTTCTGAATGACATTTCCCTCGAGGTTAGAGAAGGAGAGTTCTTCTCTCTGCTTGGACCGTCAGGGTGCGGAAAGACAACCCTTCTCAAAATTATTTCAGGATTTTTGAAGCCCGCTTCCGGCGAGCTGTTTTGGAATGGAGCTCCCATCACACAGCTTCCGGCGAATAAACGTGATTTGAATCTCGTGTTCCAAAACTATGCCCTGTTCCCGCATATGAACGTTTTCGAAAACGTCGCTTTTGGTCTGCGTATGCAAAAGTGTGCTGAAGATGAGATACGAAAGCGGGTTCGCGAATCGCTCGAGTTGGTGCGGATGGATTCATTCGCGCAAAGACGGATAGGCGATCTTTCCGGAGGTCAGCAGCAGCGCATCGCACTCGCCCGTGCCATTGCGCCGCGCCCCAAACTTGTTCTCCTCGACGAGCCGCTCGGTGCCTTAGACCTCCAGCTCCGCAAACAGATGCAGGTTGAATTGAAGGCACTTCAGCGGCACTTGGGAATGACCTTCATATACGTGACCCACGATCAGGAAGAAGCATTCACGATGTCGGACAGAATCGCGATTCTCAACGGTGGAGAGCTTCAGCAGATTGCGTCACCCGAAGAGCTTTATGAAACGCCGGCCAACAGGTTTGTCGCACAGTTTATTGGCAACGCAAATTTCCTTGCCGCAGAGATCATCTCCGAAACACGCGCACGCTGCCGGCTTTCATCTGCGGAATTCCAGTTGAGTTCAATCGAGACGAGCGCTGGTTCCAACTTATCCGCCAATCAAAAAGGCAACGGCGACGTACTCGTCAGACCAGAACAGTTTACAATCCAACCGCTGGCAACCAACGGCGCTGAACACCTCAAGGGCGTGATTTTGATGAGGCAGTATCTTGGTGCGCAAATTCGCTATTTTGTGAATCTCTCAGAAAGCGATCAGCAGCCGCTTACGATTGACGTTCCCGTTTCGGCAAGACCACCACTGGACGCAGGAACATCGGTCGCGCTCACAGTCAGCGCCACAAAGCTGCCTTTTTTCTGGCGGAGTCCGGTTCAATGAGGTGGACGGGACTTCCGGCAAAACTGTGGATAGTCCTCTTTGTCATGCTGCCATTTCTGTGGCTGCTACTTTTGAGCCTCCAACAAAACTCATATGGCAACGCCAACGATACACTCGGTTTAAGCCAGTTTGGCAGAGCACTGAGTCCACCCTATGCAGGAATCATTCTCTCGAGTGTTGTCAATTCGTTGCTGGCGGCGTCGGCCGTCCTGGTGACTGCAATCCCAATCACTTGGTATATTTCGCGGCAAAGCCGCCACAGACAAAATTTTTGGCTGGCCTTCTTTTGCATCCCGCTCGGAATCAATTTCGTTGTCCGAATTTATGCGTGGTTCGTTCTCATCAGACCTGAAGGAATGCTCACACAATTTTTGAACGCCGTGGGCTACGCCATCCCGCTGGCAAGCAGCCCCGCGGGTGTCTTCATAAGCCTTTATTACGGATATTTGCCTCTCATTATCTTGCCCCTTTTCAGTGTTTTTGAACGGCTTGATCAAAACCAACTGGACGCCGCCACCGATTTGGGAGCGTCTTTGTTCCAGCGCTGGAGTAAAATTGTTTTGCCGGAAATCATTCCGGGACTGATTGCCAGCTTCATTTTCGTTTTCGTCCCCATGCTGGGTGAATATCTGATTCCGCGCATGATCGGCGGCGGATTGGTGGCAACGCTAGGAACACAGATTGAAAGCCAGTTCCTCGGCAGCACTCGACCAAACTGGCCGTTTGGAGCGGCGCTCAGCGTCTGTCTGCTCACATGCGCTGTTCTAACAATATTCATTGCAGTAAAAATGCTCTCACGCCGCGGCACAGGACAAAAATCAACATGGTCTCTACTACAAATCGGGTGAACAGCAGGCTGCTTGCCGGCTGGAGCATCTGTGTCTTGATTCTTCTCTATCTGCCGATAGCGTCGTTGTTTTTTTATGGTTTCAATGCAGGCGCTTTCGCACTCCGCTGGGAGGGGTTCTCGCTGCGCTGGTACGCGGAGGCACTTGCCAACGACGCACTGCTCACCGCACTTTTCAACAGTCTCGCAGTTGCGATGATAAGCTCACTGCTGGCTGTGTTGCTCGGTTTTCTATATGCATTCTGGGCACACCGAAATGCGGGAAAGCGTCTTGCAGGCGCATCCGACTCGCTCATCAGTCTTCCACTCTTCATTCCCGAGATTGTGATAGCGATAGGGCTCCTCGTGATGACAGTACGGGTCTTCCGACCGACCGCCTTGCAACTTGGCATTCCAATATCATCCCTGACGGCCGTTGTACTTGGACATACAACGCTAGCGCTTGGATACGCAGCACTCATCCTGCGCACCAGATTCAAAAACTATGACATCCAACAGGAGCTTGCAGCACGAGATTTGGGTGCCAGTCGCTGGGATATTTTTCAGCATGTGCTGCTGCCGCAAATCGCGCCCGCACTTGCAGCAGCAGCCTGTATTTCATTCGCAGTCTCTTTGGATGACTTCTACGTCAGTTACTTTTTATCGACGGGAGGCAGTTCATTGCAGACCCTGCCGCTCTACATTTGGTCACTTCAGGGCCGCAGAGCGATGACACCGGAAATCAACGTGGTATCATCCATTTTACTGTTTATAGCGCTGGGATTTTTTACAATGGGGCTTTTCCTCAATCGTAAGACGAATTGAGTGAATTCACGCTGAAAGGGATTTGCAATGAAGAAGACACTGACAGTTGCCGCCGGCGCCGGAATCGCGGCCGTAGCAGCACTGACCTACATGCAGAACAACTCGGCTGGAGCCAAGCAAACACTACGTTTGTACGTCTGGACCGACTACATTGACAAAGGAATTATCAAAGAGTTCGAGACAAAATACTCGGTCAAAGTCATCGAAGAGAATTTTCCCTCCAATGAAGTGATGATCTCAAAACTCAAGGCGGGCGGCGGAGGTTACGACGTCATCGTTCCCTCGGACTACATGATAACCACCATGCGGCAGGAAAATCTGTTAATGAAACTGCCGAAGGAAAAAATTCCGAATTTGTCCCATCTGGCTGAGCAGTTCCGCAGCGTGGGCTATGACCCGCAACTGGAGTACACCGTTCCCTATATGTGGGGAACCACTGGTTTTGCATATAACTCAGCAAAAATCAGCAATCCTCCAAAAACGTGGAAAGAGTTTTTTGACCCCGCTTTTACACAGCCCGCAGCAAAACGTCTCAGTCTGCTCGACGACCCCCGCGAAGTCTTGGGCGCGGCACTCAAGTCAAACGGCCACTCGCTCAATTCCACCGTCCGTGAGGAGCTTTCCCTCGCCAAGCAAAAAGTCATTGCTCTCAAGCCGCTGATCAGCCGATTTGACACAATGAGTTACAAAGATTTGCTTGCCTCCGGCGACCTTTGGATGGCGCAGGCGTACAGCGGCGACGTTGTCAAAATGCAGAAAACCAACCCCGAACTGCGCTATGTTATACCCGAAGACGGCGCAACACTTTGGGTAGACAACCTTGCTATACCGACGGGGGCACCCAACGCCGCACTCGCAGCAGAATTCATCAACTTTGTAATGACACCCGAAGTCAACCAACGCATCGCGCTGTCAATCCACTACGCGACCACCAACCAGTCGGCCCGCGACATGCTGCCTGCGGACGAGCTTGGCAACGTCGCTATTTATCCACCGAAAGAGGTTGAAAGCCGACTTGAGCTGCTCACTGATTTGGGGGCGGCGAGCGAACAAATTGATACCGTCTGGGCCGAGGTCAGAAGTGAAACGGAGAATACCCAGCCCGAGTCTCCGACAGCTCGGAAGGAATGAGCCGGGAAGCAACAACGGTTGACCGCATCGGCTTGAGCGAGGGTGCAAATGAAAACGCTTATCAGCGAAATCTTCGGTAAACAAAGTGAAAGTCAGGTCGTGGTGCCATGGGATGCGTGGTTCAAGGCTTTCACTTCGGTGCCACGACATCTTTCACATCTGTCGCCGGCGATGAATTTTGAAACCTTTGCACGACACGCAACAAATGCGATCTGTCAGGGGCTCATCCAGCTTCAGCCAGTTGCAGCGCATCTGCACATCGACGTCAGTGTCTCGCATCTCTGGTTGCCGGACCCCACGTTCAAGATTGATGCTTTTTATCGACTACAAAACCGGGTGCTGATGCCAAGCCAAACGCGACCGGTGGAAACCTCGCGTGAAGAGCTCTTCAAAACCCATGTGATTGTGCCCTTTGAACTTCACAAACACGCGATCGAAATATTGGTCTATCACAAGGAACAACCCTCTCCCGCCACTCAACCTATCGTCGGGCAAGTCACTGAAGCATTCAGCACCGCTGTTACTCAGGCCATGAGCCTGCGTGAAGAACACATACTGTTCAAAGAGGTGTGGGAAAAACAGGCTGAAAATGTCCTTGGCAGAAGACTAGGCGGCGCGATCTACCAAGCGCAGTCACCGTTTGTTTTTGCCCAGACCCTGCGAGGGTTCAGTATGCCCAGCAGCAATGATTCCAGTGAACACTTATTTTTGCATCACAATCCCACCCTGGAGTTGTACCGCTTTATATTTTTGAAGATCAACCCGAACGACAACAACCATTCATCGTCACGCACAATTGCTTTGGTTTCGAGTTTAGCCGCGCAATTGCGCTTCTTTGAGCATACATCTGCACTGACGTCGTTCTCTGACCTCATCCAATATTTTTCACAGTGTATCTCGAGCTTGGCCCATCTGCTGACCGAAAACGACGAGATCTGTTTCACCATCGGCGAACTCGCGCGCAAGTCAGGCATTGCCAAGTGGCATTGCGCCGGAATGCCGGCACCGCTCCTTTTTGGTAATCTTTCGGATGTGAAAGGGAAAATCAACCCGACGCGTCTGCCAGCCCTACGAATCAGCACAACGCATGACTGGTCTGCGCAAAGTCAACAGAATCTTCCCGCGGGTGCAGGTTTATTTTTCACAAGCGAGAATATTTTGCGGAGACTCAACGAGCTAAACTTGCCCGAAGATCAGTTTTATGAGCGTCTGCAGACCTCTGTTCATGCGGCAAATATCATCATTGAAGCCGAAAATATACTCTCCAAACCGAATAGCACTCGTGTCGTATCCTCGAGTGTCACAGACTGGAGCAACCTGACGTACGACATTTCCATGCTTGCGTTGTTTAATGCGGGCGAAATTCCAAGGTCTTGACCTCCTTCACAATGGAAGATCAAAACAATCCGTCTCGCTGGAACATGCCCTGACTCCCGGACACGCAATATCAGCCGTGCGGTATTTTTCTTTGTACGCACCCGAAGAGCTGGGCTTCCTGCAAGCGTTTGTGTTGCGTGGGATTCCTGCAACACCAGGTGCCACTTTAAAATGTACCGTTGAATATTCTTCGCACAAATGCAACGCCATGGCTTCTGCAGATTCTGCCGAAGGCGCTCTCGAGAAGAAACGCATCGAAGTTCCGCTCATCCAATTCCCCTTATAGTCGCGCGGCATCAGACGAGCTTCATATTGGGCAACGTAATTGCAAGTCCGCTTCTGCCTGTCTTCAATCCGCACCGACTGCTTGACGCCATATGCAAGATTCTTACGGCCACTTTCTGATGGAATCGCGGGTGAAATTTTAGCTGTCGCGATTCCCGATTGAGCCGATGTGCCAATGAGTGCTGACTTCAACAATGTATTGGACCTCAGCGCTGCCAAAGTGCGGAGGTAATCCAAAACGTTTGCCGTTGACCAGTGGAGTGCGGAGGTCAGCGACTGCACTGAGCGGACAACAAGCCCGACGGCAGCCTGTCCTAACTTCATACCGCCCTCACAAAAAAAACGGACTTCACCGGCCGCGACAGGACGAGTGCAGTCAATTGCATAAACAGCGGAAGCTGCGACTGCGGCTTCAACTGCGACACTGACTCCATATGCTGCGCCGACGGCAACTGGAGCAAAGGCAACGTCTGCGTCGCCATTTTCAGCCGTATTGTCGGGGCTTTTCTTGCACGCAAAAAGAGATGAACAGGAGACAGCAATGCAGAAATACTTCAGTAAAACATGTTTTGAAAAATTCATATTTCCTCCGTGCGTGAAGGAGGTATCGCCGCCGGTTGAGGCGACCTTGACGGTTTTTTTGTGACAATAACCGCAGTAAGGCAGGCTCAAAACGAAACTCGTAAATAGGGGGAAAAACTGGACATTAAAACTTCATTTATTATGCCCTGTTGCCACACCGAACCCTACACTTGAGGGGATTGCATCATGAAGGGGTTTGACGTTGTCATCATTGGTGGAGGCACAGCCGGTATCACTGTCGCAGCGCGCCTCAAGCGCGAACTGCGAGTGCTGAAAATTGCCATCGTTGACCCCTCTGGAAGCCACTATTTCCAGCCGGCTTTCTCACTTGTTGCAAGCGGCTTGTCTGACGCCAAGAGCAGTCAGCGTCCAATGTCGGCGGTGATTCCCGAAGGATGCGAGTGGATCCGAGATGCCGTCTCGATCATCGATGCAGACCAACGACAGGTGAGCCTCAGTGGCGGCGAAAAGATCCAATACCGTGCTCTAGTTGTAGCACCAGGCCTGACACTCGACGTCGAGGCGATCTCCGGATTGAACGAGGCCCTTCACGACAGACGTCATCCCGTCTGTTCGGTTTATGACCCGAACCAATTGGAAAAATGCTCCGCGTTGGTGGGGCAGTTTCTGGGTGGAACGATGGTTTTTGCGATTCCCTCAACCCCGATGAAATGTCCATCGGCACCGCTCAAGATGCTCTATATGACTGATGATATATTGAGAAAGTCTGGCGCACGCGATGTGACCCGTCTCATTTTTATTACGCCTTATTCTCATCTCTTTGGGATCCCGGGCTTCTCGCAAAAAATCAACCACCTGACCCGCAACCGTGGAATCGACGTTTTGTACGAACACGAGGTCACGCAAATAGACACTCGCAATCAGGAGCTGATACTGACAGCACGAACTGAAGCGGCGGCAGAGCGGAAAATAAAAAGCGTCAAGTATGATTTTGCAAACATCACACCACAAATGAAAGCGCCGCAGTTCATCATCGAGTCAAATTTGCATCATGCGGATGGGCAATTCAAAAACTGGCTTGAAGTTCATCCGCTGACTCTCCAGCATGCCCGCTACATAAACATTTTCGGGCTCGGCGACGCCGCTGGACTGCCGACCCTCAAGACGGGTTCTGCTGCGCGTGCGCAGGCCAGCGTTGTTGCCCAAAATATTGTCTCACTGTTCCGAAAAGGGGCACAGGTTCCCCTTCCTGCGCACTACAATGGTTACTCCTGCTGTCCAATCTTCACTGAAGTTGGTCAGGCGATGCATCCTGAAATTGGTTACGACGGAAAACTGTTGCCAAGCTTCTACGGTGATCCTTTTTCCACAGGCCGCGCACTTTGGCATTTCAATAAAACACTTATGCCGATTTTGTATTGGAACCTGATGCTCAAAGGACGCCTCTGAACTGCGAATCAGGCCGCACGTCGGCTGAGATCATCTCTGTCTGCAAGTAAAACTGGAAGCACAAAGAAAAATCTCGTCTGCGGATGCGAAGCGTCATAGCCGACAAATCCACCATTGCGCTGCGCAAGTTTTTGACAAAAGGCAAGTCCCAAGCCCATCCCATGAGATGCGTCCTTGGTACTGACCCCTTCGTTAAAAAGCTGGTCACGGATGTCTTTGCGCGGCCCCTGACCACTGTCCAAAACGCTGATCTCCAAAACACTCGATTCACCTGACTTTTGGTTCACCGCCAGACGAGCGTTGACCTTTATCCAAGGCCGCTCGCTTTCCACCAAGGCGTCGAGGGAATTCGAGATGAGGTTCATCAAAATTTGAACGACATCACTGCGCCGGGCAAATACACGCGCATCATTCTGAAAGTCGGCGGTAATCTCGGGTCGAACACTCAGCGTTTTTGCCTCGAGCATGCGAAGAGCATCGTCGAGTGCCGCCTCGATGCTGACTGCCTGAACCTCCTCCCGCAGACCATCTCCGGAAAGTGTTTTGATAGCTCTGATCGTATGGATAATTGAATCAATCAGCCGAAACATTTCTCCGACTTTCTTGAGAATCGACGACGCCGGGGGAAAGTTGCGAACTTCGTCTTCGCTGGCACCAAGCAAAATTTCATCGCGTATTCTTTCGGCCTTCAATCGCAGTGCAAAGACCGGATTGAGCACCTCGTGTGAGGTATATCGTGCGGCCAACGCAAGCGTACGGTCGCGAACGCTTGCCTCCAGATGCTTCTGTGCCTCGGCGAGTTGCCCCAGCGCGTGTTCCTTTTCCGACATCGTCCTGCGCATTTTTTCAGATAGAACGAAGGACAATAGAATTCCCTCCAGAGTCGCGGCCAGCGTAACAATATTAATGGTGAAAGGAGTTGAGGGCAGCCAGCCGAACATCTTAATGCAGTAAACACCCGCACCAATGAAAAGCATTCCCTCGGAAATGAGAAACAGATTGGCAAGTCGTCCGAACACTGGCCTCACCCTCCAGGCCCTCACGAGCGAAAGACATAGGGTTGCAAGTACGGCCAGATTTGCCTGTATTGACGCGAAAAAACCACCCTCAAAAACCTGAAGAAGCAATCCTGCAAAACAGACGCCGAGCAAACCGCGCCAGACACCCCTCTCCCACGCTTGCATCGGAGCGCCGCGAAACAAAGCCAGTGTGAAGGCGAGGTAGCTGATGCAGCACAGATTGGTTAAAATATTTGCCGAATTATAGTGAAGCCAAAGTAAATCCGGCCAAATAAACATATGCCCGCTGCCGTTGATGGCGGCAATCATCAGACTGATGAATGAAACGTAGAATCCGTAAAAAATGAACTCAACTTCCCTGCGTGCGGCACCAACCATGAGGTTGTACACTGCAAGCAACATCAGTCCTCCAAAAAACGAAGCCATCACTACCATTTCCCGAATGATCGAGCTGAGAAACTCACGCTCGCTCAAAACTAGAAATGGAACACTCATCACGTGGGCGCGCAGGCGCACCAATGCGCGAAATTCTCCCGCGGGTTGAACGCTGAGCGGAAAAGAAACGTGACGGATGTCGTAAAATCCTTGTGTACTCGGCAAGAGTTTGTCGTTGAAAGGAATGGTTTCGCCAAGAGCAAATCCGCCGTTGCCTGTCGTGACAGCCAAGGGGGTAAAAGATCCGTTTATATACGTATGACGCAATTGCAACACGAACCGATCGACTGTGCTCTCAGGCGGATTCGAGAATCGCATGAGAACCCAGACCCCCTCCCGCATATACCCAAGTTCAAGAGTCTCTTTGCTCTTGTCATAAGGTTTAAACTCACCAGCCCGCAGTTTTTCGGCAGCCTCGCCGACCGACATCTCTCGGCCGATCGGCTCGACGAAATAGGAAAAACTCAACGGCTCGGGCTGAACTGTTTTCTGCCCCAGCAGGTAGAACGAAATCAGCGCAAAGGACAAAATACTGAAAAGAATGAGGAGGTAACCGCCCTCGCGTACTCCTCCTGCTGGTTTCGAATCGTTTGATGACCGGTTTTTTTTGTTAAAAAACAGCAATGATAATGAATCCCTCAAGTTAAACATCAAAAGAACCCCCGGCACTTGATGCTGTCGAGATGTCGGTTCAAGTTTAAGAAACAAAAACTAATTAATTTAATTGTAATGATTGTATTGTCTTGCGGCATTTCAACAATCTCAGAGCCAGCGCTTGCCAATCTGTCTCATGCTGATAATGTTCGCAGACCAATAACCGTCACAGTTCTCTTCACAGGGAGTCGCCATGAGAGTTTTATCCTCCGCACTTGCGCTTGTCCTAGGAGCAGCAGCCGTCAGCGCTCAGGCTGCGAACATCGGCATCGTGGACTCTGGTATCGACGTCAAACACCCCAACTTCGCGAACCGCATCTGGGTCAACCCAGGCGAAATTCCGGCGAACAACCTCGACGACGAACAGGACGGCTACATCGACGACATTCATGGATGGAACTTCGTTGAGAACAATCCCCTGCTCCTCGACCCAAAGTATCTGAATACCTTCCCCATTGAAGTTCCGCGGTTTTTTGAAATCCAAAAGAAGATTATCGAAGGCAGCGTCACCGATGACGAGAAGACCTGGCTCAAAGACAATCTCGACAAACCTGAATTCCGCAAAAAGCTCGCCATCTTTGGCAACTTTGTTCATGGCACGCACGTCGCGGGTATCAGCGCGCGTAAGAATATGGACACTGAGCTCATTGGCGTGAAGCTCATTCCAACCGAGAACCCACTCGCACCAAACTCCGCATACGGATTGGGCGACAATGCCCGTGCCGCGGCGCGTTTTCTCAATAAGGTCTGGGACACTATCTGGCCCATGGTCCGTGACGCAGGTCTGAAGGCCGGACTCAGCAAACTCGCAGAGTTGCAGAGCGCGCAATTTGTGAAGGTCGCACTTTATCTCGACGACAAGAAGACCGACGTTGCAAACTACTCACTCGGAATCAGTACCCCGGCGGCCTCCAATCTGGTCAAGCCAATCCTCAAGGCACTCTTCGGACGCGAACCGACGGCCGAAGAAATCAACCGCTATGCGGCATTCCTTGTCGGCAAAATGGCCGAGAACTCCACCAAATGGGTTGCGCTAGCGCCCAATACGCTGTTCGTAATGGCAGCTGGTAACGATGGAACCGACAACGACGTTCAGCCGGCATCACCGGCGAATGCACGGGCGGCGAACAGCATCACGGTCGCGGCAACTCTTGGCCGCAGCAAGCTTGCGCCGTTTTCAAACTTTGGCCGGCAGATGGTCGACGTTGCTGCACCAGGTGTCGGGATCAACTCCGAAATACCCGGTGGCGGTGAGCTTGTTCTGAGCGGCACCAGTCAGGCGGCACCCTATGTGACACAGGTTGCAGGTGCTATCAAAGACGAAAATCCTGATCTGAGCGTCTACGACCTCAAGCGGATCATCATGGGAACAGTCGACAAGCGTGACTGGCTCGCAGACAAAGTGAAATCATCAGGAATCGTCAACCGCGATCGCGCCCTGCGTGCTGCCGAGTTGTCGAGAACGATGTCTGTCGCTCAGTCGATTGCACAGGCGAATAAAGACATTTCAGATATGGAAACGCCTTACGAGCGCGTGATTCCTTCCGAAAACGAGGCCCTTCTGTGGGTTCCTGAACTGCCCATCGGACTTTGAGGCTGACCGCTAACGTCCCACATTGTTGATGTTAAATACCGAGTCGTCGTGGAATTGTTCCCTCGGCGACTCGTATTTTATTGTGGTGACGTTTTTTGGAAACGCTGCGTCGTTAATCTTCATTGAACTGACAAATGGAATTTTCTTACCATCGCTGACCAGACTGTTTTTATATTCAAACGTCGCCGACTTAATCACCTCGCCCTGCAGAGTGAGAAAATCCGCTCTCAGAGCTAGTTTCGTTTTTTTTGCAACCCAGTAGCGGATTTGGTCGTAGGTGACGTTTTTTTCTTTGGCCTTCAACAAGAGAACCACCGCACTCTGACCAGAGAAATCCTCTTCCTTTTCAAAATCAGCCTGATAATCGCGCGCATAATTTGTCGCGGCAATATCGCCGTTGGCAACCTGTCCGCTCAACCGCTGGCGTGGTGATATGGAAACCGGTTTCTTGACGCCGCTTTTCAGGAACCACAGATTGCGATTGTTGAACAAAAAAATCTCCCCCTTGCAGCGAGGCGGATTGAGGCACTCTGCAAGTGCGTTCATTGCCTTTGCGCGCACCATGTATTTAGAGGTCGACTTTTCGTCGTCTTCAATGGAGTCAATTGTGATATTCCACGTGACACCAACCTTCAGCCCGCCGCGGTATTGGTCGGAAGCACGCATCAATTCATTGACAAAGTCCTGATCCACTTTGCCTTCAGCAGGCAGGGAAGATAAAGCAGCCGCAACAAACGAGAATTTTGTGACCAAAATAAAAAACGCACTGCTCGGCATCATCAAGACTCCCCTCAGGATGCATTGACCAAAGCATTATTTTCGGCATGAACTCCAGCGACTATTCGTCCGTCTTGAATCCTGACGATGTTTTTAACCCGGCTCATCAGTTTTTCGTCGTGTGTTGAAAACAGAAATGTCACCTGAGTTTGTTCATTGATTTGCAGCATGAGATCAATGATCCTGTGAGCGGTGACAGAATCGAGATTTGCAGTTGGCTCATCTGCAAGAACCAGACTCGGCCGGGTTACCAGAGCGCGGGCTATGGCAACCCTTTGTCGCTGACCACCGGAAAGACGATCCGGCAACTGGTTCGAAAACTCAAGCAAACCGACTCGTTCAAGAGCCTCCAGCACACGCTGTCGCCTTGCGACCGTACTGACTGATTTCTGGATCGTCAGCGGCAACTCGATATTGTCGAAGACACTCAGCACGGGAATCAAATTGAACGTCTGAAAGATAAATCCGATCTTCTCGTTTCTGAGTCGACTTCGTTCATCGTCGCTCAGACTCAGAACCGAACGACCTTGCAACATCACCTCACCGGAGTCCGGTTGATCGATGCAACCCACCATGTTCAACAAAGTGCTCTTGCCTGAGCCGGATGCCCCCACAATAGCCGTAAAATCACCAGCGCGAAGCGTCAGGTCGACACCGCGCAACGCAGGCGTCATGGTTTTACCCAATTCATAAGACTTATGGACAGATTTCAGCTCCAGCAGTGGAATCTCACCAAACATACTTTTGCCCCATCAAAACAACAAAACGGTTTGGCAACCCTGCCTCTGAAACAAGCGGACCGTGATATCCTCCGGCGGCCGCAAAGAGAAGCAGATTGTCATTGAAGCCATATTCACCATACAGCACTGCACCACCCGAAGTGTCAAAAACAGGTTTCCAGTAGCGAATCAATGCAGTGATATTTCTCTTTCTACCGAAGTTTGCTTTTCGCAATGCCAGCAGAATGCTTCTCTGCGAACGAATTTCGGTGTTCGGAGAATAAAACAGTGGAAACAGCGGAGACGATTGCTTCTGCACGTCGTTTGCAAGTCTCATCTCTGACAATGAATATCCGGCGCTGTTGGAATATCCTTCGAGTCTGAGCTCCGTACCGTCAAGAATATCGTAGCGTATGCCCACTAAGATTTCGTGATTAAACTTCCTTGAAGTTAACTCGGGCTGGGCAAAGACAACGGTTTTTTCATTCCCAAACGCTGAAGGCAGGTTCAACTCGACAGGTTTCAAGACATCACTTCCCTGATAGTGACCAGATTCGCCATAAATGCGGAGCGAGTCATCCACACTCAGTGAAAAATACTGGCCCAGAAAAGGCGCGCCAATCTTCTCGGCACCGCCAACCACAAGACCGACGTAATCCACTCCCGAATTCCACGCGAATTCAGATTTCAGCAAAAAACGTCTGCCGGAAAAGATTGCCGGAAGTGCCCTTTGTTCACTCTCATACTCGGCGATTGTCACAAAATTGAAGAATTGCCCGATGCTCGCATTCAGTCGGGACGTTTTTCTCGTGCTGACAACAGTCTGCGGATTGCGGCTCACCGATTCCGCCAACTGAGTGGGGCGATAAATCCAATTCGACGGGCTCGCCAATTCACCAGTGCCCCATTGAAAGCTTTCCTGCCCGACTGTCAATTCCACCTGATTGGATGGTCTCACCGAAAATGTTGATTCTCCGGCATCTGCCGAGATTTTTGTTTCCTGCTTGTTCACTCCCGAGGAGAGAAAAAACTGGTTATGACGGATCTCCAAAAATGGACGCGCATTGATCCTGAACGCGCTGCCGGATGTTAATTTGAAGGTTGGTCTTAACTGGTTATTGATATCTAAAAACGGAAACAACACTGAGTTTTCCGTGTATTTAGCGAAATCGAGAGCTGTTTTTAGACCGCTGACGGTCATCGTGTTCTCGAGCCCAACACTCAGCTGAAAGTTGCCCGTTTCGGGAGGGGGGGCTTCCGGAGGCGGGGCAATCTTCTCGATTTTTTTTGTCGAAGCTGGAACAGAACTTCCTGGCTTTTTTACTTTCACTTTTGGTTTACTCACGGGCTTCGGGGCAGGCGCTGCTGTCGGCTTCAACGCAGGCTCTGCTGTCGGCTTCAATTCGGGTTCTGCTGTCGGCTTCAATGCAGGTTCTGCTGTCGGCTTCAATGCGGGTTCTGCTTTCGGCTTCAATGCGGGTGCTGTTGCACCCCGCTCTGGCAGCTGTTCTGTCGCAAAGGGATCAAAATCCTGCGCGAGCGAGGTTGATCCACCAACCGGCATCGACAACGTGACCGCCAATACCCAACAGACAAACTGCATTTGAGCAATGCATTTCAATTTTGTTCGCTCTCCCCCACACCTTCTCTCATTGTAATGGATGGGCCAATCTTTCGGAGCACGCAGATCGACCGCCATGACGAGGTTTTGTCAGGACATTTCAGCAGTCTTTCCGTCAGCTCACAAATCGGACAGGAAATATTTGCAGAGCTGTGCTCGCTTCTCCTGCTAAAATCACAGTGTCACTCGGGGAAAATCCGATGTTTTGGAAGCAATTAACCCTCGCTGCGCGCAACCTCGGACGCAACCGAAGGCGCAACGCTGCCACTGCGAGTGCCATTATTCTTGGCTTCGCGGGACTCGTGCTGCTGAGCGGATTTGTCGTTCGCATTGAAAAATTCTTCAGGGCAACCTCCGTTTACCTCAATCACGTAGGTACGATTTCCATCTACAAGCCTGATGGCGTAGAAAGGCATCTGCTGCGACCGAAAAAATACAATCTGAACGCCGAGGAACAGACACGCGTCAGACAGGTTGTCGGCGAGGTCTTTCCAAACGCCGAGGCCGTGAGTGCGACTCTGCATGGCTTCACCCTGATCGGAAACGGCTGCAAAACATGGCCTGTCAAAGTGCTCGGCGTCGAACCCGCTATCGAAAAAAAACTCACAGAACATCCGGCTGTCCAGAACTTTGCCCGAGAAATTCTCGACGCGCGACTGGGGAGCGGCCTGTGGATGCATTCAGCAATCACACCTGTCATCGTAACCCAAAAAGTGGCCAGAAACCTTGGAAAAAGCAGACTCTACACCACTAGGCCCGGCGCCGACGCGACAACACAAAATGTTTCACTCGATTGCAGCAGTGAGTCTGTGCAGAGTAAAATCGATGCGGACACCAACATCCAATTGGCAGCCCGCACCTATAAAAACGACTTTTCCGCCCTCGACGGAGAAATCGTCGGCCATTACTCAAGCGGCCTCGAACTCCTTGAGGAATCTTCGGCTGTCATTCCACTCGAAGCTTTGCAGAGACTTTTCGAAACCGACACAGTCACAAACATCATCGTCCATCTTCCGTGGGACGAAATCCCGGAAACCGCCGCAAGAAAACTCGACAATGCTCTGCGCAGCGCTGGACTTGACCTCGAGGTTCATCACTACCGTGAATTGTCAGTAAATCCGTTCTATGCAGGGTTCATGAACCTTATATATGTGATGAGTGCTTTTTTCCTCACCCTCGCAGTCAGTGTTGTCACGCTGACCGTTTCAGACTCCATGACCATGAGTGTTCTTGAGCGTTCTAAGGAGATTGGAACGCTTCGTGCGCTTGGTTTCCGACAAAGAGACATTCCTAGAATTTTTGCACTGGAAGGCCTGATGTTGGCCCTTATCTGCATTCCAGTCGGCCTGATTCTGGCCATCGCGACAACCTCTGTCATCAACAGCAGCCGGTTGTTGTTCGAAGTACCCGGTGTCTCCACTCAACTTCGTGTCACACTGATGATTGTCGCAGAACACTGTGTATGGATCGCCCTGCTGATGACCGGCGTCTCGATACTCGCAGGATGGATAACCTCGTTGCGCAGCAGCAGAAAGAGAATCGTCGGACTTTTAAACTCCCACGTCTCCTGAAGAAAAAAAGGAAACGGAAAAGATGCAAACTTTAAAGATGGGTATCCGAAATATCATCAACAACTGGCGGCACTCCGCCGGATCGATATTGTCGGTCGCCATTGGCTTTGCCGCCTTGACTCTGTTTAACGGTTATATCTCGATGGTCGAGAATTTTTACGAGGACAACTACAGACAAAGAAGCATGTTTGGCGACGTGTTCATTGAAAAAACTAAAAACGGCCGCCCCGTCGACTTCGAGGACTCCCGCATCAGTGCAGCTGAGCAGAAATTTCTGTCAGATTTTTTTGCGGAATCTGCAATGGTCGATGCCTACGTCCCGATTCTGATCGTGAACGGACTCGCAAACAATGGCAAAACTAGCTCAATTTTTTGGGGCTTTGCATACGATCTTGAAAGCGGAAAAGAGATGCGGATGCCGACATGGCCGTGGAACGTCCGTGCGGGAAAACCGCTCGACCGCCTGACACCAGAGCACATTCTCATCGGCGAAAACATCGCAGACACCTTGGGTTGCAACAGCCAGTCGAAGGAACAATTTCTTATTCAGGTGGGCGGCTATGCCGAGCGTGAAATTCCATTAAATTGTGAACGCAATAAAATCCAATTGAACGTCACCACCGCAGCCGGACAGGCAAACGCGATGAACATGACAATCGGCGCATTGGGCGGCGTCGGCCTCCGCGGCATCGACTCATGGTATCTGATGATGGACCTCAAGCGCGCACAACAGCTTTATGACACACAAGACATTTCACATATCCGACTGCGTCTTCGCGACGCAAAAGATTTCAACCGATTCGTTGAGAGTTTTGCCAGCGCTGCGAGATTGGCGGGTGTTGAATTGCGTGCTCTAGACTGGCGCGAACATATTCTCGCGCGTGTCTACAAGCGGACAATGAGTCTTTTTCTCACCTTCCGAAATCTTGTCAGCGCGGTCATCCTGACCATCTCGGGAATGTCGGTCCTCAATGCGATGGTCAAGAGTGTCAATGAGCGCCGGCGTGAGATTGGCACATTACGCAGCCTTGGATTCTTTCGCCGCGACATTCGCAGCATCTTTACAACAGAAGGCATTCTTATCGGCATCGCCGGATCGGCACTCGGCAGCATCGCGTCGATAATTTTCTCGCTGGCAGTCAACGAAATCAGATTTATCTACTACGCTGGATTCCTGACCGACCCGGTTCCGTTTCTTATCAAAATGGCTCCCTCGCTTTACTTTACATCCCTTCTCATTTTGTGTTCAATTTCGGCTGTGACCGCATTTTTTGCTGCAAATAGAAGTGTGCGGGAACCGATTCCCAATCTTCTCACGTCGGCATAATTCCGCGCCGACGCCGGAGTACGAAATGGATGCACAAGAGCTGTCGGCCGAAATTCTCATTCTTGCCTATGCACAAGGATGCTTTCCGATGCCGGCAGCCGAGAATTCGCAGATTATCCATTGGTACCGCCCCGACCCGCGGGCCATTATCCCAATCGACATGATTCACGTCAGTCAGTCCATGAAGCGCGAATTGCGGCGGCGTGATATCAGCATTCGTATTGACGGGGCGTTTGAAGATGTCATGCGGGCGTGCGCCGAGCGTCCGGACACGTGGATCAGCGATGAATTTGTCCGCGCCTACGGAGAGCTGCACCGCCTCGGCTTCGCGCACTCACTCGAAGTGCTCCGCGAAGGCAAGATGGTGGGCGGCATCTACGGAGTCACACTTGGTTCGGCATTTTTTGCGGAGTCGATGTTTCACCACGAAAAAAACATGTCAAAGCTGGCGCTCATACGCCTCGCCGAGCATTTGCTTCGGCAGGGGTACACATTACTCGAATGTCAGTTTCTCACCGACCACCTCCGCTCATTGGGTGCAGTCGAGATCGACGCATCGAAATACATGGACATGCTCAACGACGCCTTAAAGGATGCGGTCAGCTTTGTGCCGTAACTTCTGTCTGAAGGAGCGTAGTGCTATCCTCCGGCCAACGCTGTCGGGAGGTCACAAAAATGCAAAATGTCATCACTCCGGAAATTTTCCCAAAGGCCAACGAAATACCTGAAAATGCTCAGCTGAACGGACTTGTGCAGGGCCGGCTGCTGATAGGTGGTGAGCTGTTAAGTTCCGGTTTTGAACGTCGCAGTGTGGTCAGCCCCATTTTCACTCGGAGTGAAAAAGGTACACTTGAAGACACAATCCTCGGCACCACCCCGCAGGCAACATCAACACACATGCAAGACGCCGTTCAGGCTGCAGCAGACGCGTGGCGTTCGGGAACCGGCCAGTGGCCTTCTGCCCGCATGGAAGAGCGGCTCATTGCTGTCGCTGAATTTGTCAGGCGCATGCAACTCCACCGCGAAACAATCGTACGCCTGCTGATGTGGGAAATTTGCAAAACGAGAGCCGATGCTGAAGCCGAATTCGACCGCACGGTCGTTTACATCAACGATACACTCGACGCCGCCAAATCACTCGACCGCGACAGTTCGCGACTGCAGTTTGCTCAGGGGTATGTTGCGCTCGTCAGACGCATGCCGCTTGGCGTCACGCTCTGCATGGGCCCGTTCAACTATCCACTCAATGAAACCTTCACAACACTCATCCCCGCACTGGTTATGGGAAACACAACTGTTGTGAAAGTACCCCGCTACGGACAACTCCTGTGGGATTGTCTGCTGCCCGAGTTTCAGGCTTGTTTTCCTGCCGGTGTCGTCAACGTCGTCAATGGACAAGGGCGTGAAATCATCGGTGCGGCCATGCGCAAGGGCGATATCGATGTGCTTGCCTTCATCGGTTCGAGCCGCGTGGCCAACACACTCAAAGCGCAACACCCGCGGCCCAACCGCCTGCGCAGCATACTCGGGCTCGATGCAAAGAACCCCGCAATTCTACTCGATGATGCTCCCTTCGAACTCAGCCTCAAGGAAACCATCAAAGGCGCTTTGTCCTTCAATGGGCAGCGCTGCACGGCACTGAAACTGGTCTGTGTGCCGGAGTCGATTTCAGGTGCATGGTGTGAAGAACTTGCAAACCGTGTCAATCAGCTCAAAGTTGGCCTTCCGTGGCAGACGGGGGTGCAGATCACTCCATTACCAGACACAGCAAAACCGCAAGAATTGAAAAACATGGTGGATGAGGCGGTGGCCGATGGAGCGCACCTTTTTCATCCACAAAATGCACTTCGCGGACACGCTACGTTGATTCATCCCGCCGTCGTCGGCGGGGTCAAGTGGACGCACACGATGGCACAGGTGGAACAATTCGGCCCGCTGATTCCGGTTTTGACTTACAAAAACCTCGACGATGTTATTGAACAGATTGTCGCTTCGCCGTTCGGCATGCAGGCAAGTGTTTTTGGCTGCGATCCGCGCCGTCTGGGTTCGACGATAGATGCGCTGTCCAATCAGGTCGCCCGCATCAATCTCAACAGCGCGTGCCAGCGGGGTCCGGATATATTTCCATTCACGGGAAGAAAGAACTCGGCCGAGGGCACGCTCAGCGTGCACGATGCGTTGAGGGCATTTTCATTGCGCACGATGGTTGCCGGTATGGGCGCACAAACCGAGAGCCGTGAAGCCATCCGTGGGATTCTTGAACATGACACCTCGAAGTTCCTGACCAATCACGTTATCCTCTGAAAGCTGAACGTTGGCCTCAGAGGTGTTCGACTCATGCCCACTTCCCAAAACAAGATTAAAATCACCGCAGGAATTCTTCTTTTGGCGGTTGCCGTTTCCGCCGGTATTTTGTTGCAAGATCGAGAGAAGGAGAGCGGAAACAGCGAATCCGGCCTTTCGGATTACGACAGGAGGCAGGGAAGCAGCGCCGACAATGACCCGACAGGACTGACAAGCGGCAAAAGTCTGCAGAACAACGTCAGCTCGGGCCAAACCGGCGACGGCAGCTCGGGCAATGAGAATGACGAAACGCGGCAAAAGATCGAAAACGGTCAGCTCAGCGACGAAACCGCCTTCTCGCGTGCGAATTTTTTCAAACCTGTCAATTGGGGCTCGGATCATCAGGCCCTCAGCGGACTCGAAGCTCAACGTTTGTCTTTCAAGCCGGCCTGCGCAAAGCATCCGCGTGCGCAAGGCGCAGCCGATCACCCTGCCCGCTGGGCGGAACCTTTCACGCACACCGACTCGCTTTCACGTTGGCCGGCATCATCCGCGCACGTCATCGACTGGAATCAATTCTGGAAAATTGGAGAAAAGGGAATTCAGATTTCAATTCGTTGGAATTTTGAAATGCCTCCTCGCTATGCGGTTGTAGGATATTCTTTTCCGCTTCAAAATCCGGACGGGTACGGCACATCAATTTTTCCGGACAACCCGGAAATGAGTTGGGAGGAAGCCAAGGCATTTGTGAGTGCATGGGAAAAGAAGACATTGGCGGAAGGAGGCCTTCCTGCGACGCGCAGCATGTCGCTGGCCGACCGCCCCTTCAATCCGGCTGACGTTTCCACAGAGGAAGTCGAACGTGCGGAATTCAGCAACAGCCGCATACGCGCCGCGCAGACGGGCAAGATGATCTGCAACAGTGCCTCGCCCGCACTCACCGAATTGAGCTGTTCCTGCTCGTTCTAGAGATCAAGGCAATTTGGAAAGCGGATTGATGACGCTGCCGTTGCGTCTGATTTCAAAGTGAAGATGCGGCGTGATGGATGGCCCCGAAGCATTGCCGGTGCGCCCCGCTGTCGCAATCTTGTCGCCTTTTTCAACATATGCGCCGTGACTGTAACTGAACGTCGTCAGATGGGCATACCGACTTGAATAACCGTCGCCATGTTTGACGTCGAGAACTTTACCGTATGAGTATTCATAGGATGGATCGACAATCGACCCCGAGCGGGTGGCATAGACAGGTTCTCCAACCGCCGCAACAATATCAATTCCCTGATGACCGCGGCCCGATGCGCGCGGTGCATTGAAATGACCGCTGCCGCCCGAGTCGTTGCGGATCTTTCGGCCGCGGGTCGGCCAGCCATAGGTTCCGTCGTCACCGCCGTCCACCTCGCGCACCTGATCGGGCGAAGGAGATTGAGTGCGCTGCTCTTTTTGCCTGCTGAAGTGCGGCGAAAATACGAGAAGACTGTCGTTCTTCAGTAGATCACACGACAACAACTCAGCGGGCGTTTTTACCGTCTCAGCAGATTGCGGATCGGCCGGAACTCCTGCCGTGGCCACACGACCAACCTCGCCACTGGGCAATTTGACTTGAGTGATTTTGAAAACCCGCCAGTGATCGATTCCCTCTGGCTTGATTGAACCTGCAGTCAGAATTGTTCCCTGCGGAATTGGACAAATCTGATCTGTGCCCAAAGTCGACGACTGCATCAGAGAAGCTTTGAGCGTGGTATTTTCGTTTGCAGTCAACAGTTCAGAGACCTGCAGGCCAGGAGCATCAAGAGTAGACACTGAAGACGACTCGAGCGCCATCTGTTTGCATGCCGCGAGGAGCGTCAAAGCAGGAGCCAAACTGACGAACACAATCACGTAATTATGAGTCTTCATAGACACCACCCAAAACAGATGTTGATAACATTCCCATTTGGAAAAAACTCGCAGCGACCATACGGGCAGATCGCCGTCTTCCATCACTCAGCGGAGAACAATTCCCGACAGAAATGCGCGGCTCCAGCGGTTGCTCTGGCAGACGGGAGAGTCTGGATTCGCGCTCATTTCACGGCAGAGTTTCACCTGCTTTTTGCTGAACGGGCCAAACGCATTCTCGCCTTCGACACACGCATTGAGCGAAGAATCGAATGTTGCACCAACCGGACAGCGGCCGCTGCCATGCACCCAGACGGCCATTCCGCGCGACCAACGCGCATTGGCACATGCGTCACCACCACCCTTTTGGCGGCATGCATCCTGCATTCCCTGCGTGAATGGCCCTTGCGCTTCCTTTTCGGAAAGACAAAGCATCGCACCCGACTGTCCAACCTGTGTCACGGCAAAGCCGTTTGGACAGTGCAGTTCGGCAGGTGCCGGCGCCGGTTTGTCGCCGGTTGTCGAACGACGCGCCAACGCATCTGCGACAGTGGGAGCATCATCCGTGCGGATAAACTCAAAACCTTCTTCCTTGAGCTTCTTGACCATCAACTTGGTCATGTCGATTGTGCGACTGTGGACGTCATGGAGAAGAATGATGCCTTTGTTGTTGTCCAGAGTCTCATTGATGTAACCGTCCAAACAGCGTTCAACACTGTCGCCATAACTCCAGCAGGCCCAATCGGCAGCTGCCGCTAAACTTCCGTCGGCACGTTCAATACGCTCACCGCCGATGTCCCAAAAAACTGAACCCACATACTTTGTCAGTCCTGCAGCATTGAGGACGTTGGCTACGCGCCCGTTCCAGTCTCCGTAAGGAGCTCTGAAGAGAAAATGTCCTTTGTCGACGTATGCCTTAATGAGTTCATCAGACCGGCGCACTTCATCGACTGGATCTGTTGCCTGAGTCATGCGCGGATGGGTGTAGGTGTGGTTGGCAACGAGGTGGCCGTCCTGCTGTAGCTGTTTGACTACCTCGGGATAACGCGCAACCTGATTTCCCTGAACAAAAAATGTTCCGCGAACTCCCTCTGCCTTCAAAAATCTCGACAGCTCAGCAGTGCGCGGCCCCGGGCCATCATCGAAGGTCAACGACACAGTGCGTGTCTCCATTCCGTGGCCCATCAGCTGTGGCCCCTGAAACTCTTGTGCCGAAGAATCCGCAGGAGTTGAAGCAAACCGTCCGCAAGCGAGCGAAGAGCAGATGATCGCGAAACCTGCGGAAAAGCGGACCCCTGCCAGTACTTTTTTCGAAGCGTTGCGATTCATGTGACTTCTCCTCATGCGATGCTTTGTTTGGAAGAAAAGCAGCATCGACCGTGCCAAAAAAAAACATAACAGTTCCGAACATTTAATAGAAACATCAGTGTCGAAAGATTCGACAATCGCAAAAAACGGTGCATCCATAGGCAGTCAGATACCCCCCACTAAAACGCCATTTATCTGACACTGGTGAATTACTACTCTTCTCTCCCGAAACCGCCGTTATTAAAATCTTCGCATCTGTTGTTTGAAACAGATTATATGGAGGTGATTCGTGAAGTTAGTTCAATTGGTGTCCTTGTCTGTGCTTGCTGCTGTCAGTTCCGTTGCCTTTGCTGCTAAAGAAACAAAACTGGCTAAGCCGAATCTGGCTGGCAACTGGACCAGCGAAAAATGCGAATCAATGCCCAACGGTCAGGGCGGCGAAACATATTTTACCCGCACCTTCCCAATGACAAAGAAAGAGTGGAAGATCGACTTTACAGTTTTCGGCGACAAAGACTGCACCCAGCCGCTCTTCACGCTTGACGTTGCCGGCAAGTGGGAATTGCGCGGTCAATCCAAGTCTGTCGAAGGCGCTCACAATGCATTCTTCGGATTCAAGACACGCACTCTGACCGCCAAGTCGGAAGGCGCAGTGCAGTTCATGAACCAAGCTGAATTCTGTGGCAAGAAAGACTGGAAAGTTGGCGAAGCCCATGACATTCACAAAACTGGCTGTGCTCAACTCGGCGCAAAACCAGCAAAAGAGTGCAAAGGCGAGCATGACCTGGTGAAAGTGGACGGCGAGAAGGTTTTCCTTGGCGACCGCTCCGGCAACATGTGTGAGAAAAATAACTACCCAAGCAAGCTCTATCCTGTTGCGCTCATCAAGAAATAATTGAGTCGCAGACTTTGTGAAAAGCGCGCAGCGGTCAACTCCGCTGCGCGCTTATATTTTTTTACAGCCGTAAGGCGCAAACGAGTGCCATTCTGCAGCAACACGCCGCGGTTTTAGAATCGATAAAACGCCTTGACCGTGGTGGTCAGTGACGACGGCGCCAGCACTCGGTTCTTGCCCGCAACAGGAATTTCGTAGTCCACATCAAGCTGCAGAGGGAGTTGAATCCTCAACCCATCCAACGTCACTCCGGCCTGCAGAGACTGCATCTCGGAAGCAGGATTATACTCCTGCCTGCCCAACGTGGTTCTGCTCTCGAAATCGTACTTCCACTGACCGTTGATCAACAGAAGTGAAAACGAGTCACCGAGCGAAGCCAAAGCAAACGCAGCCTTGGCAAAGCCAATCTGCCGCACACCGTCACGCTCGTATTCGGACGTGTTGGCCAGTCCGTCCGCGCCTGCAGCGCTCGGATCGGCGCTGTTTAATTTCGTGCTGTCGAGCAATGATGAACGTTTCTTTTTACCAGCGAGGAGCATCAATTCTGTTTGGTTCTGAAACGACACAACAACCGACCGATGCAGGTGCCAGTCGACATTGGCCCGCAGCCCCAAATCAAGAGTTCCGCGGCCGGTGCCGCGCTGTGCTGCGGGAACATCGGTGAAGGAACCGGTCGGCAGTCGCAGGCCAGCTCCCACTGAAACATTGAATGGCCAATCTTTTTTCATGAGACCGACCTTAGGGTCCGACAGAGCGAAAAGTGCACCCAGTTCAACATCTCCCAAACCAGTGCGGCCGCTGGCCGGCAGCGCAGCACGGGTCACGAGCGAAGCAGCAACATCCTTTAAGGGAACTCCGGCACGCACGACGAGTGTCTCGCCGGTGGGCAAAGTCAGCGGCGCATCCAGAGGGAACGTCAGATTCTTATTGAGAATCTCATCAACGCACGCTTCCGGCGACAAGCACAACCCCTCGTCAGCGAGACGGGCAGCAGCAGCGTTCACAAACTCATCAAACTTTTCTTTGTAAACAGTGGTTTTTTGAAATGCCGCGCCATTCATGGACAGCTGATTCTGCGCCGTAAATGGAGCGACGAACTGCAGCGAGATGGCATCCGAGACGCCATATTCAACCACAAGAGCTCCCGCCGCAGCGCTGACCTGAAGGCCCGAATCCTCCTTCTTGCCCTGCGAGGAAAATGCCGATGTTCCCGAAACAAACTTCATCGGAAGACGCACACGCGCCACATTGTTTGGAAGAGTTTTACCCTCACCCGCCGGTGCTGGGTCGACATCTGTGGACGACTCTGCAGCAAAAATCGGAAACGCCGGCATACAAGCCAACGCGAGCACAGCAAACATCCGTTGTGAAGATTTCTTCATGAGCGTTCTCTCCATGATCGGCAACGGAGCAAGTTTACCGCAACACGTTTGCATTACCACAACGGCACAGCTAAATTTTTCTGGAACAACAGACGCGGGGTGTCTATGCAACGGAAAAATGCTCTTGTCTTCGCTTCAGCCTTTTCTCTCTTTGCAGTCGCATGCGGCAAGAAGCTGGAGAATTCGGCGCTGCCCAAACCAGCCAGCGAGATCACACCCGAAGATTTTGCCGACCCCGTGGTGCGCGATGCCAATCAGCGCTGGAGCGACCTTGCTGCAGAGCTCAAAATTCCGACCGACGGATCCAATCAATCGCTCTACACTGCGAGCGGATTTTTTGATTCAACGAGCGAGGGCAGTGCCGCGTATAAATCTCTCACAGAAAAGCTTGCAGCCGAACACCTCAAAACTGCCGCAGCAACGGATTGTGCCGGTGTGGATTCCTTCGATGAACTCGGAAGTGCAAAAGCAATCAAATTGCCAGATATATTTCCAACGGAGATCAAAACGGCGAAGTGGTACCTGATGAAGTACCGGCGGAGAGCGGCCGACGGAAATGCCGATCCACTGGTTTACGGAGCGCTGGTATCGGTGCCCACTGAATCCGGAAAGACCTTTCCTGTCGTGGCCTACTCACATGCCGGTGACCGCGGCCTCAGCGCACTGGAAGTCGCCGCCATTTTCGGTGACCTTCAATCCAAACACATCGTCGTGGCTCCCGCATTCCCGGGTGAACCAATCTGCAAGTTCGGAACCAGCGGCAGCGACAAAACCGGCTGCGACGCTCAGGGCCGCTATTTCGACGCAGTGGGTGTCTCTGCCCCCTACAGCACGGATGCTGAAGATCTGCTTGCGGCTCACAATTGCGTCGTGACAGCCAACGCTCTGCCAAACTTCAACACCACCGTCACACAGAAAATTAAAACGCAAACACCCGCGGGTCTTTCGGTTGGCAGCGTTCCGGTTTCATACATGGCAGGCTCATCTCGCGGAGGAATGGCGGCACTCATCGCACTGGCAAAAAACTCGGCAATGCTCGAGGCAAACCTGCGCACTGGTTCGCAAGTTTACTCTCAACCCAAATACTTCAACTGCCTCGCTACAAACATCAATCCGACGAATTTCACCTACGGAGAGTTCCGCGCATTTCTTGCCGCCATCGTGAAAGGCACAGCAAAATCGATGGAAGCTTATACGTTGCCGACCGCGCCCCAGCTTGACGCGCTGATGGATGAATATCGCAACGGCACCATCAACGCTCAGCAAGCCGCCCTGAAACTTCAGCTGCGTGATGCCACCTTCAACGCGAGGCTGAGTCTTGCCTCAGTGCGCAACTGGGCGACAGGCGGCAAAGGCTCAATGGTCACCATGCATGGCACGCTGGACGTGAGAATTCCTATCTCGCAGGGTCAGTTCGGCGGGCGTATTTTTTCGTCTGTCAATCAGAACCTGATCGAGGAACAGCAAAACAACCTGAGCCTGCCGGCCGGTGTGCAGCTGACATCACTTGGTACAATAGCGCAGCCGCCCTACTCTGTTGACGGCGGTAAAACGCTTCTCAAACCCAACACCATGCACGGTGATTTTGCATGGTTTAACAGTCTGGTGGGTGTGAGCACTTCAGCAACCAACGCTGATGGAACTCCAAAAGCGTTGGCCGCGGACAACTTGTTTCTCAACCAAAAGCCGATTGAGGCATTTTCCTATTGGTTGGAAACAGATCCCGCAGGCTGTGCATCGGCAACCGCAAACTGAACAGGATTCACTCCTGTGGGAAGAGTGCCGTGAGCTCATCCTTCATCTTCAAAATAACGTCAATTTCGATGGCCATGTCGACGGGAATGTTCTTTAGAACTTCCAATGGGGTCAGTGTGTTGTCGTCTTCAAGCGACTTAACAATGGCTGAACGCAGAGCCTGAACGGACGTAGATGTGTTTCGGAGCGGATGCAAGCCTTCGCCAAGTTTACTCAGCAATGCAACGCCGACGGAATCGTTGAGTGCCTGACTCACTAGGAGGAAATCGAGCAGATACTCTTTGTTAAGTTGGTCGCGCAGGTTTTGCGCATCAACTTTGCCAAATTTCAGTAGATTGCCGATATCTCCGCGGGCAATGCCTTCGGCAGCGAAGATCTCCAGATCACTGACAGGAATCGACCGAAGCAGCGAGCCAAGTATAAAGTAAATTCTTTTGCTTTGCGTGTTGACGCTTACAGGCGTGGCCGCGCTGGCTGACTCACCGGCATAACCGCTCGAAGGCAGAAATGCCGAACCCAAAGCAATTGCTGACGAGAATATTGCAACCCAAGAAACCTTTGACATAAATACGCCTCCCCGAAAAAGTCTCCAAAGCTCGAATCCCCACCACCCCTAAACGGGATGATGGGGAGTTCGGTTAAGACTCTCTAGTATTGATGCGTTTCAAAGTCGAGGCAGGCAGCAACGGCTGGCGTGAGTCTTACGATGCGGAATGAATAACGCTCGCCGCAAATGAGGAAAGCTGACGCTTTCCAGCGACGAAGCGCCCACTCAGTTCCAGTCGAGCGACACCGAAGCCTGGTATTCCGTTACTCGGCTTTCGAAGAAGTTCTTTTCCTTGGGAAGGTCCATGATTTCGTTCATCCACGGGAACGGCGTGTCATCGACACCATAGAATGGCTCAAGTCCGACCGATTCCAAGCGGCGATCGGCAATGTAACGGATATAGACCGAGAACTGCTCTTTGCTCATGCCGACAATGTCACGCGGCAGACAATCGGCAACAAAAGCGTCCTCAAGATCAACGACCCGCGCAATGTTGGCGCGCACGGCTTCCTTGACCTCAGGTGTCCACGCTTCTGGATTTTCGACGATGAACTGATTGATGAGCTTGGTTCCGAAGCGGCAGTGCAACGACTCATCGCGGACAATATACTCGAGCTGCTCGGCAGAACCGACCATCAAGTTGCGCCGCTTGAAGTTCAACAGCAGCACAAACGCGCTGTAGAACTGCATTCCTTCCATGCCCAAATAATATGCGCAGAGATTTTCAAGGAAGGTCTTTTTGCCGGCCAAAGTCTCGGTGGAGAACGACGGGCTCATCACGCCATTGAGAAACGACGACTGAAAGTCGTGCTTGTCCTTGATGGTTCCAAAACGCTTGAACTCAGAAAAGACTTCCTTCTGATCCATCGACAGCGACTCAACGATGTGCGCGTATGACCATGAGTGGATGCTTTCCTGAAAGGCCTGACCACACAGGTACTGGCGGACCTCCGGATTGGTCAGATGGCGATAAATCGACATCACGATGTTGTCGCCCACGAGAACATCGGTGTTTGCGAAGAAGCTGAGAATCTTCTTGATGAGGTGCTTTTCGTCGGCAGTCAAAACACCGTTGCTCTTCCACTGCTGGATGTCCGAGGCCATAGAAATTTCCTGCGGCAGCCAGTGGTTCTTGCAAAGATTCTTGAATTCATCCCATGCCCATGGGTACTCGAAGGGCATCAGCTGTGTCTGTGTTGCGTTCAATAGCATGTGTTTCTGCTCCTCAGATTCATTGAATCATTTGATTATTGGCAGCTCTCGCAATCGGGATTTTCGATCGAACAAGCTTTCGGGCCCGTAGACGATGCAACCTGCGGCGCAGCCGACGAAGTTGCGGAACCAGCGTTGATACTTGACTTTTCAACTCCCGTCGCAGCCTTTGTGCGCAGATAATAGGTTGTCTTCAGGCCACTATGCCAAGCATAGCGGTACATTTCATCGAGACGGCGGCCAGACGGAGCACCCAAGTACAGGTTGAGGCTTTGCGCCTGATCAATGTAAACCTGCCTCACTGCAGCACAGCGGATGAGCTGCTCAGGTTCAACATCAAATGCAGTTTGATAGAGCTCCTTGAACTCTTGCGGAATATCGAAATTCTGCACGGAGCCGTCAGCGCGCTTCAACTCACGCGCCATTTGAGCGTTCCACAGATTGGCGGCCTTGAGGTCGTCAATCAGGTACTCGTTGATCACCGTGTAGTCGCCGCCCAGATTGGTCTTGACGAACAGATTCTTGTAACTCGGTTCAATAGACTGCGTACAGCCCGCGATATTCGAGATGGTCGCCGTCGGTGCAATGGCCATGCACAAGCTGTTGCGCATTCCTGTCTTGACCTTGTCGCGCAGGGTGTCCCACGCAAATTTTGCCGGGAATCCTTCCTGTGCAAGCAAATCAGCAGCAAAAATCGTTTCGTTCTTGGGATTGGAGAAGAACGCAGGAACCTCGGGCACCCGCACGTGCGAACCCAAATCCTTGAGAGTGTCAGCCGGCACGCGCCCTTGTGACCAAGTTGAACCGGCAAAGGTTTGGTAACTTCCGCGCTCGCGGGCAATCTCGGCCGACGCCTCAATTGAGTGGAAGCTGATAGCTTCCATGATTTGCGCAGACAACATGACCGCGCCCGGAGAACTATATGGAATGCGCTTCATGTAGAGCACATCCTGAAAGCCCATCAAGCCGAGTCCAACCGGACGGTGGCGCTCGTTTGCGCGCTTGGCCGACTCAATTGGATAGAAGTTTTCCGTGATGACGTTGTCCAGCATGCGCATCGCCGAGCGAACCGTCGAGCGCAGTGTCTCGTAGGGATTCGGCTGTTGGAAGATCGCCTTGAGGTTGACCGACCCGATGTTGCACACAGCTGTTTCATCGCTGCTCGTATTGAGAGTGATCTCTGTACACAGGTTGCTCGAATGAACAACACCCGTGTGCTTCTGCGAGCTGCGGAGGTTGCATGGATCTTTGAAGGTGATCCAAGGGTGACCTGTTTCAAACAGCATCGTCAGCATCTTGCGCCACAGTGTCACAGCAGGGATCTTCTTGAAGTTCCTGATCTCACCCTTTTCTGCGGCCGCCTCGTAAGCCTCGTAACGGGTCTTGAATTCTGCACCAAAGGTATCATGCAGATCGGCAGTTTCACTTGGGCAGAAGAGGGTCCAGTCGGCATTTGCCTCGACGCGCTGAAGGAAAAGGTCTGGCACCCAGTTGGCCGTGTTCATGTCATGGGTGCGGCGGCGCTCGTCGCCGGTGTTTTTGCGCAGCTCGAGGAAGTCCTCGATGTCAAGGTGCCATGTTTCGATGTAGGCGCACACAGCGCCCTTGCGTTTTCCGCCCTGATTGACAGCAATCGTCGAAGAGTCCTGCACCTTGATGAAAGGGATGACACCCTGCGAGCGTCCGTTGGTGCCCTTGATCCAGGAGCCGCTGGCGCGGATCGGAGTCCAGTCATTGCCCAGACCACCGGCGAATTTTGAGAGCAGTGCGTTATCTGAATACTGGCGGTAGATGTCGACCAGATCATCCTGAACGGTTGTGAGGAAGCAGCTCGACATTTGCGAACGGGCCGTACCCGAGTTGAACAGGGTCGGGGTGCTCGGAACGTAATGCATCTGCGAGATGACGTGGTAAAACTCAGCCGCGCGGCTGGTCGCCTGCTGAACGTCTGGTTCGGCCAGAGCTATACCCATCGCCACGCGCATCCAGAAGTGCTGGATGTCTTCGTAGCGTTTGCCTTCCTTGTGAAGAAGGTAACGGTCGTAGAGGGTGTGCGCACCGAGGTAGTCGAGCAGGTAAGTGCGCTCGGGTCTGATTTCTTTTTGCAGAGCCTCAAGATTAAGCTCGGCGATCCGCGGGGACATGTGGCCGAGGTCGATCGCAAAGGCTGCATACTGACGCAAAGTCGGCCGCAACTTTTCGCTCTCGGGTTTGCTCAGCGGAGCTGGATCGTGCGCAACGGAAAGCGTTACGAGCGTCTCCAGACGGAGCTTTTCGGCAAGCACGGAAGCGGCCAGAAAGGAGTATTCCTTGCCCATCTCGATCTTTGGACGGAGGTCGAGAATGATGTTCTCGAGTGAACCGTTCAATTGAACGTTCGAGAGGTCGAGACCTTGATTTTGAACACGTGGATGAAAGAGCCGGAATGCAGCGTTCGCCATATGTTGCTCCTTGCAGGCGGTTGGGTCTTCCCATGAGTCGACAAAATGCTCCGGAATTTCGCCGGACGAGCGGGCTCGTACCTTACATCTGTGCAGGGTCATCAATTTGTCTTCTCACATATAGTGGTACCGTAGCCCAAAAAACACTGTCAATAGTGTGGGAAGAAATTCCTCGGTGTTTTTTTTTAATTGGCTGATCGGACAAGAGATTTTGCAAGAAGTATCAGGAATCAAAAATTCACGCAAAGTTGCGCTTAATAATGGCGAAAAACTCTATGCATAATAGATTGGCAGCATATGCCGCATGGACAAACACTATTGTCCTGCTGTAACAGTGCACGCAGACAAGGATGCTGCAACTCTGCGCAATTGAACCTGACGCAGTTTCGCTTTGTCGGAAAGGCCAGCCGAACATGATTCATCACTGGGACTTTTTTGGTCCGGACGCCGAAAAAACCGCGGAACACTTTAAAAAACACTTTGCAGAGTTTTGCACGACGCTCGCCGTTCAAACTCTCGAAGATGGTTTTTTCAGCGCTGCAGAATCACATGTTTGTTTCTGGGTGGCTATCGAGGGAAGCGAACACTCGCAACTGACAAAGGACAAACTCAGGCCGCGCCGGAGTTTGTCCCTGGAAGAGCATCAGTCGCTTGTCGGAGCTTTGACCGGCCAAAGTTGAATTTCTTCAGTTCAGATTCAAGCCCTGCATCTGGTTGACGAAGGTTTTTTCATCAGAGTGTTCAAAAACGGCGCGCACCAGCCCGAGCGGCACATATTTAAGCGCATCGATGAGCAAAGCCTTGCTTGAGCTTTGCAGCGGCTGCCCGTTGTCGAACGAAACCTCCAGTTCACTGACCAAGTCTGTATTTTTACCCTGCACGCTGCAGTCTGAGCCAGGGGTCTTGCAAAGATCTTTGATCGCATCCAAGCCCATGCCGATCAAGACAAGTGACGAGGTGACTGGTGATTTGCCTTGCCGCAGACTGCGAACAGCCATGCGCATCATTTCAATCTGCGCCCTCGCCTTCACAAGCGACTGAGTCTGGGTTGATTCATTCAAAAACGGCTCAAGAACTTGATTCATATACGCAGCGAGCCCGAATCCGTTCACCTTGAAAGTAAGACCCCGCGCGATCGTAATGTTCACGTCACTGGTCTTGAAGATGCCGCTATAGGTTGCCGTATCAAAAAGGTTCCAACCACCGCGCACAGGCTGCCATTCACCGGCCATTGCACCGTTGGGAACGTTGACCGAGACGTCGTGAAAGCGGTTTTGCATGCGGCTTTCCTTGAACTCAAATCTGCCGATGACCGGATTCGTGGAGATGGCGCTGCCGCTGAGTGAAAAATCGACCAGTCGGATCTTCAATGACGTCTCGTTGGGCTCTGGCGCGGGCGGAAGTTCGGATTCCTCGGTCAGCACCTGATAAACACAGCGTGCCCTCTTAAAAGGAGAAAAAAGCTTCTTGGCGACTCCGTTGCGCCGGATGATCGGCAAACCCGCCTCAACCACTGGAAGGCCGACTTTGAGCCCCTCTGAGCAGGTACGGTGGAGCAACGCGTTGTAGGAAGGCGAAGCAAGTGCGAGTCCCAAGGCTCCCAATCCCAAACTCGACTGGAGCACCGAGCCCGGCACTTGGATGACAAGCGTCAGACACTCGCCTGCCTTGAGCCCACTGCAAAATGCAGGAGCGACCTTAGGTTCAAAAAGTTGTTTATCAGACCTTATCGCTGCAGGTTCAGCGCCGCTCACGGTTTCCTCGCGCAAAGGCGAGGAATTGCTGATCTGCGGATCAACTTCGATGCGCGATGAATCGCCTGAACTTTCAGTGGACGTCGAGACATCGTTGTCGCCGACCTGTGCGATCGGTTCGCGGCTGATGCGAGCGTTGGTCCCACACGCAGTGGGTGTCGAAACAAGACTCATTCCGCAGGCAAATGCGCCAACAAAAAGGGGCCAGTGCGAAGAACGAATCCGACTCTTCTGTTCGCCAAGAGCTTTGCCGGAAGAATTAGATCTTGGTTGATTCATGATACGTCCCCGCGGAATGGAATATGAAGCGTCCGGTGCGGACACTCCGAGTCTGTTGCCGCAGAGCAATGCCAGTGCCAATTCTGATTACGACAAAAGAACGGGACTATCGTCAACTTATCCAAATAAAAAAAATAGGCTTATGTGTCTAAGAATTTTACACCGTATTTTTTATGAACAGATCGCAGAATTTTCGATGATAAGTGCAAATTTTATTCGACTTGAAGACGACTCGCTGATAACCCTTGGCGCCATCCGCCGGCCCGGGCGGTCAAACACCGACTGCGAGGTCTGAATCATGAAATCGTCCCACAAGATTTTCACTTCAGTCATGACACTCATGGTCGTAGCGTCGGCAATCGCCTGCGCAAAGCGGACTCGCTCCGAGATAAAATCAACTGCTCCCTCTCATCTTCCCGGTGTGGGCAAGCTGAATGATCTGACCGCTACTGTGCGCGGTTCACATCCACTCGCAGAACAAATATTGCTCAATGCCGTTTCGCCGCAGCACGCGGGTCTCAGCAGTTCGTATTCGCTGAATCCCAATGACGGCACACTGCAACATCTGGGACTTGTTCAATCCATCGAAAATTTGAATCTCAGCGCTGAGGCAATTTTTAAAAACGGGCAACGGAGCAGATGCGAGCTGAGCCGGAAAAAACAAAATCTTTTATCAAACTCTCAAAAACATTCCTTCGTTCTGAATTGCACAGGTCAGGTGCTTGAGCTTGACCTCGATGCGAAGTCGACGCAGGCAGAGCCTCGGGCCACACGTGTCCTGCAAAATCTACTCTTAAATTCTGCCGGAGTTTTTCTCCATGACAAAAAACTTCCATCTCATAAGGCTGAGCTTGTCGTCCGTCAGCAGACTCTCATTGTCAGTGAGTCCGCAGCGGGAGAGCAAAGTCAATTCAGCGCGACTCTCTCGGCAGAGCAAATCAACGCATTGAATTCTCCTTCGGGAGTGTTGCAGTTACCCTGCCCGCGCAGCCGCTGCAGCGATTCAAATGCAACGATTTCTTTATCACGCTCATCTGATGGCAGCATGCGCCTGACCCTTCCACGCATTGCTCCAGCTACGCACCCTGCTGCAGGATCCGCTGCCGTCTATGAACACGCAGGCGCTGATGCTCTTCGCGTCGCCTCGTACAACGTCGAAAATTTTTGGGATGACGTGCCGGAAAACAGCAACGCCTACGACGATTTTTCAGCGCAGCGCTCTGACTGGTACAGCGAAGGATTTGCAGTTAAGAAGGCGCTCCGCATCCGTGAAGCTCTTCTCATCGCCGGATTGCCGGATGTGGTTGGCATGCAGGAAATTGAAAGTGCCGGCAACAGCAGCCGCTCGTTGGAATTGCTCAAGCCGCTGCTGGCTTCGCTTGGCTACAACCACTATGCGCTCGGTCTGCAAGGCGAAGACAACCCAACGGCGGTGACAACAGCCTTCATCAGCAAGTATCCGATCATCGAAAACCACCGGCTCGATTTCCGCTTCGACTCTGAACAGCTGACTGCGGAGGAGCGTGAAGACTTCATCAATGCATCACGCGACCCGCAAAGAATTACCGTGGGACTCCCAGAGGGACTCGGACTCACGCTGCTCAACAGCCACTGGAAGAGCAAGCGCGACAAATCACCTTTGGGCGACGTGATGCGCCAGAAGATCGGCGAACTCATGCGTGATCATCTGCAGCTGCTTGCAAAAACCCATGGCCGCACTCCATTGGCAATGATCATGGGCGACTTCAATGCAGATTACCGCGAAGCCTCGGTACAGAATGGCCTGCGACTGGCGCCGACAATCTCACTGGCAAGGCAGTCGGACGATCATCTGTTCAACCTCTGGCAATCGCGTCCGGCGCAGGAACAAGGAGATTATCCCCACGACGGCCAACTCACCGCAATCGACAACCTGGTGGTGACACGCCCCCTGCTGACCGACAGTCCGCTCGTCTTGGCGCAGCCGCTTTTTGTTGCCGGAGAATTCGGAGTGGCTGCGAAGTTTTTGCGCAACGGCGACTTTCTTCCTTTCCGCTCACAACGTCTGCAGATCAAGGACGCCGATGGAACTCTGCGCACCTTTCACCGTGACCACGGCTATTCGGATCACCTGCCGCTCATCGCTGAACTGAAGCGTTCGGGTCTATCTTCTGCAAACATCAGCGGTCGTGTTTTTGATGAAAGCGTTGAAAATCAGCAGGTCGCTCAACTCGGAAATGTCGCAGTCCCCGCAGCAGCCTGCCTGGACTCGGAAACTCGGTCCGCGGATTCATCCACAGTGACTGACGTTTTGTCTGCAGCACAACGCGGCGATTGTCTGCTCATTCAGGCTCGGCTGACGCTGAGAAAAACCGGATTGCACAACGTTGCCTTCGACTTGGATGCGCGTGAAAACCTGACAGCTCGCGATCGCATTGTCATTTTGAGCACCGACCGCGCCTTTGCACAAAACAAGCAGTGGCTGCGCAGCACTCTCCAGCAAAGTGCAGGAAAGGTTGTCACTCGCGTGCGCGGCCGCGTCGGGATGATTGATGGAGTAAAAGCACTGTTTATCAGCGAGCCTGCCGCCGACATTACCTTTGAGAACTAAAAGAAATCAGGGCAGCCAAAAATTTCAGAGTTGCCGCTATCGTCAGCCGCGGAGCGGCTAAATAGGAGAGCCAAGATTCGAACTGGGAGAACCCAGAGTTGCGAATAAACAGCCAAGATTGCTCAACTCCACAAGAAAATACTAATAAATTTGAGAAAACAACCGATACTAGACACCAGACGACGGGGCGATTGTTGTGTTGGATTTTCGGATTGCAAAATTAATGGTGTTTTTGTCGGCGTTCGCCAGCTTGAAGGCGCAAGGCCATGCGCGCTGGAAGGCAGGCAGTTCTGTATCGGCTCCACGAAGCGAGGACTCAGGCTTAAAAACCGCTCCCTGCGGAGGAACGAGCCGCACTGCCAACGTAAAAAAATACACAGCCGGCGAATCGGTTACTCTGGAATTTGAGGAAACCATCAACCACCCAGGCTATTACGAGGTGCATCTGTTGGGGGCAAACGACCAGAAAGTCGCCGGTGTGCCCTCTCCGCTTGCGAAACTCGATGACACGCAGAACAACCCAATCCGCAATGGCAACAATCACCAGTACAAAATAACTTTTCAGGTTCCGGCTGTGGATTGTCCGGAGTGCGCGTTCCAGCTGATACAGGTGATGCTCGACAATCCAAATGCTCCCAGCAACTACTACTCGTGCACAGACGTCAGCATTTCCAACAGCGACAAGGCACCTGCAAAACCTGCGGGATTCAAGATTCAACGGCGGAAATGATATGAATGTCCCAACGGCTTTACTTCATACGTTAATGACACTGGCTGTAAGCCTCGGGGCATGCAGTACACAGGCCGTCGTTCTGCCGTCCGGACAAACACAGCAAACAGCTGACGTCGAGAACGCAGGCCCCGAGACCGGAGCCCAGTCCGCAGACGCACAAGACGCTCTGTTTCTCAGCTGGGACAAACCAAGCGACAGCGTGTCAGGCTATAAGATTTACTTCACAGACGCGGAAAAGAAATCGACCGGCGGAAAGCTCGTCAAGACTGTCCTGAAAAGCGCCGGACAGGATACGCCGACCTCGGCACAAGTTCCGCTCGCAGCCCTTGGCCAGCAAACTGACTCAGGAAAAGAAGTCTGCTTCTATTTGATCGCTGAATCAGGTCGAAAAACCTCGGAGCCTTCCGAAAGTGCCTGCATTGCACTTTGAACGTGCTCAGAATGCGGCATCCACCACACCAGCCACCGTGAGTAGAAGATGCGTCCATGCCCAAACCTCCTCTGCGGAGGTCACATCCGATTCGTACGGATAATGCAAAAAAGCAGCTCCGACGCGGCCTGCAAAACGGGGCCTCAGACGCACCTTGCCGCCGGCAAGCGGAATCACTGATTGCGACTGCAGAGCTGCAAGAACGCTGTAGCTGACGTTATTGCAGACGTAATCATTTTCAGGATCAGCCTTGTCATAAGCAACAAACTTCCACTCCTCTGAAGTTCCAGAGCGGCGCGTTGCGCGTGATACCTGCTGCAGTCGGGCGGAGAGTCGGGATGCAATGACACGCGGATTCCAATCCATGCTGAGCTGCTCGTGCAAATTCAACTCAGGTGGCAAAACCCAAGCTGACTCGGGAGAATTCAATTCACCAAGCACACGTCCGTGAGCATCGAATCCCGAAAGCCTGCGTGTTTGATTGAGTGCGCCAGCTTCGAGCCGCACTCCGTTCAGATTATTGCCATAGCCCGTCATCAAGATAAAATCGGGCTGAAATTTTTCAGCTTCATGCAAAATGACCGCAGCTGCAAAATCCCACTCAACTGAGAGTTTCAGCAAACAAAGCTCAAACTCCTGCCCATCATAACGGATAGTCCGCTGCAGCGCCGAGGCGCCTATTTCGCCGATGCGATCGTCGGGAAGAAAGTTGGGAGCGGCAAAGCCGGCAGTCACCGCAGGCCAGCGGCTTTCGCTCGGCCACAAAACGCTGCGCTGCAACACATCAATGACGGCACCGGATATATTGCGCCGCCGGTTGAATGGCCCAAAACCGCTGAGAAGAATCCTCTTCCCGCCTGATCCTCCGCCGTGGCAATGCGCCGTCGCGTTGTTCACATAATTTTCAAAGTTTCTCGCAACACGGGCATTACCCAAAAGACCAAGGTCAGTTTTTGGACGACTCGGAATCTCAGTGCTGTCATGAACGACAGCAACCGGCGCACACGACGTCGCAGTGACTGCGGCGGAGAACAACAAAAAAAACCTAATCACAGAGAAGCAGCCGCATCATCACCGGCGACAGACTTCTCAATGCGGGGCTCGCCTCCATCAAAAACAAGCAATCGCGACTCGCCTTCCAGCACAGTTGCAAGGTTCACCGGACGATTCCAGAGCTTGAACAAACTCGACATCGTCTCCATCGCCCAGTCAACCTTCAGATCCTTGCCCTGATGTTTGTGCGAGAGAAGCAACTCGCCGCGGTTGCGGAAATTGCCATCAACAACTTCGATCACCGGCTGGCCAAAGTTGGTCAGTGCATCAAGAAGTTCTTTTTTGATGGCAGGAAAATCACGTTCGTTAATGACAGCCTGCCCCGTACGCCTGTCGGCAGCCCACGTGAACATCTTCGCCTCTTCACAAAAATCCTCATCGAGAAATTCGTCGATGAAGGTGATGTCGTTGTGAAATTTGCGAACTTCAAAAAGCTTTTCGCGGCCGCGGTTTGTGTTGGTATTCCATGCTTTGCGAACGGCGGGATCATCGCACAGCATATAGTCAAGACCGAAACGACCCTTGTTCCAGCGGTTTTCAATATGACGCATCAATTCAACCCCGACCTTGTAAGGGTTGAGCCGCATGCCCGAGGTTGCTGTCACGCCCGCGTAGTGGTCGCAGTAGTCAATCACTTCGGAGTCGTTCAGAACGTATTCCGTCATGAGTTTTGAGTGCCAGTACACAGCCCAGCCTTCGTTCATGATTTTGGTTTGCCCCTGCGGCGCGAAGTAATATGCCTCCTCGCGCACAATGGAGAGCACATCACGCTGCCATGCGGACAACGGAGCATGCTCGATCAGGAATTGCAGAACATCGCGGCGGGGTGACTCAGGAAAACGTTTTTCGCGCTCGAATTCGCGGACAATCTTTTCCTGCTGCTCCTTTAAATAACTTTCTGGATTGATGTAACCGTCCATGTAGCTGCGCTGGGTCGGCAGCTTCGGAATAGGTCGCTTGTCGGGAGGCAAAAGCTCTTCGGCGTCGCGAAGAATTTTGGGTTCACGGCGGATGTGCGGAGCATGCTGGTCGATGAGGTTTTCCAGCGAAAGACAAGTGTCGATAAAGGTTTCCACCTCATCGTGCCCGACTTCCTCGATATAGCGTCTGACCCGGCTGCCGTGGTTGGCCATTTCATCCAACATTTTTCTGTTGGTATGTTGGAAACAATAGTTGTTTTTGAAAAAGTCACAGTGGCCGTATACGTGCGCGATCACCGTCTTCTGGTCGACAAGTGAGTTGCTCTTGAGAAGATACGCGTAGCAGGGGTCATTGTTGATGACCATCTCATAAATGAGACTAAGGCCGTACTCATAACTCTTGGAGAGATGCTCGTATTCCATCCCGAACCGCCAGTGCGGATAACGGGTCGGAAACCCACCGTAGGCGGCAATTTCACTCATCTGCTGGTAATCGACCATTTCAAAAATGACCGGAAAATAATCGAGACCCAGATTTCTACACTGCGACTCGATCTCCTGCACGATATTTCTCAGCTCGGGAGTCAGCTCGCTGGTCAGACGCGGGTCCATCACCATGATTATTTTCCTTTACCAAGAAAGACCTTCAGCGCATTCATGATGCCGTCGCGGTCCTTGATCTGATGGGTTACGACTTTTTCCTGAGAATCACCGAAATGCTTCTCGAGGTCCTTGAGGAACTGTCCGCTGCCATATCGGCTCTCGACCTGTCCGTAACTGAACAGATTGGAAGCAGGCAGCAGAACATTGTCGAGCAGCAGCATACACTCATTGGTATCGTTGCCGCTCCAGTTGTCGCCGTCCGAAAAATGGAAAAGATAAACATTCCATTCATCAAGCGGATAGTCTTCCTTGATAATCTTCTCACACAATTTATATGCGCTCGAAATCAGCGTGCCGCCGCTCTCTTTTGTGTGATAAAAAGTCTGCTCATCAACTTCCCGCGCAACGGCGTCGTGAATGATGAAGCGTGTTTCAATGTTGTCGTAATTGCGTTTGAGCCAGGTATCCAGCCAGAATGCGGTCAGGCGGACAATTTCCTTTTGTTCGTCACCCATCGAACCTGAAACGTCCATCATATAAATGATGACAGCACTGGCCTCAGGGTTTTCCTCAATCTTGAAGCTGCGGTAGCGCTTGTCTTCTTTGATTGGAATGACCGAAGGACGCTCGGGAACATACTCATCGGAAGCGATTTGCCGCTTGAGAGCCTCTTTGTAAGTGCGCTTGAAATTGCGCAGACCCTCGGGGCCCGTCTTGAGGACTCCGTGATACTTGAACTTGCGCGACTTAACGTTCTTCTTGCCCTTGTCTTCGATACGCGGAAGTTGAAGTTCCTCGCCAAGAATATCGGCAAGCTCCTCAAGCGAGACATCGACCTCAAGGCCGTGGTCACCCGGATTTTGTCCGGCCTCACCCTCGCCCGGCTGTGGTTGTCCCTGATTGAGCGGATCACCGGGCTGGCCGTCGCCCTGCCCGACACCCTTTTGCTGATTGCCGCCGAACTGAAAGCGAGGAAGGTCGATGCGCGGCAACGGAATAGTCACCTGCTTATTTCCTTGCCTGCCAATCAATTCGCCGGAAGAAATAAAGCGCTTGAGGTTTTCCTTGATTCGTCCCCGCACAATTCGCCGGAAGCGGTTAACGTCGGTTTCCATCTTCATCTTGAAAACTCCTCAAGCGCCGTGAGATTAACGCCAAGCGCAGGACTCATCAGTTCGCAGAACGCTTCACATCACCACGCGCAAAAATACTTGCAACGAAGTGCAGCGCGTCGTTCGAACAAATGTCGCAATAGCCGTAGTTCTTGATCAGGCGGTTCTTGACCACGTCAATCTTCGCCTGTGTCTCCTTGTCGACGACGTTGGAGACAAGGCTTGTCAGCTTGATCGTGTCTTTCTGATCTTCAAACAACTTGAGCTCAAGTGCCTTATGCAGACGTTCGTTGGTCTTGTAGTCGAAGGTCTTGCCTTCAAGTGCAAGAGCACCGATGTAGTTCATGATCTCACGGCGGAAGTCGTCCTTGCGGCTTTCCGGAATGTCGATCTTCTCTTCGATGCTGCGCATCAGGCGCTCATCAGGCTCTTCGCTCTGACCGGTATACTTATTGCGAACGCGCTCTTTCTGCGTATAGGCCTTCACGTTGTCGATGTAGTTACCGCACAATTTGGCAATCGCCTCTTCGTCGGCCGAAATCGCACGCTGGACCTCGTTCTTGACGATATCTTCATATTCCTGCTTCACGACAGCGAGCAGTTCGCGGTAGCGCTTTTTGGTTTCCTCATCGCGGATGAGCGAATGGTTTTTGAGACCGCTCTCAAGTTCGTTAAGCACAATGAACGGGTTGATGCAGCCGTTGCCGCGATCATCCACGAGAGCATTGGAAATTTTGTCCTGAATATAGCGCGGCGAGATTCCATCGAGGCCTTCGCGCATCGCTTCCTTGCGGAGTTCCTTGATGTTGTCTTCGGTGTATCCGGGCAGCGTCTTTCCGTCATACAACTTGAGCTTCTGCATCACCGTGAGGTTCGCCTTCTTCGGCTCCTCAAGGCGGGTCAGAATCGCCCACATCGATGCGGTTTCGATCGTGTGCGGTGCAACATGGATATGCGGAACGCTCTCGGCATTAAAATCCTTGCGGTAGATCTTGGTCTCTTCCTTGAGCTTCGTGATGTAGGGAACGTCGATCTTCACAGTACGGTCGCGCAGCGCCTCCATGAATTCGTTGTTCTGCAACTTGCGGTACTCAGGTTCGTTCGTGTGACCGACAATCACTTCATCGATGTCCGTCTGAGCGAATTTCTTCGGCTTGATGCGGTGTTCCTGCGACGCACCGAGAAGGTCGTAAAGGAATGCCACGTCGAGCTTGAGCATTTCGACGAACTCGACCATACCGCGGTTGGAGATGTTGAACTCGCCGTCAAAGTTGAACGCGCGCGGGTCGGAGTCCGAACCATATTCGGCGATCTTGCGGTAGTTGAGGTCACCGGTGAGCTCTGTCGAATCCTGATTCTTTTCATCTTTTGGCTGGAACGTCCCGATGCCGACACGGTCTTTTTCCGACAGAAGAAGCCTGCGCACGCGAATGTGGTTTTTTACAACTTTTTCCCAATCGCCACCGTATTGCTTCATCAGTTCATTGAAAACAAAACGGCATGCCGGGTCGATATTGCCTTCGACAAAAATCTTCTGATCAAAAGATTTGCCCTTGTTGAGATGGCTGAGAACTTTTGCACGCGCCTCCTCAGGAATCAGACGCAGAGGTTCTTCATGCATCGGACACGCCATGATGTCGTCCATGTTGAGACGCTCTTTCAAACCGATCCAATCATACGTGTAGAGCGCACCTTCGGGCTGGTAAGAATACCATTCGAGCCCCTTTTTCAGCAGACGCGCGATCGTCGACTTTGCCGAACCGACAGGTCCGTGCAACAACAACACGCGTTTTTCCGGACCATAGCGCAGACTCGCCGCTTTGAAGAAATTCACCAGCTTCACAAGGTGAACGTCCAGACCAAAGACGGCATCCTTTCCGCCGCTCAGCGGATCATCAAAGAATTTGTAATGAACAAGCTTCTTTTTGTGTTCAACATATTCATACGTACCAAAGTGCATAATCATGTCATAAACACGCTGAAAAGCGGTGCGGCAGACTCGCGGATTCTTTTCGATAATCTCAAGATACTCAACAAAACTTCCCTGCCAGTTGAGCTCGTTGTAATGGGTCGGGCTGTAAGCGTCGCGAACAATGTCATAGATCTTGTGAGTCTGTTGCATGGCTCCTCCGGCAAAACGAAACCGCCTAAGCACCGCACCGGACCTTCTGGTACAGGTGACGTCGAGTTCGATCGTTTAAGAGTAACCATGCAAAATCTGGAGGTCAAACCGGTAAGTAAACAGCGACAGAATCCCCACCCCTGCCGGCGGTCAGGATGGGCTCGGCTGGTACAATGACTCTATCTCGGGACGCCGTGTTTCGTTAATTTTAAGTCTGTTCAAACTTCCACTTGGTAGCTTTTCACCAAGAGATTCTTGAAATGGTTTTTCTAAAACCAAAAACTTTTTTATTGTTGCATGACGAGGAAGAGTTTCGTTCACACTTCCAATGCGTTGCTGGACGAGTTCACGGATTTTCTCAGGGCTCGAACGAAACTCCGCCTGTGCGTCCGGCGACAGAACCACCAGGGCCGCGAGAAACGGCATTTTATCTCCGACAATACACACATCCTGAACTTCCGCCGACTCCCGCAGCAGTTGCTCCAAACGCAGCGGAGAAATCGTCACACCTCCGGCGGTCATAAACAGGTGCCTGCGGCGCCCGGTGATTTTAAATCCAAACGGTGTCATCTGCGCAACGTCGCCGGTTTCCTGCCAATGTCCATGTCCGGCAAATGCAGGATGGTTGAGTCTGTACTCGAGCACCGAGTTTTGTCCGAGTCTGAATGACACATGCGACAGAGGATTGCCGATCAGATTGAGATGGGGTGCATCAAACGTGTTGGCGGACAGCAATCCGGAGGCCGCAGTCACACCATATGTTTCAACCACCGGCACACCCATTTGTCCGAGCATTTCAACATGAGGTTCCCTTGCGGAGGCTAGACCATGAACAATCAGCTGCAGGTCAGCAAGACTGAAGCGGACAAAATCCTTGCCAATCGCATTCCGACTCGCCCACAACAACATCCTGCTGGCCGCATCAAAAACAGGCTCGGGCAACTTCAAGGCACGCCCCGATTTCAAAAGCCCACGCACCTGATCAAGCCGATTGCCAACCGCAAGACGCGGACTGAACCCCGGAGCGCGCAAGAGCTCGGAAACATGATTACTGAGAATTTCGAGTTCATTCGGACTTGCAAAGACAACCGTCGGACGAAGAATTCTGAGGTGTGATTCAAAATCACCACCCAATTGTGGAAAACCCACTACACCATTCTTCAGCAGCGCACAGAATCGTGACAGATGAGCAAACGGATTGGAGAGCGGCAAAACCTCGAGTGTCTTCCAAAACAGCTCAGACGGTGTATTGAGATGTAAGAGCAAATGATTTGCCGTTACAACCAACGCGTCCAATGAGAGAGTTTCAGGCTTTTGAAACCCATCATGACCAAAGGAAATAAAATTCATCGCCCCGATACGTTCGGGAATCTCGCCATTAATCTCTGGCAAGGAGCCCGTCTGACGCTTGGCCTCGCGCAATTCGGAGGCTGTCTTGTACCAACGGAACAGAGTTATCGCGGGCGGCTCATTGCCACTGTCACGAGCAGCCCAGTACATATTGGACAGATCGAATGTGGGAGCACCAAGATCCTTCAACTGTCCGGCGTATCCTTCAATGTCAGTCGCAACAGCGACGCATCCAAAGTATTCCAAACACCAGCGGATATCCGCAGCCGACGCATGCAAGGGCATGAACATGACATCGAAACCGGCAGCAACGGCCGCAAGGCTCGTAACCCAAGTTGTGTAACTGTTGTGTGACAAAAACAGAATAGCCGGCCCACGCGTCTTGGCATCGGCTGCGCGCTCGGGGCGAATTCCACCCAGAGCCTTTATCCAATTGCGTACCGCGCGCCCCAGATGAGTGAGGAAATCATGACCAGAGTATTGGTTCCAAGTTCCTTCAGCGTAACTGCGCGCTATGACCTGTTCGGTGCGCACGCACTGCCGCATCAGCAAATTGAAAAACTGATCATTGCCCTTGAACAACTCGGCAAGGCGCTCATCACTCGGAAAAGTTGCAGTCGAAGTTGACATAGATGGAACCCGCAGGAATTTCAGACGGCCAATTTCGGTGACGGACCTTTTGTTACTATCACGTTGCGGGCGAGATCAAAATAATTGCGTCTGGCATCAACCTGAACCGCATCATCCAATTCCGGAAAGTAGCCGGTCAACTGACGGCCGTAAGTGCAACCGGTATCAAGACCAACACAGATAGGCCGACCGCTTGGCAGGGTCTTTCTGAACAACCCCTGCTTGGCATCATGACCGAAGACGATCAATTGGGGTCCTGAGTGCAGCTCATGCCAGCGAAATTTGTCGGCAACATCCGGGCGCGAACGAACGGTTGTATGCGGAGCGGGCAACTCGGGCGCCGACGACTTCGCCGCTGCCGACTTCTGCAGCTTTTGCTCTGCTTCAGCCAACATCTCTGCGCGATATCCCGACGGTACCAGCAACAGTTTGTTGCGCGCCTGAGGATCTTCCCAACGCACATAGCGAGCGGTCAGCATCATCCGCTCAGGTGTGGCAGCCAAACCAGAAACAGGATCGATGCCAGCGTGAACGATGACAAGCGGATACTGGCTCTCCCATCCTTTGCGCTCGCGCGACGGCTTGACAGTTGTCGTGTACGCGTGAGGAAGGTTGTTTACAAAATCAAACATCGCCCGCCGGTGGTGGCGGATAAAGTGAAGAGTCTGCTGGGTGTGCTCAGGCAAAGATTGCAGCCCACGACGCTGGGCTTGCACCATGGCCGCCCAGAGTGCCCAATCGTGATTGCCTTTTATACAAATAGCGTTGAATTCGTGAATGAGATCGAAGACGCCGACGGGATCAGGCCCCTTGGTGAAGAGGTCGCCAACCAGCACAAGTTGAAATTCCGCAACACGCTGCTTTGCTTTTTGTAAAAGATCGCGAAGTTCCTTCGCACAACCATGTACATCGCCAACAATAAACAACGGCAGTCGCTCACCGGATGGCGGAAGTTCTTTAATGATTATATTGCGGGCAGTGTCTTGCACGTTGCACCTGTTGAACCCGTAAAGATTGGTCCCGTTACCTATGGTAACAGGACCCCACTTCATCGGCAACGCGAAATTCCTGCAAGTGTCAGAACCTTCCAGAGCTGCCGGCTTGCGTTCACATCGACGTGCCCACGGAGTTTGGCCGGGCCTGAGGCTGCGGTTCGGGCTTCGTAACAGGCAATTCGAAATTGTCGGGAGTTGCATCCGGATCACTCTGAACCGGCCGAGACTGCTGTTCCTTGATCTGCACCATCATCTGCTTCCAGTCGCGCTCAAACGTACGGTGACGACGACAGGCATAAACGTTGCGCGCCAAAAGATTGCGGCGGCGGCTGAGCGGACCTTTGTAAAACGGCTTTCCGTCAACATAGTCTGAAGACACGTCCATAATGATATTATCTGCTGAATTGAATTTGCCGTTTGGATCGCGGACGTCGGCGACCATCACCCAATGATCCGGCTGGCGACCAGGGTATGCGAGCAAAAGCACATCGCCGGCACGCAGCTGCCCTTTGCATCCATCGAAATTCACAAAATCCCAATCGAATTGAAAGACCGCCACTCGATGACCTGCGGAGCGGTGTGCCTGACCAAGGAAACCGCTGCAGTCGGTCACGCTGCGGGTGTAGGAACCCAGACGATAGGTGTGAACTCCGCGCCCGAACTGTTCAGCGGTGTCGAGGAATTTTGCCACACGCTCTGGAATGTCATCGCCACTCTCTGTTTTGAAAATTTTGACCGGCTCGTCATTTACCCAAGGAAGCCAGCCTTGTGTTTCAGATTCCTGTGGTTTGTCTGCCTGCCCGCAAGCAGAGACGACTATAGCCACCAAAGCAAAAGCAACTCTGGCGACAGTCAATCGTGCACTCATGCTGAAATCCTCCAAAACCAATAAATTTTTCAAATCTGCATGTCCAAGGTGCAGCAGGAGTCATGCCAGACAAAAAGTTCTGCGATTTTGGTGAAGTCAAAAAAAACAGCCCCACAGGGCTGTGTCTAAAGAATGGACAGTGTCCAACAGATTTTGAATCCGCTCGTTGGGCGAAAAAAGCCAGACTCTTAACGGCTCTTGCGGACAAACTCTTTGATAATCACGCTACGGAGAATTTCACTTGTCCCGCCACCAATTTCAAGCAACTTGGCATCGCGCATCAGACGCTCGACCGGAAATTCACGGATGTATCCATATCCACCCAAAACCTGAATGGCATCGAGCGCAACTTTGGTCGCCATTTCGGAGGCAAATACTTTTGCCGCTGCGGCTTCCTGATTCGCACGTCTGCCCTCATCAATAACCTGCGCAGCTTCATACACGAGAGCCCGCGCGGCGCGGTAACCGATGTACATGTTGCTGAGCTTCTCGCTGATGGACTGGAAGTTGACAATCGGCTCGCCAAACTGGCTCCGCTCTGTTGAGTACTTGAGTGAGTGATCGAGACACGCTCGGGCAATTCCAAGACTCATCGCCGCCAAGCCGACCCGCTCAATGTCGAGGTTTTTCATCATGTGCTTCACGCACGAGCCTTCCTCACCGACTCTGTTCTGAACCGGAACGCGGCAATTGCGGAAAACCAGTTCGCCCGTCGGACTCGAACGCATACCCATTTTGGAAAGCTTCTTACTCACCGTGAATCCGGCAAAACCACTCTCCACGATGAAGGTCGACAAGTCCTGCCGCCCCTCTCCTGTGCGCGCATAAACAAGAAAGACATCGCCAATCGGACCGTTTGTGATGAACATCTTGGTTCCGTTCAACACATAGTGGTCACCTTCGCGTACGGCACGGGTTGTCATGCCGACGGCATCAGACCCTGCACCCGGTTCAGTCATTGCCATACCGGTCACAAGCTCGCCTGTGACACAGCGAGGCAGATACCGGTCGCACTGTTCTTTGGATCCGTTTTGCGCGAGGTTGTGAACGAACAGCAAAGAATGAGCAAGATAGGACAAGCACGTTCCCGGCTCGGCGTAACTGAGTTCTTCCATGACCGAGACCATCGCCTTGGCACCAAGATTCGCCCCGCCGAACTCCTCGGGAATCGTGATTCCCAAAATTCCAAGGTCGCCCAGTTTTTTGAAGATGCCGGGAGCCAGGCGCTCTTCTCGGTCAAGCTCATCTGCATGCGGCGCAAGCTCCTTGCTTGCGAACGCGCGCACGGTTTCTGTCAATTCTCTCATCTCTGCCGAAAAGTCGTTCTTCATATTTCCTCTCCCGTTCTCACGGAGAACTAATTATATCGAGTCTCTGATTTCTGCCAAAACATCCGGACCTGCAAGTGTCATTCCGGCCTGAACACGAAGTGCGCTGAGAATGCCCGATCGCGGTGCACGGATCTCCAGCTGCATCTTCATGGATTCCAGCACGAACAGCAGGTCTCCCTCTTGAACTGTATCGCCATCTGCAACGCGAACCTCAAGTACTTTGCCGGCCATGGGAGCCTTGAGGAGTGCCTCACCTGAACCATCCGACACCCCCACTTCCAGCTGTGCCCGCGAGTCGTCGGGCCATTCGAGCGTCAAGGTCTCACCAAAGATTGTCATTTGAAGATGTTGCCCGCGCGGACGCGACAGTGTGCAGGTGAGCTCAAGTTCTGTGCCATGCCCCGATTGCGCCTTTTGGCAAGCTGCGGACAACGAAAATGTGCTTCTCGACAGAGATTCGGGTTCCAGCGCAACAAGTGCTTCAACCAAGCCACGACCGCGTAACTTGAAGACGTGAGGCTGTTCAGCCGGCACTACGTCTACACCTGAATATTCGAACTTCGACCCGACATTGAGTCCAGATGACGCATGGCTGCGGGTCGACGGAACGAGTGACGCAAATCGGTCGCCGATTATTGCCGTCTGCCCGTTCTCGGGTCGATAGTGCGCATATTGGGCGCTGCGTAATAGAACGGCTGCTGCAAGCGCTCGGCGCACTTCGAGCCGGTTAAAAAAATCGACCAGCCGTGTGGGAACGAGACTCTCATTGAGTTGTTCGACATTCTGACCAATCCAAGCTGTTGAGACATTGGAATTGATATAGTCGCCATGTTGAGCAACCGCAGTCAAAAAAGGAAGGTTTGTGGTGCAGCCGTGCACGACAGTCGACTCAAGAGCCCTCGCGAGAAGATCACACGCTGCTGCGCGTGTCGGCGCATGCGCAATGACCTTTGCGATCATCGAATCAAAGCGATCGTTGACACGCCCGCCCTCAACGACACCCGAGTCAAAACGGACGCCATTCATGACGGGCTCTTTGTAGACAACCAACGGACCGGGTGTCGGCAAAAAACCCGCACGCGGATCTTCGGCCAGCAGACGCGCTTCAATGGCAACACCCTTTGGCACAGGCACACTGAAAACATCCGGACGAGCCAATTGCTCGGGCCAACGACCCAATGCCAAATCAAACTGAGCCTTCACCAGATCCACACCGTAGACCAGCTCCGTGACGGGGTGTTCCACCTGCAGACGTGTGTTCATTTCCAAAAAGAAAAAATGCCCGTCCGCGGTGAGCAAAAACTCAACAGTTCCCGCGCCGCGATATTTTGTTTCGGCAACCAGCGCCAGCGATGCACGGCCCATCTTTTCACGCAGAGCATGGTCGACCACTGCACTCGGTGCCTCTTCGAGAACTTTCTGGTGGCGACGTTGCAACGAACACTCGCGCTCACCCAAAAACACTCCGCCGCCCGCACCGTCGCCGAACACCTGAATTTCGACGTGACGCGGAGCAACAAGATAGCGCTCAACGAAAACTGTCGGGTCGTTGAAACTCGCTTGAGCCTCCTGTGCTGCGCGCTTAACCGCATCCGCAAGGTCGCGCACGTTGTCGACAATACGCATACCGCGGCCGCCGCCGCCGCCGCTCGCCTTCACAAGGTACGGCGCGATGATTCCGCGTTTGTGCAACGCCTCCGGCCACTGAGCCTCGGGAACTGATTTGAGTTCATCACTCAGCAGAGCTTCGAGTGTCGGCACTCCGCACTTTTTTGCAAATGCCTTGGCCGACTCTTTGCCGCCCATGGCGCGCATGTTGGCCGCTGTCGGACCGACAAATTTAATGCCGGACTCTTCCACGAGCTGAGCGAATTCCGAATTTTCAGACAAAAAGCCGTAGCCTGGGTGAATGAGTTCGGCGTTCCACCGCTTGGCCGCTTCGACAATCGCAGCGGCATTGAGGAAACTGTCCACCTCAAGCACGGCGTCGGCTTCAAAACGTACCGGAGCATCACGATCTTCTGGAGTGGAGATCACTGCCACGCGCCAGCCATAATCACGCCCTGCGCGCAATATGCGGCGGGCAATTTCGCCGCGGTTGGCAATCACGAGCTTTTTCATTGCACATCTCCAAACGCTGCAGCACCGACATCAGCAGACCAGTCCGTCGGCTTTTTTTCAAAAAATTGCTGCAGACCATGTTTGCCCTCGGGCGAACAGCGCGCCACGGCGATCGCTGACGCCGTGTGTTCAAACAGGCCGGGATCGGGGAGTGGATGAATTTTGCGCAGCAGCTCCTTGGTGCGGCGGGCTGCGTTTGCTCCCGCTTTCAGGTGCTCACTGACCACCGCAGCAAGTTTCTCGCGAAAGGCATCCGTCTCGCTGGAATCAACAACATGATTGACAAGACCAATGCTCAAGGCCTGTGCGGCCGAAAGTCGTTCGCCGGAGAGCATGAACGAAGCGGAACGTCCGGCACCGAGCTTGCGGATGATATACGGACTGATGACACCCGGAACGATTCCCAGTCGCACCTCACTGGTGGCGAACTGCGACGAAGATTGGCAGACGACCACATCTGAACAACAGACAAGTCCAAAACCACCGCCGATGGCCGCACCACGAACCGCGGAAACAACTGTCGTCGGGAAGCTCGCAAGGCGAAAAAACAGCGTTCCCAACACGCGCGCATCACGCAGGCTTTGCGGCTCGCCCGCCGCCGACTGCTCGCGCATGTATGCCAAGTCCGCGCCTGCACAAAAATGTTCGCCTGTCCCCTCGATGACGAGGACACGCATTTTGTTTTCATCGGTCGTGGCCGCAAGCTCGGCCAAAACATCGTTTATCTCGGCGATCATCTCCGCATTGAAGGCATTGCGGACATTGGGACGGTTGAGCACCAGCCGCACCACACCATGACCGGCATGACGGACGCAAAGTGTTTTACCGTTGTAATCAACGCTCAAATTCAACCGTTCAGAACGACTCATGCTCTGACTCCCTGCAGCAATTCACTGTCCGGCGCCCTGTGAAGCGCATCTATCGTCGACAGCAGCCCGAGCGGAACGTCTACCTCACAACGTAACAGCGCCTGACTCAGTGTCTTCCCTTGAGCGTCAATGCACAGGCTCATGGTACCACCGCCGTCCAAACTTTCTTCAAGAAGGAAATTGAGCGCCCACAGATTAGGAACACTGAAGCAATTCACGGCTCCGTTGCAGATGCTTGCAAACCATTGCTTGACCATGGTGGCTGTGATGTTGTCACGCAGCCACGCGTAACACTCCGGCGACCGGCCGATAAGACCAATGTTCGCTGTGTCGCCTTTGTCGCCGCTGCGCGCATGGGCAATCATCCACAATGGCAGCCGCTGACATGAATCATTCTTAAATTGTGACCACGTGTGGCCATCGGCAGGTGCGGTGGAAACTTCAGCTGATCCGCCTGTGCGCGGCCAAGGCAGTTCGCCGGTCTGGGTGATCTGTCGGACGTCGCCGTGTTGCGGCGCCTTCACCTCGCCAACCCATACGCGAGCCAGCGCCACTTCCTGGGGAATGAGTGCGGGCCAATAACTGACGACGTCACTGATAACCGGCGCTCCGCCCGTCACCGCGACACCCGAAGGACCACTCAAAATAAGACTCGGTAGAAGTTTTCTGAAAATCTGCAATGCAGCCTTTTCGTTTGCCAGTGCGCCGAAGCGGACCAGCACCTCCTTGACGGAATGTTGAGGTGAAAGGCCGCGGTGCGTGGAATCATCACCGATATACTCGGTCATTGTTTTGCGGCATTGCTGAAGCCCTGCTTTTGTCAATTCAGCAGAAAGCTTCTGCCACATGATTCCGGAAAAGACTTCCGCCTTGGCGCGCGCGTCCGGACCCGAAATAATCAAAGTTCCGCTGGCTTTGTACCCATCCGAATAGGCAACGCTGACTTTCAGCAAATCAGTGGGAGGGCGACCTTTGACACCGGAAACACGCACCCTGTCGGCTCCGTCTGCGCTCAGAGAGATTGTCGAAAAGTCGGCAATCACATCGGGCGTGATGTAACTTTGCGGATGACCCATCTCGTACAAAAGCTGTTCGCGGATCGTCTGAAGCGAAACGAGTCCACCCGTGTCTGGATGTTTTGTGACGACAAAGCTGCCATCCGCGGAGCACTCAAGAATCGGAAAGCCGACGTCTTCAAAACTCTTGACCTTGCGCCAGTCGGTAAAATTGCCGCCGGTGGCCTGCGCACCGCACTCGATGATGTGTCCACCGACAATACCGTGGGCGAGTTTGTCGTAATCGTCTGCAGACCACCCGAACTCATGAATCATCGCGGCGAGCGTAATGCCTGTATCGGTCACACGCCCACAGACGACGATGTCAGGGTTGCTGCGCAAAGCCTCGACCACCGGCAGCGCGCCAAAATAGACATTGGCGCTGAGGACGCGCGGCAACACTCCATCAAACGAATCACCGGTTTCCATGTTTTTCATGGCACATCCGGGTTGACGGACGAGCTCCGGCAAACGGGAAGCAATGTCATCACCTTCAACCAGCGCCACTCGCAGGTCGACTCCGATCTGGCGACCCAGCGCAAAAAGAGCATCTGCACAGGCGCGTGGATTCACGCCTCCGGCATTGGTGATGATCTTGATTCCGCGCTCTTTGCATGCTTTCAACAGCGGAGACAGCTGAGAAATGAAGTCGCCCGCGTATCCGAGCGCGGGGTCTTTTTGCTTTTGCTTCTGCAGAATACTCATGGTGATTTCTGCAAGAAAATCTATCGAGATGTAATCCAACTTGAGCGCACCGCCAACCTGCCGGCGCAATGCAAACGGATCATCGCCCCAATAGCCTCCGGCATTGGCAATGCGAATGATTTTTTGAGTCCCTGAATTCATGTTCAAGTGATCCTTTCACATCCGGAAAACACCAACCTGAGTTGGTTCGATGGGCGCATGAAGTGTCGCAGCAAGACTCGCCGCGAGAATATGACGCGTATTTCTCATGTCGATGATGCCGTCATCCCACATTCGGGCAGACGCATAATAAGGATGCCCTTCGCGTTCGTACTTCGCGCGGATGGGCGATGCGATTTCCTCAGCCTGTTCGGCAGAGAGTGATTTACCCTCGCGTGTGAGCTGATCGCGTTTGACGGTGACCATCACCTGCGCCGCCTGCTCGCCGCCCATGACGCTGATGCGTGAACTCGGCCACGTCCACAAAAATCGTGGGCTGTAGGCGCGCCCGCACATTCCGTAATTGCCGGCACCAAAACTTCCGCCCATCAGCAATGAGATTTTCGGCACGCGAGCTGTTGCAACCGCATGCACCATCTTGGCGCCGTCCTTGGCGATTCCGCCGCGTTCGTAATTGGCCCCGACCATGAAGCCGGTGATGTTTTGCAAAAACAACAATGGCACGGATTCTTTCGTGCACAATTCTATGAAGTGAGCAGCCTTCAGCGCGCTCTCCGCAAACAACACTCCGTTGTTGGCGATGATACCGCAGGGCATACCCTCAATATGTGCAAAACCTGTAACGAGAGTCGTCGCGTAACGCTGCTTAAATTCAAACAACCGGCTGCCGTCCACCACGCGGGCAATCACCTCGCGGATGTCGACCTGTCTGCGCAAATCTCGCGGCCACAGTCCAAGAATTTCGTCGGCATCGTAGCGCGGCGCCTCCGGAGTTCGCAGTTTAGTGTTTGCGGCACTGCGCGGCCCAAGGTTTGCGACCACGTCCCTCAAAATCGCAATCGCATGCTCATCGTTGTGGGCAAAATGATCGGCAACACCGCTCATCTCGGTATGAACGCGCGCACCGCCGAGATCCTCTGCACTGACGTCTTCGCCAGTGGCAGCTTTTACGAGCGGAGGTCCGCCCAAAAAGATCGTACCGGTTCCGTTGACGATGATCGTCTGATCGGACATCGCAGGCACGTACGCTCCACCCGCGGTGCACGAACCCATGACACATGCAATTTGCGGAATACCTTGGGCGCTCATGTTGGCTTGATTGAAAAAGATTCTCCCGAAGTGTTCCTTGTCAGGAAACACCTCGGACTGCATCGGCAGAAAAGCACCGCCACTGTCAACCAAGTAAAGGCATGGTAAATTATTTTCGAGCGCAATCTCCTGCGCCCTCAGGTGCTTTCTTACTGTCAGAGGGTAGTAGGTACCGCCTTTGACAGTCGCATCGTTGGCGACAATCATGCAGGTGACACCGCTGACTCGTGCGATTCCTGCAACAACCCCCGCTGCGGGAACACTGTCGTCATAGACACCATCGGCCGCGTAGGGTGCCACTTCCAAAAATGGCGTCCCTGCATCAAGCAAAAGCGCGATGCGGTCGCGAACGAACAGTTTGTTTTGCTGGGCATGCCGTGTGCGAGCCTTTTCACCGCCACCGGCGCGGATGATATTGAGTTTTTCTGCTAATTCATTGTTGAGTTGTTCATGATATCGGTAGTTGGTGCGGTACTCATCGGAACGCGTGTCGGCATGACTTCGGATGAGGGTCACAGGCTGATCTCCCAGGCTCGGATTAGCGACAGCGGCTAATTCTTTGGTTCAAAAGAGAATCTCTCGAAGTGCGAAGTCTTAGCTGTTTCCAAACATTTAGACAAATCGCTGCACGCATCCCCGCCAGATCACGCAGCAAATCGAAATGCAATAATCATAACAATCTAATATCAATGAATAATTATTAGAAGATTCAGAATTTGAATAACTTCTGCCGATACGCACGAATGTATGCCGGACAGCTTGTTTGTTCCGGAAAGGAGACCCATGAAATTTCAACTCAATCTGCTCTTTGTTGCAGCGGGTACTTTCGTCGGTTGCGCGCCAGATGCACCCACGCCGCGCACCGCCGTTACCGTTGGGTGCGTGGGCAAACAGGCTTCCAATCCAAACTGTAGGACGGTAGCAACCACTAACGACGATCAGCTTGCCCAGACCAAAGACGACCAGAACAAACGTCCAGACGCAAAGCAGGGCGAAGAAAAACCGCCACCGAAGGCATCCGCAGAGCTCCCCCCAGCGGTGCAGCCGGCGCCCGCACCACAACCAAACCCCTTTGAGCAAATTATTGGAATCATCGACAAGATTGCAAAAGGTGACGGCTCAGGGAACTCCGACTCCGGTAATGGTAGTCCAGACTCTGGAGCGGGAGCCCCCGATAACGGTAATGGAGATGCCAATCAGGGTGGTGGACAAAACAATCCGGCGCCTCCACCCCCTCCTCCACCGCCATCAGCCTCCAGCGTGAGCCTGACGACGAAATCGGGGACCTACATCAAAAAGTCACCCACGAGCATCGGCAGCACTTGGGTCGACGGTAAGGATTATTGTCTGATTTCATTCGGCACTACGTTTACTGCTCAGTGTGTCGCGGACGAAGGCACCTACTACAAATTGAGGGGATCATCTGCCTGCAGTGGACTCACGGTCAGCTACATTCTCAAATCAGGGCTCAACACTCCGAGCAAGGTGTCTTCCTCTTGCCCGTAAAGTAAAAGCAAGACCGCCGCAGCGGGTACCTCCCGGAGGCAGAAAAACTCATCCTCACTTGCGGATGAGTTCTTTCATTTCACGGACGGCCCGCTCAAGACCCACGAGCACGGCACGCGCGACAATGCTATGTCCGATGTTGAGGTCCTGCATGTACGCCACGCGCGCCACTGGAATCACGTTGCGATAATTCAAGCCGTGACCCGCATGCGGCGCGATTCCCTTTTGGTGAGCATAAAGTGTGGCCGCAGTAATTCTCGCAAGCTCTGCCGACTGCTCGGCAGCGAGCACTTCACTGTAACGTCCGGTGTGAAATTCAACCATCTGTGCACCAGTGCGGATGGTTGCATCCACTGCACTCTGCTCGGGTTCAATAAACAGACTGCACGGTATGCCAGCGCCCTGCAGCAAACGCACAGCATCGCTGAGTGATGCGAATTGTCCGCTGACATCAAGACCGCCTTCCGTCGTCCGCTCCTCGCGCTTTTCAGGAACCAGAGTCACCATGTCCGGCTTCACCTCAAGCGCGATGCGCACCATTTCCGATGTGCAGGCCATCTCAAGATTCAAAGGCACCTGCAGCACGCTACGCAACAGACGAACGTCGCGGTCGACAATGTGACGGCGATCTTCGCGCAGATGGACGGTGATTTGGTCGGCACCACCAAGCTGGGCAAGCACGGCTGCCTCGACGGGATCCGGGTATTGTGTGCCGCGCGCCTGCCGGATGGTCGCCACGTGGTCGATATTAACACCAAGATTAGCCATAATTTTTTATCTCCTTGCTGGGACTCACAACCAGCCCATCAGACGGTAGCCTGCGATACCCGCATACTCATTCAGCACCCGCACCGTGCGATCACCATTGCGAAAATTCAAGAAGCCCTCACTGGTATGTTCCACTGCAGGTGAAGGCACAGGACACACCACAAAGCCAACTTGCCGAAAAGCGGCAAATGCCCGAGTCATATGCAACCAACTTGTCACAAGCGCAATCGTCTGGCCGCCGCCCTTTTCGTCCATCAGCTGTGCCACACGTGTCGCGTTGTCATGAGTATTCAGAGACTTATCTTCAACAAGCAGCTGCGACAGAGCAATATCCTGTCGCCATGCGGCAAAGGCCTCCTTCATGAGCGCAGCTTCGGGTCGGAGCGAGCCCTCCAGCGTGGGGCCCGCGCTAAACACAACACGCAATTGGTCGCGTTTGGCCTTGGGAAGAACGTTGAGCCAACGGGCTGCATGACGGACACGCGATTGGCTGGACAATGCCAAATCATCTGGTCCGGCGAGGCCGCCTCCCAACACCACGAGTGCTGAAAACTCGTTCCGGCATGCCTCTTGAGGCAGCCTTGCAGCACGCGAAAGAATTGGTTTTGCAAAAAACTCAGGCATTCCTCGTGCCGCAAATAAAATCAAAACCACAGTTGGAATTAAAAGAATGAGTTGCCGCCTAACTGGGAGCGAGCGGGCGAACCACTGGACAAGTAGCCCGAGGACTGCAACACAACCCAAATCAAGGGCAAAATCCTTCAGCAGCCGCACCCATTGCAGGGGCCATTGAGATGCTTCAAGGAGTTGCTCGGGGTTGGGACTCGCCATTTGCGATCTCCTGAGTTAGTGTGCGTGCCATACTAAGGCATCAAGAATAAGTTCGGGACGACGACCTATGAAGCTCAAATCCATCACGATGCATGGCTTCAAAAGCTTTGCCGATCGAGTGACCGTTCAGTACCACGACGGCATCACGGGTGTCATTGGCCCGAACGGTTCCGGCAAGTCAAACATCATCGACGCCGTCCGTTGGGTCATGGGCGAGCAAACAGCCAAGAGCCTGCGTGCCGACGACCCGACAGACATCATCTTTGCAGGTTCACAGAGCCGCAAGCCGCTGAGCATGGCGGAAGTCACGCTGACTTTCACCAACAACGGCTCACGATGCCCGCCCGAGTTCCTCCACTTGCCTGAAGTTTCCATCGGGCGGCGCATTTACCGCAGCGGAGAACGTGAATATTTTCTCAACAAAGAACCATGCCGTCTGAAGGATATCGTTGATTTCCTCCTCGCCATCGGTCTCGGTTCCAAAAGCTACGCCATCATCCAGCAGGACAAGCGCGACCGCATCATTCAAGCCTCGCCCGATGATCTGCGTGAGATTCTCGAAGAGACCGCCGGCATCAGCATCTTTAAAACGCGCCGCAAGGAAGCCGAAAAACGCCTTGAATCAACCGGCGAAAAGCTGCGCAACCTGGGCGAAATCGAAACCGAAATCACCAAGCAGGTCGAGAACCTGAGCGAGCAGGTCGTCAAAGCGCAGCGCAAGCTGGAGTTGCAGGGCGAATTGCGCGACAAGGAAATCAACGTTCTCTCGAACCGCATCGGCTTCTTCCGCTCGAAGGCAAAGAAGCTGCGTGACGAAATCGAGTCAAAGAACAAAGAAACTCAGTCGCAGACGATTGAAGCCGCCCAGTGGGAGGGCGAGGCCAACGAACTGAAGGCCGAGCAAATCGAACTGACCTCGCAGATCAAAGATCTCGAAAATGCCTTCGATGAAAAACGCCTCGCGCTGACCAAATTTCGCGAGCGTCTGGGGCACATCGCCAACCGCAAAAGCGAGCGCATACAATTCAAGACAAATTTCTCGCAGGAAATGACGCTCGAGCGGGAAAACCTGTTGCGCGAGGAAACCAGACACACCGAGATGCTCACAAGCCTCGAAAGTGCTGACGGGGAATTGCGCCAACTCGATGCCGAAAGTGAAACGCTGCAGTTTCAACTCGAAGAATGCGACGAGTCGCTGCAGGTCGAGCGCATCCGTGGAGAAGAACTGCGCGCCGAAATCCGCGCACTCGAAGATGGAACCAAATTACTCCGGTCGCGCAACGAAACCGCTCTTGCGGCCATCGAAAAGGCAAATCACACACTTGCCCGCGGCGACGAACAACTGCGCGAATTCGCAAATCAGCGCGGTCAGCTCGCTGCCGACAGACGCTCTGTTGAATCGCAGCTCAATCAACTGTCGAGTGGTTTAGAGTCGGTTGCCAGCGAGCGCGCGGCGCTGGACGCTGAACTCAGCATTCTCAGCGACGGCGTTGAATCGGCAAAAGCCCAGCGTGATGCCGCAAAAGAACGGCTGATCGAAATCAGCAGCCGCGCAAGCGGTTTGCAAAAAATGGTCGGCGGCAGCGACGGACTGTCGGACGGCGCCAAGCTCCTGCGCGAAAAGCTCTCTCACCTTGTAAACGGCTTTGTCTTTGAAAAGGTCAGCGTTCAGCGAGAGGACGAAGAAGCGCTGGAACGGGCGCTTCCTGAATTGCTGGAAGCCGCTTTGGTCACCAGCGGCGACGTGCTTGTCGATGTGCTCGACAAAGTCGAAGAGTCCGGAGGAAGTCGTGTCGGCCTTCTGCTCACCGAAGTGCTTGCGCCGCTCACACCTGTAGAACTCGATGCCAAAGCGAAAATTCTGTCGCACACTGGCGTGCGCTGCGTAGGCGATCGCCTGACCCGCTGCGAATTACCAGCGCTCAAAACATTGTTCGAACGTACGTTCATCGCACGCGATGAGTGGTTGCTGTTCAAGGCTTACCGGCTCATTCCCGCGGAATTGCGCGGCCAGTTCATGTTCATCACCGACCGCGGCACGCTTGTGTCCGGCACGCGCGAAATTGCCTTTGGCGAGACAGCCGATGGCGCGGGTCAGGGGCTTCTCCAGCGCAAGCGTGAATTGCAAGAGCTCGAAAACGAGCGGGATGCGGCGCAATCTGCGCTGGCCACACTCGAGGGCGGTCTGTTTGAAAAAGACGATCGACGCAAAAAGCTGCTCGCACGCGTTGCGGAAATCGACACGCAACTGTCCCGTGAAAAGGTCGAAGCCCTGCGGCTGACTTCGCAGATGGAAACTTTTGATCTGCAGCTCCGCCACATGGACGAAAACATCAACCGGGTCGAGTCGGGGCGCAAGGAAACACAGGGCGAAATTGAGGAACTGCGCCAGCAGTATGCGCGCAATCAGAGCGAGATCGACAGGCTGGAAAGCGAGCGCGGACAATTCCTGCGCGACCTGCAGGACTACGAGGCCGATCTTTCCGACAAAAAGGAACGCCGCGACGAAATTTTCAATGAGCTGAACAAACGCAGGACCCAGCGCGCTACGGTCGTCGAACGGCAGGCCAACTTTCGCAGAAATTATGAAGAAGCAAAGTATCACTTGCAGCGCCTGCGCGACAAAGTCGACCGCGGCATCGCACAGCTCAGTGAAATCGACGCACAGATTGCTCAGGCAACTGATGAACTTACCGGTTCTGAACGCGAAATCAGTCAACTGGAAACGGACACCCGTCAGCTTGAAGAACAACTGACGGAGGCACAATCAAGCGAAGCCGAGATAGCTGAAAAGCTGCGCGTGCTGGAATCACGTCTCAAAACACAACGCGACCACGAGAGTGCGCGGCAAAAGTTCGTGTCGGAGCGTCAAGTCGAACTTGGCCGCTTTGAGATGGTTCTCGAGACGTCGCTCAAAGACGCCAAGGAACGCTTTAATCTGGACCCCACAGACTTTCCACCCGAAGCCGACGACAATCCTCAGCTGATTGCCGAACTCGAAAAACGCATCAGGCAAATTAACAACGAACTCGGCGAACTTGGCGCGGTCAACGAACGCGCCGTCGATGAATATCGCGAGGCGGAAGGCCGACGCCTGCTGCTGGTCCAACAGAAAGCCGACATCGAGTCGTCGGTGCAGGAATTGTACAAAGCGATTGCCGAAATTGAAGAAACCACCAAAACCCGCTTTGCTACGATCTATGAGCAGGTCAACAACGAGTTCGTTAAAATATTCCCCGTACTCTTCCCGGGAGGTAACGCCAAACTGCAGCTGCTGAAACCTGAAGACATGCTCACAACGGGTGTCGAGATCATGGTTCAGCTGCCCGGCAAACGCATGCAGAACATGAGCCTGTTCAGCGGTGGTGAAAAGGCGCTCACGGCCATTTCGCTGATTTTCTCGCTGCTCAAGACAACACCCGCACCGTTTTGTTACCTTGACGAGGTCGACGCTCCTCTCGACGAGGCCAACGTCGGCCGGTTCAATTCGGTCCTCGAGGCACTTTCAGGCGAGTTCCAATTTGTGGTCATCACCCACAACCGCCGCACGATGGAAATTCTCGATACGATCTACGGAATTTCGATGGCCGAGCCCGGTGTTTCGCGCCTTGTGGCTGTCGACCTCTCTGACGTCCCGGAACATCTGCGCAAAAAGAAACCTGTGATACGCTCGGGTGCAACTGCGACTCCCGCCGGACAACCCGAGGCTGTCAGCTGAATGAAACCACAGACGACCGTCAACGAACTCATTCTCAACGAGGAAATCGAGCAGGAGCGACGGCTCAACGGACGAGTTCTCAACCGACTGAGAATTTTGGCTGTTGCCTCGTTCTTGCTGCTGCATCTGATCATGGGCTACGGGTTGGGCAAACCCGCCTTTGTCGGAAAAGAAAATCTGCTTGGCTTTTATCTTGCAATCGCAGTTTCTTTTTCTTTCCTTCCTGAACGCGTCAAGCGCTTCGAACTCATCCGGGAATTTTCCATCCCGCTTCTGGATGTTCCGATGACCTACTTGGTTATCGATGCTTGGGTGACATCCGTTGCCGATCCGGCCGTCTTCAGAATCCTTGGCGCGCTTGGCCTTGCCTTTATGATGTTCTTTGTCAATCTGAGTGGACTCTTCTTCAGCGCAACAATCACAACTCCGGTCACACTCGCGGGCCTCGCAGTCATCATGCAACTGTTCAACAAAACCGAAACTCCGATTGACACTAAAGTCACGGGTTTCCTGCTGCTCGGCCTGACCGGTTATGCAACTGTAAGAATCTCAAGCCGAGTCAAGAAACTGGTTGCGGGCGCTGCAGAAAAACAATCTCTCAATGAGAAACTTTCACGCTACTTTGCTCCTGAAGTGGCTGCTGTGATCGGGAACAGTGAAGGCAGCGACAATCACAAACAAAGAAGATTCGACGTCACAGTCATCTTCACCGACATTCGCGGCTTTACCAAACTGAGCTCCGAGATGGGCGGCGAAGATGTGATTCGGATGCTCAATGAGATCCATGAGCATCTGGTGTCGTGTATATTTTTGACCGGAGGCACACTCGACAAATATCTTGGCGATGGCGTGATGGCTTATTACGGCGCGCCGGTGAAAACGGATGACCATGCCGACAAAGCGCTAGAATGCGCCCTGATGATGCGAGCGCAGATCGCCGCATACAACGAAAAAAGAAAAAGTCGCGGAGAGCATCCAATCCAAATCGGAATCGGCATTCACTCCGGCAGCGCAATTATCGGCGACATTGGAGCCGAGATCCGCCGTGAGTTCACCATCATCGGCGACACGGTCAACACAGCTTCACGGATTGAAAGCCTGACCAAAAAACATCAAGTCGACATCCTGCTCACGTCGGCGACGCGGGACCGTCTCAGCAAACCGGCACAAGTGCGCGCCTTGGGTATTGACGAAATACGCGGGACACAGAACACCATCGAGACTTTCACCCTTTAGCGTCGTGGCATTGCAAATTCCTTCGACACTGTAGCGACAATCTTCTTCCAGCAAACTCATTCATATTGGATAGTTTTGAAATTTTTTGTGGCATCTCTTTTGCTAACTGCCCTTGCAGATGTTTCTGTGCTGGCGCGCGGAACCCAGTTCTACGAAGGCTGAAAAAATGAAATTTCATATAGGTTTAGCCCTGTTGGTCAGCCCGTGGACTATGTTTTCCTGCACTGTTGGAACAAACGACAGTCTGCCGAATAAAATTATCGGCGAAAATGACTTGACCCCTGTCGAACAGGACGCCAGCAATCTTCCAGAAAGGCTGCGTCCGCTCATTCCTGCCATCGGAATGCTCGAGGCAGGCTGCACCGTCACGCATATCGGCAACGGACTCGTGGTAACCGCCGGACACTGCATTCCCAAACCCAGGCTCCCCATGGATGGCTGCCTCGGAGACAAATATCCGCGGATGAATGTACGCTGGAATTATCTCGGAACTTCAGAACGGGCAGATGATTCTCGCTCGTTCTGTTTACGCCTTCTTCAGTCTGAACTCAGCAACGCTCACGACTTTGCGCTGCTGCTCGTCGACAATCCCCCAACTGCCTTTGTCGACGTTGAACTCAACAAACGTCCGCCTGACGGAAGCCAGATCACGCTTTTTGGTTTTCCGCGCAAACGCCCGATGGAATGGTCAAAGTTCTGTGTCGTTGTTCCGTTTCCTGAGAATTTCATGCCAGAACTCAGCGCACGCGAGCGAAAAAACCTATTCGCCCACCAATGTGACACAGAGCAGGGCAACAGCGGTTCACCGCTCATTGACCTCAAGACCCTCGAACTCGTCGGAATTCATCACGGAGGCTACGAGCCTTGGAACACGGCAACATGGGTACCGGCCTCTGCCATCAGTCGGGCCATCAGAGCCGCGCGTTCCTCCTTGCCCAGTTCTCGGGAGAAATAACAACCCACCGAAATACCTATATTCAAGGTAAATTCTTCGCTGTTTCTTAATTTGTCACAAAGATGTCACAAAAAAATCCCCTCCCCTTGCTTTTGTCACAATTACGTCCGATATTTGTCACAGAAGAGCAAACTGGGGGAACGGCCAATGAACAACAGCGACACAAATTCGACACTAAGCCGCGAAAAGGCCGTGAAGCTTGCATTGGTTCTGGGCTGGGCAGGAGCGCACCGCTTCTACACCCATCAGACGGTTTCGGGAATTGCTTACTTGTTGTTCTGCTGGACGCTGATCCCAGGACTTCTGAGCTTGATTGATGCGGCGTTCCTCGCACGTATGTCCGATGACGATTTCGCTGATGAATTTTTTCCAGCGCCTCATCTTCAGGCACAACCAGTGCGCCTGCAACGCACTACTCAATTACACCCTGGCCACTCCCGCGATTTGACAGCCTGATTGCCCTGTTCAAGACTGCCGTTATGGCGGTCTCCTCCGGCGCTCCGGCGCACTCTTTCAAAAAACCTGCGCAAGCCCTGCTGATGATGGTGGCGGCACACCTCTGCTTTTCTGTGATGATCGCCCTCATCAAAGCTGCACAACTCCTGCAAATTTCGAACAACAGTGCAATTCCGGCGGATGCCCGCTTTGGTACTTGGGAAAGTGTGCTGTTCCGCTGTCTCCCGATGTCACTCATATGCTTACTCATCTTGTTGCGGCGAAACGCAGCGGGACACACCCATCCGGCGCTTCAGCCGAGCGATGTTCGTTGGCTTGTGACGCGTGGTTTGATTGGTGCCGTGAGTATGGCCTGCTTTTTTCACGGAACTCTGCACATTCCGATTGCGCTTGCCTCGCTGTTTGCCAATTCGAGCGTTTTTATCATCGGACTGCTCGGTCATTACTTTTTGTCTGAACGCCTGACACCAGCGCGCGCGCTGTTTGCTACGGCAGGTTTTGCCGGTGTTGGCTTGGTGCTTGGAACCGGACTAATGCCACAGCAACAAAGCATATCCGCGGCCGGCAGACCGACCGACTTCGCAATTGCCTTTTGTTCGGGAGTACTCGCATCGCTCGCGTATTTCAGCGTCCGAAAAATGCAGAAGGTTCCGAGTAACACGATTATCCTCAGCCTTTCGTTGTCAGGTGTGCTGCTAGCCCTGCTCGCTGGGATATTTTTCTCGCCTTTGCGCATTCCAAATGATCCTGCAGTTCTTGCCCTTCTTTGTTTGTCGGCGGTTCCAGCGGTGGCGGCACAGTATCTGATGACGTGGTCGTTTCAGTCGGCTGAAGCTGGTTTTGTTGCTCTCGGACAATATACCGGTCCGGTATTTGCAGCTTTTCTTGGTATTGTGGCATTTGATGAGAGGCTGACACAGCTGCAGTGGACAGGCGCCGGACTGACCGTTCTTTTTGGTGTGCTGATGCCGCTTTTGGACGAACGGCTGCGGCGCAAAAAAGTTCTGCCCGAGCACTGAATTTTAAAGGATAGAATGCAATGAATCCTCTGGTACTTCCGCTCTCCATCGGCAAAGACGACACCTTCCGGGTCAGCTGGAAAAACCGTTTTTTCACGGCCCGCGGCGCGCTCGTTTTGCCTCGCAAAATCACAACGGAGCTCGACGCGCAGGAAATTCTTGAATCCACCCAGCTGGTGGTCAAGCTTGCCGAATTCAAGGATGCGCTCAGAAATAAATTGCTTGCCGCACTGGCTCCTCAGAATGAGGAAAAAAAGTCGGTCGCAGAAATTTTCGGTGTTGTGCTGCAGGTGAACATCAAAACCGGAAGAATGACGGCAGTAGATGACCTTCGCCGCACTCAAGCCGAGGGCGGCGGTGAGTCTGCCGATTTTATGGCAGACGACGCCGAAGTACTCGCACTGAGCGATGCCGAGCGCGACGAGTTAATCGTGTCTTTTAACCGCGCACTGACGGCACCGGTTTTGGAGGCATTGAGGCAGACGTTCGTGCCGTTCTCCGAAGAGATCAGCGATGCATGGAAGCAACAGGATCTCCGGTCCATCCAGCCAGATAAACTAGTTCCGTTCCAGATGCTGTTCCCCAACGGTCAGCCGATCGAAAGATTCGTTGACGGCGAGCGTTACGTTATCGACGACCTCTACTGCACCAATCCGTCTTGCAATTGCACGGATGTGACCTGTGTGGTTTTAAAAATGTTGCCCGCCAGCGGAACCGAAGTGGCTTGGGGGGGATTCAAATGGAACATTGAAGCCGACAAATTCAGGCCACTGCCGCAGTTTTCAAATAAATTCAACGCTTCTGAATGGTTCAAGCAATTCAATGCCGCTTCGGCCATCGACTTGAAGCTTTTGTTGAGCAGCCGGCAGAAATTCATGCGTACCCGCTACATTGCCGAGCGAAAAGCGTTGCGTTGAAGTCGTTGTGCAAATTCCTGAGTAGTTTGTGCAAGTTTAAGTTGGACATTTAACTCACCAGAACGTCATCAGAAACTTTTAAAAATATCCGAAATTAAAAATATTTTCGGAAAAATTTAGCTTGCTCGACAAAACAAACTGTAGTTAGACAACCAACGTTGGGCTGACCGCTGTACCCAAATTTTTCGGGTGCGGCGCACGTAAAACAACGGAGAGGTTTTTTATGAAGAGTTTCATGCACCGTTCCTGGACGCTCGGACTCGCTACTTCAGGTGTTTTGCTGTCTCTGATGCAGGGTTGCGGAAGCGCGACACTGTCTTCTGCAATGTCGACCCGCTCGACAGAAAGCGCCGAGAAAATCGGACTTCTGTTTGCATCTCACGGCGACATCGACAACCCCGACAAGGAACTCGAGAGCTACATCAAGGTTTCGTTCCAGAAAAACGTGGGTATTCCCCTGCCGATGTGGACACGCAAACTCGTAGAGGAACCTGCGTACCGCCTTTCGGTCAAAACAGTCCGCAGCCAATATGACGTCATCGGCGCGACCCGCTATTATGCAAACTCGCTCAAACAGATTGAAGTCATCAACGAAGAGTTCAAAACAATTCTTCCGAACGCCAAAGCATACGTGGGTTTCAACTTCACCTATCCGTTCATTGATGACGCGCTCGACCAGATGAAAAAAGACGGCATCACCAAGATCGTGGTGGTCAACAAGGGCGCGCAATTCTCGTATGCGTCCAGCGGCGAGAACATGGAAGACGTGCTCAAGTACCTCAAAAAACATCCTGAGTACGACGTCGAGGCACTCGGCGTGACGTGGTATGCCAATGACAACAGATTCACCGACGTCATGGCTAAATCGCTGGACGAAGACATTCAGGCGGCATTCCCGAACACGGCGCGCGAAGACGTGTGCATCTTGGTGGGAAGTCACGGTCTGCCAACATGGATCATCAACACCGGCGACTCGGCAGTCACGCAGATGAAGCAGTCGGTTGTCGAATTGCGCAAAAAGATGCCGCAGTACAAAATCTATCACGGATTCCTCAACGACGACTTCTTCCCTGGTGCAAAATGGGTTTCACCAAAAGCATCTGAAATTGCCCCGCAGATGGCGGCAGACGGGTGCAAGAACATCGCAATGGACGGACGTCTGTCATTCACGACTCACCACCGAGCAACTCTGTTCGATATGAACGTAGAAGTGCGCGACTACTTCGCTCAGGAAAGCCAGAAAATGAAGGCTGCAAACCCATCGGCTCAGGGAATCAAGAGCGCACTGCTGCCCAACTTCGACACCAACAAAGACCACGCTCGTCTAATCGCAGAGGTGACAGCGGATGCAGTCAACAACAAGGGCCTGACGATCCAGCTGAAGAAAAAAGGACAGGCAGCACTCGCACCGAACTCAGTCGGCAAACCTGGTGTTGTTCTCCCTGGCGTGACGCACATGGGCGACACTGCTTCTGAGTGGACGGCTGCACCGAAGAAGTGAGCGGGCAGATTCAGCGAAAGTAAGACGAGTCCGAAAGAAAGGCATCTTCGCCTGCGCGCGGGTGCCAGCCTCGGATGCCCCAAATAGGCAACGCATACAATTCGTCCGGCGAACGCAGATGTGTTCGCCGGCTTATTTTTAGCGCAGCAAACTCATCTACCTTTGCGAGCGCATTTTTCCAATCCTGACGCGAAGAGAGAGTAAACTCAGACGGCCGGCAATTGACCCGAAGGCAGCTCGCGTGAAGGCGCGGATGTCCCTTGAGGGCACATTCAAAAAGCGCATGTCCGACAGGAATGAACATAATGCGCTGAAAATCGTTGGGTCCGCACTCTTTAAAAAACTCTTGCCAGCGACGAGATGTCAGCAAATCCCACAAACGCTCATCTTCGGTGACTACCAGCAATCCGCCTTCGTCAAACAAAGTCAGCATGTCCTGCTCGCGCGAGCGGTTGCCGCCGCCTGTCTTCCAAGGAAAATCGGAAGATTCATCGATGCAGCTGAAGTGCCGTGTGTTGATGGCTGCTTTCAGTTTTGGCAGATAAATCCACGTCCAAGCATTAAAAAAATCGTGCCAGTTGTCAGGACGGCTTGGTACCTCACCGGAAAGAAAAATCCGCAGTTGATAATTCGCCTGCCAGCCAAGGTCATCACGTCTGTGACGGAGCACCCGCTGTTGCCTGACGAAACGGATCGGAAAACCGCCTCCCGAACGAACCTCGGCGACTGAATCATCAGCCGCGAGCCCACTCAATGCCTTAAGATCGGGAAAAGCGGTGCGATGCAGCAAAAGCCAATCCCGCCACAATCGAAAAACATCAAACAAGCCGCCCTGTTCAAAAAAAAGCGGATTCCAGTTAGATTGTTCTACAGACGTCGTCATCATAAAGGCGGTCCCACATGTACATGGCAACCGTGCATATCACTCTCGACCTTGAGCCGGAAGTCTCCTCGGCGGACCGTGAAAAGGTTCTGCGAACCATCCGCGACCGGCTGAAAAATGCATTTGGACAGCGCATCGTCGTCCGCTCAGATGAAGAAGCCTCAGTCTGGGTGGCTTGGCTCGATGAAAATTTTACCCGCCTGCAGGACAGGCTCGACGAAATTCTGGAGCGCGTCGACTCGGCCGGTCAGGCTCGGGTCCTTAGTCACACGGAGCAGTGGTTTGCATGGTTCGAGGGAAAATTCGAGGAAACCGGACAGCTTGCCGAAGAGCTGAACGAGGAAGTCGACGATGACTCCAAACAGCGCCGCGGCGGTGAATTTATGCCGCCCCGCTCGGCCTTTCTGACGGCTCACGGACCACGCAACCGCTCCGAAAAGACGATAATTTATGATCATGAGGATGAAACCGACCGCGGAATGCCGCTGAGCAGAAATCCGCGCCGGCAGATTCGTCTACCGACCCGCAAGTAAGCAAGAGGGCTCTCACAGATGATGAAAAGAAAAGGCGTCGTTCTCGCACTGTCACTGGGTGTGGTGATGGCCGGTTCGCTCGGTTTTCAGGTTTTTGTCTATCCAAAGATCCGTTCCAGTTTGCAGGCCAGTCCGGCAGCCAAAGATGGCGGCAAACGCCCTGCGAATTCCGGATTCCTTGCCTGCTCGACCATCCAGAGCCGCGTGCGCGACTTTCTCAAGGCGCACTACCAATACCGCCGTTTCGACGGCGAACTCTCAAAGCGAACCTACCAGCGCTACTTCCAAATGCTCGATCCCGGCCGCAATTTTTTTCTGGCAGAAGACGTCGCAGCCTTTGCGAAATTCGAGAATACAATCCCTGAAACGATTTCCAAAAATGATTGCAACTTCATTGCCGACATCTATGCGCTCTATTTGAAACGCATGGACGAAAGCGTGAAAACAATTGGCGATTTGCTGCAGACTCCGATGGACTTTACCGTCGATGAAAAACTCGAGACAGACCGCAAAAAGATTGATTGGGCCAAAGACGACGCCGAGCGCCGCGAACGCTGGCGCAAGCTTCTCAAGTTCACCGCACTCAACCTGCGCGAAACTGAAAAAGATTGGAGCATCATCGCAAACCGCATCAACAAACGCTATTCGCTGTTGAAAAAGTCGACGCAGGAGCGCACCTCTGACGAAGTCAATTCATTCTTCCTGAACGCCTTCGCGAGCTCACTCGACCCGCACAGCCAATTTATGGCTCCCCAGGATCAAGAGGAATTCCGCGTTGCTTTCAGCCTACAGCTGGTGGGCATCGGAGCCAGCCTGACCCAACAGGACGGGTACACAACCGTTGAGGCGTTGATTCCGGGAGGCGCGGCATCGCGTGATGGCCGGCTGCAAAAAGGCGACAAGATTGTTGCGGTCGATGCCGGTGATGGCAATGGATTTATCGATGTGATTGACATGGACCTCGGTAAGGTTGTGCAGCTCATCCGCGGACAAAAAGACACCGTGGTTAAACTGCAAATCCTCCGCAAAGACCCGCTCAGCAACGAAACAAAGCGCGAGCTTCTTGAGCTTGTGCGTGACGTCGTCCACATGGCCGACAGCGAGGCGCGCAGCGATGTGATGACTCTCGGTGGTAAAAAGATCGGTGTCATCAACCTGCCAAGTTTTTATATCGATTATCAAGGCAGCAAGTCGGGCAAGTCGGACTACGTTAGCTCGAGCAACCACATCGATCGCGAAATCCGGAAAATGAAAGAACAGAAGGTCGACGGCATTATTCTCGATTTACGCCGCAACGGCGGCGGCGACCTCGATGAATGCCTGCGTCTGTCGGGATTCTTCATCGACAAGGGATCGGTCGTGCAGGTGCAAAACCGCGACGGAAGCGTCGAAAGCAAAGATGACCCCGAAAATGGCGTGCGCTACAACGGACCGTTGGCTGTTCTCATCAGCAAGCAAAGTGCCTCTGCGAGCGAGATTTTGGCCGGTGCGGTACAGGATTATGGACGCGGCCTCATCCTCGGAAATTCACGAACCTACGGAAAAGCAACTGTTCAAAGCGTCATCGACTTTCCCGGCACCGGCGGCCGTGATTCCGATGGAGCGATGAAGGTCACGATCTCAAAATTCTTTCGTCCAAGCGGCCGCAGCAATCAGGTTGTCGGCGTTGAATCGGACATACAAATACCGGACGTCTTTGAGGTCAGTGATGTCGGCGAGGGCGAAAACGACAATCCCCTGCCCCACTCGACCATTAATTCCGCGGGCGGCATGAAGCCCATCCAGGATCTCAGCCAAATCATTCCGCAACTCCGGCAGCGCAGCGAAGCGCGTGTTCGCTCCGCGGAGGAATTCAAGGCAACATTCGCTGCAATCGAAAAGGCCCGCAAAGAAAAAGACAACACCGAACTGAGCCTCAAAGCCCCTGAAAAGCCATTGGCCGACGCCACGGATGCAGAAAAGGGTCAGAAGGTCGCATCGACAGGTCCGGTCAAACAGCCGGCAACCGCAGCCGCTTCAAATGCCCCGGCGCGTTCCGGCAAGAATAAGGTCGACGACCCGAACATCGTCATCCGCGGCGAAGACGAGCAGCTGCAGGAAGCCGGACGCATTTTGGTTGACAGCATCGAACTCCTTGGTGGTAAGACCGACTGGACAAAGTGATCCAGCGTCTATGGCCGGTCTCCGGCCCTGCCCATCGGAGTTTTCATGAATTCGCAAGCGGAAATCTTTGATATCACCATTCTCGGCGGCGGACCGACCGGACTTTTCGCAGCCTTCTATGCCGGACTGCGCAACGCTTCATGTAAGATCATCGACTCCATGCCCGCTTTGGGCGGCCGTCTGACTGCGGTTTATCCTGAAAAATACATCTACGACGTGGCGGGCTTCCCCAAAGTTCTGGCCAAAGACCTGATTGACAATCTCATCGCACAGGCAATGGCCTACAAACCAAACCTGGCTCTCGACGAGGTGGCACAGCAGCTGCGTCGCCGAGAGGACGGAGTCTGGGAACTGACAACACTGACGCAAGTGCATCTCACACGCACGCTGCTGATTGCCGCCGGCGTTGGTTCATACAGCCCCAAAAAGCACATGGCTGCAGGCGCAGAGCAATTTGAGGGACGGGGAATCTCCTATGCCGTTATCAACAAGGAAATCTATCGCGGCCGCAAAGTGATCGTCGTCGGCGGCGGCGATTCCGCGCTCGACTGGGCAAACGAAATGGTACCCATTGCCGCCGAAGTCACACTCGTGCATCGCTCCGACCGGTTCCGCGCCCATGACGACAGTGTCAGTAAACTGCGCAATTCCTCCGCGAGCATTTTTACCAACACAGAAATCATCGCTTTTGAGGGCGACAGCTCTCTCAAGTCAGTGCGTCTGCAGAACACCGAAACGCAGGAAGAGCGCACTCTGCAGGTCGACGATGCACTCATTATGTTCGGCTTCAACAGCTCGTTGGGCAAAATCCGCGAGTGGGGACTCGAACTCCATAATGACGGAATTAAGGTCAACGACTGCATGGAGACCAATCTCGAGGGAATCTATGCAGCGGGAGACATCGCCGAATACCGCGGAAAGCTGAAACTCATCGCAACCGGATTTTCCGAAGCTGCGATTGCTGTGAACTTTGCGAAAACCTTCATCAACCCGAAAGAAAAAGCGCAGCCGCTGCATTCAACGACAATCATGGAGTTGAAAGAAAAGAAGCAGGCCCGCGCTGCGGCAGCCGCTTCACCTGCGAAATAAGTCAGTGCCGGCGCGTCGGCCGCAAAATAACCCGGCCTCTCTTGCTTCGATCCAGGTGCCGGTCTCAGCTGACCTTGCGAAACACCACAAGACTGACGTCATCTTCAATGATGTCCATCTTTTCTTTCTTGAAGTGTTTAAATAAACCTTCCACCAAACGCTTGGCAGGAATGATCGGGCCATGTTCGATTTCCCTGAAGAATTTCTGCAAAACTCTGCGGCCGCGAGTGACAGGAACTCCATCTGAGTGGGCGATCAAACAATCGCCCAGCACCAACGTGCGTTCGTTGAGAGTCACTTCAGCAGTTTCATTGAAGCCAATCGGATCGCTCGAAAAGGTTGTCAGCGACTCTATCTTGTCGCCGATTGTCGTGTGAATCACGGGAAAGGGATGACCGCAGTCCACACAATAAACTTTGCTTGCCATTAAATCGAAGGTCAGACCAACCATCGTCGCTGTGTGATTGCCGTTGCCGTTGAGAAACAAGACCTTGTTCAGCTGATTGGCATAATGAAGCAAAAATTCACTTGAATCGAACACCTCATTTTGCTCAAGCCGCAACATCGAAAGAACCGTCTTGCATCCGGAGACAACCAACGCCGCTTGAACTCCGTGGCCACTGATGTCGCAGAGCACAAAATGCGCAAAGCGGCCCGACACGGACCGCTCGAAGAAGAACCAGTCACCGCTGGCCTCCGACATACTCTTGTGAAATGCAGATATCTCGAGGTCAGGCCACTGCGGAACATCTTCGGGTTTCAACGCCATCGCAATACGGGCCGCATCGCGCATTTCCTTCTGAAGGCGCTTTTCCTCGCGCTCCAAACGCTCGTAATCCTCTTCAAGCTTTTGCAGCAACTTTTCTCGCCGTGCATCCCATAAATTTCGCGCCGAGAGCAGAAGTGTGCCCGTGCCGCCAAAAAAGACCTCTCCTGCCAGCCATGGAACATCGGTTGAAGCATAGACGAACTGGTACAATCCAAATGCCGCAATGAGCGCCATCCCGGCAAACATGACGATCCAACTGCGCATTCCCTTAACGAACTGCAACACGCCTGCAAGCAAAACCAAGAGGATTATTGCATGAGGAGCGTAATTAAAATCGGACAACCACTGCTTGGAGAGGGCTGAATTCAGGACAGAGGCCAAAACCAATCCGCCCGGCAATTGTCCGTAAGGAGAATCCTTGAAGTCAACGTTTCCAGTAAAGGCCAGCGGTATGATCAGTATATGCGAGCCCTCGGGAATTTTGTTCCACAAGCTTCCCGACCTCATCGCCGAAAAAGCGGAAGCAAAACTTTGCGCCCGCGAATATGCCTTTACCGGATTCAGCCAGTTGACCAAAACAGTTCCGTCGCTGGTTGTCGGAATCGTCTGTCCGCCGGCCGTGATAGCGTTGTTTTCCAGCTTCAGATTAATTCTTCCCGACAAAGCGAGTGACGGCAGAAGAGCATTTTTTCCGACGTTGTAGATGGGATAGATCTGATTCACATGCGGATAATCGATGTGCCCGATGTTGAACACTTCCTGGAGCTGCTGCATGGGGCCGTATTGAAATGCCTTTGAACGATCTTTCAGCGAAAAACGCTCGAGAGTCGGCCTCAGTTCAGAGTCAGGCACCTCGGCCAGTGAATCCGGAAGATAATTTCGAACATTGAGCTGTTCGGACTGCAGGAGCAGTTCGTCTCGGCCCGCAATCTGTCGCGGACTCGTGAACGACGCAATCGACACAGGCGTGCGCAAGGAACGCAAAATCGGCAGTGCATCCTGCAGAACACTCGGATCATCGTCGAGCAGTCCGAAAATCTTGTCTATGTAGATGCTCGCAGGTCGGTGTCTGTCGAGATATGTGAGCAAAGAAGACCATTCGCGGAAATTGATTTGCGAGCGCTTCATAGCCTGAACTGTCGAATCATCGAACATCAGAATGCGCAGGCGCGGATCGGGCTCGGGCGACTGATTGAGTTTGTCGCGTAATTCAAATTGGAATCCCCAACTGAGTTTTCTTTCAATTTCGCGGGCTGAAGATGATCTCCCGTAAAGCAATGCCAAGCTCAGCATCACGGTGAGAATGACCGAACTTAAAATCCAAATTTGTCTGCCAATGCGCTGCGACTGTCGCACACGTTCGCGCTTGAGGTCAGCCGCCGTCAGTTCAGGTGCCTTACTCTCCAATTGAAATCCCCCTACCGCCCGTCTCCGCAGTTATCGGAGTTTATTTCAGAAATTCAGTATGTTCGGTTTTTTTTGGCACCTATGTACTTTTTTCGGTGTACTTTAAAATTTTTGTATCCAAAAAATTTGACTTCGTGTTTTAGACAGGTTAACTTACAGACAGACGACACGAGGTGTGGAGTCAAAAAATAACTCTGATCTTCAGGGGGTTTCCATGAGACATATCGCAACTCTCGCTCTTGCAGGACTCGCTATCTCCTCCAGTGCTTTCGCGCAGAGCACAATCATCTGGGACACCGCCCGTGCCATCTCCGGCGGCAGCAAGCGCGTGGGTCCCTCGTCCGAGCAGGTTTGTATCAAGGACGTAAACACCTTTTTTGTTGATGCAGGCAACACACTTTCTGTCCTTTTGACAGACCTCGGAGTGGCTCTTCCCTCAGGAGACCAGTCACTGACCGGCCGTGCGAACTGCCGCATCGTTGTTCCGGTTGAAGTCGCCCGCGGCCTTTACCTGGCTGACCTGACGCAAACAATCACCTACGGTGTTGTCAAAGGTGCAGGCGCAACAGCCCGCGTTTCCGCCAACTCATCGTTCTTCGGCCATCCGCTTGCAGTGCTTTCACGAGGCTACAACTGGGGACCAATCGTCAACTCACCGCTCGAGCAAATCAGCCGCACAGATACATTCCGTGTGAACACTCCGTCGGCAAGCACATGGTTCAGAACTTGGTGTTTCGGCCGTCAGCCTAAGGGCATCTACAACTCGAACCTCGCGGTCGGTATCGAGAAGAACAACATGTACGATGAGGCTCAGTTGGCAATCGACGGTCTCGACGTGAAGTTTGAAGTACGCCCGGGCGCATTGGCATTCTGCCCAGCTCAGTAATACTCCCACTTCGGAGAACATCTCATGAGAACCCACAACCGTCTGGCCTCTTTCGCAAGTATCCTGCCCGGACTTCTGACCATCGCCGGCTCGCTGGTGATCTCAGGACTTCCGAAGCGCGGATTGGCCTCCGCCCAGAGTGCAGAAATGGCCCTGACAGTGAAAGACTGGACGGCTGCGGGTTCGGGATGCCGAGCTCAAAAGAGCAAAGCCGGAGATGTTGAACTGAAAAGCGTGCGCAACGGCTCGGCAACCGGAAGTGAACTTGTCGTCATGAAGTTCGCATTGCCCAAATATAAGCTGGCATCTCCACCCGAAAATCCTGCAACCAGCATCACGTTTGCACGTGAATGCGCACTCAGGGTGGTCGCACTTCCAAAAGGGAAGGTCCGCATCAAGAGTGTCGCGGCGCGGACTCCGGTCGCCTACTCAAAAGATGCCGACGTAGGCCTGAAGATGCAGTACTTACTGCGCCTCGACGGCGAGATCGTCGGCCAGTCACTCAAAGAGATTGATGCAGGACAGCAGATTCGCAACGCAGAAGAAACCGTGCTTCTCTCGGGCAAGCCCTCGGACGAGGCGCAACAAATGATGAAAATGACACCGCAAAACTGCGGCTCGGCCCACATGCTCGGCTTTGACTACACGTTCATCGCTGCGCGCAAAAACCGCAACGACGCTGCTCTTGTGCAAATATCGGATGAAAAGCAGCTTGAAATTGCTGTCGAAATTGAACCGTGCAGCTGACAACAGCAAAGCACAAACTTAAATCCAAATTCGAACCGGAAAGGTCTCCCCATGCTGCACACGAGTCTCACGCCTCATCTCCTTCCCCGCAAACTCCGCGTGCTCCTCGCGTGCCTCGTTTCCGTCTTTTGCACCGCACAAACCGTTGATGCCCAAGAACTCATTTGGAACTCGGTCACTGCCAGCGGCAGCGGAGATGGCACACCCTGCCGACTCGACCCCAGCAATCCCTCCAGAAACAACGTGATTTGGAGTGCCGCAGGGGGCGACCTTTCGATCATCCTTACCAGCTGGGGGGTCTTCCTACCTAAGTTGGCGCGTCTGGGCGGCAAGTTGACCACCTCGACGATCTGTAACTTTAACGCAACGGTCACCATCCCTCGTGGCTACTACCTACGTACCCTCACCCAGACTCTGGTTGTCGGAGTGATGAAGGACAGGCTCGTCAGCGGAGGAATCTCCTCCAACGGCTACCTTTTTCAGACGCTCATTCCGCTCAACCAAATCAACATGGTGTTTCGCCCCGATCAGGCGCTCAACAACGCACTGTTGAATGCAACCAACACACAAATCATGGCCGACGCATTCATTCAGACCTTCTGTCAGGCATCCCGGCTGAGCGCATTTACGACCCAGTTCAAGTTCCAGTTGGTGGGCGGTGCCGCAAGGCCGTTCCCGCAGCTTGGCCTACAGGCGAACGTGGATGGCAGCGACGTCAACTTCGGAATGGATTCCTCGCTGGAAAGATGTCCGAACTGAGCTTGCCGAGCGAGCGTTTTGCGTCTAGAACGGCTGTTTGAACAGTCAGCCAACAGTCCGGACCGGGAGCCACTTCCATGCTCAAAGGCAAAACAAGCGCAATATTTAGCATCTTCAGCCTTTTTATTGCAGCTTCGTGCAACAACTCCCCAGACGTTCGCATATCCACTAGCTCGCTTTCCACCGTGGCAATTCCGCAGACCGACGTCCGTGACCAGGGTCGATTTGGAATTTGCTGGGCTTACGGCACAACTGGACTCATCGAAAGCGAACTCCTCCGCACTGACAATCTGAAGGTCGACATCTCTGAAGAAGCTCTCGCCTTTGAACACATGGCAGAGGCTTTGCGGGCACAATTTGCAAAGATGGGTTCGTCCGATTTGGTGGAGTTCATCATGCGCGGGCAGCTGCCTGAAGGCTGGGTGACACGCACCACCAAAGAACTCGCATACATGTATGAAGACTCACCTTATGTTCAGCATGACGCGCTCGCACTCATCAAAATTCACGGTGCCGTCCCCGAAAGCGCTTGGTCATACAAGATCAAAACCCCGGAACAGCGGAATCAATTGATGCGCGCGGTGCGCGAAAACGTGCGTAGAGCGATGGACGAGGGCCACATCATCCAGAAGCTCACGATTGAACAAATCAAAGACCTCGTTCTTGTGGGACGCGGAAAAACAGCATTCCCTACACGTCCCCCAACATACTTTTATTGGGAAGGAAGGCTTGTTTCGGCGCGCGACTTTGCGAGTCAGATTTTGAAATTTGACGCCGACGCTTGGGAGGCGGTGGCCATCCACAAGGAGGCCGACGTCGCGGGCTTCATCCAAATCGTGAAAACCACACTGGCGCTCGGGCACAGCGTGCCGCTGGCCTTCCCCATCAACATCGATCGCATTTCCGGAGATTCTTTCCGGGCAGATACAAACAACAAAGACTATTTCTGGTCCAATTACGGCCGCGACGGCGGGCACCTTGTGCTGGTCACCGACTTCATCAACAAAGGTGGTGTGAGGGGAGCAGTGTCGGACGACATGCTCAAGGCTGAACTGGACAAGCCGGCCGAAGAATTGGAAGCTCTTTTGTTCAAAAACAGCTGGGGCGTAGGTGCAAAATTCAACGAGAATGGTGCACCTGTCGGCATGTCGCCTGACGGCTATTACAAAATGGAAATCGGCTACATCCGCGGCATCTCGAAGATTCCTGAAGCAACCAAAAACCCTTGGGGTGCGACACTCGCCGTTGTTCCGCGCGAGATTGTCAATTCACACTCGCACCTTCTGAAAAACTAACAAGCCCTTCAAACTTCGAACGCGTAGAACTTCCGGTCGAAGCGCACCCGAGGGCCATACAAACCTTCCGGCTTACCGACACCAGCGCCAATCACCATGACGATGTCACTGCCGCGACGTGGCAGTCCGATAATTTTTTTCACGCGTCTTGAATCAAAGCCTTCCATTGCACACGTATCGTAGCCCTGAGCGCGCAGCGACAAAATAAGGTTTTCACAACCGAGAGCTGTCGACTTCGATGCCCAAACCCGCATATCTGCGCGGCTGACAGGCTCGCGCGGGATGGGCCTGAAAAGGCCGATGAACCACGTCGCAAGCGATTTGAAAAGTCCGCCAATGCCAAGCAAGCCCTGACCATAAACAAAAGGCAGCAGCTTTTCATAGTACTTGATCACGCTGGCAGGTGCGTTGCCGTTCGCGCGCAGAAAATCGAGCATGCGCAAACGATTGGCAGGCCATGTGTCGGTGCGCGCTACGCACACAATCAGCTCTGCCGCCGTGCGTGCTGCCGGCTGCGACAAGCAGGCTGCAGCAAGTGCTTTTTTCTTTTCGGGAGTTCTCACCCAATAAAACTCCCACATCTGCATGTTGGAGGAATTGGGCGCCAGCAACGCATGGTCGATTGCCTTGCGGACCACAGTTTCGGGAATCGGCTGTTCAGTCTCGAACACCCGCACAGATCGGCGCGCATGAATCACCGCAGCGAACGCATCGCTGTTCAATGCACGCAGATTCAAGCCGGCAGTTGGATCCTGCGCAGGAATCAATTCAACAACTTCTCCGCCACGAACAAATATCTCGGCAGGAATGGCGCGCAGATTGTAGTGACTCGCCATCGAACGGCAATAGGCGCCAGCCTCGAAGAAGACCACCACATCACCGGCAAACAGCTGCGGCAAACGGGCATCTCGCGCAAGAATATCGCCACTCTCGCAGACAGGACCAAAGACTTTGTAAGAAAGCAGGTTGACGTTGGGTTTGTTGGCGCACGCAGTCGCATGCTCGGCGCCATAGATGGCCGGACGGGGAAAGGCGTTCATGCCCGCGTCCACATAAGCGAACCGGATATTTTCGATGTTGCTTTTCTCATAGAGAACTTCGCTCAGAAAAACAGTACTGCTGGCAACCATGCTGCGCCCCGGTTCGAGGCATACAGTCAATTTTTCGCAGTTGGAGCCCCACAGATCTTGCAATGCTGAGTTCGAAGACACGACAGCCTTCAATGCCTGAGCCTGAAAGTCGACGTGCACCCGAATGTCCGATGCGTCGACGGGCACGCCCGCAACGCCGACTCCCAAGCCGCCGCCGAGATCGAGCTGAGTGATGCGGATTCCCTTGTTCAAAAGCAACATAACACACTGCTGTACACGCTCGAGCACGAGCGGAAAAACATCATGACTCTGCAGCTGCGAGCCGATGTGCACGTGCAGTCCGCAAAGTGGTGCGACAAAGTCCTTGAAGGACTCTTTGCCGTTTTTTCCGGAGTGCGAAAAACGCGCTTCTATGTTGTGAAGCCAGTCTTCAACCTGAGCCAAAAGCATACCGAACTTTGAATCCAGAGCGCCTGTTTTAAGATGTGGATGTGTCTGCGACTCAACACAGGGATTGAGTCGCAGCGCAACCAACGGCTCATTTTTTTTCTGTTCCGATTTGCCCTTGCCGGAAGCCGCGGCCAGTCGTCGCTCGCTCAGAAGATCCAAAACAAACGTGAGCTCCTGCGCATGTTCGACGTTGATCACTCCCAGACCGGCATCGATGGCGGCAACAATCTCGGATTGCGATTTGCCCACTCCGGCAAAACAAATTTCGCTTGCGCTGACTCCGGCAGCGCGGGCTGCGCGGAATTCACCGATTGAAACAATGTCGACACCGCATCCGGCCTTTGCCACCTCCTGCAGAATGGCGGGAGCGGCGTTTGCTTTCATCGCATAGAAAACCCGAGCAAGCGGAAAGTGTGAGCGCAGCGACTGCATGTACATATCTGCGCGCTGGCGGACGGCGTTGAGAGACGTGACAAACATCGGCCCTTCGCAAAGACCGCGCAGCCGGCGCAACCCCATGCCATCGATTTCGAGTTCCTGAAAAGATTTTGTTCCGGCCGAATTGGGCCAGCCGATGAAGGGGCGGGTCTGAACTTCCACTGGTTCACTCCGTGTCTAATGATTCCCGAGACTGCCCGAACACAGTACGGCAACTGCGGGTCAACTTGCCAATACCACAAAACAAAAATAACTCCCGACAAAGCCTTAAGTTTGTCGCCCGACGTCCGAAAACTCCGGTAGGAGGCGGGGTTATGTCGATTGCAATCTACGAACATGACAAGCAGCAACTCTCCGAATTTACCGAAATTCTGTATGAAGCAGGCCATCTTGATGCGTTTTTCACAAATGACCTCAACAAACTCCGAGAAGCGATCAACCTCTCTGGTCAGGGGCATGACGTCATTAGAGTTCAGGTCAGCCTGCTGATCCTTGACCTAGATGGCGACAGCGATAGCCTGGAGTTTTTGCGACTGCTGAAATCCGATGTCCGCTACAAGGACGTCCCGGTCATCGTCACATCAGAAAGTGATTTTCAGCAACACATCCGCACGGCTTACGCATATGGCGCCAGTGATTTTATCCGCAAAGCCATCAATCGCGCCGAGGCGAAGGCTCGCATCCATGCGGGTTTGCGGCTGAATCATGAAATCAACCGCCGCAAGGCGCGTGAAAGCGAGATCACCGAGATAGCGAATCAGCTGCGCGACCTCACACAGGTGCTGACAAAACTATCGTTGATTGATCAGCTCACGGGTGTGGCAAACCGGCGTGCCTTCGACCAAACCAAAGAGCAGGAATTCAAACGCGCCAAACGAAATCGCAGGCCAATTTCGCTGCTGCTTTTCGATGTGGATCATTTCAAGAAATACAACGACGCTTACGGACATCAGGCTGGCGATCTGTGTCTGCGCAGCGTCGCTCAGGAGGTTCTCAACACCATCAAGCGCCCCGGCGACATGCTGGCACGCTATGGCGGCGAGGAATTTGCAATCATACTGCCGGACACGGATTCGGCCGGTGCCCGTGTGATCGGACAGCGGGTCATAGATGGAATCGCAGGTCTCAACATTCGTCACGAGTACAATTCGGCCGGACCGGTTGTCACAGTCAGCGTCGGCTCTTCGACCTACGCGGGCAGCGACCCGAGTTGCGACAGCAAGCAGCTCGTGGAACTCGCGGATAAAGCACTCTACGAGGCAAAAAGAACGGGCCGAAACAGGCTCGTTTGGGTCGTCATCGACAAGAGCAAAAGTCCAGAACAGCAGGCTTCTTAGGCTTGTCAGTCTGGCCCGACTCCACTAGAAGACCCGTCAGTCTTTCGAGTGAGGCCAGCCGTCGATGATACCGCTACTCAGAAAATCAAAAAGTCTGATTCAGGAAAACAGCGTGCAAGGTGCGACCCGACCGGTTTTTAAGTTCGGCGGAACCAGCATGGGTTCACTGGAGCGCATCGAAAACGTTGCAAATCTCTGTGCACAGCACAGGCCATCTGCAGTTGTGGTTTCGGCTATGGCCGGTGAAACCAATCGACTGGTCGGCATGGCAAAACACTTTACCGATCAAACCGATTCCCCCGAGTACGATCTGCTGGTTGCCAGCGGCGAACAGGTTTCTGTTGCACTGCTGAGTTTTGCCCTGCGCAAGAAAGGGCTCAATCCCATCCCCATGCTTGCCGCACATGCCGGAATCGTCACTAACGACCTGCACTCGCGCGCCACCATCCAGTCAGTCAATAAAGAGGCAATTCTTAAGCAGATCGACGCCGGCGGCATACCAATCATCGCCGGTTTTCAGGGTGTCACCCAAGACGGACAATTCACCTCACTCGGCCGCGGCGGCTCAGACACTTCCGCGGTTGCCATAGCGGCCGGAATCGGCGCAAAAGAATGCGTAATCTACACCGACGTCGACGGCGTGTTCAGTGCCGATCCGCGCATCTGTCCAAAAGCGCGCATCATTCGCAGAATCCGCCACGAAGAAATGCTGGAAATGGCTAGCCAGGGCAGTAAGGTTCTCCATATCCGCAGCGTGCAGCTGGCAGCAAAATGGGAAATACGTCTTTTTGTTAAGAACACGTTCAGTCAGGATGAAGGTACAGAAATGATTTCAGACAACGAACCGATCGAAGGCGAACTGGTCACAGGCGTTGCACATTCCAGCGATGAAGGCTGGTTCTCGTTCGGACCGCTGCCGCACACCCGCACAACTCTCGCGGATGTCTTCGGAGCCTTGGCAACACAAGGTGTCAACGTCGACATCGTCAACCAGGAAGTTCAGTCATCCGGCCTGCTGATCCATTTCACAGTGGCGGGCACTGACGTCGCCAAAACCCGCGAAGTGCTGAAGTCGATTGCCCCCGAAGCGAAGGTTCATCTGAACCAGAACGTCGCCAAGGTCAGTATCGTTGGCGTGGGAATGCGCGTTCACGCGGGTGTGGCAGCTCGCATGTTCCGAGTGCTGGCGAATGAAGGAATCGAAATCCGTTTGGTGACGACCTCAGAAATCAAGGTCGCGTGCCTTATCGACCGCGAACAACTCAACAACGCTGTAACGGCCCTCCACAAAGAATTCATCGCATGAAAAAAGCAGACGTCCGTAAATTTGATCCCAATGGCGCCGGTGATGCCGGCGGCCATATTTTTGCCCTTCCGTTCACAGCGGAGGAGTCAAATGTGGTGCTCATTCCTGTGCCTTTTGAAATGACCACCAGCTATGGCCGCGGCACTGCCAAAGGCCCGAAGGCTATCCTTGATGCAAGTCCGCAACTCGATTTGTTTGACGGAGAATTTTCCGAGCACGGTCTCGCACGCCCGTGGGAGTTCGGCATCCACATGGAGCCGCCAGCGGCAAAAATCCGCGCTTGGAATAAAGCCGGATGTCAGCTGTCAAAACCAATCATCGCCAAAGGCGGCCGCCTCGGAAGCAGCAAAGCGCTGATTGGCAAACTGAACAAAGCCAACAAGATATCGCACCAGCTCAACACGTTTATTTTTGAAAAAACACGCAAACTGCTCGCTGCAAAAAAGATTGTCGGAATTGTTGGCGGCGACCACAGTGTTCCGTTTGGTGCCATTCAGGCGGTTGCGCAAAAGTATCCTTCACTGGGTGTTCTGCACATCGATGCGCATGCTGATTTGCGCACGGCCTATGAAGGTTTCGAACACTCGCATGCAAGCATCATGAACAACGTCATCCACAAAATCCCGGGCGTGGCAAAGCTCGTTCAGGTCGGCATCCGCGACTACTGCGACGAGGAATTTGAACTTGCCACGACGCACAAAAAAATTTCCTGTCACTTTGATTTTGCAATCCGCGACCAGCTGTTCGCAGGAAAAAGCTTTGCTGCGATCATCAAAGGAATCATCAAGGAACTGCCGGAAAATGTTTACGTCAGTTTCGATATCGACGGACTGGATCCGGCACTGTGTCCGTCGACGGGGACGCCCGTGGCGGGCGGACTCTCATTCCAGCAGGCGACATTCATTTTGAAGGAACTTGCATTGTCCGGACGAAAAATCGTTGGTTTCGACCTCAATGAAGTCGCTCCTTCGGGCCGCAAGGATGACGAATGGGACGGCAATGTCGGGGCTCGTATCCTTTACAAACTCTGTACAATTGCGCTCTTCAGCCACGGGGCAAGAAATTGATATGTAGCCCCGTGCGAATCATTTCAGCGGACTCGAATAGCAGGTAAGTCCTTTTATAATCGATACTTGCCTCTAAAACAGAATTTTTTTACAGAAAAACTCGCCCCTTACCCCTTCAGGCCGGCAAAAATGTTCCGAAGCTGAAAACATGGAAGTCATCAACATTCAGGGTCAGCCGGTCTACAAATTCAGCCCCGCACACGGGCGGGCTGAACGATTCGTCCTCTTTTCACATGCAACGGGCATTGCCGCTCTTTCCTATACAAACATCTTGCAACGATGGGCCGATGAACTTGGCATCACCATTTTCACTTTCGATGCGCGCGGGCATGGCTGCAACGAGCAGGATGTCAAAGAGGCCTACCGAAACGGACTGAGCAAAATTCCCTGGTTGCTCTGCGAAGACCTCAAAAAGATTTTCTCACATCTGAAGTTGGATTTTCCCGGTTTGTGGAGCTTGGCAGGACACAGCTTGGGTGGATGGTTGTCGCTTTACTCCGCGCAAGAACTTGATGTTGACCACGTCGTCTTGCTCGACATGCCGCTGTTGGCCCCGGCAAGCGCGTTGCTTTGGGCAACCGCGTGCCTCTTTCAACAGCGAGGCATACATCCCCTCAGCAGGCCGGCACGCAGACGCAAACGGCTCTACAGAAACCGCAAGCAGGCTATGACCGCTTTCAAGAGAAACTCGTTTTTCCGCAATTGGGCCCAGCAGCATGTAGAAAACTACATCGACGCGAATTTCGAAACACAGAACGACGGCTCGCTGAAGCTCAGACATGACCCGGAATGGGAGGCCGACCTGTTCGAAAGCCAACCTGCACTGCACACACCGCATTTTTTAAAGATAGATGCTGGCAAAAGAAAGTCAGTGCAGATCGAGCTGATTGCGGGAAGTGAAAGTAAAATCTGCGACCCGATGGCCATCCGTTATTTCCACAGCTTCTTTCCCCACACACGCTGGCTCGTCGTCCCGCAGGGTGGACACATGTTCCCCTTCGAGAACACACAAGGCCTGCTCAAAGCCCTCGGGCTTGCCTTTCCCAAGAGCGACGAATCATTTCTCGATGACGTTGAACTCAAGGCTGTCTGAAGCCAAAACCTCTTCGTCATCTGACACCGCTTCAGCAATAAGCTGGTACCGCCCAAGCTCAAGACCTTCTGGGTTGAGCGTCAGTGCAACACGATCGGCCGTGTGTTCTGTGCTCCGGACACGAACGATAGCACCTTTTGCGCTGACGATTTTGTATCGTACTTTGGCAAGTGGTACGGGAGAACTGGTGACGATAAAATGCGGTATGACTTTATCCCAGATGTTCATTCCGGCTTTCATCCGATCGATTTTGATGGATGCGGAAGCTTGACCGTTGCGGATGAAAACAATGCGGGCCTGAGAGATGCGCTGTGTGCCGTCGGCCAGTACCGCGCGTGCTTGAAGTGTGTACACGCCATCTTGAAATTCACGCGGGTCAAAAACAAGTTTGCCGTCCGACGAAAATGGCTTTGAAACCAGTGACTGCGCCGAACTGCCGCGGACTTCGAGTGAAGCCGAAATGAAAGACAATTTTTCCGCACGCAAGCTGAGCTCAGCCGGTTGACGCAGAGTCCTTTCATCGAGGAGCCCCTGCAGGAAGATTGCAGAGAAATCATCGGTCGGCTGCACACCATAAAAGAGGCCACCAACGCCGCTCGGATCATCCCACGCAATGCGAAAATCACCTTGTTCCCCCCAACCGGTTCCCCAGCTGTTGCGGACAATCCATGCACGATCTTCATTGCGCCAACCAACGATCATGACGGCATGACCACCGAGCATGGCTCCCTTTTGATAACGATAAACTCCTCCCGCGTAATGATAAAAGTCAGCGTAGACTTTCATGGTGGTCATCAGCGGGCCGTTGAGAAGCGCTTTTTTCACCTCATCGACCGCAGATGCGCGCATGCCCTTGCTTTTGACGCGCAGCAAACCTTTCAGCGAACGAGAACGCGAGTCGGTACACGACAACTTGCACGCGACGTCACTTCCGACCGCACCGCTGACGTACGGAAAACACGCCTCTTCGGGGAGCCCTTTTTTTGCCAGATAGTCGACTGCTGATACAGGAAACCAGCCCATTGAACATGAACCGCCGCCGCATGAAAACAGATGCTGCGGTGAAAAGCTCCACACACGGCCGGCTGAGCGGGTTGTGATATTGAGCTGGGTTTCATAGGTCGAGCCCATTGCGAATGCCACGCAACTTCCGCAGCGCCCCTGATCGCGCACCGGCGATACATAATTTGCGCCTTCATAATCGCGCCAATCAAAATTCTCAGGCAGCGCATCTTCCCAGACGCGGCTGCTCTTTCCATAATCACCGCCAGTGCGGACTTCGGAGAGCGGCGCGCCAAGAAGAGCCTTCTTTTCGGACAAGTGCCAATCGGAATGCGACGTGCGCGCGGCCCGCCATGAAGATTTGTTGATACGCACGTGTTCCTGAAGTTCTAAAACGGAAACATCACCAGAGCGTTCGCTGAAGGCTGCCAAAGCCGCTTGCGGGACACCAAGTGCAGTCAGACAAACAAGCGAAAGCAGCGCGGCATTTATAATTTTCAGAAAAAATGGTCGCTGATTTGACCTCATGGGAAGTCCTTCCTTGGATGGAGGCCGCAAATCCGCTGCAGCCCGTGGAAGACCTAACTTACCGCTTGCTACGTCTGTCGCCAATAGGACGCGCAGGAACTCCGCCGACTATCGACCATGATTCGACATCCCGTGTCACAACCGCACCCATGGCAATCACCGCGTGATCACCAATCGTCACTCCGTCTGTGATGGACACGTTGGCACCAATCCACACATCACGACCAATGACTATTCCGCGTGAGCGAACGGGCTGCTCGCGGATCAAACGTTCGGGGTTCATTCCATGGTCAAATGCAAAAATACAGGTGCCAGTCGCGATTCGCGTTTCATCGCCAATCACCACCGACGCAGCACCGCCGTCGATCGTCACGCGGGCATTGAGGCTGACGTTGCGGCCGATACGGACAGGACCATGCAAAAAGACTTCAGCAGCAATGCGTGCACCGCTGCCGACATCAATGAGCCGCCCCGGCTCGGCAAACAGACGTGCACAAGGGGCGACAAAACAGTTTTCGGCAAATCGGATTGTTTCAAGTTCTTCGAACTGACGCTGGACTTGCTGCTGCCATTCACGCGCCCAAATCAGCTGCTGGGGCTTTAGGGAATCATAAAGCCAAGGCATCCACGAGAGCCTCTGCTTATGTTGATCGCGGTATTTGAGAGTGGGATCTGTATCCATAAGTGTGACAAGCGGAGCGGTGTACGCTCACTCAGCCTTGGAAATAAACTTGCCAAGTTCAGCGCGTAGAATGTTGAACGCACGCTGCCGCGCGATTGCGGCTGTGCTTTCATTTGCTTGAGCGCTGTCTTCCGAAAATCTCAGGTTTTTGAGCGTACGAATTAGAGTTGCGTCGAATCGGGGATTCAAGCCGAAGGCTTTCAACTGCGCGACATCGGCATTCGCCCACGAAAGCCAGTCGGCAAATTCACTCAGCTGAAGTTCGTTGAGGCTGCGCGTCTGCGCTGTCCAAGGTTTCAGCACAACGCCGGCACGGGCCATCCAGCGGGTCACGAATTCGTCGGATGCAGTTTGTGACATGCTGCTGACAACCATCGCCGGAAGCATATTCACACGCAGCTCGAAAAGGTATTTCACCAATTCTGGCTCCCTGAGGACGACCTTGGCATAGTCCGGAATTTTATCTGCCGAAATCTTCGATTGCGCGAGCTTTTGCCCATAGGCGAGCGCCTGAGTGATCAGCTGGTGCATCGACTCGGGTGCAAATTTGTTTGCCTGGGAATTGATTTTTGCATTCGGATTGACCGTGTGCAGCGCTACCGACAACGCCTTCAACGACGAAATCTCGTTGCCTTCGTCGAGGATATTGATTGGAAAAGATGTTTGGGACAAACGGCGCACGACCTGCACAAACTCATCCGCCGCGGCATGCCGGAGCATCTGCCGGACTTCTTCGCCGTCGCTGCCCTGCCCTTTCCAAAGCTGAAACTCATAGGACATAAAATATTGAGCCGCGAAAACGAGCTTGCTCTTGAGGCGGGGCGTTGTTGTCAGCTTGTCGAGTGTCTGAAGACGAGCATTCAGCGAGTCGCCCTGCCGGAGGTCCTGATACATCCTGTCCAGCTCGCTGTTCATGATCTCCATACGCTTGTTTGTCTCGACAAGCTTGTTGTTCATCTCATCCATCTGCCGGCGGACGTCGTCCATTTTCTGGTTGGTTTCATCGATGCTGCCGTTGGTCTCATCCATCTTCCTGTTGGTGCGGTCGATTCCGTCGTTGGTCTTGTCCATCTTTTCGCCAACTTCTGTAGTAGACTTTTCAACCCTGCCAACGCTCTCGATTGCCGAACAGGCGGTGAAGGCCAGCGCCAATGTAGCAAGAGAAAACATATGAGTGATGGTTGACGGCAAACGCACGAAGACCTCCAAGGCAATGAACAGTTCCGCTTTTGGTCGGATAGCCAGAGAGGGCGGAGTTACAACAGGAAATCTTAAAAAAAAAGCTGATTTCATATTTTGCATAAAATTCAGACACTTAAAGAAATCTCAACATCCCACTGGGAGCCACTACTTTTGATTGACAGGGAGAGCAGAAAGCCTGTTAAATCGCGAACCCGGCAGCGGCCCACAGACCGCGCCCCGACCGCGGAGGCTACCCCATGTTCCAACCCGGCAACTCGCCACGAGTCATCACGCTTGCAGCAGCAGTGTTGTTATTCTGTGGCAAGGCGGAGGCAAATCCGGCCGACCTCGTGCTGCGCGGCGAAGGAACAATCAAAGACGCAAATGCGCCCTCAGACGGTGTACTCTTCAAGATTTCGTACGTGCACACCATCAAACAAGGCAGGCCGTTTTCAACGCTTATCCAACAATTTGATTTGTCGGGTGAATTGCTCGTCGATGAGCTGACAACCTACGATCAGCTTGGCCGTTTCCACCTGTACAACATGGTGCAAAAGCAAACCGGAGATCGCGCCACGGTTGAGGTCAAGGGCAATCAGGTTGTCATGTCGTACACACAAAATGGCAAAACTTCTGTCTCGAGCGAGCAGTCGTCGCATGATCTCAATTCGCCCGGTTCTTTGATGACGTACATGAGCGCATTTACGGGCGACCTGGAAAAAGGAAAAAAGATTCCACTCCGGCTGGCTGTTGCAGAACGGGGAATGGTTTTCGGGTTCGAAATCAAAAACGAAGGCAACGATTGCCGCGCATCAGGTGGCGACTTGTGTGTCAATCTTGAGTTGAGCAATTTTTTCCTGAAAAAGCTTCTTCGCCCCATCTTCATGTCATTCCGAAAATCCACTCAGGGGTATCGTCCGTTAGCCTTGGAAACTCCGGCAATTGTGCGCAGACGCAAAGGCAACACACTGGAAAAATTTACCGCCCGCATAGACTACCAGCGAAACTAGCCCAAACACATCGCGGCCCTGCAAAGTGTGCCGTTTGTGCCTTCGTCAGACAACGTAAACTGGCACTGATGAACTTGTCGATTCACGTGAGTGAGGTGCTGGCGATGATTGGTGCACTGCTTGGCGATTTGGTGGGCTCCGGCTACAAGACGGAGCCAATCAAGACAACGGATTTTGAATTCATCTCGCCATCGGCGCGGTACACCGATGAATCCGTGCTGACCATTGCCATTGCAAACGCAATTAACCGCTCTGAAAATTATCAATACAACATCCGGCAATTTGCAAAGGAACACGCAGATGTTCAGGGCGGCTATGGGGCCAACTTCAAATTCTGGCTCTACACTGGAGGCAACGAGCCTTACAACAGCTTGGGGGTTGGGCCTGCTGCACGTGTGAGTCCGGTTGGATGGGCTTTCGACTCGCTGGAAGTGACTCTGGCTGAAGCCGAAAAATCGGCACTGGCGACTCACTCACACAACGAGGCCATCAAGGCTGCACGCGCTGTCGCGCACATCATTTATCTGGGCCGAAACGGCGCATCAATCGGCGAATGCAAAGGGCTGCTATCCGAACACTACAACTATGTTACGGACTTTAATCCCGACGATGTACGCGCTTCTGTTGTACCTGACTCAACAGCACCGGTTGTCATGCCGCTCATCTTCAGTTGCGCTTTTGCAGCGCGTACAACAGAAGATGCCATCCGCAACGCGGTTTCACTTGGTGGTCAATCGGATACACTTGCGTGTCTGTCCGGAGCAGTCGGCGAGGCGTTTTTCGGTGTGCCGAATCCATTGAAGCAGGAACTATTGCGCCGCCTGCCCGAGTCATTTCTCAACGTCATGGCAATTTTCCGCGACCAGCATACTACTCCGACACTGCGAGCCGGATAATATTTGGAGCCCACATTATGTTGAAAAAACGACTTAAAAAACTGTTGCTTGTCGGCACGGCTGCATCGGCTTCTCTGTCGGCCGGAGCTGCCGCCGGTGATTGGGGTTTAATGATTGGCCACAACAATCCGGCAGGCTCGAACGTGGGTCTCAATTTCCTTTACCAGTCTGCAGGCGTCTGGGGATTTGAAGCTGGCGTAGGCGGCATCTATGGACAATCAGGAGACAGCAGTAAGTTTGTTGCGACGTGGGGCGACGTCGACTTGAAATGGTTCGCAGGCCACGGATTCTGGCGGCCTTTTCTTGAGGGCGGCATGGCCGTTGCATTAGGAACAGGAACAGGCGGCGGCGGAATTGCCGCAGGCAGTCCGTTTGTCGGCGGCGGGCTTTTGTATTCAGGCACCTCGATGCTGTTTCACATCACGGCCGACTACAAAATAAACTCCGGCGCCTTTTATCCGGCGGCCGGAATCGGTTTTAAATTCTAAGCACAAATCATTTGAAAAGCGGCATCGACGCAGCCCACGGCATTTCTACAAAATGTGTGCGCAGGCTGCGGTCGTAGCCGCCGCTTTTTTTCCACTCGGCCAGATAAGAATTGAATGCAGCAATCAGCTGGGCATCGGATTTGCGCGCCGCCACACCAAAATCCTCGACGGTCAGGTTGTCTTTGAGAAGATAAACCTTTTGCGCATTTTTTGAAGCGAACAAATCAAGGTACGGCTTGTCGTAAATAAATACGTCAACTTTTCCGAGCGAGACCGAATTCGCACAATCAGACTCGGAATCAAGCTTGCGGACCGTAGCCTTCGGGAAATTCTTGACAGCATATTGATCGGCCGTTGTACCGACTTTTACTGCGATATTCAGGCCGGATCTATTGAGATCGGCAGCCGACTTGATGGAATCCTTGTGTTTGTTGGAAACCAGCGCCAGCAATCCAGCGCGGTAATAGGGATCAGAAAATAGCACGGTCTTCTTTCGTTCGTCCGTGATGGTCATGCCGGAGACGATGAGATCAAATTTTTTGGCGACAAGTGCCGGAATGATTCCTTCCCAACGGGTGTCCACGTAAGTTGCCTTGGCTCCCAGCGAGGCTGCGAAGCCATTGATCATGTCGATGTCAAAGCCGATCATCTCGCCTTTGGGAGTTTTCATTTCAAACGGAATGAATCCCGGATCAAGTCCAACCCGCAATTCCTTTTTGCCCTTGATTGCAGTCAGCGAATCCGCGCCCAGCGCATCTGCAGGATGCAAGACCAGAGAAAGCAAAGCTGCTGAAAACAAGCAGAGAACACGACGACGGCTTCTAAATGCAAATGACATTCAACCTCCGGAGCAAAGATTAAAAAGATTCCGTTCTCCTTTCCAAAGGAGAAAATATCTGCAAAACTTTACCAACATTTGCAGAATCAACAAGCTTTCTGCAGCAGTCTGCATCCGCTCCAGACTGTGGCAACTTCACTCTGTGGAGACACTCACATGCACGAGCAGCCCCGTTCGCCCCAATGGACGATCCTGACCGCGGCACTTCTGCTGCTGGTGGGTATTTCGTTGATGCGCGGTTTTGACTCACTCGATTACGAATGGGATTTTGCCTCGCTGCGTGATTACATCTGGGTCGCGGAAAGCAACTCGGCCGGACTCCTGCTGCATGGCCTGTGGGGAACACTGTGGGTGAGTGCGTTGTCGATTGTCTTTGGCACATTGGTTGGTCTGCTGATAGGCATTGTTCTGCATGCAGGTACGCCATTTGCTCGCGGAACGGCTCGCGTGTTCGTTGAAATCTTTCGAAACACACCCGTCCTCGTGCAACTTTACGTCATGTATTTTGTTGTAGCGTCGGCATTTCAAATGACACCCGAGCAGGCGGGTGTCGCAACACTGTCCCTATTTTGTGGTGCCTATGTCGGAGAGCTTGTGCGCGGAACGCTGTTGAATCTCGACAAAGGCCCACACGATGCAGCGCTGAGCCTAGGGCTCACTCGCTTGCAGGCAGCAAGGCATGTTGTTGCCCCGCTGGCACTTCGCAGAATCCTTCCGCCACTGGTGGGGCAGTACGTCAGTCTCGTCAAAGACAGCAGCCTTGTCAGTGTCATTTCAATTGTTGAACTCACCAAATCGGCATCAAACATGGTCGCCATCAGCTTCAAAAGTTTTGAAGTGTGGTTTCTTGTTGCCGTCGTCTATTTCCTGCTCAACACCATTCTCTCGCAACTCGGACGGCGGATTGAACAGAAGATGTCTGGCGATTTAAAGCCGGCTTGAAAAGGAGTTTTTAGTCATGCAGACGGCTGTCGAACTCAACGGCGTAAGTAAAACCTTTCGCACGGCGACACACACCACGCATGCACTTCAGAACGTCAATCTGTTGGTGCGCGAAGGCGAAGTGACGTGCCTCATTGGCCCCTCCGGATCGGGAAAAAGTACATGCCTGCGGACCATCAATGGTCTCGAAACCATTTCCAAGGGGACAATTAAAATTTTTGGCGAAGCCTACGCAACAGAATCGACTGCTCATCGTTTGCGGCAGAAATCGGCGATGATCTTTCAGCGCTTTGAGTTGTTTCCGCATCTGAGCGCCCTCGACAACGTGGCGCTCGTGCCTCATCTGCGGTGCGGACTGAACCGCAGCGATGCACACCGTCGGGCCAAAGAACTGCTTGCACGTGTGGGTTTGACTGCGCACGCTGATAAATATCCCAAAATGCTTTCCGGAGGTCAGCAGCAGCGCGTCGCCATAGCCCGCGCCTTGGCAGTGGAACCCAAAATTTTGCTTTGTGACGAGCCGACAAGTGCGCTCGACCCCGAACTTGTCGACGAAGTTCTTGCTCTTTTGCGCGAGATCGCGGGCAGCGGAATGACCATGCTGATCGTCACGCACGAGATGCGGTTTGCGCGGCAGGTCTCACAGCAGTGTCACTTTTTCAATGCCGGAATGATTGTTGAATCGGGAGCAACAGAGAAACTGATGACCAATCCCGACAGCCCGCGGCTGAAGGAGTTTCTTTCGAGCCTTAAGGGTGCGTTTTAATATCAGGCTGCAGAACGGAATTACGAACTGTAATTAGAAAAGCACTCAAGCAAAACAATCAACCACTTATTATTATTCATTTTTTAATAGATAAAAAAATTTCGCTTAATAAAAAAACAAATACCCCGATAAGAAGATATGAGTT
>JBDLRP010000033.1:0-15758 GCA_039799905.1 Pseudomonadota bacterium | reverse complement strand
CGGCAGCGTGGATTTCCGCTGCCGGCCGACTTCTTCCATAACACCATCCAGGTTGAGAGACTTTCTACTTACCGCACTTGAACTCTGAACCAAACTCCAACGCGCCGTTTGTGAAGACCGCTTCCTCCAAAAGACGCTCACCACCTCCTGTCGGAGCAAATGGCATCACCTCATAGAGTTTGGCCACGATGCGCGTCTGAAAGGACTGCTCTGAACCATCTTTGACAAAACCTGTTTCATTGGGAATGGCAATCCCGCCAAACGTGTTGCGTGGAGCTTCCGCGACCACACGCAGTCTTTTGTTGAGAAATGAGGACGTCAGCTGAAACCGTCCCTGACAAGCATCAACTTCACTCTGAAAAACAGTCCCGATGTTCTGCGGCGCAAAATCGATCGATGTCTTTCCGCTGCGAAACCCAACAAGCCAGGCCTCAGGTTTGGCTGGTCCCAGCTGCAAAGGCCGGCCACCTGCAATTGCAATGGCCCGCTTTTGCTGTTCATCATAGCCTTGCATCCATACATAAGCCGGTGGAAACGAAACACCCCAGTTTTTTTCATAGTGTGCATATCCGACACCATTGACTGTCTCGGCGGACAACCCGTCGGCTGACGGCAGAACCACCTTGTACTCAGCCTTTGACTTCAGGCTGTAAACAAACCAGTGCAGCGGAAATGCACGAAACAAGCTGATATAACCTTCGGGGCCAAGTCCACTTTCGTTCCAAGGCAGAATCTCGGACAAACGAATGGAAATCGATGCACTCTGGGGAAGTGCGAGTTGAACGCTTCTTTCCGTCAACTCTCCAATTCCCTCGGCCACCCAGCGAAAGGACGCATCCGACTTTGGCGCCGGATCGCGATCAACACTGTCAGTACGGTTCAAATACATACGAGTCGACTTCGGAAAAGCTTCGTAGGAACGCAACGGGCTGTCTTTCTTACCGCCATCTATAATGGACGCGTATCCGGTCAAGCCCGTTGCTTCAGCATCGCGCCTAAGCTCGCCGCGGGGGAGATATGACCCAACAATTACGCCGAACGAGCGCTGATTGGCATCTGCCGGAGTGATGCGCAAGTACCAGCCCTCAAACCATGGTCCACGCTCCGGAAGACGATGTGGATCGAGCAGCGAATCGGGTTGCGACTGACCGGGCCCAAACGACCTATTCTTGCACGAGACCAGAAGAGCAGCCGACAAGAAAGCCATCAAAAATTTTGTCTTGCAAGTCATCCCAACTCCGTGCGTCACAGTTTTTCTGTCTACTATTCTATCAAATGCGAACGTGGCCGCATAACGTCAAACGAACCGCTCAAAGAACACAAGGGATGATCAAAAGGGAAGAGCCATTTGCGCCACATACATTGTCGACGTTCCACCGTCCTTGGCGCTATAGAGCCCGTTTACTTTCGCAGCCGCCGAAATGGTCACCCACTCCGTGTTGAGCAGCTCCACCCCAAGCGTGCCGCCAAAGGCCAACATCGTCCTGTTGTAGAGGCGTGCGATTCCGTAATTCACTCCTGCAAAAGGATTGAAAAACGTATTTTCGCCATTGCCGAGAATGGATGAATAGTAATTATGACCAATCACAAGCATTGAGGAGCCGGACGCACTCTGAACCTCTGATCCCTGCTGATTGGACATGCTGTTCTTTGTGTTGTCTTTCAAAACGAGAATCGAGAGGTATGCCCATTTCCCTCTTGGCGTGAGCGATACTCCAGCTCCCAACATCGAACGGTTGAATTCGTTGCTGAGGCTCAGATTCACAGCAGCTGCGGTCGCACCCGCAAATAATTGCGCAGCTCTTACTGGCCCTCTCCTTTCTCGCTTGTCAGAAATTTCAATCGAAACATCGACTGTTTCCTCGGCCATGTCATAACTTGCAGTCTCACGATCCACCGTGCCGATTCTGCGAATTTGCGACAACGCGGCTTCAACCTTCGACGATTTGAAACGAACCTGATAGTAATAGACTCGCCGCACATTACCTTCGTTTTCGATCATCTTCCTCTTGCGCAGAATTTTACCATCTGACTTGCTGATAATTTTGTCGAGTTCCTCACTCGACTTTTCAACATCCGCCTCGACGATCTCAATCGTCGCCTGAGCCTCCAAATTTGCGTTCAAATTACGTTGGGATGCAAGAGACACAAAAGATACAAACGATGAAAGTAAAAAAGCAGCACACGTTAATGCCAAAAAACGATATCTCAAATTAAAAACCTCCAAATCTCGAATCATTCAAATTCCCGTCGGCAACGCAGAAATCATTTTCCGAAGCGCAGCTTCTCAGCGACATAGAGTTCACAGACCGGCTGCTTCAAATAATCTTTTCCGAGCAATTTTATTAGACGTGCAATTGCCTTGTCAGCACTTTCGCCGGTGTTTTGCTCATGACGCTTCCAAAAATCGCTCCACCAGCCAGCAGGCTGAACCTTCACACCCTCGTACTCGGTGATCCGGCCCGTTTCGCCGGCAACCACAAGACTGCCGACCGCATCGCCCGCACTGAGAACGGAATCGATTTCTTCTTTGATCTGTTTGATGTCGGCCTCGTCCGCATTTCCTGTTGCTGTGGCCTTGTAAAACTGAACTGTTACACGAACGGGAAAGCGGTCGTCGCGTTCAATGCTCAGATTGTCGATCTCAGTGAACGGGCCTTCAAATTGTCCATGTCCGATGACGGCCGCCTCGACGTCACTTGCCGCGTCCGACGTTAGCACGGAACGCTCAACAGACTCAGTCATCAATTCGAGAGACATCGATTTGCCGACTTCTCGAACCTTTTGCTTTAATGGCACCTGAATCAAGAGAACCATGTTCAATCCGGATGATTTCTTGGGGTCAACCTTTCCCTTCTTCTTGCTCAGTGGTGACTTCTTTCCCCCAGCGGTGGCTGCAAAATCACTGAGCCTTTGTCCCGTCAGACTGGCGCGTTGACCGTCTTGATTGTGAAACAGACGCTGGCCCCAGCCACCTCGGTCAAGCGAATCTCTCTTATTATCGACGATCGTCGTGCTGGTGCCCTCCCGTGTGACGAGAATGGTGAGAACCGCCGGATCTCCCGAAACGCTCTGATAGTTGAATATGACCGGATTGAACTCTGCCTTACCCTTCTTCGGCACGGGCAAGAAGCTCGCCTGTGCGCTGACGAGAACCCGGCTGTCGCGATTGCCGGCGTACAATGATTTTTTGGGATTCAGCCATGATTTTGAGTTGTGCAGATACTGTGTGGGATCCTCAAGAAACTCACGCAGAGAAATGCGTTTGAGCTCTTTACCTTTTTCATTTCCAACGAGAAGTGTGAACAAACTGGGATCAACATCTGCTGTGCGGTCGGTGAAGTTGTCGTAGCGAATGACGGGCATTAAAGTCAGATCGAAATTGCCCTTCTCATTCTTTACGCCGACCTGAATCGACATATCACTGATATTAGGGCCTACCGAAGAGCCTTTGTATCGTCCGGTATCTTCCCATGTGATGTTCATGATGCCAAGTCCATGCTTACGGACCAGATCGGATGTCCGCTGATTGCGTGTCATCTCTGCTGCAGCGGAAATTGCCTTGCGGTACTCAGTTTCAGCAGGTGACAGCTTCGGGGCTTCCTGAGTTCTTTCTGAGAATGCTTTTTTTGTCTGCCCCGCGAGCGGCGTCCACTCGTCATCAGCCCCCTGCGCAGTGACTGCGACCAATAAGGGAAGCAACAACCCAGCGACCCCAAAACTCCGCAAACAGTTCATATACAGCCCCTTTATTGTCCATGTGTGTATCGTGTAAAATCGCATGACCTGCTTGTTCGGACAAGCATCAGCCCCTTTCCCGCGGGAGCCAAATTTATGAACGCAACACTGATTATTTTAATTTTTGCGACGATTTGTGTCAGCAATCTATCGGCATGCGTGCATGCTCGGGCAAAGAGCTCTCTTGGGCCAAATTTTGTGACTCGCAAAATTTCAATCCAAAATCGGTCGAGAGAATACCTGCTCTTTACGCCGCCAGGCTATGAATCCAATCAGCCGACACCTGTTGTTATCGGATTCCATGGCGGAGAAACATCCAACGTGATCTTTGCACGTACAAGCCGCCTGCACAATTTGGCGGAACAGAACAATTTCTTGGTTGTTTATCCGAATGGAGTCGACAAACACTGGAATGACGGACGAGGTACGTCTAATCCGAATATTGACGACGTTGGCTTTGTCAAAACGATTGTCGAGGACCTCAAAAGTATCCGCAACGTCAACGTCAATCGGATTTACGCAACAGGGATTTCGAATGGCGCGTTCATGACACAACGGCTTGCGTGTGAGCTATCCGATGTGATTGCGGCATTCTCTGCCGTCGCGGGTTCAATGGGAGTCAACCTGCGTTCGGCGTGTCAGCCAAGTCGTCCTGTCTCGATGATGATCATCAACAGTCCCATCGATAACTTCGTACCTTGGAACGGTGGATCAATGAAAAAGGGCAAGGGCGGGAATATTCTCTCAATTCCCGAGCTCGTCGAATTCTGGAAACGGCACAACTCCTGCGGCGAATCGGAGGAACGCACCTTGCCGAAACGAATTGCCAACGACAAAACAAAAGTGGTCGTGCGCCAGCACAACGGCTGCCGGGAAGATACTCAACTACTTTTCTACACCATTGAAGGCGGCGGTCATACATGGCCGTCCGGTGCTGATCAGCCACCATGGCTGGTAGGCCCGACGAGCCGCGAGATGAATGCAACTGCAGAAAGTTGGAATTTCTTTAAGAGGCATTCACTCAAAAAATGATCCCCCCGGGCTGGCCAGCTCGCTTCGGCTCGGATGTAAATGAGGGGACGACTGGCTCGATATTCGCTCAAATTCAATTTGCAAAACAACTCTGCTGAACAAATTTTGTGACCGCGGGAGTCATCACCTGCTCACCAGCAACACCAATTTTTTGATTGACTTCAGTATGACTGTAAGCTGCGGCATCAATGACGGAAACTCCGTTGCTCTTGTTCATAAGCGCTGACTTGAACTGTTCCAATTGCGCTTGACGGTCGCCTTCTCCGCGTTTTGCCAGCTGCACAGACATTCCGTATTCACTCACGAAGTTGATAGGCGACGCTGCTTCCCAAACTGCGGACTCATCACCAAATGCGTTTCGATAGATTAAAAGTGATTGACCGCTGGCCTGACGCATCAGTTCACGTACGTCATAGGCTTCGGTATCGTAACTTCCCAAGCAGCGCAGTGACTTTGGGTTCCAATTGGAATCCGCTCTTTTAATGTAACGCTGATCGAGTGCAACGAGTGCAGCCAAATGCGCTCCCGCAGAGTGCCCCATGAGCGCGAGCCTCTGAGCGTCACCACCCAACTTTTTGATGTTTTGATGAACCCATGCGACGGCTGCTCCGACATCCGTTGGATGTATGGGAAATTGGATACGCGCAGGGTTCAATGTGGGATCGTCTTTCAGGTTTGGCGAAAGTCTGTAATTAACAGAAACAAATCCATATCCAAGAGAGTTAAACAGCGCAGCCTTTGCTCCCACTGCCGATTTGTCTCCCAACATCCAGGCTCCACCGTGCACCCAAATGACCACGGGCACACCTTTACAGGGATCCTTGACGACGGGCATGTAAACATCAAGAGATTGCGAATTAACATCGACGTCTTTGATTGACTGATATTGGACGTTGAAGGTGTTGTTTGCAGGCAGCACCGGAATGCTGCAGGTGGCAGAAGGTGGAACGGGGTCCACGCTCTTTCCCTCTGAATCTGAAGACTCAGTGGGAACTCTCGGAGAAAGGACTTCAGGGACAGGTGTCTGCTTCGGCCGAGCATCGAGGTCGGGATTCAGGCTCGCTGCGGGTTGTCGTGCGCCATTCGCAATGTCATTAAGTCCGCAGGCAACATTCATTGCCAACATTAACAGGTTGACTGACACGCCCAGCAAAGTCATAGCTTTCATCTGCACCTCCAAAGCCATGACTCATAATCGGATTTATTTTGAATATCTTTAGTTTTTATATATTACCGAAATCGTTATATTTTAATTTCTTAAAATAAAATATAGACATTTTTTCTGCACATTTTACTTCGGGGTTTGAGGCTCCAATTTCACTGGTGTTCCGAAGGTTCTGATTTTTCTTCCCGAAATTACAACAACATCGCCGTCATTGAGTGCGTATAACGTCTTTTTTGTTTTATTTGCGAATAGTTGCAGGATATCCATGCGCGGAAAACGTTCGCTCACGTGGGGAATAATTTCAAAATCAAAAAGCCCAAGACCATCTGTCGACCCACGCTCACCAAACAAGCCCGCACCCGCGAAGGTTCGCCCCATCAGCATTGCACCCGCACTTACACCTACAAGCACGCCGCCGCGGCTCGCAAAGTCCATAAGTCGTTCTCTGGCTCCGCTGCTTACAAGCCTTTCCATGAATCGACACACTTCCCCGCCGGCCAAATGAATCACGTCGCACTCAAACAACTCGTCTATCCGCGCAGAATCTTGCTCTTCCAGCGGATCGAAATACTCGCAGGACGTAAATCCAATCTTCTCGTAGTAACGAGCCTTTTCAGAAAAATACTTGCGCCGAGGATCCGCTACGGATGGAATATAAACCAATCGCGGGCTTCGCTTTCCGGAGAGCGAAAGCAGGAGTTTTGCATCAATCTCACTAGTTCGTTCTTGTGATTGGTCGCTGTGGAGTATGAGCTTGACCGGGAATGGAACTGCCACTTGCATGTCTTGACCTCTTTGAGCTTGTCAACAGACTCCGACCCAATGACTGAAAACCGGCCACGCAAAGGTGGCATTTGGGCCGAAAGCTGCCCAAGACCATAACAAACTGCCACCAAAGCGGAGAAGATTCCAACCAAATGGCCAATCTTACGCGTGTTTTTTTATACTAAAAAGTTGGAACGAGAATTGCTAACCGCACAACGGCTGTCGCGATGATCAGCTTAATTTTTCAAAGGAGACTCGCCATGCAGAGGTTCAATTCCCTGACAATTCTTACTGTCGCCTGTTTGATTTCATCAGCAGCAGCTTGCAGTTCCGCAGTCAAAGCCGACAAAAATAAATCTCAACAGCCAGCCTCTGCGGAAAAAGCGCCCCTCACGAGCGATCCAGTCGCAACAGCTCCATCTGACGACCAGACCCATGCAAACAAACAAGCAGAAAACATTTCTCTGAAGTGTCTCGTTGATGCGAGTGAAGAAAATCCAAAAGAATTTTTTCTTGTAAAACAAGTAGACGATGGCGATAGCAGCATACCAATTGCATTTGATACTCTGATTACACACGTATCAAAAGAGTTCTGCTTCTCGCAGAAAGACAATCCGCTGACCCTCACAAACACCGTCCGAGAAAAAAATGCTTCATTCCAAAAAGATCTCGAAGACGAATTTGTTTGCCTGAAAGATGCCTCAGAGGAGAACCCCAATTACGTGCATTTGGTTCGCACAACCCGCGATGCAACCAGAGGCATCGTTACATCAATACTTGTGATGAACCATTTCGAAAAACTCGAGTACTGCCAGTACTGGATTAAAAACTAAGTGAGTCTTTAAAAAATTGAAGTCGCGCAGAAAAATCAAGTCTCCGGGTATCGCCCTCGGAGACCTTTTTTGTCCCCTTTAAAAGCTGACTCCGCACTCATACCAGCAAGACGTGTGAATTCCTGAACTGGTAGCAGCTCCGAAGGTAAACTGCTCGCCCATTTTCGAGCGATGAAATATGTTCTTACCGAAAATCTCCGGTAGGTTTGTCACCGAGCCAGCACCCGCGACATTGCAAGTTGGGCAATTACCGCTTTTTACATCATCATCAGACTTAAGCGTTGCAAATGAATTATTTACAAGCTCACAGTGATCTTGCCCATGACCGCTGGTGTCGCCCACCTTGTAGAACGGCCCCGACTGGGAATCGCTCAACAGAACGTCATACCGCGAACTGGAACACAGTACGACCTTGACCCACTTGTTGTATTTGCTGTTCAGAAAAACCTTTTCTTCACCGCTACAGGGATTCTGGCACTGTCCGTAAGGGGCAACCTTCGGGAGGGGCTGTTCTACGGGGGCTGCCGTCTGCGAGGGTGGCGGGCTCGACGCAGGTTGAGCCACCGTGGTTACGTTTTCAGATTGGGTTGAGCCCTTGGGCTTTGTTGTGCCTGTTTCGCTGCGTCCGCTGTAACTTGACTTTTCACTACATGAAACAACAACAAAACTGATGGCTGAAATCAAAAAAACAAAACATTTCATTTCCAATCCCTCGAAGTCAGATGCTGTCGCAGAAGCTCTGGTAAAACACTTCAAGCCCTACGCCCCATTTGGTTGATCGGTAACGAACAGACTTTCTAAAGGGAAAACTGACGCAAAGACCCAATTTATATAAACTTAGAACTTATGACGAGCATTAGTCCGGCTGGGTTGCAGCTCGTGCTTCTGACTCACAAAGTTCGGTACTCCCTTTCCAACTTGCCCGAACAACTCTGTTCTCTTTGGAAATGAAAAATCGAACGGTGCATTTCAATTGATAGGGCAAATACGAAGTATCGGACTCGGTCTGAAATCCCGAAACCGTATATCGGCTTGAGGTCGTAGTGAATGGAATACTGCCAGACGAGGTCGCGCTGTATTGAAATACTTTTGATAAATTCTTACTCATGTACGAATTGTGCGGAGGGCCCCAATATTTCACCAACTCATCTGTCTCCGTACCTACCCAAACGTTGAGCTTGTCTGACACGTCACGTTTTGTGACACACCCCACAGTCGTTACGGCCAAAATAACACTCGACACGACGGCAAATCGGCTCCAGAAAAGCATTTTGACCTCCATGACCGAGCGGACCAAAAATACTGAAAGTCATTTATCCGATTATCGGATTCCAGCGTCTAAAAATGAAATCTGAGCAACTTTAGTAAAGCATTATATTCAGTTAAACAAAACCAAAGGCCTCTTCATGATCTTCTAAATATCTTTTCATCGCCTGAATTAAGATATTCACGAATTTTTGAAAAAAACCTTGAGGCCGATAATCGACAATCAATAAACAAGACTGCCCATGAAAGTTAAGCATAGGGATTTTGAAACTCTCACACTTTCACAACCAAAAATCTAACAGTATAATTTGAATCAGCAGGCATTGGACGTTGAAACCACCTCTGCATCACTGACAGCGGGTCACACGAACTGGATTATTGATGTTGAAACTAAAACCCTTAATTATCATCACCGCCATTCTCTTTTCTGGATGCGTTTTTCGCCAGACTGCGTTTCAGCAGGCACAAATTTTGGTGAAATTACAAATCGACTCGACCTTTGATCTCAATGATTCCCAGGACGATTTTGTCAAAAATGAACTCTCGGCATATCTAAAGGACCTGAATAAAAGTGAAATTCCAGTCTTGCAGAGACTTCTAACAGATGCTTCGCGCAGCCTGCGCGACGACATTTCAGAAAATGAGGTTGCGCAATTTTTCAAGCGCTGGAACGACGTTTACACACAAGCAATGATACGGGCTAGCATTCCCGTCGGTCAGTTCCTCTCAACACTTCAGCCTGAACAAAGAGAGCGATGGAAGAAGGAACAGGAAAAAAAACACCGCGACAAACTGGAGGAACTTTCAGAGGGTTCTGAAAAATTCAATGAAACCAGAAGACGGAAATTAATCACGCAACTAGGCTCGTGGATTGGTGCTCTTAACGGGCCGCAATTGCAAACTGTCTCTGAATTTGCTCAGAAGGAGTATGATTGGTCAAAGCGTGAGCTATCTGCGAGAAAGCGTTCACAAGAAAATTTCTTGAAGATGCTCACTGAGGCAAAAAATCCGCAAACTCTCGCAGCGCTCTTTCTTCAGCAGCAGACCCCTCCCTATTCACAGCTTGATCCCGAGCACCTCACACTGAGACAAGAACGCAGTAAGCAATGGATCCAACTGTTCACCAGTCTGGCCCAAAAAGTAACCTCCGAGCAGAAGCGCTTTTTTGAGAAGGAGAGCCAATCACTCGCCATTGACTTGGCACTGATTGGCGCAAGTTCGAATTGAAAATCAAAATATTGGCTTTTGCATCGCCATCGTGCTCTGTTAATCTTATGCATCACGGCACACAACCAGAGGTACGTACATGAAATTTATGAAGCAAGCACTCCCGGTAATCCTCTTGACCACGTTGGGATGTACACAAAGAACCTACAACACTCTCGAGAACAAGGATAAGGATCAGAAAAAGACTGGGCTTGCGGTTATCGCAATTGAAAGTACTTCTGTTCGACAGTTGACACGCGTCATTGGCATCGAGAAGGAAGAAGCCAGCTGCGTGGGTGGAAATCCGAAACACACACTGCAAGTGAAAAGCTCTGAAAAAATTGAAATTGAAGTGCCAGTGACTGTCACGAAGATTGGCTTGTGTGGTCAGGCAACTCCGACAGGGATGGATTACAAGCATATTCCTGTGGCTTTAAAAGAGGGGCAAAAAGTCATCATCAAAAACGATGTGCCTACAACACCCATAGCCGCCGGATTTGCACGCGTGCGCATCGAAAGCACCACTGTGCGTCAGCTCACCCGTGTCATCGGAGTTGAAAAATCTGAGGCCTCATGTGTTGGTGGGGCTGCAAAATTTCAAACAGACGACACTGCCAAAATGCCAATTGAGATTGATCTTCCAGTGAGCGTAACGAAAATTGGCTTGTGTGGACAAGGAACACCCACAGGCATGGACTATAAGCACATTTCTGTCGCGCTCAAAGACGGCGAAATGCTGACAATCGCAAATGATGAAGTGAAGAAATAAATCAGAGACCTTGATTCAAAATCCATGAAGATCCCGGCCTACCAGCTCAGTTCTTACAGCCGGGTTCAAAGATTCCACTTTTACGATCTGCTTCTGCCACTCTTGAACACACGAACTGCAGAGTGTGTCCGCTAGTAAGTGGGTACTCCCTTAAAAACCTAAGATAATAGCGATTCCAAAGAGAATAAATGCTGCGCTCGCGATACGGTGAACAAGTTTCATAGGAACTTTCTGGGTGAACTTATGACCAAATAAAACTGCAGGAAAATTCGCCGCAAGCATCCCTAAAGTTGTGCCCAAGGTCACCATAATAGGAGCCGCGTACTTTGCTCCAAGAGCAACGGTTGCCAGCTGTGTCTTGTCTCCCATCTCTGCGATGAAGAAGGCGACAGTTGTCGTTAAAAATGGTCCCCATTTCTGTTTTTCCTCGAACCCCTCATCTTTGTCCGGTATCAACATCCACAGTCCAAACCCAATGAACGTTGCAGCGAGAATCCACTTCAAAGCGTTTGGAGATACAAACTGAGTCACAAAAGAACCAACGTAACTTGCAAGAGCATGATTAAGGAGAGTCGCGATCAGGATACCAAACATGATGGCAATTGGCTTTCTGAACTTCGCAGCCAGAACTAATGCCAAGAGCTGAGTTTTATCTCCCATCTCACTGACAAAAACGAGCAAAAAAGAATTGAGCAGTGATTCCATAAATTCTCACCTGAGATGCTGTGGGGTCTGTAGGTCTAGAAATGACATGAGACGACACGGCGTTGTTTATCATCGATCAAGGCGAACACTCTATTTCAATCTGCGCTTTGCTGAAACCCCCTCTAATAGGATTTCTCTCCACTGCCAGAAAGCAGGCTACTTGACCGAGCCTGACATCAGAAGACTGCAAATGAGTGACTCTGGTTCCCGCTATGTTTTGACAATAATGACCTTGTCTTTCTGACCGCTGCCGACTCTGAAACATATGTTTGTTTGAAAATCGGCGCCCACGCGTCATACTTCACTAGAGACACACTCGATTATTTTCTCTGTACCAATTAAGCTACATGGTATCTGCGAACGGGGAAAATCCAATGAGTTTGAGTTGCACTGGCGTAATCTTAGCTTTGTCATTTTCGGTGACACTTCTTGGCAGCGTATCGTGCATTAGGAAAAACAACAGCGATACCTATCACAAAACAGGAAATGTTCCGTTGCGCACCGAACATTTTCTTTGGCAGAAGCAGACACTCGATGAATTCATACGAGACGTTTTGCCGCGAATGTTCGTTTCCGCTAAAGACTCAGACCTCGTTCCTGAGAGCGATCCTAAGAGCAAGTTGATTCAGGGCGCCATAAATCGTGCCCATGAGTACATTGTCAAAAAGTATCCGACACTCTCTCATGTACCTAGGCCTCAAGCCGCTCTTTTTAAAGATCCGTTGCCCAACGCGTTCGTCGAGACTGTGCGCAACTGTTTCGAAAAGCCGGTACTGTTGGGTGGTTCAGCCGACAAAGGCGAATTTGAGGATGCAGTTAGAATAACCAGAAATGGTTCCATCGCCGACACCGAGAGCTGTGGTACAGCCGAGCCTACTCTCATGAATGAAGTCATTCAATTTGGAAATTCCCTCAGTCATGGCTGCAAAATAAGCGAGAAAGGATCCTCTCTCGCCCTTTCTGGCAATTGCAAGATCAATCCATATTTTAATAAGTTTGCTCGTGCGCGACGTTTCTCGTTTGAAAGGATTTCATCGGTAATTTACTTTTCAACCGGACTGTTTGAAACAATCACCGATGAGAACCTTGTTCTCTTCATAGTCATGCATGAACTTGCGCACTACTATCGTGCGCATCCAATACTGCCAGAAGCGGATTTTATAACCTATTATTCTGTTGGTGAAAAAAACACAGCCGCTTGTCCTCTACCTGATTCCCAGCTCAGCCGAATGGCGCAGGAAGAGAATTGGACTGAGCTCACAAAGGTCATGAATGAAAAACGTCTTGGTTATTATACCTACGAGCAAGAGGCTGATGAGCTTGCTCTTGAGTTCTTGGCGGATCTGGGAATTCCAACCGGTATTGGCAGTGAAGCGATAATGCAGATGTTAAAGCAGACAAAAAAAGTCGGGCCGTCTGAACTGAATTATGAGTCTTGCTCGGAGTTAAGGAAAAACAAATGGCTTACTGCGGATAAAAAGTCGGTTTACGTTCCGATTGGTAATCTTGCGGACCCGCATCATTCGTTGTGCTATCGCGCCTACAATCTCGACCGAGAGCGCGACGCTCATTGTTTTAAATAGTCATTTGCACCTTTGAATTCTGTCGAATTCAAAGGTGCACATTCGCGTTAATCGAACTCAACTACCAGGGAGTGAAAAACTCCCTTTGTAGGAAAGTTTAAAGCGTTCATTGTCTTGAAGGATAAAGTCCTACTGAACAAATAAAATAAACCAATTTTTCGTTTGGATTATTCAGCTGAGGTACGGCGAAGGTCGTTCGATTGTTCCCACCGAACCTCCAACCAATCAGTGAAAATAGAGCTTGGTTTTCGCTAATCTGCAATTCCTGGCCGTCAGCTCTGACAAAACCCTGAAGATTCATGCTGCTATCGGAGAATGCAAACGACCTCACCTCTCCCAGATAGCACTCGGAAGCGAAGGCACTCGTGGAAACTAATGTACTCAAAAGCAGTGCGGTAACTTTCATGAGATGAATCCCCTAGCTGGAAAATGATGGTTTTGTCCGTTTCTGGCTTTCAGGTATTACACTGAAGCCCAATTTGAAACAGAATTTTCGCTTAACAGCCATTTTGAGGTCAGCTGACCGAACTAAAATGCGCCACTTTTGTGATCCTTATGAGAGCATACAGTGAGTAATGAAATGCTCTTTCCAGCTCTGGAAAAGACTCCCAAGCCACAAGTTCTGATTTTATCCAGTGCTATCACGACGAGGCGCAGGTCACGAAGGGTGTCACCGTCGTCAGCGTTCATCCAGGCTGGGTTCGTACGAATCTGGTTCGCACTTGGATGCCTCTGTGGATTTAAAAGACGCACCTACGTCCTGTTCTTCCGCTTGCCGGAATGATTGAGCCATGGCAGGGGACACAAACATCTCTTTACTCACTTTTGGCTCTGGAAGTAGAGAAACAGAGCGGCTCGTAATTCAGTCAGGCCGGATTTTACCCCACAAAATAGGCAACAAGAGCGGCAGAGATTCAGAGGATGGAGAAGGTTAATGATGCATGGCCGAAATATCTCGTCTTCATTTCCGGAGTTGCACTCTTGATCTACGGCTTCGAAGAACGCCGCGCACGAATTTACGCGAGCGTCTTGATAGGATAAAAAAATTGAACAGACCCGCTGAACGCGGGCCTGCTTAGATGGTGGAAGTACTATTTATTGAATAAAAACAGTAATTTACAGAGCAAAACACTACAATCAACTACGCCAGCACCACTGCGCTGGGGAAGTTCAGAACCTTCGCCTCCGAGGGTGAACGAGTCGAAAAATCAAGACAACTGGTGACTCCGGCGATATCCACACCCGCGGCACGGACGTAGTACATCATCGTTTTCATGTCCTTCCAACCACCAATCGTCATGACCTTAATGGGCTCGACACCCTTTGTGAGCAAAATGGTGGCCCAAGTTGCCCGCAGATCATGAAACCGCATGGGTGGCAGGCCCATCCCCAACAGGAAGGTTCGAAGTGCGCGCGCTTGCTCGCCCTTGTCCCACTCGTTGAGGCGCGGCAACACGAAGTCGTCCTCAGATCGCATCTTCAGTTCCCGGAGATACTGAATTGCATTGTCTGAAATGGGCACGACCCTTTCTTGCCAATTCTTGGGCGCCTTGAAGCCGTCTTTGTTGTTCCAGGCTCTCCTCACAAAAATGAGTTGTGCCTCCAAATCCACGCAATCCCACTTCAATGCGTATAGTTCACCGCTTCTCATCCCGGTATACAGAGCCAAGGCCCAATGCGGATACCAAACAAAATTCAAATCTCGTGCGCGCTGTAGAAGAGCCTTGGCTTGCGCCTCTGTCAGCCCTCCCTTCAGTACTTGAACGAAATTGAATTTCATCCGCGGCACTGGAATCTTTGAGATAAACTGCTTCTCAGCTGCGAAGGTCAAAACGGCCCTCACGTACTTCAGCATGTTCTTCCTGTGACTTGGACTCCAATCCCTAGACTGATCTTGAACCAATGAACGCACGTCGTCCGGAGTGATCTCATCAACCAATTTCCGACCCCACCGAGGAACAGTGTGTGCGTTCAGGCACTTCATGTATGTGTCAATCGTTGCGGCTCCGATTCCATTGTCGGCCGCAAACGTCTTCCACTCCAAAACACACCTGTCCCAGGTTGGCACAACAGACTCATGGAGTCGCTGGTCAACAAGCAGAACCAACTCTTTCTCAACCTTCAATGCCTCGGTTTTGGTTTTGATACCTTTCCGGCGCACTGAAACAGGCTGTCGAGTCACAGGATGTCGCTTGGAATAGAATGCTTCCCAACTGTTATCAGATTTCAAGAATTTAATTCCCATGGTGAGCTCCTTTGGCTTTGCCAAGAAGCAGAGAATGAAGTTCTCTGAGTCTGTAACGATTCCTTCTTCCGAATTTGTAGAATGGAATTTTCCCATTGCTGGTCAAATTTCTCAAAGTTGCAGATGAAATCTTCAGAAACAAAGCTGCTTCTTCTGACGTCAACCAAACATCATCAAATTCGGTACCACTGCCAATTATATTGCGTCTATCAAAGAACATCTGGCCACATGAACAAAGACTGTTCGTGAGTACCGATTGGGAATTTACTGAATTTTTGTCCATCATTCCAGTGCTCCCTGTCATTGTTTTATTGCAATAAATTCAGAGCCTTTTTCTTCTGTTGGCTTGCGCAAGCGAAATCCCCTCGGAAGTAACGTCAAGGGCAGACAATTTGGCACGACTCTGACTAATAGTAGCCAACATTTCGTCTTTATCTGGGGTGATAATTTT
>JBDLRP010000032.1:0-126069 GCA_039799905.1 Pseudomonadota bacterium | reverse complement strand
AGTCTTCAGTGGTTCGAATCCACTTCTCCCCACCACGAGAGCGGGAATAGCTCAATTGGCTAGAGCATCAGCCTTCCAAGCTGAGGGTTGCGGGTTCGAGACCCGTTTCCCGCTCCATTTTTCTTCATTCACCTCGGGGTCGCCATTCATGGCATCAATCGAGCGTGCAGAATCACACAAGCTGTCCGTTGTGATCATGACGCGCAACGAACAAAGTAACATCGGTGATTGCCTTTCTAGTTTGAGTTCCTTTGCTGAAGTCATAGTCGTCGACAACGGTTCGACTGACGAAACCATTTCTACTGTAAACAAGTTCTCAAATGCCCGAGTCATCACGAGCGAGTGGAAGGGTTTCGGAGGAACCCGTCAGGTGGGTGTCGATGCCGCAAGTCACGACTGGATTCTCTGGCTCGATGCGGACGAACGCATGAATGATGAGCTCGCGCAGGAAATCACCCGCCATCTCAGGACTGAAGAATTGTCACAGGTGATGTCGTTTCCGCGCCGAAATTTTTTTCTCGGAAAGCACATCCGTGGCTGCGGCTGGTCGCCCGATCGCGTCACCCGCGTTTTCAACCGGCGATACTGCCGCTTCAACGAAAAAAATGTGCATGAAGGGATTGAGGCAAGCGGCCCGCTGCAGGTCACGAAACTCAATCAGCCAATCAACCACTACAGCTATACGAGCCTGCGCCAGTACTTTGAAAAAAATGCGCGCTACGCCGAACTGGCAAGCAAAGAACGGCGCCGCACTCAGCGCAAAGTGTTCGCAGTTGAATTATTCACACGTCCGATTTGGGAATTCTTTCGCCGCTACGTTCTTAAACGCGGTTTCACCGACGGCCTGCGCGGACTCGTCATCTCGTTCGGCTCCGCCTACTATGTATTCGCGCGCGACGCGTATTGCCTGCTTGAAAAAGAAACTCCGCCGGTCAACTGAAAGCCCGCCGGCGGAAAACACACACATTCATTGTGCAGAAGTCTTCAACCTTATCGTTTGTTGAAAAGCACGCCCCGCTCCGGCACTGCTCGGCGCGAAAAGCTTGGTCCTTGCCACTGCAGTTGCAATCCTTTTCCACCGAACAATTGAAAATAGTCGACGCGGAATGAATGAAATCCGGCAGTCAGCGCAATTTTGCCGGAGCGCTCGCTAAATCCGTGCAAGCCATCGTGATTGATGACTCTCTGCCCCTTGATGGTCAACCGGCTCCCGTCATCAGACCTGAGAAAGAATTGATATTCCCCGTCGGCAGGAACCCAAATCATCCCATCAAAGACCATACCAAATTGATTCGCGAAACTCGCCGGAGCAATTGTGACAACCGAAGTTGTTCCTTGCTCGACAGCTCTGAGCGCATCGAAATTCGGTAGACGCATCCAGAAGCCGCGATAAATCCGGTAGCGCAAACCATCGCCAAAGGTCGGCGTGGGGACCGGAGTTGGAGTGACTGTCGGTGCGGGTGTCGGTGCGGGTGACGGTGCGGGTGTGGGCTCAGGTGTTGCTGTTGGCGATGGCGATGGGACGGGTGTCGCTGTCGGCGACGACGTCGGAGATGGAGATGGTGAAGGGGTCACCGTCGGAGTCGGAGTCGGAGTCGGAGTCGGAGTCGGAGTCGGAGTCGGAGTCGGAGTCGGAGTCGGAGTCGGAGTCGGAGTCGGAGCGACAACCCCGCCAATCGCATCCAACGACGCCTTTAGGTTAACCCGACCATTGGCGACCACCTTGCCCGACAGCGCCGCAACCGCATCCGAGTTGCTCACAATCGCAGAGCGGATATCAGCCAGCGATTTATTTGGCGACGCAGCCCAAAGAAACGTGGCCATGCCGGCAACGTGGGGTGTTGCCATCGAAGTTCCACTGAGCGTCACATAACTTTGTCCCAAAGAAGTGCTCAAGATCCCTCTTCCAGGAGCAGCGACGTCAACTCCATCGCCGTAGTTTGAAAATGAACTCAGAGAATCGTTTGAGTCGGTCGAGGCAACGGAAATGACGTTGCTGTATGTTTTTGTGAAGTATGCGGGATACGAGGCGGAACTTGCCGATTCGTTGCCGGCTGCAGCCACAAACAACACTCCCGCATCCTGCGCAGCTTTGATCGCGGAAGCGATCAGTGAACTTGCGCCGCCGCCTCCGTAGCTGTTGGAGGTGACTTTTGCACCGTTGGCGATGGCATACATGATACCGTTGTATATGTCATAGTTGTAACCTGAGCCGCTGTCGTCGAGGACCTTGACAGGCATGATGCGCGATACCCAGTTCACACCCACCACACCAAGACCATTGTTTCCGCGTGCCGCAACGGTTCCCGCACAATGCGAACCGTGTCCGTCGACGTCACTCGGGTTGTTGTCTCCGTATGCAAAATCCCATCCATTGACGTCATCGATATAGCCATTACCGTCATCGTCAACACCATTGCCGGCCGTTTCGCGAGTATTTTTCCAGACATTGTCCTTGAGGTCCGGATGAGTGACGTTGACACCGGTGTCGATGACGGCCACCACCACCGATTCATTTCCCTTGAAGGAATCCCATGCGCTGGGGGCGGAAATCTTGGTCATTCCCCACAACGACGGCATGCTCGGATCATTTGGAAGGACAACTTTCTTGTTTTTGAAATTCGGCTCGGCAAACAAAACAGCGGAATGCCTGTGAAGTTTATTCAAGGCCGCAATCAACTGCGGAACTGTTTTTTCCGAGGTCCGCACCTTCATTACATCAAACACAGGCCTTTTGCTCACCGCCGACATCCTTCTCAGGCCGTCTGCCGTAGCCGGGCTGGTCTGCACATCCGACACCTGAAGATCTGCGATTCCTGTGACCTCTTTGGCGTCCAGCAGATCCTGAAAAGTCTTGACGGCGCCCGACTTCACTTTCAAAGGAAGACGCGTCTGCCAGTCTTCTCGCAGCAGAATGTTGAGTTCATAGCCCTTGTCAGACGACAATTGCGCCTGTGCCTCGAGCAGATTTTGTTTGGAATAAACACGCTGGAGCAAATCCTCGGAAAGCCCCAGATCCGTGACAGCCTCCTTGGGATAAGAAACGCCCGAGTCCGGAACAAACTGCAAGATATTCTCAGCGGGCTTGCGCATAACGCACGCAGACAAAGAAATCAGGCTGAACAGTGGAATCAAAGACTGCAGGCGCATATGCTGCTCCTCACTCGGCAAACGTGTGCGGAGTCTTCGGCTCAACCTTTGGGTCGCTTGAAATAATAATCAATTAACACAGTATTAATAGCGATTTACAAATGAACCAAACACACATCGAAGCAAGGCATTTGCGCAAATCCTACGGAAGTCTGGTTGCCGTTCAAGACGTCAGTTTTGGCGTCCGCCGCGGACAATGTTTCGGACTCTTGGGCCCCAATGGTGCGGGCAAAACAACAACGATCGAAATGATGGAAGGCGTCATTACACCAAGCGCAGGCGAAGTGCTGTTTGACGGACAACCACTCACACGCGACCAGCACCACAAAATTGGCATTCAATTCCAGAATACGTCTTTGCAGGATTTCCTTACAGTCCGCGAATGTCTCAATTTGTTTGCCAGCCTCTCGAAAAAGACACGCAGCATCGACGAGCTCATCGGACTCTGCACACTCGAAGAGTTCCTCGAGAGAGACAATCGCAAACTTTCAGGCGGACAACGCCAGCGCTTGATGCTCGCACTGGCCCTCATCAACGATCCCGAATTAGTTTTTCTGGATGAACCAACCACTGGACTCGATCCGCAGGCGCGGCGCAACCTCTGGTCGCTCGTCGGCAAAATCAAAGCGGAAGGCAAAAGCGTGATTCTGACCACACACTATATGGAAGAAGCGTATGAACTTTGTGACGAGATTGCCATCATGGACACTGGTCTGATTATCGCACAGGGAAAACCGCAGGATCTCTTGAGGCAATACTTTGAAGGCCAGTACATCGACATACCGAACGCCGACCTGAATTCATCACTGCCCGACTCTTTCGGACTGCAATTTCAACGCAAGCAAAACAGCGTTGAATTTCATGTTCCCGACGTCAAAGCGGCCCTCGCTCAGTTCATTCAAAGAGACATAAGCCTAAATCGGATGTCGGTCAGAACTGCAACGCTTGAAGATCTGTTTATTCACCTGACCGGCCGGGAGTTGCGCGAATGAAACGTTTTTTCGCATTGCTGCATGCGCGGAATCAGGAGTTTCTGCGTGACAGGGGGTCGTTGTCATGGAGTCTGTTATTCCCGTTCCTGATTGTCATTGGTTTCTCTTTTGCATTTTCGGGAACGAATCAGGACATTTTCAAAGTCGCATTGCACCGGCAGATTTCGCAAAACGAGCAGGCAAAAACTCAAGCTGAAGAATTCCTGTCGACCAAATTCATACAGTTCGTCGACGTCAGTACCATCGAACCGGCCCTTGAGAAACTCAAACGGCACCAGTTCGATATGGTTCTCGAACTGGGAAATTCGCCACAGTATTGGGTCAACTCATCGTCTCCCAAAGGTTATCTGCTGGAGAAAATCATCTCCACGAATCTGGCAGGCCAACCCGTGTCGATCACCCGCGGCGAGGTGAGCGGCCGTGAGATACGCTACGTCGACTGGCTTCTTGCAGGGCTCTTGAGCATGAACGTGATGTTCGGCTCTCTTTTCGGAGTCGGCTATGTGATCGTTCGCTACCGCAAGGCAGGCGTCTTGCGGCGAATCAAGACAACTTCCGTCACAGCGTTTGAATTCCTCGCTGCTCAGGTGGCAAGTCGGCTCATGTTGATGATGATCACCTGCGCGATTGTTCTGGTTGGCTGCAAATTTCTCGCTGACGTTCAAATTCTCGGCAGCTACATTCATCTTCTTGCTGCTTTGCTGATCGGATCGCTGTGCATGATCTCGCTTGCTTTGATTGTGGCAGCGCGTATCAGCAGCGAAGAACTCGCGGGCGGCCTGCTCAATCTGCTGAGCTGGCCGATGATGCTGTTTTCGGGCGTATGGTTCTCGCTCGAAGGTACCAATCCAATTCTGCAAAAAATTGCTCAAATTTTCCCGCTCACCCACTTGGTTGACGCGACAAGAGCGATCGTCACAGAAGGTGCCACACTTGCAGACGTCAGTGCCCCGCTGACTCTCATGGTGGCGCTCAGTGCCGTTTTCATCGCGCTCAGCTCTTGGCTGTTTAAGTGGGAATAAACAGCCAAGCCATATTTAAAAGAAAAGCCGATTATATTTTGAATACCGACACAGCTGGACTACGATAGTCGCTTCAACAAGCGGACCGGATGCCTGCTGATCCGGCAATCGATGGAGTCCTTATGTCGGTCGTATTGAACAATGTCATCAAAGATTATCCCTTGGGCTCGGCCATGGTACGCGCTCTGCATGGCATCAATCTGAACATCGCCGAAGGGGAATTCACCACCATTGCCGGACCTTCCGGATGCGGAAAATCGACACTTCTCAACCTGATTGGCTGCATGGACGTTGCCACCACAGGAAGCGTCGTTATCGAGGGCAAAGAAACCAGCGCCCTGTCTGACAAAGAGCAAACGCAGCTGCGTCTCAACACGCTCGGATTCATCTTCCAGAGCTTCAATCTGGTGCCCGTGCTTTCGGTTTTCCAAAACGTTGAATTGCCATTGCTTCTTAAGGGTGGAATGTCGGCGGCACAACGTGCTGAAAGAGTGGGAACGCTGCTCGAGCAGGTCGGTCTTGGTGCCAAAGCAAAGAACCGTTCGCATGAACTTTCAGGCGGTCAACGCCAACGCGTGGCAATTGCCCGTGCACTTGTAACGCAGCCGAAAATTGTTCTTGCCGACGAGCCTACGGCGAACCTCGACTCTGAAACCGGACAAAACATTATCGAGCTCATGCGCTCGCTCAATGAGAAACAAAAAACCACGTTCATCTTTTCATCGCATGACCCGAAGGTCATCGAACACGCCCGCCGCATCGTCCGTCTGCAAGATGGCCGCGTCATTGAAGACATAAGGAAATAAGCCATGTTGGAAGAACTCAAAGTTCTCTTGTTGGTGGCGATCCGCAATCTTGCCCTTCACAAAGTGAAAACGGCTGTCGTAGGAGGCATTCTCCTGTGCGGCAGCTTTCTCGTCGTATTCGGGCTCTCGCTGCTCGGCAGTGTCGAAAGCACGATGTCACAAAGCATCATCGGCAGCGTGGCCGGACACCTGCAGGTGTATTCGGCAGACGCAAAAGACGACCTTGCACTCTTTGGAAGTGGCTTCTTCGGCCGCGACGACTTGGGCGAGATTCCAAAGTTCGAGGATGTGCGCAGCGAAATTCTCAAGAATCCCAACGTCGACAGCATTGTTCCGCTCGGCTTTGAGAATGCGATTCTCGGGCGCGGAAATCTGCTCGACGAGCTGTTCGAGCAGTTCAGGGCAGTTGTGAAATCCGGACGCGAGCCGGAGATCCGTGCAATGATTGAGACCATCAAGGAAAACTTGCGCACCGTGCGTGCCGACCTCGAAAATGAACTCAAAATCGCCGCCAATCCGGACGACGTGAGAAAACAGATCGCTGATGTCGAAACAGCGATGTCAGAAAACTTCTGGCAAGGGCTCAAGAGCGACAGTGAATCGCTGATGATCTTTCTCGAGTCTAAGATCGCACCTTTATCCGGTGAAAAGGAACCTCTCTACCTGCGCTACATGGGTACCCATCCGAGCCTGTTTGCCGACGTTTTCAAAAAATTCAAAGTTGTTGAGGGCGAGAACATCCCTTCCGGTGAACGCGGAATTCTTGTCAGCAAAAGAATTTATGACTCACAAATCAAAAACATCGTCGCGCGCGGCTTTGATTCCCTTTACAAAGGTCTCGTCATTCAGCGAAAGACAATCGAAAATGACATATCGCTGCGCACGACTGCGAACGATTTGCCGAAACAATATCTGGAAATCCTCGTTTACCTCTCCGGAGAGAAGCGCGCCGAAGTGCTGAACTCCGTCAAAGGATTTCTCGGCAGCTCCGAGGAAAATCCGGAAAAAATCCTCCGTGATTTCCTCGCTGTCAACGATTCCAATTTCACTGCGCGCTTCGATTTTTTCTACAAGAGTATCGCGCCGAACATCAGGCTTTATCCATTCAAAGTAGGCGACACCATCAACCTCCGCTCCTACACACGCAGCGGATTCCTCAAAACGGTGCCGCTCAGAATCTATGGCATCTATCAGTTTGAGGGACTCGAAAGTTCGGACCTCGCGGGCGCCTTCAACTTTGTCGACCTTGTCAGCTACCGCGAGCTTTACGGCCGGATGAGCGCTGAGGGTCAAAAGGAACTTGAGGACATCCGCAAACAGATTTCGGTGCGAGATGTTGCCGACGCTGGAAATCTTGAGGACTCCCTGTTTGGCGGCGACACTCAAATTGAACAGCGCTCAGCAGAAAGTTCAAATGCAGCGTCCGCTGAGGCCCCAGCGAGTCTGGAATTCAAACGCGCGCAGACCGGCGGATACCCGCCTGCAGAACTAGAATCGGGGATGGCAATCAACGCCGCCATCGTCCTCAAAAACCCACGCAGAATGAACTCAACACGTCTTGAAATTGAAGATCAGCTCAAGCGTGCGGGCATGAATCTCAAGGTGGTCGACTGGAAGCAGGCTGCAGGTACACTCGGACAACTCGTCACGGTGATCCGTGCTGTACTGCTGGTTGCGGTTGCGATTATTTTGATTGTCGCCATGGCCATCATCAACAATGCGATCATGATGACAACCTTGGAGCGCACCCGGGAAATTGGCACGCTGCGGGCGATTGGTGCACAGAAGGTCTTTGTTCTGCGGATGTTCTTTGTGGAAACGCTGACCGTTGGAGTGCTCGCATCGTTTGCCGGTTCGCTGCTCGCCGTCGCACTTGTTTCATTCCTCAGCGTGCGCGGCATCGCGGCTCCGTCCGACTTCGTCAGCTTCCTTTTCGGTGGTCCGCGGCTATATCCGCAGGTTTCGGGAGTTGTGGCAATTTTAGCACCTTTGAGCGTGGCTCTGCTCGCTCTCGTATTCACCCTTTATCCGGCATTCATGGCCAGCCGCATCTCGCCGGCAGCGGCAATGCAGGACAGGGAGTAATCATATGTGGACTTTTTTATTGATAGCGATGCGCAATCTGGTGCAGGCCAGCCGGCGGACGTTGTTGCTCGGTTCCGCGATTGCCTTTGTGTCACTTTTGCTTCTTCTTCTGCTCAGTATCAGCAAGGGCGTTTCCGAGCGCCTCATTGAGGCATCGACACTGACATCAACTGGTCACGTGAATGTTGCGGGATTTTACAAGCAGCGGGCCAACTCTGCGACCCCTTTGGTCACCAACCGCGAGCAAATCCGCCGCCTCGTGACTGAAAACGTCAGTGGACTCGCCGCTGTCACCGACCGCGCGCGCGGATGGGGCCGACTGATTGGGCCGACAGGCTCCTTCAACACCGGACTCAACGGGATGATTCTTGAAGAGTCGGCTTTTCTGCGCGAGCTGAAACTCGCCGAGCAGGAAGAGTACAAAAAAGGCGGTCAGAAAAAGGTGCTTGGCAATCTTGCCAACTTCGGCGCACCCGACACACTTATCATCTTTGCGGCACAAGCCAAAAAGCTCGGTGCTGACGTGGGAGACACCCTCACTTTCATCACAGAAGCTACCGGCGGCCAAACCAATTCGGTCGACCTAACGGTTGTCGCCGTTGCACGCGACATGGGATTTCTCAGCAACTTCAGCGTCTTTGTCCCGCGTCAAACGGTGCTTAATCTGGACCGCCGCGGCGACGACACAACTGGTGCTATTTGGATCTACCTGAAGGACATCCGCCGCGCGAACGAAGTACGCAAACAACTCGAAGGAGTGCTCAGCAAAGCCGGCTTCCAGCTTCTCGAGCACGACCCGCGGCCATTCTTCTTCAAGTTTCAGAAAATTGTCGGGCAAGACTGGCGCGGGCTACGACTCGACCTGACCACATGGGATGACGAAGTGTCGTTCATCAACTGGATTGTGACCAGCTTGAACGGTCTGTCGGTGTTTCTTGTCGCTATTCTGGGGCTCATCATTGCGACCGGTATCGCAAACAGCATGTGGATGACCGTGCGCGAACGCACCAAAGAAATCGGCACACTGCGCGCCATTGGTATGCAGAAGAATCAAGTCCGCCGGTTGTTCATGCTCGAAGCCGCTCTGCTTGGTCTGGGCGGGGCTGTGTTTGGCTCAGTGATCGGAATTATACTTGTCTCCACCATCAACGTCGCACAGGTGCCAATCACCAACAGCGGCCTGCGGATCTTTTTGATGACTGATATCGTCCGGCTGTCGCTCAGTCCGCAGCATATATTGACTGCGGTAATCTTCATGCCACTGCTGACTGCATTCGCTGCATTTTATCCGTCGCAGAAGGCCAGCCAGATGCGGCCCGTACAGGCACTCAATCAAGGAAAATAAAGGAGATAAACCATGCGTATCAAACTCGCCCTTGGTCTCATTTTTACAGGTTTGCTGAGTGTACCTAGCCTTGCCTTCGCACTGGCAGAAGCTGAACTCAAAAGTCTTGTCGCTGAAATCGACAATCGCCAACGCAACTCAGGTGACTACAAATCGGTTGTGTTCATCGAGCAGTCGGAAAAGAACAAAGTTACACAGGCATTTGAGGCCACCATCTTCCGCCGCGATGCCGACGACAAGTGGATGCTGCTGTTCAGCAAGCCCAAGAGCGAGGCCGGAAAGGGTTATCTGCGTCTCGAAAAGAATCTCTTCCTCTATGAGCCTGCACTCGGAAAATGGGAGCGCCGCACCGACCGTTCCGGAATCGGCGGAACCAACTCGCGCCGTTCGGATTTCGATGAATCACGCCTGTCGGATGAGTATACGGCGAAATTCATGGGCGACAGCAAACTCGGCAAATTCGATGTGCACCACATTGTGCTGACTGCAAAAAGTGAAGCCGATGTTGCCAGTCCGATTTTGCATCTGTGGGTCGACAAAGCGTCGCGCAATATTCTCAAACGCCAAGAACGTTCGCTTTCGGAAAAACTGCTGCGAACAATCTATTATCCGGCATGGGACAAAAAATTCAGTAAGTCGAAGGGCGCGGATGTCTATATTCCCCGCGAGATCCGCATCATTGACGAAGTCGAAAAGGGCAACGGCACGACAGTCGTCCTTCGTGACGTGAACCTCGACTCGTTGCCCGCGAATATTTTTACAAAAGCCTGGTTGGAGTCACAAAGCCGATGAAACGACCTGTCCTTGAACACCCCCGTAAAGAATTGTGCTCGCTGGCGTTTGCCGCACTGCTTTTGCCCTCCCTTCCCTCACTTGCGGCAGAAAACAAACTTGAGGATGAAATGTTCGGCGGTGGTAGTGCTGCAGCCAGCGAGTCCGGCAAAACTGCCGAGCCTGTGAAAAGCCCCGACACCACGGTGACCACGCGGCAAACTCAAGGTGAGACACTCACCTTGGGCGGTCGTTTGGAACTGCAATCGGTTCTCAGCAAAGGCAGCAACTCAAGCGCAGCTGAAGCCAGAATGCTCAACTCAACCGGAGCGGAGCTTTATCTGGACTCGCGACCTGCCGACAACCTACGCGGCTATATCAAAGGAAGCGTGACGAGCCGCGGCAACGCGCAGAATCAGCCGGCTTTCTCGGTGAATGAAACTTGGATCAAGTGGAACGGAACGAGCGTTTACACGACGCTCGGCAAACAAAAACTCAAATGGGGCGCTGCGACGTTTTGGAACCCGAGCGACTTTTTCGCCGTCGAAGCCAAAGACCCATTTGCTCTTTACGACGTGCGCGCTGGCGCCAACCTTCTCAAGCTGCACATGCCTTTCGAGAAGTCGGGAAACAACTTTTATTTACTTGCGAACTTTGACAACGCACAGGCGGCCCGCGACAGCAAATTTGCCGCGCGTGCCGAGCTCAACTATGGTCTTGGCGAGCTGACAGCCACCGTTGCTGGAGGCCGCGACCAGCCGCAACAGTACGCCTTTGACGTAAACACAGCTCTTGGTCCCGTTGATTTGGTTGTCGAAACGGCCCTCACCCGCAAAAGCAAGCGCGACTTCTTCCGCCGCAGCACGTCAGCCGACGGCTCTCAGCCGATTATCTCGTACAAGAGGGACAATCAGACAATCGCACAGGTTGTCGGCGGACTCCGCTATGACATCAAGTACTCAGAAAGCGACTCAGCAAATCTTTCGGTTGAATATTTTTGGAACGACTTTGGCAGTTCAAACGCGCTCAGTGAAGCTGTTTCTTTCCTGCGCGGACAAGCGCAAAGGCTGTATCTGGCGAACCGTTACGTCGCGGCAAATATTTTGCTCGCACAGCCTGCCTCGCTCAACGATTCAACGGTTCTCGTCTCCGGCTTGACCAACCTGACCGACAAAAGCTGGTTGGTGCGCGGCAGCTGGTCGGAAAGAGTCAGTCAGAAATCAACGCTCAACATCGCGCTCGCGCGCAGCGGCGGAGCCGGCGAATTCACCGGCGGCATCCCGTCGTCGATAGCCAATGAGGTCATCCGATCCTCTGACAACGCGGAATTCAACAAATTGATCCGCCAATTCGAGGCCAGTGCAACAGATTGGACGTTGACCATGACTGCAGGCATCGAACTCTGAAAATATGCGCCGTAAATTCAGGACTTTAGCCGCACGCTGCAGTTTTCTTCCGTCAAGTCGCTGACACAAACAGGAACATAAGCACTTTTGTTCCGATACCCCCTGACAGACGCAGGGGGGCGTGTCGGGTTTGCGGCATACGAACAAAAACATCTCACCATTTGTGACTCGGTTGTTTTGCGGCGGCGCATCTTTTGCTGCGCTGTTGCAGGCACACCCAGCGCGTGCTGAAATCCGCATCACCCCGCCCGAACAGACAACCACCGCGACGAAGCAAACGACCAACAGTGAATCTACGCGTTCATCTCCTGCACAAAACGTTTGGCATTTTCAGGCGACTTATGGCTTGTCTTCTGCGGACGTTGAGTCACCCTATTGGGATACACGTTCGGATCCCGCAGTCGCGGCGCAACGGAGCGCAACTGGCGTTTTCAGCGAAAGCAGATTTTCTCATTCCGCTGAAATCCCGGTGAACGTGAAACAATCCGTTCGACTTGGTCTTTCGTTGGTCAACGCGCAAAGCGGAGTGTCCTCGGGCTGGCTTGCAAGCCTTGCCGGCCGATCCAATGCACCGGACTGGCGCGCTTGGGGTGTGGGTACAGACGTGTTTTTGCTGCGTCACACCTCAGCCTCCCTGGATCTGGATGCGGGATTTCAGGCCGACTATTTTATCGCCGGTGTAACTACGTTACCGACTTCAGAAAACGCTTCTGCAGAGATTCAAAAGGCTGCGCGCTTGGAACAAAAGTCAGGCTGGAGAGTTGCATTTAGCGGAGGCATCGGCGGACTTTACATAGGTCCGCTGGGACTCATTCTTCGCCTGTCGGGTCAGGTGCTGCAATCAGATTTCGAGGGCCATAAGTTTCCTCTTCGAGCGCAGGGACTGCAGATTCAAGTGGGCGCCGGTCTGGCGCTGGGGCGGGGTGAACCATGACGGCCCGCTGGACTCATTGGCTCACGTACGCCACACTCGCGACGACCTTCGGATTCGTTCTGAGCTCATCGTGCGCGCGCCAACCCATCGAATCGCTCGAGGAACCCAATGAAGAAATCACCGTCAGCGGTGCATTTGCGGACTGGAGTCCGACGGCCAATTCCTTTTCCAACGGTATGTTTGTTCTCTTAGATTCCGCCACAAACGAAGTCTTTACAGGCGACATCAGTTCAAACAGTTTTAAAATTGAAAAGGTTCCCGCGCAGGGAAAATATTACGGCTTGCTGATTGGTCCGGACTTTCAGGTGCGCGGATTGATGCAGAAATCTGCGCCGGTCGGCGAACTCAAATATTATATCTTTCGGATGGGCCAGACAGGCGGAAATCTGGGAACACTGGTAGTCAGCGACGGAAAAGCCAACAGCCCTGATGTGCTAGAAACCAGTCAACAATCCGAACTGGATTTTCAGACGACTTTGGGTGCATCTGAAAAACTTGCCCCTTTCAAAGCTGATTATTCGACCAACTTTCAACTCCTGCCAGACATTGATGGTGATGCCATTCCCAACATGCTCGATACTGATGTCGACGGTGATGCGGTCGAAAACATATATGATGCCCAAACATACAGCGACAAGTCACCAGATGATGCAAAGATTCCCTGGCAGCACAACTACAGCAACGGCATACCTAAAATGGGGTTTCTCAAATGTGACCAATTGCGAAAAGCGGCAGACCCATCGTTCGAATTTTGGTGCGTCTTGAAACTGCCGGCGGGACTTGCGGAAAAGGTCACGTTGAAGAGCTTCGGTGTCGAGACAGAAATGTTTGATGACGGCGGCAAAACTCAGGCCACTCATGGGGATCCCACTGCCGGCGACGGTGTCTGGAACGCGCGGTTTACTCTCAGTACAGGTCAAGGGCTTTTTCCGGAACAACTCGTGATGGCTACCGTGACTCTTGCGAGTGGCGGTACAAAAAAATACTTGACCCCATTGGGGCCCGAGTTCAACCATCTGGTGAGCTTCCAAATGACTACTGAAAACAAGCCGGAAATAACAATCACTGCAACCAAAATTGATGCCAAAGTGCTTGTCACTAATTGTCCTACGACGGGCTCGTTTCCTTCAGGTGTCAAGTTAGAAATCCAGATACTGAACGCAGATGGGAGCTTCTTAAAAAGCTTTAGAGAAGCACTAGGAAATTGTGGTGAAACAACCGATGGTATCGTATTTAAACATAGTCTTGAGGAAAGCTTTCTGGACTTCGGACTCAAAGAAGGAATCAAATACAGATTCAAGGCTCGCATCATCGGCCCCGCTGCCCTCCCAGGACTTGTGGGTTCAGCATCGGAGTCGGCCGTAACCGACGAGATTCAATTTCCGACTCCCACCACACCCGATTAGACTTCCAACACACTATAGTTTGTCAGCTCGATTAAATCTTCTCCCAACGCAAAATCTAACCACCGTCTAATCCTTTGACAGCCGAAAATTTTCTAAATTCCTGAAAAAAAACCGACTTCTCCGTGGCCCCGAAATTGCTCGACATCATTTGGGTCAAACGACCCGATACGGGGAGAACACCATGATTCGGAAGATACTCATTGTTGCCTCAGTGTTTACAGGCGTGCTCACCGGCTGCGGACAAATCGAAAGCACCGACGCGCGTGCCATGACCGCCGAATCAGAAGAACAGTTCATTATCACCGGCCAAAATACAGTCCTCAAAATAAGCAAAGATGACTCGGCAACGCTGACCTTTGGCAGCGAAAAGTGCAACCTTCCGGCAGGCCGCAAGCTCACCTTGTCGGAACAGCCACGCTACGATGCAAACCACTATTTGGTGAACCTGACCGAAACGTTGCCGGACTGTCAGTTCAAAAAGGGTTATGTGTTTGTGAAGCACATTTCAAAAACCAGTTTGCGCAGCGAGTTCACCGCCAACGTCCGCGCATTTCTTGATACGATTGGTTATGCAGAAGGCACGGATGATCGCTACGACATCCAGTTTACCTTCACACGCTTTTACAGTTACGCCGACCACCCACGGCAAATCCGCTGCTCAGGGAGTCTTTGCTCCGATGCTGCTGGCCGTTATCAGTTTCTTTCTACGACATGGGACAACTTGGCGTACCGACTTGCCCTTCGTGATTTTACGCCCGAGAGTCAGGACAAAGCAGCGGTACAGCTGCTCAAGGATGCGGGTGTTTACAGCACGGTGATGAACATTTCGAGCTTCAACGATTTTTCACGTGCGGCCTACGGCGTTGCCACAACTTGGGCCTCGTTCCCCGGCAGCCCTTATGGACAACCCACCTACTCGGCTTCTCAACTGTATGCGAAATTCGAGGCATTTGTTCAGCGTTATTAATATATCAATTGATTTAAAATAAAGGCGCGGACCTCAGTTGCGAGGGGCGCCTTTGTCGATCCAGGCCTTAATGGCCTGTTTTTGCTCGGCGCTGGGGTCATTTGCCTCACCGCCGTTGCTGCGTGTGTGTTTCAGTGGTTTGCATGCACCGTTGCCGAACGCATCGGCCGTTTCAGCATCGAGAATGGCATAGAGAATTGAACCCGATGAAGAACTCGCATTTACATACTTAACCGGATCGCAGCCCAAGCTCGCCCACCGAGCAATGTTGGCCGTTGAGGTCAGCGACGTGTAGGCCGTCTCTTCGCTGGACATATCGAGATTGAGAACCTGCTCTTTGTAGGTCACGTTATTAGGCTCGTGACACTCCTTGCAACCCGAAAGATACGACGAGTAGAGACCCGAAAATTTGCTCAGGTCAGGTGCGGCTTCTTTTTTTTCTTCCATGTCACAGGAAGCGAGCAAAAAAGCCAGCGACAGAAGACAAGTGAATCCGCCACGGTTGAGCCGAAGTTGCTCTGTTCCAACGATTGAATCTGCAGACGATTTCATTTCATTTCCCCTGTCCCACGCGATTGAGTCTTTCTTGCAGTCCCGCCAGATGCACAGCAAGCGTTTGGCGTTCGTCTGCGTTCAGCAGTTCAAGACGATCGGAAGCAGCAATCTGCTGCAATGCTTTCGCTGCGTCTGCCGGCTTAATATATGCGGGTTTTGTTGAGGACAAAAGTGCTGACCTCAGGACGGACTGCTCAGCGCTCAAGCGCAGCCAGCGCACCGCCATCGGACGGCTTGCACCGGCCAGTGAATCCAACTTCGACAACGCCCTGCGGCTTAGAAGCAGATACGTATCCATTGACGTTGCCGACAAAGAAACATTCTTCTCGGCCAGCCGTGAGGCCAGCATCCATGTGACGCGCAAGGTCTCGAGGGCACTTTCATCCGCAGTTTCACCCGAGTCTTCGACAGCAATGGCAAGCCTCTGCAGACATTCATCGAGCTGTCGCCCGGCACCCGCGTGGTCGCCCGAGAGCCAGAGGTCCGTTGCCTGCGATGTGCAGTCCTTCAAAATAAAACGCGACCAATTTTCTTTGCTGAGTGCATATGAGCTCAGTGAATTTTCCCAACCGGCCATGAGCTTCATGCGGCTGCCCCGCAATGGGATTCGTGCAGCCGGTACCTTGCTCATTTGAGTCAGTAAGCCAAAGGCCAATGCAGAATAGCGTTGCGGGCGGAATTCAAGCACGTCGTTGGGCTCACCCGACGCCTTGCGCATTTTGGACTTGTCAGCAAGAACAATGACCTTGTCGAAGGCATTGGCGGCCTGCTTGATTTGCCCCGCCTTCATCAGCGACCAGCCCTGCATCAGCAATGCCTTGAGCGTGTTTTCGTCGCCCCGTTTCTCGATTCCTGACAACAATTTCGCGTAATACTCGGCAGCTTCTTTGAAGCGATCTGCCTGTGACATATGGAATGCCGTCCGTTCGGTCCAAGCATACTGAACCTCCTCGGGCATTTTATTCTGCTGGGCAAGGGTCAAACCAAGCAGTGAAACCTCGGCAGCACGGGGAAATTCGCCGTTGCGGTAAAGTGCTTTTGAGAAGTTCCACAAGAAAGACATGTGCGCCTGCGGATTTTCGAAGGCAATTTTCTCGCGTGCTGCAAAGTATCCTGACGCCATTCCGAAATTTCCGGTCTGCAGATGCAGCATGCCAAGGTTATTGAGGACCTGTGCCGTCAGACGCTGACTCTTCCGCCCCAAATCAAGAGCAATCATGTACTGATGATGCGCGGCTTGGCTGAGTTCCTCATCAAAAGTAAAACCCTTCATTTTTCGTAAAAGTTTTTGATGCGCCACGTAACCCAAAAGCAGATGCTTGCCCGCAGGACGCGAGCCGTCGTCGCGTACTCCGAGAAGAATCTTTTCCGCCTGTTCAAGCAGCTCGGTAGAGCCCTTCTCTTGTCGTGACAAATCGTCAAACAGCATCACCGCTGCTTTGGCAAAATCAACATTCGCCGCGGTAAATGAGCCGCTTTTCAAACTGGCATAGCGCTCATCCAAAAGCTTTCGGTTGTTTTCCTGCAGGACGGTTGTCACAAATCCCAGATGAGCCTCTTGATCGTCTGTCAGCCGGACAGATGAGTAAAACACCTGCGACGCCGACTTTGTATCGGGCTTCGCCCAGAAGCCATAGGCTTTGTCGAGAACGACACCGACGTACTGATCGCGTGCATGCATGTACTCAGTGTCGCTGATTTTTGCCGCTGCAAGCCAGTTCGCTGCAATGAAGCCCATGACACGCGTCTTGTTGAATTCGGCAAGGGTCAGCACAGCCTGAACGGCCAACGCTCGGTTCAGGTAATACTGGTCTGATGTCTTGGCGAAAATCTTATTGAATTCCTGAAAGGGCTTGTCCTCTGCAGCATCACCCTCAGCCACGGCCACCTGCAGTGCAAAATCCTGCGAGGTCAGCAGGGTATCGAGCAGCGTACCGGGCGTGGCCAGCTTCCGAACCGCCTGCAGGCGGCTCAAACGCTCCGCGGCAGTCTTGTGGGCTTCTGCAATTTTTGAAACCATCACCGAAGAGACATATGCCTTGGCTTCGTCGTTGAGAATTGCGCTCTGCGCAACGGCAGCGGCGGCGCGATACCAATCGTCAGTGCTGATGGTCTTCTGCTCGAGCAGGGTTCTGCTCAACAAAAAGTATGTGTACTGCTCGAGCGGCGATTGCTGCGATGCAACATTGACCCTGGAGAAACGTGCTTTTGCCTTTGTAAAATCACGTTGCGAGAGATCAATAAAAATCTGGCCAAGATCGGCGAAAGACTTGAACGCACCTTTTTCCCGCTCGAGAATTTTTCTCTTTTCATTCAGAAGCGAGACGAACTCAGGGGAAATCTGATCCAGCCTTTCGCGTGCACGGTACTGAAGAATTTCCAGAATATTGCGTACAACTGCGTATCCGGACTTTTCACCGGCAGCCGCCGCGGCCTCGACAAAATTCAAGTAATAGAGTGCAGCCTGATATTCGCCGGTCAGAAAATGCTGGCTGAGCACTTTTTCAAGCGAATCGAGATTGCGGTACTTCTCGAAGCGGTTGCGCAACGTATTGATGATCAGCGTGCGCTCGGCAATACTGCGGCTGGTGCGGTATGAATCCAATAAAATATTTTCATTCCAGCGGGTCGGGATGAGACCGGTTTTGACAATCCGATAAACATCCAGTGTGCCTTCGAATGCGCAGGTCATGTATAGGAATTCGCGCGCGGGCGCGGGATAATTGCAGTTCTGTTCGGCGGTCGTGAGTTGTTCAGGCAGGACCACTCCCTTGCCATCGAGCAGGACAGCAGACGGAACGCGAAAGAGCACACCGTTGTCGTTGCCGTCTATCCGCGCATCAGAATTGGTGTCATTTGGAAACTGCGCGAAATATAAAAACTCGCCACTGTCATCGAATCGCGGAAAGCCGGACAGTCCGGGCAGCGAAACGCGCAGCGGATGTGACTGTTGGTCCTTGCGCCGATAAACCTTCAACAGGCGTTCAAATTCTCCGCCCGTGCGGCCGGCATTGCCGTCCACGGAGGCAAACACAATCCATCGTCCCTGTGCATCGGCATGTGCGGAAAAAATCTGATCTTCAAACAGGACCTTTTTTTCCTTGCTGCGCAGATCCCAACTGACCAATTGCGCATTACTTTTGCCAATGGGTCGACGGATGTAACCAACCGTTTGCGCGTCAAGCCAAAACGGCTGCTCGGATGCGACCTTTTCCTCTGCACATATTTGTGAGGGCTTTTCCTTTTCAGCGGCCACGTCCTGCACGCAGACATCCCCGCGTGCCTGTCGCTCGAAGGATGTGAATGCGATTTTCGCGCCGTCAAAACTGATTGCGGGATCTTTGGTATCGAATTCGGCCCTGACCAAAGGCTGAACCTGCCCGAGGGCCTGAGCGCCCTTTAGGCCTCGCCAGTATAGACGGGTGGCGAGATTTGAGCTGCGGGTGAAAAAGATCTTGTCTTCTCCGCCGCCGATGGCCACCTGAAAATGATTGTCGGGACCGACGGTAAGCTTTTCGAGATTTTCCATCCGCGGCATTTTTTGTGCCGGTTCGCTGGCTGCTTGGGCAGCAAAACTCACGATTGCCAACGGTACTACCGCCAGCCGGAGGACTGCCGAATTCAGTGCGGATAACAGAATTGAAGGATTGCCTTGCATGCTCGTCCTCAGCGCTGAGATTTTTTGCTCAATGAATAGTCGCCGTCCATGACCTGATAGGCGCGCTCTTTGCGCTTCTCGGTGGAGGCCGGCGGCAAGACGACGGGACGAAAATCGACAGCCTTTTGCTGAGCGGATTTTTCGAGGTCCGGCCAGTCACCGGCGCTTTCTTCTTCGATCAGCGTTGTCCGGTCGATGACAACCAGCGTGGGGACGCATGCGGAACAAAGTCCGCCCAATAAAATAGTGAGTGTTACTTTATTCATTGTATGGGTACCTCTCTCAATGTTTTAACAATGTCCTGAGTTTTAGCGTTTATGATGGGTGTGAGTGGCAGATTCGGAATCTTTATTTGCTGCGAAACAATTCCGCCGAGTCCAATGTCGAGGTCAAGAAACCCCTGCTGCATCTGCATTCCAACGTAGGTCGGATACCCTGCCGAAAGTGCCAGCCTTGCCTTGTTGAGCATGGCGTCGGCGCCTGTCGGGTCCAACACGTCTGTCATGGCCAAAAGTTGATTCTTTCCTATTTCAGTCACGTCCACACGTCCCTCAACAAGCGACTTGGATAGATCCACCACCAATGCCATGCGTGCACTGAGCGGCGCAGGCGTCGCCTTTTCCGGCTTGGCTGCAAGCAAGGCGGTGTTCAATTTCGTTACGCGACCCTGCAATCCTGCCATCAGGCGGGTTGGCTGAATGTCGACAAATCCCTGCCCCGCCAATACACCCTCAAACACATCCGCATCGAGACGGTCGATGGTGAGCATATTTTGTTTGAGAGAAAAGCGCCCGCGCAAGGGTCCGAATTTTTTCTCGATTGCATTCAATTCATCAATCACAAGAAATGAGTCCTCGGACATCAGAGGAACAAACTTCGATGCATCGACACGTTTGAAGGGATTGTCCTGAATCAGATACGACCAGCGCAGGCTCTTGAAGTTCGGCAATTCGAGTTCCTGCTGGAAGGGTATGCGTCCGTTTGCATTGCGCAGCCCGCCGAGCTGGTGTTGTGCCGAGAAGTTTTCCAGGCTTGCCTCACCACGCAGCCGCACCGCCTTCTGTTCTTTTTGAGTGAGTTCCCATGCCACCTGCACAACACCGTCAAGCGACACTTTGTCCTGAGCACGGATGCCATATTTAAATACCTTTGGCGGCGTGATCGACAGCTGTCCGTCGAAGCGGCTGTTTGTTGCTTTGATGTCAGTTCCACCGCGAAAATTCACACGGAATTTATCCTTGCCTGTGCTGACAGTTCCGCTTCGGACATCGACTCGTGATTTGACGTCCGACTGCAGATCGAAATTCGCTGAAATCGAGTTCAGATAAGGCAACACTTCCTCGGGTAGATTCATCGATTTGGATGGATATACAGCGGCAATATCCGTTTGCAGCGAAACATCAACCCCGCCCTGCAAATCAATTTTTGTGCGCGCGTTGACTCGCCCTTTGAGTACGTCCACGAGGGCCAGTGCCGGTAGTCCAGCCTTCGGCAGATTATAATCCGCAATCAGATTAACATTTCCACGGCCAAGAGTCGCCTGCACTTTTGCTTTCAGAGGCCCCTCAATCTGTAGAACATTTTTTTCGAAGACAGGTTGAATGGGTTTCTCGGCAAAACGAATCTCAGCATCCACTGTGGCTTCCGCATTCATCCGCTCAAGAGGCGGAAGTCTTGCTTGCAAAATCGTCTGTGCATCGTGCGGCAGCGCGGCAAGCCATTTGGTGCTTATAAGGGTGCCGCCGAGCATTCCCAGTTGCTCTGCCAGCGGAGTGATCTTTCGCAGGCGGAGGAGCGCGGCGACGTCCGTTTCACCCCTGACCACCAAACGCTTGGGTAGATTGCTGATTGTCACCTTGTTTTTCAGCAGCGGCGCGCCTGCCCAACCAACATCGGCAGTCAGGCTGACCTGCTTCAATGCCGACGGCTGCGGAATTTCAGCCCTGCCGAGCGCAACAACTCCTCCTGCCAGCTGCAATGCAGTCGGAGAATTTTTGGGCGGCAGCGTCAGCTGTTCGATTTTAATTTTGTAATCGACTGTGAGTTTCCGCACACCTGCAAGCATCGAATCAACAATGCCCTGCAGGTCCCGCCATTGAGTTGAAAGTGATGTATCAACGTCGGCCTGTATTTTCAGTTGTCCCAACGCCTCGGCGACGGGCTTGAGGGCAGGTATCAGCGCGAACATCCTGTCCTTCACGAATATCTCGCTCTCGGCCTTGAGTGCTAGCGAACCGGACGCCTCGTGGATCAGGTTGACTTTTGCGCCGACAAGTCTTTCTGACGGTTGCCCCCAAGCGACATCAGGTTCGAGGGAAAGACCGACGAGACGTGCCCCATCGAGCGGCTTGTCATTCTTGCTCAGTGACGGTGCCTTCATCGCAAGACGCACGGGAGTGTTCACGCGCAAACCAGCCAACAATTCGGACTTTATGTTTTGGTTTAAACTCTGAAACGCGGTTCCTTTCAACTTGAGCTCTTCGAAATCAAGCGTGATTTTCCTACCGTCCGACGAAAGCAGAAAATCTTCAGGAGTCAGTTTGAGCTGGAGCGGTAGTTCAACATTCAGACGCAGCGCCGCATCCACTCCCGACGCAGGCATACGAGCTGCGGCCTGCAGCCCGCTGAGCTGCAGCGAAGCGTCGGCAGAAAGAGAAATTTGCTTGACCATCTGCAATAATTTTGATTGCAGCTGACTGGCAAACTGCTCACCCGTAAGGCTTTCTAGCTGGTAAATTTCGCGCAAGGAAAGACGTAATGTCTCGGGCAGGCGACTCGCCACCTTCAACTCGGTCAGAGCAGCCTCAGCCTGCGCTGCCTTGCTCATTTTGAGATTTGTCTGAAGTTTGCGGGCAAGAATGTCGAGCGACACTCCACCGATGGCTAAAAATGGATTTGCCGGATCAGTAAACGAAAGCTCGGTATCGGCGGTGCCCGAAAGTGACACATCACTTTCCAAGAAGACGAGCGGCAGGTCAGGCGCAATATTCTTCGCCTCCAATTTGATTTTGCCGAGACTGTCTGATGCATTTCCCAGAGAAAACTTCAGACCTGCATTCAACCGGCTCATCGCAAGTCGAAGCGAGGCCGTCAGCGAAAGGTCATCGAGTTTTGCAGATGCAATCAACTTGCCCTGCTTGACTTTGACGTCCATCGAAAGTCCGCGCACAGAGAAAGAACTCAGGTTCACACTGGCGGGCGGATTCATCAACAGACTTCTGATCATCGGCAATGGGTTTGAAGGACTCTGACTTGCGCTGCTTTGCGGCAGATTCAACTCACCCGAAATGCGCGGGGATACCACCTCAATGGCGGAAACCTGCAAATTACGCCTGAGAAGCTCCCAAAAAGAAAAACTGACAAGTACGCTTTCCACCTCAACTTTTGCTTGTCCCATTTGTGGATCGGTCCACTCGGCGCTGACTCCCTCAAGGGACACCCGTGCAAATGGATCAAGTGAAAGCTGAGATATCTTCGTTTTGAGATTGAAATCTTTCTCGAGACGGCTCTGGATAGGCGGGAGAACCCGATTCATGACGAACGGACTCTTGATGGCAACCACAATGCCCAGAAGGAGCACTACAAAACTGCCCACCACACCTGCAAATATTTTCAACGTTCGTGGCAGTTGTCTTAAGTTCACGCATCCTCCGCAGCACGAAATACCCAATCAGATTAACGAAACATATCCCCTCACGGGTGTCATCCCCGTGACGGATCGACGGGCAGTCCGGAGCACCGACGCAGGCGACATTTTTTCCGCATAACTAAACGCTTATTTTTGATAATTTGCCAAGGTAAAGGAAGTCACACCCGTTTCAAAAGGTGGCTATCATGGCGGCAGTGCGCCCTGTGTATTGGTACAGATTATTGCGCGTGCGGCTTGCAGATCAGACCAAGCTCAACTGGCGATGGCTGATTCTGCGCATTCTCCACGATGCGGCAGAACGTGCAAAACGATTCGATATCGCCACTGATTCTCGCGCACTTTCATTTACATTTATTCTTTCACTTGTCCCGCTGCTGGCAATCTCCTTCACGTTTTTTAAACTCTTCGGCGGTCTGCAAAAGTTTCTCGAAAACACACTCAAACCAATTCTACAGCAGAACTTCCCTGCCCCCGTCGCCGCGCAGCTGAACACTTTCATTGACAGTTTTGTAAGCAATCTGCAGACAGGCACACTCGGTGTGGTCTCGTTTGTCACCCTTTTTGCAACCGTTCTCGCCCTGATGATGAATATTGAACAGAGTTTCAATAGGATCTTTGAAGCTCGCGATCGCAGATCGCTATTTAAGAGAATCGGGAGCTACTGGATCATGCTCTCGGCAACTCCGCTGGTCATTGTTCTGAGCACAGCAAAATCCTCTGAACTGCTGACTGCCTTCACTTCTTCGGGAAGTCTGCTCAGCCAATTTGGTCTGGTGGATGCACTGCGGTTTTCCGTCGGACATTTAGTTCAGATTATTGGCTTTGGCAGTTTGTTTGTTGTGCTGCCAGAGCGAAAGCCCCGTCTCGTTTCGGCATTTTGGGGTGCAATCACAACCCATATCATTTTTCAGCTGCTCGCAACCATCAATGTGCAATACGCATCGTTTGTCTTTTCAAACCGAACAAATCTGCAATTGTACGGCAGCTTGCCGTTGATGGTGTTGGTGTTCTTGATTTGGGTGCGACTGGTCTGGCTGGGAATTCTTTTTGGCGCGTGCACCTGTTCGGCCGTCGAAAGATATCTCGATACAGTGCGTTCAAAAGCAAACCACCACCCGTGGCAAATTCCACATGAAACGATTCTCAACTGCGTCCGCACGCTTGAATACTACATTGAAGCATTCAACCAGCAGCGCCGTCCGATCGCTCATGCCGACGTCGCCGCCCATCTTGAAATCAGTCTCGATGAACTGGAGGAGCACCAAGAAAGATTGGAACGGAAGGGTCTTATAATCCCCATACGTTTTGAAGAGCGGGACAGCTACACTGCAACAGCGACTGCATTGCGCTGCTATGCAACACCCCGACAACTGGTCAGCGACCTACTCGAGATTCCGCATACGAGTTCGGGGGCCGCAGAACATTCGGAATATGGTCTGGAAAACTCTGCAAGCCTTGTAGGAATGGCACGTGGCATTTTGGCCGGCATCGGGCCGGAGTCACAGCCGGACACCTCCGACTCGCTCAGAAGAATCAAATAATTATTGCGATTTATTGCAGAGATATTGAGTACCTAGAATAATTAAACAAGGTGGTTAATATTTGTCTCTGGGCCTCCGATGAGCCTTAGATGGGAATGGGCGAAGCGGAGGTAAATAACGTGCGGTGGCACACCAGTCTTGTTACAGCCGGGGCGGTTCTCATTGCTGCGTGCGGCACGTCCCGTTCAACGCGCAGCAGCAACTGTAGCAATCTGAAGGCAATGACTGACCCTGTCATCGCGGCTGGCAAACCAGAAAACTATGATCCGAGTGCAGTTCTGCTTATTTTCAAAGCGACCGCCGACAAAATCTCAATAGAATCCCGGTGCAACGCGCGCCTGATGCATAAACTCAACGCTTATCACAAACTCGCCTCAGGAGAGCGCGTTGAAGCTGCAACTCCAATTAATTTTTCGCAACTGCAACTGGAAGTGGTAGGCGGCGGACAAAATCTTGAGCTGCATACTTCAGCGCACTGCTTTTATCGCGTTTGGGATTCAAGGGTCAGAAATCAGGTACTCAGCAATCCTGCCATCGGCATTGAGCCAGTGCGCAGTCTGCTGAAAGACATGAAGACCAGATATCAACTTTATCGATCGATGCTGACCACACCGCAAACTCTTGTTGCCTACACGGAAGACGGAACGCCGCTGAATTTCAGCTACAAAACACCTGTGACAGCAATGTACGAGCGGTTTTTTGCAGATGTCGACAAACTGAATTCGCCGGCAACACAGCAGGTTGTCGGACGTGAATTCAGCAAGACATCGGTGTTTCTCGATGAGCAGGTGCTTGACGTTTGCAATGCTGACGAAAAGCTCAGGCAGCGCATAGCGGATGAGTTTCCGGAAGTCTCAACCATCGAGAACGATTCTGCACTGTCCGCTTTCATCTTAGAGGTTTTTAATCCGCTAACAGAAGGTCAAAAAATTAAATACAGGTCTAAAAACAAACGACTGATAACGGAACTTTTCCGCACCAAGTCGCTCAACACAGGACGCCACAAACTTTGTTTTTCGCAGCAGGACATGGTGATTGTTCCCATCCAACTCAGTTCTCCGGCCGATGAGAATCAAAAAAAGCATTTGAGCAACGTTGAGAACTTTCAGAAAAGCAAAGCAATCGAATTTATGGCTCAGCTTGCCGGGCAGGGGAAAAAACATTTTATCCCCGAAATTACTGCGGGCACGCAACCGTTTTCCCCACCTGCAGGCGTCAACTCTTGTAGCTATTCGCAGACGCATCCAGGATTTTCATTTACGGATGTTTTCGCTCAATCAATGAATAAAAATTACGTCACAACCTGGATTTATAACAAGTCCATGGACGCCGGTTTTGTCGATATTTTTAAATTTGTTTTTCCAAATTTTAATGCGACCGCAGGACAGGGCGACAGTTCATTTTTGAACATGAGTCTGATGGAATTCGCTTTACAGGAATCCAAGTGCACACTCATTGGAAAGAAATTTGATCGAGATAATGTAAAATGCACAGATCTTCGTGACAACGAAGTCGGTGTTTGTCCTGCGCCGCCAGCATCAGCAGCTGCAGCTGACGTCGAAAAAGCAAATTTACAGGCGCAGCTGGAGCATGAGAACATCAAGGCAAGCCTGAGGCTGGCATCTGTCTCACCATTGCTGGTGATGAAGCGAATGCGCGACTCGGCCTCGCTGGCTCTCAGCATGCCAATGGCTGCCTTGCGTGATTACAATACCAACTTCTGCGGCGGAACGTCTGCAGAGTTGTGCTCTGATGGAGGTGCCAGCGGTAGGATTCTCGACGGCATGTTAAACTCGTTCACCTCTGTGGCCGACGGTAAAAACGTCGATGTAGTCGCTGCCAACAACTACGTCGTGGTCGAGGAAATCGACTCTGATTTACAACTAAGGTGTGCTTTCAAAACAAAACCTTCGATTACTCAGGACAATTTCCATCGCTTGGAAAGGAACCTCTCCCGCGAGGCCAAAATAATTATTTACGGCAGCGAAGAGGCTGCTCAATCAGCGATTTTTCACAACAATCTCATCGCTCGGTTGAATTACCTGAATTGTATTCCTGCCGGCATGGGACGCCTGTACAACGGTTACAAGGAATACGCCGGTCTGCTGCAGGGTATTGCTTTCACGGATGTCTCATTTGTCAAATCGGAAATTCAGTCAACAACAAAGAAAATAACGCTGAGCAATCGCGAAATGATAGAAACTGGAAGGCCTGTTGGCATCCCTTTTGCATCGCTTTTCATTAATCCCGCAGAACAGCCCGACCACCCTGCAGAACTGGCAGCCCGCCTAATGGGAGCGGGACATGTCGAAATAAGCTACTGCACGGCTAATGGAGCAAACGACGAGACTGGTTATTGCGCTCCTCTGGCCGACCCGGAGAAGGTCCCTACTGTCGGTGTGCTCACCCAGGATTTGGCTCTGATGCAGGCGCACCTCAACTTCACAACTCAAGTTCCCAATTGGCTACCGGACTCCGAAAAGGCAAAATACGGCTCGGTGGCATTCCCGCAGACTCACTACTCGCCTTATTCTGCGCGATACTTTCTTGGCGCCGGTGACAGTGGAACGACTGTATCTGCGTTTGGATTGTGGCCAATTTTCATGTTGAGCACGGTTCAAGACCGTCCCGTCTCAGGTGGTCTTGCCGTCATCCCCAGCACAGGCGGGCAAGAAGTGCAGTCGTCCAAAAACTCAACGTGCCGATGACTCCCTGTGGTGGATTGTCACTGATGACAATCCACCGAGGCGGAGAATCAGACCTGCATGGAAGAACCGGTCAACTCCATAACGCCAGCTTCTCAGCGCGATGCGGCAAAAATCCATCGCCGCTATGGACAGGCTCTCGCATGGCTCCTGCTTATTTTAAGCTTGGGCAGTGCGCTCAATTTGGTTGCCCGATACTTTGACGTTGAAAGCAGGCTCAACCGGCTCGTCAATCAGGGACGCGTGGTCAAGCTGAGCGACTGGACACTGCGCGCCTACCGCTGCCCGACTTTCAAATCCGATTTGGAAAACTGCAAACAGGTTGCAGTTGAGGCCACCGCCGGGCAACCGCAACTTGTTTCGCGGGTCAAAATTCCTCTCAGCAGTGACATCCGCAAACGCATTGTCGAACATACTGAGCGGCCAACACTGCTCGTCCTGAGCAGAATCCTTAACGGACCAGAGAAAGACTGGCTGGGCGCGCGCGTTTCTTCGATCAATCCAGAGTGGCCATCACAGGCCCAGCTTGTCACGCTGGGATCAACAGAATGCGAGCCACGCGTCGGCGGGGCGGGTAGTCCGGATTTTGATCCTATCAACCAGCCCGAACAAATGAGCTGTTTCGCGCAAAACCGTTTTTCCGGCTACGAGGTTGTTCCAGAAAAAAATAGGTTGGAATACTTCATCGCCATTGGCCAAAGCACCGACATTGGGCCAGCACGCTGGCCCATAGTGCTGACAGAGAACCAATATCTTCACGAGCTGATGTCCTTGGATCAACTCACACTCTCTTCTGTCGTTCTGTGGAATCTCATTTCACTGCTGATGCCGATTTTTGTGATCGCCTTCCGCTTCGTTTTTCGCGGACAAAAACTCCTCAACACACTTTCCGATTATGCTCTCTGGATGGTCTTGTATGCCGGTTGCATCATCTTCATTCAGCAGTCGATCGTGACAGACCCTGTCATCAGAACAGTTTTGTGCACACTGTGCATTATGCTCGAGGGTGTCATTCTGACAATGCTGGTGCGTTATGCTTACTGCGCAGCGTCGGGTGATGAATGGGGCAAACCAGCCACAATCGCAATTTCAGTTTTGTGTTCTCTGCTTTTTGTCGCCGCCTCCGCCGTTGCGAAACAGTCACCACAGACATTCCTAATCCAGTCGCATCTGTGGCGCGATGCGCTTGGCGGAGGTCTGGGATGCATTGCACTCATGAGCGGTTTTTATGTTCGACAGAGCCGAGCTATTCACATGGGTCACGTGGTTCACTCTGGTTTTCAGAGCACAACCGACGACTTCGGAACGCCATCCTACTTCGCAAGGCTCGTCTGTGTCTTTCTGCCTCTGCTAATCTTTGGTGCGTCTAATCTTAAGGAATTGATTCAGCCGACACAAAAAATTCTCAAATCCGAAGACCTGTTTTTTCTTCCCAGCCAGACAGCCCTGACAGCATTTTTTCTTGGTATGAAGACGCGCACATCGCTCAGTTACGGACGCGACATGAAGGATCGTCTTGAGGCTCTATTTACTGGAGTTCTTTCAATGCAACGTGCGCTGAGTCCCTATGAGGCCGTCGACATTGCCGCCAAGGCGATCCGTGAGGCTCTGCCGACCGCCACGGAGTCTCCCTTTGAATTCATTCAAAATAACAAATGGACGACCGAACAATATCAGATGCACATAACACTCACCTACAGGAGCCTCTACATTCCGCTGCACGGCGCGACAACGTACCGCGGCGTCCTGCGCTTTGACAACGTCAAGCAGGAGACACTCACCGAAGAGGAAGAGCACTTTCTGACGACGATAGCGAATGCTCTCGCAAATCATCTTGAAACACAGGAAGCGGCATCAAATCTTGAAAAAATGCATCAGGCGTCGATGCGCTTCGTACCGCGCGACTTTTTGCGGCTGCTCAATTCAGAAAGTCTCGTCGACTTCAATCTCGGAGACCACATCGAAACTGAAATGTGCGTGATGTTCGCCGACATCAGAAATTTCACGCAAATCTCCGAGGGAATGACCCCTGCTCAGAACTTTGAATTCATCAACAACTTTCTTACTCAGATTGGCCCAATCATCCGTCATCACGGCGGCTTTATCGACAAGTACATTGGTGATGCGATTATGGCGCTGTTTCCGGAATCGCCTGTCCATGCGGCCCGCTGTGCTGTGGACATGCAAATCGCCCTGCGTGCCTTCAATGACAAATGGTCCGGTTTGCTGAGTCAAGATATCTGTATCGGAGTTGGCATTCACTACGGCACGCTGGTTCTTGGGATTGTCGGTTACGCCGAGCGGCTATCGGGAACTGTGATGTCCGACGCCGTCAATCTCGCTTCGCGCCTTGAGTCGCTGACAAAGCAATATTCGGCTCAAATCGTTGTCAGTGAAGACGTTTTGCAGCATATGAATGCCTTGGAAACGAAGGAATTCAACACCCGCATGTTGGATTCCGTGAGGGTCAAAGGCCGCAATGCTCTGGTCACCATCTATGAAATTGCGGTTCCGGCTGAAAACACCGAGGAGCAAGCGCAGGCATCATGAGCGATAACAAAACGGCACGGCCGCTTTCCACATTCGAGCGATATGTCATAGAACAAAAGGGAACCGAAAAGCCATTCACAGGAGAGTATTGCAACAACATCTCCGAAGGCAGTTATCATTGCAAAAAATGCGACGCGAAACTCTATCGTTCGCAAGACAAGTTTCCCTCCCACTGCGGCTGGCCGAGTTTCGATGATGAAATAAAGGGAGCGGTCAAGCGCATCCCCGATGGAGATGGACGTCGTACTGAAATTGTCTGTGCCGCCTGCAGCGGACACCTTGGGCATGTTTTCGAAGGTGAAGGTTTCACCTCAAAAAACATCCGCCATTGCGTTAATTCGATTAGCTTGAATTTCAAGGCTGCAGAGCAGCAGCCAACAGAGGTCGCCCTGTTTGCCTCTGGATGCTTTTGGGGAACCGAATATCACTTTGCCAAATTGCCGGGAGTACTCGCCACCCGTGTTGGATTTGCCGGCGGACACACGGAATCTCCCAGCTACAAGCAGGTTTGTGCAGGAGCCACAGGACATCTCGAGTGCTGCGAGGTCACGTTCAATCCCACACTGGTCAGCTACGAAGACCTTTGCAGACTCTTCTTTGAAACACATGACTTCACGCAAACCAACGGACAGGGTCCGGACATCGGTCCGCAATATCTCTCAGCGCTGTTTTTGCGTCACACCGAAGATCATGCGGTCGCAGAAAAGCTGTTTGGACTTCTGCAAAGCAAGGGATACGCGGTTGCAACTCAGCTGCGCGAAAATGCCCGCTTTTGGCCGGCTGAAGCAGAACACCAAAAGTACTATTTCCATCAGGCCAAAACGCCCTATTGCCACATTTATCGTAAAATCTTTTGAGCCAAAAGTTCCGCGGCTTCGGCGGGAAGCCTGTTCTGCAGGGCGATACCGGCTCCGAGTGCTTGCGTCAGCTGGACGTATTCACTGATTGCAGATTCCATATAGGCACCGCGGCGAGTTCCGGTAATCAGACGATTTTTGGGCGTGTGGGCGGACGGAACAAACTCAGTCGTGGTCACTTCATATCCGCTTCCACGCGCGAGCAAAACTCTCATGGCGTCTGTAAATGTACTACAGGAATCGCGGCGCAGCTCGGGCGAATTCATCAACACGGCAAATGCATTTTTAAAATTCTCGGCCGACTTCTGGCGCCAGTGTCCGGCCAATTCCGCCTGACAGCAGGGTGCCACGGCGAATGCATCGGAGCGCTCAGCAAACGCCAGTGCAAGAGCGTCGTCAGTGGCGGTGTCGCAGGCATGCAATGCAACAACAAAATGCGGGCGCGACGCCTTGCGTTCTTCGGCCGACTGAGTGCTTGCACGACGGGCAGCATAATCCTGCACACTCACGGTTTCAAACTGCAACAGGTCGTCCAAACCGAGCTCGGAAGCACGCCGCGCCGATTTCGCGATAACATCCGCGCGCGTGTCTATTCCAATAATCTGCGCCTTCTTTTGCCAGACATGGCGAAAGCACCATGCCAGCAGAATTGTCAGGTACGAGTTCCCGCAACCGCAATCAAGAATTTTCACGCTGGCAAAGCGCGAGCCGAGATCGACGATCATAGGCTCGAGCAGCTGAATCATGTGATTGATTTGTGCATATTTCCGAACCGCATCGGCAGGCATGCTCGCATCGCCATTGAGAAGACCTATGGCACGCAAGAGCTCACTTCCCTTCAGCGGATCAACCATGTATTTTTTACCGGCCGTGACTTTGCGGATGCGCTCCGGCGTCCAGTGCCGTTCAGCTTTCTCAGCAAAAGTGAGTTGTGTCGCAGTCATCGGAATCCTCGCTCAAGCATGGCAACGCGCAGGGAGCCTTTATGCCTCAGGGTGTTTCAAAAACTCGCACCGAAGTCAAAGATCTTCAACGACTGAGGCAACTTTTTCTTGAGGCCCCGACCCGTGGCGGGCTGGCCGACTACTGGCAAGATGATGCGCTGTTGGAGCTCTATGACAACACCTATGCAAGACGAATCGGCTGGAAGTGGCAGGCCGTTATCGGGGAGCTGGTCCAGCGTGGGTGGTCGCCGCCTGCACTGATCCAGCGATGGACCGACTGGGGCTGTGGAAGCGGAGTGGCCGCTGAAACGCTGCTGAGTCTGCGCCCGGAGTGGTCACCTCAGGAAATCGTCTGCTCCGACCGCTCCGAACGGGCGCGCGCTTTTGCTGCTCGCAAACTCTCTTCCCATGCGCCGGCAGCTCGGGTCTCGGGCCATTCACCAAATCAACTCAAAATCGATTCTGCTGATCTTGTGCTTATCAGTCATATCCTGACAGAGATCTCACCCGCAGACTTGCAAAATTTGCTCAACTCCGTCCGCTCGGCATCGGCACTGATCTGGGTTGAGCCGGGAATTCCCCTGTGCTCGCAACGGCTCATTCAGGTGCGCAGGGAATTGAGCGATGACTTCGAGGTTGTCGCACCCTGCCCTCACTCCGGCACTTGCCCTCTGGAAGGCAGAGAACGCGACTGGTGTCACTTCTTCGCTCCACCGCCGGCAGGTCTGTTTCAGGATGCGGATTGGACACACCTTGCGAGGGAATTGGGTATCGATTTGCGCAGTCTGCCGGTCAGCTTTTTAGTTCTCCAACGCCGGCAACAGTCGAACACGCCGTGCGGGCAAACGTCCAGCAAAGGCCGACTTCTGGCGCGCCCCAGATACTACAAGGGCCATGCTAAGATCCTGCTCTGTGAAGCAAGTGGCGAACTCGCAGAAAAGCAATTGCAACAGAGAAATTTCAAGCAGGAATTCAAGGACTGGCAAAAGGATTGTTTCTTTGTTGAGATCACCAGCGATCCGGATTGCGGTTGATGATGATGGCCGCGAGAACTTTCGGCACATAATCCACCGTCTCCTGCGGAAGTTGATCGCGCAGGGCCCAAAAATCAGGCTTGGGCGCGCGCCTGATGCGAGCGGCGAGAGTCTTGCGCTGCACCTTGTTCTGACCCGCATTGTAAGATGCGATGGCCAGCATGTAACGGTCGGTTCCAAATTGTTTGAGCAGCATTGAAAGATATTCAGCCGCTGCCTTAGAGCTCTTCTCAACGTTCAATCGCTCATCAATTTTTGCACCGGGATCAACCCTGAGTCCAAAGTCGCGCGCAGTTCCTGGCATGAACTGCCACAATCCGAGCGCTCCGACCGGACTGAGCGCATTGATGTTGAACTCGGATTCAACCCAGACCAGATAGCCGAGCTCAACGGGAAGGCCTTCTTTCTGCAGAGCGGATTCTATTTCCGGCCAATACTTTCTCTTCTTTTCGAACAATGCCTTATGGGCGTCACGGCGGGTGAAGCGCTCAATCCATTCTTCAACCTTTTTCTGAAACTGTGCGTCCAGCGCAGAAGGCGGAGTGTCGCCGAAGCGACGCGAGATAGTGACAATCTCATCCCATATGAAGTTCCTTGCCACCTCGGGAGGAGCAGTCAGCGTCTGCACCGCAGCGGGTTGGGGAACGGCTGCGAGAGTCTGTTCAGCGGGTCGCGACTCCTGCGCAGGCTTTGATGCACGAAGTTTGTACCTCTTGCCTGCGAACCATGCACCGCCTATGACTACCGCAACCAGCAGCTGCATCAAAAAAAACTGCGGCAGCAAAGAACGTTTGGGGCGACGACGGATGTATTTGGACATATCCGTCACTCTCGTCATGACGGCACTTGCAAAACGCGAGGGCTCCAGCGCATTCCACTGTGAACACTGAAATGTGCTCACCTGCCCTATGTTCACTTTGTCGCCCGAGCGCAACAGCGTTTTTTTATCTATTTTCTTGTTGTTAATATAGGTGCCGTTGCGGCTCCCCAAGTCTTCTATCCAGAGAAGACCGCGTTCAAGACTGAGACGTGAGTGCGAGCGGCTGACCATCACATCATCGGCAATTTTGATATCGCAGCTTTCGCCTTTGCCGATCATCTTTGCCTCACCGTCACCGATTTCAAAGGTGCGGTCGTGCAACGGCCCTGCGATGAACCTGACGATAAATCGGACTTTCATTCACCCTCTTTAAAATCCACGCGGCAAACACAATCACCAATCCTGATGACGCTGCCGGAACCAAGCAGACGAGGCTCGACCGCAGCGACGCCGTTGATGCGGCATTCGCTCCCCTTCACCGGAGAGTAAAGAGCTTTTCGCTTGCTCAGTACAATCTTGGCATGATCTGCGGAGATACCTCTCCCCCTTAAACGTACCATGCTGGAACGCCGGCTTCCCAATGAATTTTCGCCGGAAAAAAGCGGAAAAACTTTGCCCAACAGAGGTCCGTGGATAACACTCAGTCGGCCGTAACACTTTGGATTGCGAAACGGGCAGTCCTGAAAATTGCGTGCCACAACAAACGAACATTCCTGACAAACGTGAACGTTCTTCTTCAAACGAAACCAAAAAAATATGCCGGTCAGCGACAAAATTCCAACTATCAGACCGACGGTGAAAAATTCCTTGCGACGGGAGGCATCCTGAATTCTCGCCTGCTGTGCAATGTCCTCGGGTGAGGGGTAAGGAGTGAATCCCTCGGCTGCGAAAAATCCACTTTTTATGATGTTTCCGTGATAATTCGCCGTCAATTCAAGCTCAATCGTGTCTGAGTAGGGTTTCAGGCGATCCAAGTCGAACTCAAGAATGTATTCGTCATCCAGATACGAACGCACATTGTTCAATGCCGGCAACGGGTCGGCAGACAGCGGAATTGAGTGGATGAAGCCACTCGACTTAGAGACTCCAGCAGACAGAACCTTGGCAAATTTTCCGAGGCCTTCCCCTGCGAACGGCGCGGACCTCAGTTTAACCCAAAAGACTCGCGCTCCGATATCGTCGGCTTCTGAAAGACATTTCGCCATTTCGGCGAAGCTTTTAGTTTCCGCTGGCATATCGGACGAAACAACTATCACATTGCGCTGAACATGCGGGCCGTTGCCTTGCGAGTCGACCACGTTCAGATCACGGATGCCATCACACAATACCGGCGTCAGGCCGCGCGCACCGGCCAGAACGGGAGAGTCCAGAACAGAGCGTTGGATGGCGCGCGGATTTTCCGACTGGGTTGGAGAAATCCACGCCAGTCGGCTGGAATTCTCTTCATTTCCCATCCGCACCGACAGCACATCCGATCTATATCCACCAAGAAAAGATGCGACTGCTTTACGAATTCCATCGGACTGCTGTTGCGTCAGTTCGGCGCTTGACTCAAAAATAATCGCAGTCTCGCGCAGCACGGGCGGTGATTTGGTCACAATCGTGCTCAAAGAAAGAACCTCGACAGGAGCATCCTCGCTGTCCTTGCCAAACAGCCTGAACGACCTCGCGTCCAGCGTGTTGAGCAGATACCGCCCTTCTGTGTCTGCCTCATCAACAACGACAAACAGCCTTAACTTGCGCTTGTCGAACACTTCATGCGCCCGGACAACAACGTTGCGCTTGAGTTTTTCCTCGCCGGCAGCGGGCGTCACCTGCGCGCGGGCCGATGATAAGCATAAAAAAGTACACGCCAGAAACGCCAAAACCTGACGGATGCCGATCATGAGTAGCTCCTGAAACGGAGGATCAACGAGCCGCAGCGAATCAAATCATCATCTTTGAGAACTCCAGCATCAATCATTTGATTATTGCGGATCAATTGCAGACCGGCCGACATCGGACGCATGTAAATTCGCTCTGCAGTGCACTCGAGATTCATGTGAATGGAATTGAGATTCGGATCGGGGATAGTCACTTCCAGCCCGCTCAAACTTCCGACACGATTCACACCTGCTGTCAGTCTGAAATCCAGCCCGCTCAGTTCTCCCGACTGACACACAAGCCATCCGACGACAGCAGCCCGTCCCGGCTGAACATTGCCGGAGGGACTGGATACAGTTTTGGGTTTCACCGCCTGAATTTGGGCAGCCTCGGGATCAAGTGCAAAATAAATGAATTCACCCATGCCAATCTTGATGACATCACGATGATTGAGAGCACGCGGATCGTCGCAGCGCTCGCCGTTGACAAATGTTCCCGACCCGCTGCCAAGATCCTCGAGAACACACAAATGATTGGTGCTGCTGATTTTTGCGTGAGTTCTGCTGACCTCGGGAGAGGTTAAGACAATGTCTGCGTCCCATCCGGAGCCAATGACTGACTCTCCTTGCGTCAATCTGAAATCTTCGCCGGCATGAGCTCCGCCGGTACCGACAATCCATGCGATTGTCTGATTTGAAGCCGCAGATGTGCAATTTTGTTGGAGGCTAAGAACATGAACCGATGGGTGTACAGATGCGCCCGAGCGGCGCCAATTCATGCGTGCAACAAATGAACAGTGATGTTGTCCGGCCATGACAGATTGGGCCCTTTTTCTCAGTTATCGTAGATCGTTGCCAACAGTCTAACCGAGAACTGAGATTAAGTAAGATAAGTCTGAAGCGTCATGATTCCATTGAAGTGAACGCCCTCTAGTTCGACGTCGACTCATCGAGCTCGAAGCAAAACCTAAGCACAATCTTATTTAATAACAGAGCTTTGTTCGAATTATTAAAGAATTGCCAAAATTCTGCCGACATGACGTAGAGTGTCTTTTGACGGAGGTCGTTCATGTCAGTATCGGCAAAAACAAAACTATTGGCCTGCTATTTACTTCCGATCGTCGCATCACTGGCCGCCTGCAAACCCGCGACAGAATCGCTGTCTTCAAGCAGCTCACAAAACAAAGCCGCGGAACAGGCACAAACGAAAAACAACGGTCAGGCTGTTCAAACCGCTCCAGCAGTCAGAACACTGAGCGCAGAAGATTGGCTAAGCAAGAAAAACCTCAACGCTGAAGAGGAGCGCACAGTTGATGCGATCCTCGACTCGATGACGATGTACCATTTGAACATCGAAAAAACTGCGGATTTAGCGCGCTGGGCCGCGCGTAAACTCGATCACGTCGATCTGTCGGGGAAAAATCTTACCAACATCTCTCCCATTCTTGCATTCAAAAACATCTCGACTTTGCATTTGCTTGGCAATAAGTTCACGCAGCGTCAGATCGACGAGCTGCTCAAGGGCTTGCCGAAACTGAAAACTCTGGTGACAGACGAAGGTCTCAGCTGCAGCGCCAACCTCAAAGTCACCTGCCTCAAATAGTCCGATTCAGTCTCAAGACAGAAGCATTAATTAGTGGGAGGGATTGCTATGTCGGGTCGTCTTTTGTTTTCAGTCATTGTGTCCACTCTGGCTCTTGGCTCGATGCTTTTGCCTTCGTGCAAACGGAAAGTCGACGCGACCATAGAAAGCACAAATGCAAACTATACACTGCAGGACAAACGCATTTACTTCATTTACGGATCGTTGATCCGCTCGGTGTCGGTGAGTGATTTGGAAAAGTTTGCATCCCGCGGAGTGGCCAACGGCGACATCGGCAACTTCATCAAATTCGGCAAACTGGATGCCAATGCCCTGAGAGCTCAACTAACAAAAGAATACAATCTCGACCTGGTTGAAACGAGCACCATCCTCAACAACCAGTTCGGTGTGGCGGTTCTCAACAAACTGGGCGACGCTGTGCATCCGCACCTGACGAAAACCGCTTCGGTTCAGGCAGTCCGCTCTGCGATTGTAATGTCGCTTCAGGACGACAACAAACTCACACCACTGGAAGTACTCAAAAATCTTCCGGTCGATATGGATGTCGAGGTCGACGTGGTCTTGAAACTGAAGGACGAGCTTGCGGCTTTGTTTGCCAAAGGCTGAGAAGAGGTGAGTGTGGCTGGGGCACTAGGATTCGAACCTAGGAATGACGGAATCAAAATCCGTTGACTTACCACTTGTCGATGCCCCAACTCACCTGCCGTATATGAAAACGGCTAAATGGTTGTCAAGTGTCTTGGGGGGCTTGCGTCCTGAATTGCAGACTCTATTCTACCGCGGGATCGGCGAGCTACAGCACAAATCAGTGCTGAACCGCCGCGGGGGGAGAAGTTATGCCTCAGTCAGCTGTTCAGCAAAGGGTTCTCAAAGACCTTTTGCCGCGTCATAAGCGCAAAACTCCCCCGACCCTCGCTGACGACATTCCCTTTGGCCGCACCCAGACCGACCATATGCTCGTATGCGACTACCTGCCGCAAAAAGGTGGATGGCAGACCCCTGAAATTTTGCCCTACGCACCCTTCAATCTGAGCCCGGATGCTGTCGTTTTTCACTACGGGCAGGAGGTTTTTGAGGGGCTCAAGGCTTATCGTGACGCTAAAAACCGCGAGCAAATTTACCTATTCAGGGCCGAGCAAAACGCGCGCAGGTTCGCCAATTCAGCCACACGTCTCGGCATGCAGCCGGTACCGGAGGATTTATTTCTCCGGAGCATCCAAGAGCTGGTGGCCGTTGAACAGGACTGGATTCTCGACAATCCGGGGTCACTCTACCTGCGTCCCACACTCATAGGTCTCGACACAGGGGTCTCGTACCGAGCGTCGCTGGCCTACCGATTTTTCGTGATCGTCAGTCCGGCAAAGAACTACTATAAACGCGAGACAGGTGTTTCCGTTTACATTGAACGCGAACACGTGCGTGCCGTACCCGGCGGCTGCGGCGAAGCCAAATGTGGCGGAAATTACGCTGCCGCTCTGCCTGCGCTGCAAAGGGCGCGCGCTGCAGGTGCAGAGCAGGTGCTCTGGCTGGACGGTCTTGAGCGAGCCTTTGTCGAAGAAGTCGGTGCGATGAACATTATGTTCGTCTATGACCGCAAAATCCTCACACCAGCGCTTACGGGAAGTATTCTGCCGGGTGTCACCCGCGACTCGATCCTCAAACTCGCAGCACATCTTGGCTACACAATTGAAGAAACCCGTCTAAATATCGAAGACGTTCTGCGCGACATACGCAACGGTACACTGACCGAGGTTTTTGGCTGTGGAACCGCAGCAGTTGTATCACCGGTCATTGAATTCGTTGACGGTACAGAGCGGATCGAAATCAACCAAGGCCGGATTGGTCGGGTCAGCATGGACATCAAGAAGGCGCTCATCGACATCCAAATCGGAAAATCTGCAGACCCATTCGGCTGGCGCACACTTGTCGCCTCTCAATGAGGCAAAAGTAAGGGCAAGACTCTGAGCGTCAAATGTCTGCCGCCGCCGCACAGGACAGTCCACAAGTCGAAGTGCTAATTCACGCCTTGAGCGCGATGTTATCGCCTGACAAGGAGAACTCCCATGCGACTCGCTGACCTGCCGATGGTCCCCTGGACCTCTGAGCTGGGCTCCGAACTGCTCAACAACACTGAACTCAAAACGGCTTATGACAAAGCCGGACACCCCAGCCATCTGGTTGCCTACATCTCAAATGCATCATTTCAAAGCATGTATGGCTCCCACGCTTGGACGAGCGTGTTCCATTCGGGCCTGTGGTTGCTATTTTCACGCACGAGCTCAGGTTATTTGGTGGTTTGCCGAACTTCAGGCCTGCGCTACGAATGTGTTTTCGCCTGCGGACCACTCGATACGCCGGTAGTCAGCTTCTTCCGACGCGGACGTAAAATCGCGACAAGCAGCGTAAAGGGTCTGACTCTCGATGAGCTCGAATGGGATGATAGAGGCGTTCACTGGCTGGCAAGACGATTGGTCAGGTTTATTCAGAACGAAACCGGCCCCGGTATCAATGAATGGATACAGAGCAATTCACACCCGAGTATCCACATTCTTCCGGAACGCGCGTTGCCGCGTGATTTTCGCTCAGCTGCAGTGCAACTGCAGTAATTCAAGACCCTGTGAACTTGTCACTGCTGGGAGCGCGAGCTAGAAGACCGCTGCTGGACGTTTTTATTTTCCAAAGAGGTCATTGTCATGCTCAGCCGCTCGCACAACCGCACCGTGTCACAAACTCGCCCCATCAAAATCACCCCCAACTTTACCAACGTCCCGATGGGCTCGGTGCTGGTTGAATATGGCGAGACACGGGTGATGTGCACTGCATCGGTTGAAGACTCTGTTCCCAACTGGATGCGCGGAACCCGCGGACAGGGCTGGGTGACTGCCGAGTATTCGCTCCTGCCAGCATCGACTTCGGAACGCTCACGCCGGGAACGCCAGAATCTTTCTGGCCGCACGCAGGAAATTCAACGTCTGATCGGCCGCAGCCTGCGCGCAGTCGTAGACCTGAAACAACTCGGCGAACGCACTATCACGCTCGACTGCGATGTGCTGCAGGCCGATGGTGGTACCCGCACGGCGGCCATCACCGGAGCCTATGTGGCATTGCGCATCGCTGTCGAAAAACTCATCAAAATGAACAAACTCAAAACCAATCCCATCCGCGAGGCAGTTGCGGCTGTGTCGGTCGGTATTGTCGAGGGAACACTGCTCGTCGACCTCGACTACTTTGAAGACCAGAAGGCTGACGTCGATATGAACGTTGTACAGACGAGCTCGGGACTCTTACTTGAAGTGCAGGGAACTGCCGAAAAACAAGCATTTTCGCGCAGCCAGCTGAACGGACTCCTCGATATGGCGCAAGCGGCGCTGGTAGACATCTTTGAGGAACAAAATGTAGCCTCTGTGTAACGTAAAAATGGACACGGGGTTCTGACTGATGGAATTGTCTCCTGCTGATTTTCTCGTCGATTCGCTGACAGCGCGCTACGGTGCTGCGACTCGGACTTCCCCTCTGCAGGGATCCTTCCTGACGCATCAGTTTTTGGATGACGCCCTCGACCGCATTCTTGTTAACATTACACTCAGGCAGCTCGAGTCACATCCACTGGCTGGCTCCGACACTGCTGCAAGTCTGGCTTCCATGGAACTTGCCGGACCTCGTGAGAAAATCTTCTGGGATCCAGCAAATACGCGAGTCGCAATTGTAACCTGCGGCGGTCTCGCCCCCGGCCTCAACAATGTCGTACAAAGCATGGTCACCATGCTGCACGACCGCTATCACGTGCGGAACATCTTTGGGGTTCCTTTCGGCTACTACGGCTTTGCGCACGACACCGAATCCAAACGATTCAAATTCCCTTGGCGGCGTCTCGACACACGCTCGGTGCAGAACATCGATTTTGAAGCCGGCTCCATTCTCGGCAGCGCGCGCGGACATTCGAATCCATCTGCAATCGTCGATGCACTTGTACTGCGTGATGTGAACATCATTTTCACCATCGGGGGTGATGGCACTCTGGCCGGTGCGAATGCAATTTATCAAGAAGTCACCAAACGCAATTTGCCAATTGCAGTGATTGGAATTCCCAAGACCATTGACAACGACATTCTCTGGGTCTCAAAAAGCTTCGGATTTGAAACGGCCGTAGGCAAAGCGGTTGAAGCGCTCCGCTGCGCGCAGACCGAAGCGCGCGGAGCTGTGAATGGAATTGGACTGGTGAAGATCATGGGCCGTCAATCTGGAGCTCTCACTGCGAGCGCTGCGGCCGCGATGAACGACATTGACTTCGTACTCATTCCAGAGGTTGAGCTCAACCTCGAAGGCGAACATGGATTCCTGAGTGTGCTCACACGCCGCGTCGTGGAAAAGGGCTATGCGACAGTCGCAGTCGCGGAAGGTGCCGGGCAGAATCTTTTTCCTGATGCCGGCAAAGAGACCGATGCCTCCGGAAACGTCAAGCTCAAGGACGTCGGCCGGTATCTGAAAGAAGTTATTCCACAGGATTTCAAGCGGCAGGGAATCGAAACCACACTCAAGTACATTGACCCGAGCTACATGCTGCGCGCTCAAACTACATCATCCGATGACTCGGTGTTCTGCGCCGCTCTCGGACAAAATGCTGTGCACGCGGCGATGGCCGGCAAAACCGGTATGATGGTCGGGTATTCGCACGAGCAATTCACCAACATTCCACTCAAGCTGGTGACCCGCGGCCGCAAAAAATTCGATACCAACTGCCCGCTCTGGTTGAGTGTGTTGGCTTCAACTGGTCAGCCTGCGCAGTTCAAAGCCACTGTCAAATGATTAGCCGTCGGAGCCACCTTGCCGACCCCAGAACAATTCTCCTAACCTTCCAAAATTAATTAAGTTTAGTACATCTCGGCGAATCTCACTGACTGGCAGGACTTTTGCTCTGCATTGCACGTGCGCGTGTTAGGGGGGAGGGGGATCCAAATGACGCAGACAGTCAGATTCCGCCGTTTTCGAAAACTACATCATCGGTTCTGGATGGGCGGTTTGCTCACTGGCGCGATCATAAGCGTGCTCCCAGCCTGCCGTTGGACACCTGCTGAAGGTATCGCCAACGGAACACAAAGCTTGTTGGCCAACGATGTCCTTGCAGCCCACAACGCCGGCATCGAAAAATCATCATTCAGAATACCTGAAGTTCTTGCCGTCAAAGGGCAATTCCGCAACCTGAACTGGGTTTTCACCCGTTCCGAAGGGTATCCGCTGCAGGGCTTTCAGCGCAACGTTAGTGTTTTGAGCTCGCTGACAGCTGAAGATCTCTCGCGCACTCAAGATCCCTACTTCTGCGCGATGCGCTGGGATTACGGTGCGCGACCCGAAGCAGGAATGAAATTCTTTGCCAACCGTAAACTCATTGTCATCACGCCTACGCAAATCACCCGAGCAGTGGTGGTCAGGGTTGTCGATTGGGGGCCACCCATTACCAGCGAAGGGGGCATCATGCTTTCACAGGCGGCTCTTTCTGCGCTGGGAATCAGTGCCGGAGCGACTGTCGGGATAGCATTTGAATCCTCGGAAAGCGAACCGACAGGTCCTGTTGTTTTGGGCGCCCAGTAATTAAAAAAAAAACCACCAGACGATACACTGACCGAACAATCAAATTTCAAACGATTCAAAATTCTCCCGTGGGTAGTATGCTGTAAAGGCTGACAACCTGAAAACGGAGAAACAAAGATGCGTCTGAAATACGTCCTGCCGATTGTGGTCACCACAGTTTTCGTTGCCATCTCCGCCTGCGCGTGCAAGGGACCTCAACAAACTCAATCACCGGCAGTTGAGCCAAGTTCAACTCAATCGGCTGCCGACGCAAAGCAGGCCTTCACAGGCGCAGGTTGCGCACGCACGGGTTGCAGCGGACATCTTTGTGCACCTGAAGGCCAGTCGGTTGTTTCGACGTGCATGTGGCGAGAGGAATATGCCTGCTACAAGACCGCACGCTGCGAAAAACAGTCAGACGGAAATTGCGGTTGGACACCATCGGCGGAACTGACCAGCTGTCTGGACACCGCCAGGGGCATGAAGTGATTTTTACTCGGCCTGCAGTCGGTTCAGCTCATTGAGCTTCGCAGAAATCCAAGCGCTGTATGCGGGAAGTGAAGTGGAAATCGTCACTGCTGCAGCACAACCGCCATTGTTCTCATCCGGACCGCGAACGATGACGCCGACAAGCCGCGCGGAATCGCCACGGCGTGCAAAAACCGGCCCACCCGAATCTCCCATGCAGCCACCAGCCGGACGCTCCACCCTGCCAGCTTTTGTCGTGTCACCAGCACCCGCGTACCACTCGGTTCCGTTGCGCAGTGTTTCACGCAGTGGAACAGCAACAGTGCGCAAGCGCGGCAGTGATATCTGTTCATCCGACAGGTCACGTCCGTAGCCGGACATGACCAACGTCTCTCCGTCCTGCAACTGAGTTTCTCCAGCAGCGAGCAATGCCGCGGGTTTTTTATCTGCGGGAACAGTTTCGGCAAGCTGAATGAGCGCTAGGTCGTGAATGGATTCTGCAGGGTTCCAGACGTCACTCACGTTGGAGGTCCAGTCGTCTCTAAACCCTTCGTGCACGATTATTTTCTGCGCACGGATTCCGCTGACTCGATCACTGCGCGGATCGGTCTTGAAAAATGCTTCAAGTTTAATGTCCTTCACGTCTGCACGGTACACGCGGGGAGACTGTGAATCTTTGAGACTCATCGACTTAGGAAAACAGTGCGCGGCAGAAATCAAAACCTGTTTCGCGACGATTGCCGCCGAGCAACGCCAGCTCAGACGCAATCCGCGCAGGTGAGCCGGAAGATCATCGCCGGCTGTAACCGCACCAATCAGCAGTCTGACTGTATGTTGATATTCAAAACTGGATGGGTCGGTCACAATCGTGCCGCCGACAATTTCCCGGTTGGAATCCTGAGCGGCATAACCGGTCTGCCACAACAGCGCAGAGCTCAATACGAGCGAAACAAACAGGTTGCGCACCATGGATGTGGTCGTCATTCCGTCGGCCTCCGGTGAACTGAAAGGTTCTCTCCGAAAGCATAAAAGGAAATCCAAGCGGACACAGTTCGAAATTGGTCAATTGGCCGACAGCCTGACGGGCGGAAAACTTTTCCCGCGTGTCCAGAAAGAAAATTTACGGATATTTAATTGTATTTTCAGGTATATTGAGAAAAGGATGGTGCGCAGAGAGAGACTCGAACTCTCATGCCTTGCGGCGCTCGCACCTGAAACGAGTGCGTCTACCAATTTCGCCATCTGCGCACGGCGAGGCTGTGGTATGCTAGCGCAATCCGGAAGTCAAGGGTGGAACGCACATGATCGAATCTCCTGCATTCATGACAGAGCTCATAATCTTGTCGGGTTTGGTCGTTCTCAATGGCTTTTTTGCCATGGCCGAGATTTCTCTGCTCTCAGCGAGCAAGGCCAGCCTTGAAAAATTCTCACGCGAAGGGGATCTGGGAGCCACGGCCGCGTTGGACCTCAACCAGCGTCCGGCGGAACTTCTTTCAACAGTTCAAATCGGCATGACCCTAATCGCTCTGTCGACCGGTGTTTACTCTGGCGCCACCTTTGTGAAGCATATCAATGCGTTTCTAATGCAACTCGAGGTCCCAGAGACGCAAAGCCGCTGGCTCGCCTCGCTTTTTGTCGTGCTGGTCATCACGGTCGTCAGCGTCATTTTTGGCGAGCTGGTGCCAAAACGCATTGCTCTGCACTCGCCCAACACCATCGCCCGATGGGCCGGACGCCCTGTCCTGCTGATCGCCCGAGTTTTTCATCCGCTCGTGCGAGCTTTCGCCCTGTGCACAGATGCCGTTTGCAAACTCCTTGGATTGAGTGTGAACGGAAAAGCGCAACCGGTGAGTCCGGAAGAAATCAAATCTCTGCTACAGGAATCAGCCAGCACCGGCGCATTTGATGCAACTGAACGACGCATGGTTCAAGGCGTCATCGAGTTCAGCGAAGCACGCATCAGCTCGTTCATGACAACACGCCCCGAAGTCGTCTGGCTCGACATCGATGACCCGGCTGAAAAAAATCGTAAGAAGATTATTGATGCGCGACACTCACATTTTCCTGTTGTCAAAGGATCTCTCGACAACGTTGTAGGCGTCATTCACGTCAAGGACATTCTCAGCAGGCAACTTCTGGGCCAACCCTTCGACCTGACCCTTTATCTGGAACAAGCACTTTACCTGCCGGAAAACGCGGACGCGTCGCGCAGCGTCGAACTGTTCCGAAATTCGGCGACGCACTTCGCCTTTGTCGTAGATGAATACGGAAATGTTCAGGGCGTGCTCACACTCACCGACATCCTGCGCGCCATCGTCGGCGACTTTGCCGACACCATGGATGACAAGTCGACGACAATCGTCAAGCGGCAGGACGGTACGTGGATCGTCGATGGCCTTGTCACCGTTGAAGAACTGCGTGAAAAACTCAAGCTCGCAAAGCTCCGCGGCGAAGACAGCGGAAACTTTCACACGGTTGCAGGCTTCATCCTGAGTGAGCTGGGAAAAATTCCAAAAACCGGCGACGCATTTGAATCTGATGATGTCAGCTACGAAGTCATCGACATGGATGGCAACCGTGTCGACAAGGTTCTTATACGATTGCCCCGCAGCTGACGCCAATCGTTTGTAGACTGTCAGCACATCCAGAAGTCATTGAAAGTCATCACGCAAGCGCCCACGATCGCATGAACGGTTTTCAGCCAGATTCTGGTTGGAAATCGGACAGGTGATTCAAACGATTCATGAACAATGCTCCTTCGAAATCCCATTTTTCTATAAGCACATTATTTTATTGATCAAATAGCCATCCCGATCACTTGGCACGCCAGTTGCTAACCGATTCTTGGTTACACATCACAGCGTCAATGACAGGAGGGTCCCGTGGATTTCATCGTTCGTAACTAAGCGTCTGCTGAACTGAGCCCCTCAACGATTGTCGAGGGGCTCACTATTTTTCTCATTCCACCGTTTTTGGAACTCAAAATCATGCAAGTTGAACTCGCCCCATATGTACAAGCAGGATTCCGCGGAGAAACCCTCATATTGGGAGCGGGACGTTGCAGAATCACAACCTCTGAAGCCTCTGAAAAGTCAGCATTCAAGAGTGTGCTCAAATATTTTCTGGAACCGCGTTCTACAACCGAGATTGAAAGTGATCTGGCTGGTTCAGAAGACTTGAAGAAGGCCTACGAGCGCCTTCGAGATTCAGCTCTATTGATGTCTTCTTCCGATATTACCACCGCAGGTCGTTATTCAAGAAATGCACTGTTTTTCTCCTTGATGGGAGATGCACAACCAAGTCGTTCGCAGCATCGATTGGCTGAGTCCACTGTTGCAGTGATTGGATGTGGTGGAATTGGCAACGCCGTGGCCATGCAACTTGCCACCGCCGGGGTTGGCAGAATGTATTTGGTCGACTTCGATACAATTGAGCTCTCAAATCTGACACGCCAATTTGTTTTCAAAGAGCAACACGTTGGCGAAAAGAAAATCGAAGTCCTTGCCCGTGAACTCTCGGAGAGAAACTCAGAAGTTGAGATCCACACCGCTGAGCTGGATTTGAGTGAAGAGATCGCGACTTCGCATCTTCCAGATGCTGATCTCTGGGTGCTGTCGGCAGATTCTCCGTCGGAACTGTTATTCTGGGTAAACAGAGAATCCGTGCGCAGAAAAATTCCTTACATAAACGTCGGATACTGCGCTGATATTGCAATTTGGGGCCCATTGGTTGTGCCGCAGCAAACCGGCTGTCACGAATGCAGCAAGGTTTATGCGAGTTTTAACTCGGATGATGCGTCATTCACGGATCTTCTTAAAAAGGTAAATGCCCGGCATCGTCCGGCGTCATCGGGCCCCATCAATCAGATGGCCGCGGCACTCGCAGCACGCGATATCATGAATTTTTTGACCGGAGTCGGCGAGGTCCATTCATTGAATCAACGCTTGGGCTTTTATTCACACAGCTTGGAAATCCAAAAGCAAAACTTTTCTCGGAGCCTGTCATGCGAAGTATGCTCACGTCAATAAACAGCGTTGCAGCCATCGGGCTGGTCTTTTCAAGTGCCCGAATGCTCATTGGAGCCACATCGGCACTGTACTTACTGAGCAAAGGAATTACTGCGGGTGAACTTGGACTGATGAAATCGTTCCAAGCCTTGCTTCTAATGCTTCTGGACTTTCCTTTGGGCGTTCTTGCAGACCGCAGAGGACGCCGAGTCTGTCTTATTTTGGGGAGTGCAGCGGGAGCATCCTGGTTGGCTCTGACGGCTGCGGGTTCCACTTTCTGGGTCCTTCTTCTTGCAGAGGGATTGAATGCTTTGTCACTTGCGTCCTTTAACGGTGCCTTCGATGCACATCTTGCCGAAAAATACATTTCCGACCGCGGTCGACCTGCGCTCAACCGATTGTTGGGCGACTATCATGCCGTTCTATTTGCCATGATGGCCTTGTTTTCACTCGTGGGCGGAACGTTCGTCAACCCTGATTCGTCTCTGTTTTGGTGGATTGCTTCAGCTCTTCTCCTGCTGATCACATGCCTGATTCCACTTTTGATGAAGGATGACTCGGCATTTCATGCTGAGCACTCGAGCGGACAAAAATCTTCATCAAAGCCGACTGTTTTGAAATTGCTCCAGGGTGAGCTCAGCGAGGTCCTGCGTCAGATCTGGACAACGTCCGAGATTCGAAAAATCGCGATTCCGTTCATTGGAATTGGAGTCTTTTACCAATTGATTATTCCCTATTGGCAATACTTCTTTATGAATAACAATCAGGAGAATTTCTTCATTGGCGGAATCAAGCTCTCTTTTTTTGGACCGCTCTTTTTCGCAATTCTGGTGATTCAGTCAATTGCAAGCAAGGCGCTGAGCATTGAACGGGTTTCTGGCGCAGGCAGTCGAGTTCTGCTCGGGCAGCTTGGTGCTTCTGCAATTTTTCTAACGCTTGCAGTCTACTTCAAATCAGGACTTTGGCTTTGCATACTCGGCGTTCTGGGACTATTTGGTTTCGTCCGCTTGTACACGTTGAGTGCCTCCGCTCAGCTGCACAATCTTATTGAAGACAAGCGTCGTGCGTCCGTCCTCTCGGCTCTCTCAGTTCTGACACGGTTAGCGCTCATTATTTTTCTCCCTTTGAGCGGATTTCTCATCGAACGTTTCGGGGTTTGGAGTCTTCCTTTGTTGGGTGCAGTTTTGACGGTCGCTTTTGTCGTTGGAGACTTCATCGCGGGAAGAAAATTGTCAGCTGCTATGCCTTCGCCGAGGATGGCATAGCAGCTGAAACAATGCGATCATTCGATCTCTAGGACGTCGTCGAGCCCGACCTTGAACCCGCGAGGTGTGAACGAACGGCTGCTCAGACGGGCAAGGTCCTGAAACATGTTCAGGCACTGGAATTGATAATTCCCCTCTTTGCTCACCGTGTTTGCACGGCAAAGTGAAACACCGTCATCTCCGCGCGTCAGACGCCCCATGCGGTATCCGATGTATTTTGGCGTCGAAATGACCAACTCATATGTTTTCACAACTTGCCAACTGGTGCCGACACTCATCTCCAGCAGCGTCTTGGGATCAATCGCTGTCAGGTCGATTGCCGCACCGTTGGAAGAGTAAAATTTAAATCTCATCTCATCCACTTTGATTGCTTCCGAGATGAAGCCGACCTTATCCAGATAATCTTTGCAAATGTCGGGGAGCTGATTGCGATAAAAGCCGGTGAGCTTGATCGCATCAAAATATTCCCGCTTTGGCCTTGTGTAACTGAAATCCACACGCTGTGCCCTGTTGAACGATACACCCGCAGAAATGGGAGCATTACCACTGCCGAGTGCATCCACTAAACCAACTCGGGCATTTCCTGTGAGCTGAAAGGCATTCGACTTCATCGGTAATTCGGTATTGTCGACAACGCGCAACTGTGTCGGCGAACCACCTGCGGAATTTGGAAAACAACTCTCCGGCGGTGCGATGAGCTGCATCTCGTAGGGCTTGCCACCGACGAGTGTTCCCGTGCCCGCAAATTCGAGAGGCGTTTCATAGGGAATGAAACCCACGTTGAGAATCTCTGCACGCATGAGAGCTTCAGGATCACTGTTGCCACACGCAACAAGAAAGCAGGCGCCAAGCGGCACCAACCAACGGCACACCATATTTTTCTCCTTCCTCTAAACTGAAAAGAGCATCGGAATGCGGCAGGAAAAGTTTACCCATTTCGAAAACACGCAGTTTTTTAATTTTGGACTAAAAAATAAAACAGAAAAAATATCTCGCATTTGCGGCTATTTAAGAGCCAAAATAAAACACGAAAAAAATTTTTAGGTTGCGTGCCTCAAACACCTTTTAGTATGTCAGGCAAAACACAAGAGGAATGATGAAATGAAAAACATGAAGTTGATTTTCTCACTCTGCATGACAACTGTGATTGCAGCCTCGTGCTCTTCAGATGCAAAAAAATCCGCTCATGAATCTAAAGTAACAGGTGCCAGCGACGACCTGCTGATGTCCGACAGCGAGCTTTTGCAACTGCGTTCCTACGTCGACAAAGCTGGCTTTCCCCGCTGGGATCGCAATCGCGCAACATGCATCATCCTGTGCGAATCCGCAGGGAGGGCAGATATGCGCACAGGAGTCCACGTCGGACTTTTTCAAATCAACGATTCGTATCCGGGTACCGAAGCGGGGCGCGGCGTACTTCATCCGACTCAGCCAGCATGGGACACGCGCGGCCGCAAATGCGGTTATGACCTCGAAGATCCACAAACAAATGCCGATTGCGGATTTATCAGATTGTCGCGTGCCGGCTGGAAAGACTGGGACTGCGGCGGTGCAGTTCCGTCACTCAAACCCAAGGTCGAGGCATGCCGCGCACGCCTTGATGAGCGGCTTGGGGAATGACAACGAGTCGCTATCCGATTTCTGTTTGCTGAAACTAATGCTGACGCAGAAAGAACTTCGCTGAAGCCTGCGTGCGGGATCAAAGCCTGCGGATGTTCCAGCGAACACTTTTTTGCCGGAGAGGCGTCGTCAGCCTCAATTGATCAAGCAATCTCTCGACCACAAAAAGAGCAACCTCCTCAACACTCTGTGGGCGGCTGTAAAACGCAGGCATCGCCGGCACAAGAACCGCACCGGCCTGTGCAAGGGTGAGCATGTTTTGCAGATGAATGGTGCTCAGCGGAGTCTCGCGGGGCGAAATCACCAGCGTGCGCTTTTCCTTGAGCATCACATCAGCGCAGCGTTCCAAAAGACATGTGCTCATGCCGTGCGCAATGCGCGCCATCGTTCCCATGCTGCAAGGAGCAACAACCATGTGTGTCGCTCCCTCGGAACCACTGGCAATGGGGGCATAAAAATCATCATTCGAAAACACGCGCAACTGGGCGATATTCTCTGCGGACAGGCCCGAACTCTCTGCAGCCGCCGCGACGGCGGAATTTGTTTCAAGGCGCGCCTGCAGGCCACTCGACAGGACCTGCGCGATGAGACAGTTCTCGGGCAGCTCAGTGGCAATGACTTTCCGCGCTGTGTCTGTAGCAACCAAATAGGTTCTGACACCTGCTGCAAGTAGCGACCGGAGCATCAACTCCGCATAGATGGACCCACTTGCGCCGGTAATTCCGAGCACAACCCGTTCCTTGACCAGTACCACTTCCGCCATAGTTGTCGTCTCCCGTTGCACCGGGTGTCCATCGGAACCACCTTAAAGACAAGCGAAAAAATGGTCGGTGTCCAACATTTAAACAGGCAAAAGCACGATTGGACTCCTCCTCCGCTCAGAGCCCAATGGTTTAGGACTGGAAAACACTCACAAATCAGCATAAGTATCCATCAAACTCGGGTTGGCACAGATTTTTCTAAGGGCCAGGTGGAGTTGCCGCTGATGCACGATCCCACAGGGGTGCGTTACCGGCCAAAATGTGTGGGGCTCGTCATGCTGCTTCGCTTAGTCCATAATCTGCCGCTGCTCGCTGCTCTCGTGGTGAGCGCCTTCGGGGTTGTGATGACGGTCAGGGCGAACCGTGAGTTGCATGCCTACCGAGAATACCAAAAATCAATTGCCGGAGTCGAAGTCTCGGCGCCGAGCGGATTTCCAGAACAGAGTCAGACTTCGGTCGACATTGCGATGGTCATGTTCTCGATCGAAACGCCTGACACCGTCGACGGACCAGAGTTTGATTCTCTTTTGGGCGACCGCGGGTTAACCACAGGCGGTCTCATTTTACCCCAGAAACGTGTGACCATCGGCCCCGCCGCCTTTACAAGCTGGGGTGTCCTTGGTTCAACTCTCGCACATGAAATTGAAGTCCACGTTCCGCAATCGTTCTTCAAAGTTGTCGCCATCGATCAGCTGACACAGTGGAGTCTGAGCGCTCGGCGTCTGGCTGGTCGCGTCATTCCGGCGCTTCAGCCCAGCGCGAAAGAGCTCTTTGAAAATGACGGCACATGGTCGGCAGAACGCGAAGCCTACATGCATGAAGTCAAGAACGCGAAGCGCTTCGGGCTTTCAAACGAAGAAATCGATTCAATTTGGCGGGTCATGGACTACTACTACCCGAAGCAGAGAGCTTCAGACAGCTCGCATCTCAGTGCGTCTTCGCAGAACAGCAGCGAGCGCGAGCGCGAGGACGTTAGGGCTTCGGACCTGTAATCAGAAGCTTGCGTCCGCCTTCAAAAAGAATCTCGACCTTATTGAGACCACCGTCGGCAGTCACAAATCCAAGACCGAAAGTCTTGTGATTGACCACATCACCAACACTCAAATGAATTTTGATGCTGTAGTCTTTGGGAGCCACCTTTGAGGCCTTCAGGGCAGCTTTTTTGTCGCTGAAGAGCTGTTTGTCTTCGTTGCTCGCCGAGAGCATGCTCAGCGGCAATGCTGCTGCACCCGACTTTGAGCTCGACTTGCTCTCGCTCTCGTCCTTCGATTTTTTCGCTTTGGGTTTTGCCTTGGCGCGCTTTTTGGTCGCACCTTCACCAAGCAAAGCCTTGCCGCCCGAGTCCAAATCAAGATCAACTTCTTCGTCACGTTCTGACATAGCATCATCTCCCATTGCACGATTCTTGAGTTCATTGGCCGATTTCACTCCCCGAAAGGCGTGCTCGGACTTACAAGTATTGCACTGAACACGATTAGGCTGTGTTTTGCTCGAAACTGTCACGACGGTGTGCGACAAATTCAGTTTGCACTTTCCGCAGAACGAAACGACGTCACGGCCCACAAGCGAGTCGTTCTTTTTGTTGCCGGCCAGAAACGAATTGCCCTGCGAAGTGAAACTCATCAAACATTACCCCGGGCCGGCTTCGCCGGCTATAAAGATTCCAATGCCAAACGTGTGGAACAACTGTGTCGGAGCGACAGACGACCGAACTACCGTGTAGGATAGCCGAGCCTGCTGCGACCTCACAACCAGCCCGCCGCCGATTCTGTGATAACCATCTTTCGGGGCGTAACCATAGCTGACGGCAAAATCAAGGAAGTCACGCGGAAGAACACTGACCCCGACCAGCGCCTCACGCATGGCGTCGGCGTCAAAAAACAAGTCTCCGTTGATGAGAAAGTGCCTGCCAATCTGGGCACTCACCCCTGCGGCGTGATTTCGCGGTGTGTTGGTCGCATCAAAAAGACCATCGCTCCGCAAGCCAAGAGAGATGCCCTCCTGCAGAGCATAAATAAATCCGCCGCGCAGGCGAAACCCGCTCTTTGCAGGCGCACTGATGGCAAAGGGCTTCCGTTCCTGAGCAAATTCGACGTAGTCACCGGCAAGTCCAAGAATCAATCCGCCGGTAAACACATCTGCCAAGGCCAATGTGTAGCGGCGATCGGTGGCACCGGTTATTTTTTGCGTTTGCCTTACTTTTACGCAGGCAATCAGCTCAGAGTACGCGCGCGTCGGATCGCAGACCGCGAACTCTGTCTGCCGCGACTTTTGCCCGGTCCAACCCAGTTCGCCAGTGGCGGCATAAACTTGTCCACGCACGATACCTGCGGGATTTCTGTCGGAGGCAGAACTGTCCGAGACGTGTGCGGTTCCACCGCCCAGCAAAGAAGCACTCAGACCCATGTCCCGCCAGAGGTCAACTGTTGTTGGATTTGCAGCTGCAACACCCGACAAGAAACAGAGCGCAAGCGGAGCTCCGCGACGCAGATTGAAACAGGCAAAACGCATTACGCTGCGCCCTTCCGCAATCAATTTCTCAAGCAACCTGATAATCATGAGTCTTCCTGACAATTTCGCTACGCGGGCCGAAGCCTTGATTTTTCAAGTCTAGCTCATGTTTCCCAAGGAAACATCCGACCGCGCCAGAATGCTCGCCAGCCCACCAAGCCTCTGACGCATCTGTGTCTCATATTCATCGCTGCCGCTCTTGGGCATCTGCCATTCTAGAACCATTGTTTTGTGCGGAATACCATCGCGCTCACGCGCTTCGAGTTCGCAGCCCAAATTAACCAGCAAAAAACAGCGTGACCAAGAAACCTGCTCGAACCTCGCAACGGGAAATTCAGATGCCACCGCAGACTCGGGCAGTATCTCTGTATTTAGCCTGCCTTCGCCCGAGTCGAGGCGGGTCGTCGCCACAGTCACATCAACCCCGTCGGAAAGATTTTTGGTCAGTTGGGCGGCAAAAATGCGCGCCACATGACCGCCAGAATCATCCATAAGAACCACTCGCAGGCGGCGTTTCTTGAGCACCCTGCGGGCAAATCCGTGCGCGGCAAAGTCGGTCTGTTCAGCCCAGTTACAACACAGGTCAGCAATCTTCTCGAGTTTGGATGCAATGGTGATGAGCTTCAAACCGCGCTCGACGGCCTTCGGATCACGTGGAGCCGAGAGAAACATATCCTTCGCAATTTTAACGATTGCGCGCTGACACTCATCAACGGCATCATCCAGATCAAAAATTTCCTGAATGCGCGTGTGATCTTGCTCAAACATTGCGGCGTAGGAACGCGCAAAAAGGTCCTTCACATGGCTGATCATCTCAATGAGCAAACTTCTGCTTTCCGACAAGTCGGCAGTGGCCAGCTGACGGGCCAAGCTTTCTACGGCATCACCCATGCGTTCGACGTGGTGAGCCACTTTGGCAGTCGCGTAAACCAGCCGCAGTTCCTGAGCGCGCGGTTGCTGGGTGGCGAAAATCTGCAAAACCGCCTCATCAAGCTCGAGTTCCATGCGGTCAACCTCGGAATCGAGTGCGACAACCTTGATGAGGGCCTCAAGATTCGGAACATGGAGATGTTGTTCAACCACCAGTAAACCGGCGTGAACACGATCGCACATGGTCCGCAAAAGACCTTTCATATTAGCTATTTGAATCTCAAGCGTGGGAATCCGTGCCATGCTGACCAACCTTGCCTTGCGGGTGACCGGACTGGCTGTTAGACAGCCGTTTATCTTGGGAGATGCATAACATGAGCCTCGAAAACAACCAGCAGGTCGGACAGGAAGAAAATTCGAGCACCCTGTCGCACGAGCAACTGGCGGAACTGAGCGTCACACCCGAAATCAACGCCAGAACCGGCAAGCCTCTCAAGCCGCGCTGGCTCAAATCAGAACAAATCAAGGGCGAGCGTCTCTACGACATCAAGCGCAATCTGCGCGAGGGAAAACTCTTTACCGTTTGCGAAGAGGCCCGCTGTCCGAATATTTCTGAATGCTGGAACAGCGGAACCGCAACTTTCATGATCTTGGGCGACACCTGCACGCGCGGATGCCGATTCTGCGCTGTAAAAACGGGAAATCCTGCCGGCCTGCTCGACCCCGACGAACCGCTCAACACCGCCCGCAACATTAAAAAAATGAACCTCGACTACGCGGTCATCACGATGGTCGACCGCGACGACCTTCCCGACGGCGGAGCGGCACACATCGCTAAAACTGTCGCGGCAATCCAACAGGAAAATCCGCGCTTAATTCTCGAAATTCTTGCCGGCGATTTTCAAGGTCAGCAGGAGCCTCTGCGCGAGGTCTTGTTTGCAGGCAATGGCGTCGATGTGTTTGCTCACAACCTCGAGACAGTCCGCCGCCTCAGCCCGCGCGTGCGCGACGCGCGGGCGAAGTACGACCAAAGTTTGCGTGTTCTTGAAAACGCCAAGCGCCTTCGCCCACAAACATTCACAAAGAGCGCGCTGATGCTCGGGCTCGGCGAAGAGCCCGCGGAAATCGAACAAACACTGCGCGACATGAGAGAATTTGGAGTCGAGATTGTTACAATTGGACAATACCTCCAACCCTCCAACAAGCATTTATCGATAAAGCGCTTTGTGCACCCCGATGAATTCGCACACTGGAAGCGGTTCGCTGATTCCATCGGATTCCGCGGAGTCGCCTCCGGTCCGCTGGTCAGAAGCAGCTACAAGGCGGCCCATTTGTTTCCGGAACACAAACGCATCCGCAGTGCATCGGCACTGTCACCTGACGACAAGTAAACAGAGTATTTTGGCGTGAAGGCGGTCGGCAGCCCTGACAACTGTTCCCCAGTAAGAATCGGCGGCAACTTGTTGCTCAATGCCGTGCTTCTGCCGCTCTATTTCCTTCTGTTTTTACTCTGCGTTTTTATCGCAATCTCGCCGCTTTTTCCTGCGCGCACGGCACGCGAAAATTTTCGCGCGCGGCTGGGACTCAAACCCGCACTGCGGATTATGGCCACCGCGGCAACACTGTTTCACTATATTTTGCTGCTGATAGAGGATTTTATTTTTTGGCCACTGGGTCTTGTCACCATCCGTGACAATGCGGCCGCCCGCGAATCAGTGACAAAAGCGTCACTCATAGCCCAGCAGAAGAACGTTGCATTGACCGTCCTCAGCGCACATTTCGGAAATATTGAAATAACCGCGCAGTGCCTGAACTCATTGCTGGTCTCGCAGGTGAACCGAAAACAAAGGCTGATTGCTTTGGCCAAACCAAGCCGCTGGGAATGGATCACGAACCTGCTCGAATGGTACCGCAACCTGCGCGGAATCGAAGTCCTGCAAACCAACCGCAAAGACCTCCCGCGCGCGATGCTGCAGGCCCTCAAGAGCGGACGCGCACTTGCGCTTCTTGTCGACCAAAAGCCCGCTTCGGCCGGATTTTTTATCGATTTTTTTGGTGCTCAGAGCGCATTTCCCGGTGGTGGAGTGGACGTATGTGCGCGCATGAAGAGTGAGTTTGTGTTTGTCACTTCGCGCCGGTTGTGGCCCGGTTTCTACACTTTCGAGGGGCGACACTTCACAGCTCATGCGGATAACGATCTGAACTCGGCGCTCATCTTGACGTCTTATGCTCGCTGGCTTGAAGCGGTGATTCGGATTTCGCCGTGGCAGTGGAGCTGGGACTACCGCAAATGGTCGAGAAAACCAGCAGGCGGCGCGCAGGCATGAGCGAAAGCCCGCAGGAATTCAAAAAAATCCTGATCATTCTGCCGCGCCAGCTGGGAGACATTCTTCTTGGTTCTTCGATCGCGTTCGCGCTTAGACATCTTTATCCAAACGCGCACATCACCTGGATTGCGCATCCCATGGGCCGCCAGTTGTTGGAAGGTCATCCGGCGCTCAATGAAGTTGTCTACTATCCCGTGCGAAAACGCCGCGGAATCAAAAATTTGTTAACAAAACCTTTAGATAATCTGCGCGACCTGATTCGATATTTGCAACTTGAGTTCACTTTTTTAAAACAACTTCGCGCCAGCGGATTTGATTTTGTTGCAGATGCCATCTGCACTCCCAAGACCGCCATCATGACTCGCCTGACATCGGCCGGAGTTCGGCACGGAGTGAAAACACGCTGGAACCGAGATTGGGCGTACACACGTCTGTGCGACACAACGGAGTGGAAAAACTATTACGCCGCACACGCGCGGCTGCGGCTCCTGAGCCCCTTTCTTGCAAACCAACTGATCGATGAACCACCCGCTGAATGGCTGAATTCTTGGATCCCCGCACCAGTGCCGACGCAAGAGCGGATGAATGACCTCATCCGACAGCTCGGACTTGCTAAAAATAATTTCGTTGTGCTGAGCCCAACCTCCCGCAGGCCGTTGCGGCAATGGCCGGCAGAGCATTTTGTTGAACTTGCGCTCCGCCTCATCACGCAAGACGGCCTCAAGGTTTGCTGGTTCTGGGGGCCGGGAGAATTAGAGTTCGTCCATTCAATCCATGCGTCACTGTCTGCGAAGCTCAAAGAAATTGGCATCACTCCAGAATCATCTGTTGTGCCGCCGTTACTGACACTCTCAGAGGCTGCAGTTTTTTCGGCTGAGGGTTTGGTATGGATTGGCAATACCAACGGCCTTTCGCATGTGGCTGTCGCCGGTGGTGCGCGCACGGTGCAAATCTTTGGTCCCACGTCGGCCATCAACTGGACTCATCCCGACCGGAACATGCATATTCCCGTGCAGCGCAGCCAAGGCTGCGTGCGCTGCGAATCGAACCACTGCAAAACAGGCACCCACGAGTGCATGAAAATGCTCTCTGTGGACGAAGTGCTCTCTGCAGTCCGTGCAATCAAAACTGTTTGATTGAGAGATTTTTCAATTGAAGTTGCTGACCTTGACCGGAACGTTGCTGTCGGTGCTAGTTCCATTGCCAAGATGGTTAAAACCGCTGTTCTCACCCCAGCACCAAGCAGTCGAGTCTTTGTCAATCGCACAGGTAAACTGTGGGCCTGCGCTGAAATGTTCAATCGCGGCTGAAAGTCCGACAACGTCGGTGGGTACATTGCGATTTTCACTCGTACCGTCCCCGAGCTGACCCGAACTATTGAGGCCCCAGCACTTGATTCCGCCGCCGTTCATCAGCGCGCAGCTATGCTCATTTCCTAGTGCAATTGCTGTCACACCACTTTGCAGGCCGGTCACTTCAACAGGACTTTTCTGATCTTCCGTTGTGCCGTTGCCGAGCTGACCGCGCGAATTTCCGCCCCAACATTTCACTGCTCCACCAGAGAGAAGGGCGCATGAGTGTTCACTTCCGACAGCAACTTGAATCACTCCGGAGGTCAAACCATCGACGACGAAAGGAGTAGATGTGGACGAAAACTGGTTCGATGCGAGTCCCAGCTGTCCCTTAAAGTTATACCCCCAGCAATGCGCTGAAAAATTTGCGTCTTGCAGGCATGAATGACCTGACCCCATAGCAACCGACACAACCGAATCAAGCCGGCTGAAAGCAGGCTGTGGGGTTTGAGAGTAGCCGCTCCCCCAACATTTCAAATCACCGGTGCGATTGATGGCACAGGTCCGATTCGAATTAACTCCGACCCAGCTGACGTCCGATGCAAAGCCAAGCGGAGACACCGGTTTGAAAGTCGAATCCGTCGTGCCATCGCCCAACTGCCCCGCAGTGTTCTTTCCGTGACAAGTTAACTTTGAGTCATTTGCAAGCACACAAGTGTGAGTCTGGCCGCTCACAACCCTCCGGACTTGACCAATATAGGATTCAAAATAATTGACTTTGTCGACACCGCTATCATCTCTTCCGGTTGCTCCGTTTGGGTCATATCCCCAACATTTGATTTCTTTTTTAAGATTTGTGGCGCAGCTGAAATATGGACCTGACGATATCTTATCAACCGCAGCACGAGCCTTTTGCGACTCTGTCGCCCATTGAGCCTTTTGTCGGGTTGCCGCTTGTTCCTTTCTCCAGCGCAAAATCGGATGCGACGGATTGGCGGCATCCGACAACGGGTCGATGGCCTTGCGTTCAGAGTCAGTCTCGGGATCTTCGCCGACGATTTTCAATGAAACGCTGCAGGATGCGCAGAGCCATAGGAAAACAACAAGAACTTCTGAACGAAAGATTTTATTTCTCACAGGTGATTCTCCTCAGGTACGCATTCTTCAATGAATCAAAAATAGCTCTTCAGATATCCGAACCCGAGAAAGTAGGTCGTGTCTTCATGCTTGCTGACAAAGCCTTCTATGCGGTTGCGGACGGCGCGGTAGCGGGCGCCTGTTTCAAGTGTCCACGGCGAACCAGGTGAAACCCAGACCAATCGCATCTGTGCAGGGATGCCCGTGTACATCTGGTAGTTCTTGATGTTTGTTTGAATGTGCATGAGTGAAAGACCGCCTGCCCCACAGAGACGGACGCGGCTCATGGTAAATGCGCACACCTCAAAAGAGAGCGCAGGTTCATAAATACGCGCCTCACTGGCAGGCATAAGCGGAAACAGCAAAGTATTTTCGCCGCGCGTCTTGAATGAATCATATAAGAACGAAATTTCATGTGCGAAATCTATACTGACCGATGGTGCATAAGACTTATAGGTCTTTGCAAGCGCCGTCTGATAACTCAGGTGCTTGGGGTATTTCGACAAATCGCCCTTCGAGGATGTCACACCCGCCCGCTGGACAATATAAATATCATCCAGTGCACCGTAAGAGCGCGCAGGCTGCAGAAATAAAAACAACATAAAAATATTTATGGACAATACAGGAATTTTTAAATTCATGTCTCTTCTTCTCTGAAATTGAAGTTTCAAAGAAGAAAGTAGCACTTTATGTCGTAGACTGGACCATCTGAATTTTGACTTTAAGTTCAAAAAATCAAAACGGCTTGGATGAAGTCAAAGAAAAGATTCCATTGAGGTTGTAGTACCAGCGGCCTCGCGCAGTTTCCCCGCCTGAAAGGGCATTCTGAACAGAAACGCAGACACGTCCCTGCGGGTCTGTGACAGTCCAGCTCGACAGGGAAATTTCCTCGGAAATGAAGAAGTGCCGTACGACAGGAGAATGCGCACGCAAAAAGGGAATTTCACCGACCACCTGATTGATCAGCTCGACTTTGTATCCCTGATGCTGGGCACGGACGATTCTTTTGCGCGGGACGTGAACGCGCATCTGCGGATGCCAGTTGGTCTCGGCCCATTCGATCTGACAGTCAGAATACGGGATGTGCAGAGTCTTCCACTGACCGTCAGCTTCAGCCCAAACGACCTCAAGATAGGTCACCTGCTGGCTGCCGCGATACGTTTGCAGCACCAATCCGGCCTGCGCTTCTGGACATGGAACAAAAACAAAATCCCATCCGTGCAGAGGCATCGGATTGAGTCCGAAACTATGCTCATAATAACCGGCTGCGTTTTCGAGCGGTACCTTCACGTAGCCATCGTAAAGCTTTTCAGCGAGCGGCTGAGAAATAAAATTCGGACTGTTGAGCCCGACCGGAGTTTCGCAATGATTGAGCAGACCCGGACGGATGATGATCGAGCCATTGACCTGCGAGACAGGCGAAGGATTGAAAACCGTCCAATGAGCACCCGGTATGGTGCGAAAATCCGTTCCCGTGACCGGCGCAAGAACAGGACAACCTTTGACGGCCTGATGGCGAATTTTAACGCTCAGTCCGCCTTCCATTTCAAATGTGACATCGGCGGTCTGAAAATCAACCTGTTCGATTTTCAGTTCGATACCCTCATGACTCGCGCGCACATGTTCGCGGTTGGGTCCGTAAAAAATAACGGTGTCCATCGGAAAAACATGCATGTAGCATAATTCTTTGATTCGCGCGGCTTGCTGCTGTGCATCGGCGGGAGCTTTTTGTGCCAGCGCTTCGGCTGCGCCGTCGAGGGCACCGGCAATGATTGCAATCAGTCCGCCTTCGCTAAACTGTGCAAAGTGATTTTCCGGATTGAAGAGGGAAAATCCGCAGATACCATGAAAAGAGCGGCTGATGATCGAGTAATAACGCCATTCAATAAACGCAGCCGAGCGGAATTTTTCGAAGACAGGAGAAGGTAGAACGTTCCACCAGAAAGGCTTATTTCCCGCATCAACTGTGCAGAAATCCTCCCTGTTCAACCACGATTGATAGGTAGGCCAGCGCCATGAAACTTCCGGTTGGCTTACGTTCGACAAAAACTGATTGTTGATAGTTGCCGGCATCTGAATTTATCCAATCGAAAGAGAGTCACGGTGCAAAAGACACCTGCGTCTCGCTAATACGCCTCGCCCGTTCAATCAACTCATCGAGGGTCGATCGGCTGGAATCGAGCTTCACCTGCTGCCGCAGTCGTTCCAACTCATCACCCAGCTGCTGAACGGAACCGAGCTCCACCAACGCGGAGACCAACGATTCATGGATGAGCAATGATGCAGGCTGAAGGTGCAGGGCATCACGGAACGCGGTGACGGCCTCGCCAATCCGGCCTTTTTTAAGCAGCACATTGCCCCGTCTGAACTTGAACTGGCTGGTTTCCTCGGAGTCGCGCGACGAGCGCTCAAAACTCGCCAAAGTCGACAAAAGTTCATCCACAAGGTCCAGCCTCTCAAAGGCCTCAATCAAAGAGTGCCTGACTTCGGGATATTCAATCGACAATGGCCGCAGGAGCTCCAGTGCAGCACCCGGCTGATTGAGATTGTAAAGGTAGAGTTGCGCCAGTTCGTGTGAATAACGAACACGTTCCTGCAGGTTTTCAGCATGATGGACCAAAACCTTCAGCTGTTCGGCCGCCTCGGCCCATTCCATGTTGTGCATGTGGCTGAGTTTGAAGAATTTCCGCGCCTTCTCGTTGGTTTTGTCGAGCTTGAGTATCTGGTGATAGATGGCCTCAAACTCGGTTTCCATGAAGAGCTTCTTTTCATAGACCAGCGCAAGGCGCTCCAGAAGCAAGACTTTCTGCGAAACCTCGTGAATATCTCCGACCACTGCGCTCATCAATTGCGCATGCTCGCGGAAATTTTCGGGGCCGAGGATTTCATCCAGCACCCGCAGACGGACGGTTGCAAACGGAACCTGCAGTTCAGCAATGAACCTCTTAGCAACCTCAACAAAAGCATCAAAGGAGTCGAGTCCCAGATACAGAACCCGCATCAGCCAGACATAATCCTGCATCAATTGCTGGTGTGTCCGCTCGGGCCGTGACAGTCGCCAACGGAGAAGTTGGTCGACCTGATGATAACACTCATAGGCCTCCAACTCGCGGATGAGCGAGTTTTGTTCTTTTTGACTCATTCGGGGAAAGTCGGTGATGGACGAAACCAGACCGACCAGATGTTTGTATTCTTCCGGACTTTGCGGCGGCAGGATCGACTCTTCATCGACCCCGTCTGTAATAAACCAACTGTCCATCCTTGGCAGCCTCGTCTCTGCAACTCTTGTCAGACGTTACTTTGTCAGAAAACGCAGAACCACTTCTTCACTGGTCTTGATCATATCATCGTAGGGAAAAGAACTCTCTTCAAAGAGCCACTGCAACGAGATGCCATCAACTATGGCAATAATAACGCTGGCTGCATGGGTTGGATCAATTGGCTTAAAGTGTCCGGCATCAACTCCGGCTTGCACAATTGCGGCTGTCGTCGTGCGGAACTTGCCGTAATGCTTGGCCACCGCAAGCCTGACTTTTTCCTTCTGGTTTATTTGCGTCCAGAAGTCCATGTTAATGCAATAGTACTCACGCTTCTGGCGAACGATGTCAAAGCAGACGCGAATAAGCTGGCGGAGTTGTTCGACGGGATCCTGCGTTTTCTCAGTAATTCCTGCAAGCAAACCTTCAATGTCGCCGGCCACTCTGTCGAGAACGGCCATCATCAGGTCTTCCTTGTTGAGGAAGTAGTAATGAATAATTCCTTTCGAAACGTCAGCAATACGCGCGACATCCTGCATCGAAAAATTGTTGTAGCCATAACGTGCGATGCACTCGATTGTCGCATTGATAATCTGAAGTTTTCTCTCGGCCGCCAAATCCGCCTTGCTCATAAATCAGGGTCCCTCACTCCTTGGAGACTTTGCCAGAAACACATTACCACAAGATTTCAAGGCGCACGTCAATCCCTCGGTCAGCGCGCAAAGTCTTGCCCAACATCTTTGCAAAAAGCCGTGTATTCTCTGGGGAGTGGGAGCTGACCCACAGCCGAGGACACAACTGAAATGCATGATTTGCTTCAATTGATGTATCAGGATGGACACTTGTCGTCTACCGAGCTCTCCGCACTCCGTAGGACCTCCCGTCAGCTGGGCGAGAACCCAGTCCGCGTGTTGCGTTCTCTAAACGTCGCAACCCCCGGCGAGATCAAGGAACTGCTGCAAAGATACTACGGATTCTCGGCGGCAACCGATCAGGTGATTGAAGAATTGGATGATTCGCTGCGTGCCATCATTCCAGCCGACGTCGCCCTGCACTATTGCGTACTGCCGATTGCGGAAGAAAAAAACCAAATATACGCACTCATCGAAGACCCGACAGACAAAGGCACCCTCAACCAACTCGAATTCTTTCTTGGCAAGAAAATTGTTCCGGTGATTGCCACGGTTCAGCAACTCTCCAACGGGCTGTGCAGACTCTACGGAGTCGAGCCCGGGCGGCTCAAACTTTCGGGGCTTCTTGAAGCTTCGCGCGGTGCCGTCGGAGTGTCTGCGCAGCAGAATCGTGAACGGGAACATTTTATTGATGATTCGCAGCCCCTGCTCGATGATGAAGTTTTCAAGAAGCTCAAAGTGAAACTCAAAAAGCCGGCTCGCAAAGCAGCTCCCGCAGCAGCACCCCCCGCACCTGCTGCCGCACCCACGCCACCCCCCCGTCCTGCGGTCGTAATCGATCCGGCCATGGCAGCCGCTGTCAATTTGCTCGGCCTGCGTCTCTCTCTTGCACGCAATCGGGAAGAAGCAGCGCAAATGGCCAACGAACGACTCAAAGACTTCGGAGTCACGCTCAGCTTCAGTTCTCAAGAGAAGCTCAAGATCAGCTGGAGCGATGAACATCTTGAAATCGATCTCAGCCAGAAAAAATCGGAAGATTTGGTTCCACAGAGCCTCAAGCCACTTGTGAAAAAAATTGCCCAGTGTCCGAACCAATGACGCACCGACTTGAGACTCTCGCCAACTCTCCGATCACACGGTCTGAAGCCGACGTAACAAGGCGAGTGGAGGCATTCCGTGAACGCCAACCAAACTTTTGAGGCATCCCCAGTCGCTGTTGCTCCGCAGGGAAGCACAGGGCTGCCTTTGGCCGTCGACCTGATTCTCCGCGAAATTGCGCTTCAGGTTCAACGCCTCGGGCAACTCGCAGGTCAGCAGTCCGCAAACGCCAACGCCGAAGTGCAGGAATTCATCCGCACCTCGCTTGAAGATGTTAAAAACCTTCTGACCTCCACCGGTGACGGCCTTGAATCAGTTCGCTCAGGACTCGACGATTCGCTTCGTGCAGTTGCTTCCGCAGAGCAGTCACAGCAGAAGATCTCCACACTCCTCAATGGCCAATTGACGGGAGTAATGGCCGCACAGAGCCAGACCCAGAGCGGATTGATTCGCTGCCATAATGCTGCCGCTCAGGCCCGCTCAAACAGCGAAAAGAGTAAAGCATGGTCGCGCCTATCGGACTCTATGTTCAATGACGCAAAGTCACTGGAAGATGACACACGCACGCTCAGCGAAGTGCTCAACGCATGGACTCAATTCACCTCACAGGCGCAGCAAATCCAAGAACACATCCACACCGACTCGCATAAAATTCGTGATTCGCTGAATTCGCTGCGCCGGGTTTTCAGCGGAAGTTTTACAACGATCGAGAGCCTGCGCGACAAGATGTCTTTGCTGCAGGACCGTGTCAGCAGCATTGTGCACATCGTCGACGTCATTGATGACATCTCCGAGCAGACAAATTTGCTCGCTCTGAACGCCAGCATCGAGGCTTCCAGAGCGGGTGAACATGGCAAAGGATTCGCGGTGGTGGCGGACGACATCCGCAAGTTGGCGGAACGCTCGTCCGCAGCCACTCGTGATATGTTTGACCGCATTGAGGCCATCGAGAGTGAAGCCAAATTGGCCACCGACATGCTGAGCGGAAGTCATACCGAGTTGAGTAATACAAACGGCAACAGCGACGAGGCGGACAAAAAACTGATGCTACTCCGTGAGCACATCGGACAGATGTCCAGGCTCTACATCGGTATGGAAGACCAGCTCTGCACCGCCCGCAATGCAAGCCAATCAACACTCAACCGCAGTCGCATGGTAGCCAAAGGTTCACGAATCCTGCGAGAATATTCAAATGCTGCAATTGAAGCCTTCGTTCACACAGAGAATAATCTAAGCAGCCTTGCACATCTTATGCAGTCGTTGAACACAGCCCTGCAGAATGAGGTCGGCAGGTCTGAGGAGTTGCTGCAAGTTCAGCAGCAGGGAGAGAGTGAAATCGTTCGTGCGGATGATTGGCTGATTCGTGCCAGCGCATCACTGGCCAACGCGCGCGCGGAATTTGATTCCATTTCACTTTTGGTGAGCAATACGGTCCGTCAGGCAGCATTGCCGCAACCAACCTCAACCTCTCATCACGCTGAAATCACTGAACAACTTGAACAGTGCGCTCAAGAGATTCTAAACCTCGTCGATACCCCTGAGGAACAGCGACAGGCCGGATAGCTTCCGGCCGAACAGCTGCAGGGAGACGAATTGTCATGGGTCTGCGTATTGTTGGAAATTCAACAATAGAAAACAACGTCCGCAGGGCAAACGAGGACGCGCAGAACAGCCTCGAGAAATTGTCCTCGGGGGTTGTCTTCACGCGCAGCAACCCAGCCCCTGCTGACCGAGCTCTTTCAGATACCATGAGCCACAGGCTGCGGGAGTTTGCCGCGCAAAAACGGACCGCAAACGAAGCCGTCATTCTTGTACAGACGGCTGATGCCGGCTTGAACGAAGTGTCGAATATTACCAACCGACTGCGGGAACTTGCCATGCAGGCGGGCAGCCCGACCCTCTCGGACAAAGAGCGCAAGTTTATTTTTGTCGAGTACGAAACCTTGCGCGACGAAATCGACCGGATCGCAAAGACTACACAGTACAACGGCGTCAATTTGCTCGCCGATACACAGGCGGATGCCGCTAGAAGCGAAGCCATGCAATTCCGCATCGGAGCTCCGTCACGCGCGGAGGGTGACGATGACCCTGGTTTGGTTTCGCTCGAGGGCTTCAAAGAGATTATCGCGACAGCTGAAAATCTGGGTATACAGTCACTCAAGACTCTTCTGACGGGTGATGGTATTTCAATTGACGACATAGAAAGCGTGTTCGGTACGAGCCTCGCAAATGTCGGTGAAAGTTTTCTCGAAGCGCTCGACAAAGTTTCGGGATTCCGGGCCAGCTTCGGCGCCGTCGGCGCAAGAATGGCCAAGGCGATAGAGGCTCTCGATGTTGCGTCCGAAAACTTGCAGGCATCGCAAAGCCGCATCCGAGATGTTGATTATGCGACGGAGATCTCCAATCTCACCAAGGCCAACATACTCGTTCAAGCCGGAACCAGTCTGCTGACGCAGGCCAATTTGCCTGCCCAGTTGGTTTTGTCACTGGTCAAAACACTCACCTAGTCTATCAGTCTTTAATTTCTATTAAAGTTGTTCAATGACACGACGAATTTCTTCGCGAATTACATCTTTGGCAAGATTCGGTGTTTCCTTGCGCAGCCACTGCGCACTTACGTCGCGAATGTCAGTCAGCATCTGCTCGCGCAATGCTTTTTTCACTGCCAGCAATTCCTCGGTCAGCTGCTCGACCGCACGCTGACTGACCTCAACTACCAGCGCCTGACGCAAATCGGGAATCGTATCAGTCAGTGCCTGTCGGACGGCCTTGCTCACCGCACTTTCGACCGCCTCACCGACAATTTTTTCAACTTCCTGACGGGACACACCGGCCACGCTCTCTGTCGGTCGTGCAACCGCACCGGAGTGCGCGCCGCCGGCGGATATTTCCCGTCCGCGCGGCTGTTGCACTTGAGTATTATATTTCGCCGACACCATCACCTCTTCGAGGACGAACGGCTCGCTCGACTCCGGTGCAGGCTCGATAGCCTGAATCAATGTTTTACGCGGCGCGGGCGGAGGAACCAGTGGGCGCGCCTGCATCGCCGACGGACTTGGCGGACTCGGCTGCATTGGCTGTGAAGCGGGCGGCGGAGGGATCAGCGACGTCGGCTCGTTCCCCGCAAAAGAATGCGTGTCTGCTCCGTCGACATCCGGAAACTCTGGCGAAAAAGAAATCATCGACGCAGGCGATGGACCGAATTCCGCCGAGTTCACGGTTTGCCCGCCAGACTTGGTATTCGGCTCGATGCTCATCTGCATGAAACTCAAGTCGAGGGTAATTTGCGGTTCATTAATCTTCGCCGGCTCCGCGCCGGAGGACTGCTCCAGAGAATTCGCCGGCGGCTTTGATCCCAAGGAAGGCGAAGGAGCAACCTGTGCAGAAAACCCTGGTGGCGGTGCAGGTGGAGCAACCGGTGCAGAAAACCCTGGTGGTGGTGCAGGTGGAGCGACCGGTGCAGAAAACCCTGGTGGCGGAGCGGGTGGGACCATGGGAGCTGAGACGGTCGCGGCCGGCACGGGAGGGATTTCAGCTGAGGACCCACTCTGCGCCAACATGTCTTCGACGGTTTGCCTGAGTTCATCACTATGGAATGGCTTGCGCAATACGTTGTTCAACCCGACCCGCACATATGGCTCGATGTTTTCCTCGCTTTCGGCAAGCAGCAGAATACGCGGTGTCACGAGCCGAAGTGATTCGAAATAACGGGGGTCGGTCAGACCGTCGAAGCGAAGATAAGCGATAATCAGATCTATCTTGCGGGATGACAAATTCTGGTCAGCCTCGCTCCTGTCGCGCGCGACTGAAATTTCCATTCGCTGGTCATCAGCAAAAGTGAGCCTGACCACCCGATGCATTGTGGGGCTGTCATCTAGGAGAAGAATTCTTGCCATGGCTCCGGTCCTCGCCGATGTGCCCGCTTTCAGGCATATATAGATAGGATAGAATCAGGACCGACTCCGAGAGAAGCACCTTCGGTCAGTCGGGTGACATACGACTCAGCAAACTCGGAAAAAAAAGCACCGTTACCTTATTCGGACAAAGGGCGATTTATGACTTCAGCAATATACGCGGGTTCTTTTGACCCATGGTCTGTCGGACACGAAGCTGTACTGCGTGCGGCAACGGACGTCTTCAGTGAGGTCCATGTGCTTGTGGCAGTGAATCCCAGCAAGCAGGGAAGCATTGATCCGATGACTCGCGCGAGAATCATTGCTTCATCGGTTGATCCCTGCACCGATTGGTGGAAGCGGGAACCACCCTTTCATTTGGGTGAATCGCTGGTCATCGCGACCACACCCGGACTGGTGGTGGAATACGCAGGTGCGCACGGAATCCGCCATCTTATTCGCGGACTGCGTTCAACAACCGATTTCGAATCTGAGTTCAACCTCTATTTTTCCAACCGTACCATCGACTCGCGTATCCAAACTTGGGCTGTCTTGTGTCCGCCAGAACTTTTGCACTGTTCGTCAACCTACGTCCGATCGGTTGTCGGCAACGCCTCAGCCAAAAAAGTCGGTACAACCTTCGTGGCCCAGGCGGCTATGCTCGGCATGCCCGTCACTCTCGGGAGAGTTTTCGACTTCATCATGCACGCTTCGCAATACAGATTCGAGGCACAGCTGCGGGATTTGGACACTTCACACTTGAAAATTTCGTTGCAGGGACTTTTCAACACCCTGATTCGTAGTGAAGAAAAAATGAACACCTGGCGCAAAAACGAGGGCGAGCTTGCATTGAATGAATTTATGTCGGCTCAAAAGCAGAGTATCCTTCAAGCGCACGAATTGCACGAATACCCCAGCGAAGTTGTGCACGGAGCATGGGCAAAACTAGCCCTCGGATTCACCTCAAAAAACAAATCAATTCAAAATGTTAAGGCAATACTCCACACTCTCGCCACATTCGGAAGTCCAATGGGCCGCGAACAGGACTCGCTGTTTGACACACAACTTGCCGAAACGATGATAGAGAGATGAGAACAGCCAAAAGGAGAGCAGACTATGGCAATCAACCCGAATGACTTTCTGAATCTCGACTCCATGCTCAACCCCGAGCAAAAACTGGTGGTCGACAGCGTGCGGCAATTCGTCGACCAATCTTTCAGACCCCATCTGCGCACGGCCTATGAAGAAGGCACTTTCCCGATGGAACTCATCCCAAAGCTGGGTGAACTCGGACTCCTCGGTGCGCAACTCAAAGGCTATGGATGCAGCGGGCTGGACAGCCTCAGCTATGGTCTGATTATGAAGGAGCTTGAACGCGGCGACAGTGGCCTGCGCAGCTTCGCGAGTGTGCAGGGTGCGCTCGTCATGTATCCGATCCATGCGTTCGGCAGTGAAGAGCAAAAGCAAAAATGGCTTCCGTTACTGCGCGATGGAAAAGCCATCGGTTGTTTTGGACTGACGGAGCCCGACTTCGGCTCGAATCCAGCCGGCATGCGTACCAACGCCAAAAAAGACGGATCGCATTGGATCCTCAACGGCTCGAAAACTTGGATCACCAATGCCTCAATGGCAGATGTTGCGGTCGTATGGGCCAAGACGGATCAAGGAATTCGCGGCTTCATTGTGGAAAAAGGCACTGCGGGATTTGAGCAACGCGCCATCCACGGCAAACTGAGCCTGCGCGCCTCCGTGACAGGTTCGCTTTTTTTCCACGATTGCCGGATTCCAGCTGAAAACATGCTGCCCGAGACTGTCGGCCTGAAGAATGCACTAATGTGCCTCAACCAAGCTCGCTATGGAATTGCCTTTGGCGCCCTTGGTGCGGCTGAGGACTGCTTTCAGGAAGCTCTCGAGTACTCAAAAAACCGCATGATGTTTGACCGTCCGCTGGCCGCTTTCCAGCTCATCCAGCGCAAGCTGGCGATCATGTCGACGCAAATCACCACGGGTAATCTTTTGGCCCGCCGACTTGCAGATCTCAAAGCATCAGGTGCGCTCGAACCCGGGCACATCAGTATGGCCAAGCAAAACAACGTCCTGCTTGCGCTCGAGGCGGCGCGCACTGCGCGTGATATTCTCGGAGCAAACGGTATCAGCGACGAGTATCGCTGTATGAGGCACGCCTGCAACCTTGAATCGGTTTATACATACGAAGGAACCAACGACATTCACCTGCTGATTGTCGGACAGCAGCTGACGGGCTTACAGGCGTTTTCATGAGACTGACCGACACCCACTGCCACCTGTGCACCGACAAACTCGCGCCGCACGCACGTGAACTTCTCGACCGTGCGGCGGGCAGTGGCGTCAGTCGGGTCATCAACATCACCTTCGACAAACAAACACTTGAAACCGGGCTTCGCCAGTCGGCCGAATTCCCGCAGTTGTGGATGACTGTCGGTATTCAACCGCATGATGCCGATCAGTACACCCCCGAACTCGCCTCACACATGGAGACGATTGCAGCCACCAACCCCCGCGTTGTCGCGATTGGCGAAATTGGTCTGGACGGCTTTCATAAGTTTGTTGCCATGCCTCAGCAAATTGTCTGTTTTGAGGCTTTTTTGGAAATCGCGCTGCGCTGCCGGCTGCCCGTGGTCGTTCATGTGCGCGACACTTTTGCGGACGTCCACGCGCGGCTCAAGTCGTTTGCCGCGCGCGGTGGTTGCGGAGTCATTCACTGCTTTACCGGCACGGCTGAAGAAGGCAGGGCGTTTCTTGATCTTGGTTTTTATCTCTCGTTTTCTGGAATCGTCACTTTCAAAAATTCGGACGAATTGCGTTCGGTCGCCAAGAGCGTTCCCGATGACCGACTGCTGATCGAAACCGACAGTCCGTATTTGGCCCCTGTTCCGCACCGCGGAAAACAAAACGAACCTGCATGGGTTGCCGAAGTCGCCGCCTGCATTGCCGGATTGCGCGGGGTGAGCACAGAGGCTCTCGCAGAGATGACTTCAGTGAATGCGGAGAACCTTTTCGCGCGTATGAAAAATTCACTGGCTTTCTGAAACTGAATCGAGCCTGAACCGAAAAATGGAATTGATGTGAACCAGCTCATTAAACTTCCCATCGACGCACTCGAAGCCGAATTTATTCAGGCGATGAATTCTCACCAGACGGTGATCTTGCAGGCTCCTCCCGGCAGTGGAAAAACCACGCGCATTCCGCAGTTCATTCTGCGCGCCCGGCAGGGCAAAACCATCATCCTCGAACCGCGCCGGCTGGCAGCCCGACTTTCCGCCGAACGCGTGGCCGAGGAACTCGGCCAGAGCACAGGCCAGGATGTCGGTTTTCAAATCCGCTATGAAAAAGTCGTCGGTCCGCAGACGCGCTGCATCTTCATGACCGAAGGGCTTTTCCTAAGAACACTGCTGGCAAACCCAAACCTCAATGACATCGACACAATCATCCTCGACGAGTTTCATGAGCGCCACCTGCACTCGGATGTTGCCTTCGCGCTCACCCGCTGGCTGCAGTCCGAAGTCAGACCCGACTTGCGGCTTGTCGTCATGTCGGCAACTCTCGACACTGAAAAATTGCTTGAAAAAATTCCCGACGCATATCTGCTCAAGGCGGACGTTCCGACTTATCCAGTCGAAATAGAATACGACTCAGCTGTTGACGACAGGCCACTCGAATGGCGGGTCGTGATTGCGGTTGAGTCTTTGCTCAAAGACCCCGCCTGTGCGGGCGACATACTTGTTTTCCTTGCGGGTGCCGCAGACATCCGCCGCTCCGCACAGGCGCTCTCAACATCAACACTCAAGCAGCAGTTTGATGTTTTTGAATTGCGCGCAGAGCTGCCCATCGCGGAACAACGAAAAATCTTTCAGCCGCACGACAAAAGAAAAGTCATTTTGGCAACCAACGTCGCTGAGACAAGCGTGACAATTCCCGGGGTGACGGGCGTTGTTGATTCTGGTCTGGCAAAAGTCGCCAGTTATGCTCATTGGAACGGCCTGCCGACACTCGACATCAAACCCATCAGCCAGGCCAGCTGCACGCAGCGTGCCGGACGCGCCGGACGCACATCAGCGGGTGTTGCCAAAAGGCTCTACACCCGTGCCGAATTCACAGGTCGTGTTGCTCACGAAAAACCTGAATTGATGAGAACCGACCTCGCTCAGTCCATGCTCGAAGTGATGAGCGCCTGCCGCCGGCTCTTTCCGGCTTGGCAAAACAACTTCGCCGATCTTCCCTGGCTTGAAAAACCACCAGCCGAAAGTGTGGCCTCGGCGCTCGGTTTGCTGAAGGAACTGGGAGCCGTCGACAGCCGAAACAATCTGAGCGACGTCGGCGAGCAGATTGTCCGCTGGCCGCTGAGCCCTCGGCTGGGGCGCATTCTTTGCGAGGGACAAAAACTGGGAACCTTGCGCGAATCTTGTTTGCTCGTCAGTTTGCTCAACGAGGGCATGCTGCTCAAAAAGAGCCAGGACGATGCGGAAATACACACCGACTGTGACCTCACCTATCAGGCATCTCTGTTTGACAGATTACGCCATCACCCTGAGAGCATCTCACGCGCGGAGCGTGAGCTCATCGATCCTTCCCAACTCAAGAAGATCGAAAAAAGCTATGAATCGCTCATGCATTTGACCCATGCTAAGAAGGGCGAACTGCAAACCGGCGGGATGGAATTTGCCGATGCGAGCCCGTTTGCACGTGAGCTGCTGAGCGGATTTCCCGATCGGATTGTCGCGCTCAGACGCAATAAAACCTCACAAAAGACCAACATTGAAGCCACTTTCGCCCGAGGCGGACTCGGACTGCTGGCAAAATCGAGCACGGTGCAGGAGTCCTCGTTCGCCATTGCCTTGCAGGCAGAACAAATCCGCAGACACGGCTCGACGCATTTCGTCACCGAAATCACCACCGCCGCGGGCCTGAGTGCGCAGGTATTGAAAGTGTGTCTGCGCAATAAAGTCCGCAGCGAGAGCGTCTCGGTCTGGGATTCTCAAAGTGAACGCGTGCGCAGTTCGGAAAGAATAGTCTTCGAAGGAATCACGCTCGAGGAAAAACAGTCGCAGGCAACGCCGACAGACGCCGAACAAATTCTCTTTCAGCAGCTTAAAACGGATTGGCCCAAACCTTTTGAATCAGCCAAGCCGCTCGAATACTTTTCCCAGCGGATGGCTCTTCTCAGGCAGCGTTTTCCAGAAACTGATGCACTGGAAATCAGCGGCGATGATTTCGAACTCTTTCTTGTGCACATCTGCGAGGGAAAAAAATCGTACGCAGACATACGCGCCGAGGAGCTGCAGGACTACATCGATTCCTTCATCCCGTGGGAGCTGAAGAGACTTCTCGATCGCGAGCTTCCCGCACGCCTGACACTCGGCTCGGGGCGCAGGGCCGAAGTGCACTATGTGGCAGGCCAGCCGCCGTGGATTTCCTCTCGCATGCAGGATTTTTTCGGCACTATGAGCACACCGCGACTGCTGCAGAACAGCCTTCCCGTCACGGTCCACCTGCTCGCGCCCAACGGTCAGGCGGTGCAAGTCACAACCGACCTCGCCGGCTTCTGGAAAAATCATTATCCGGATGTCAAAAAAGAAATGTCGCGGCGCTATCCGCGACACTACTGGCCCGAAGATCCGCAAAACGCCGAGCCGCTCACCCGCCGACCGAAGCCAAATCAAACACCGGCAGGTACATCGCGATCAAAATAACACCGACAATTCCGCCGATAACCACGAACAGCAGAGGTTCGATTGCTTTAAGAACAGCTGACATCGCCACATCGACTTCCTCTTCGTAGAAATCGGAAACCTTTTGCAGCATGATGTCGAGCCGCCCCGAAGCCTCTCCAATGGCGACCATGCTCGAAACCATTTGCGGAATGAACTCTTCCTCGGACATGGGTCCACCCATACCCTTACCCTGAATGACGGCGTCTCGGACGCGCAGGATTCCCTTTTCCAAGACCTTGTTCCCAAGCACGGCAGACGCTGTCTGCAACACATCGGTAATGCCGATACCCGAAGCAACGAGAGTGGAAGTCGTGCTCGCAAAGCGGGCCAGGCTGATTTTCTTGACGAGCGTACCTATGAGCGGAATCCGCAGAAGAATGGAATCCCATTGGTAACGCCCGGCGGGAGTTTTGACCCAGCGTCTGAAGAAAAATGCACCACCGCCAATGGCAATCACAATCAAAAAGAAGTTGTCGCGCAGGAAATTGCTCGCATTGATGACTGCAAGAGTCAGACCGGGAAGCTCCTGACCGCCTTCGATGAATGTCGTGGCAAGCATAGGAACCACCACGAGAAGCATGAATGCTGTGAGAGCTGTGGCGAGAAGAATAATGATCGCCGGATAGAACATGGCTCCAAACAGCTGCCGCTTGAGCTTTGCATTTTTTTCGATATATGAGCTGAGCCTTTTTAAAATGACATCGAGCTGTCCAGACGTACTTCCGGCACGCACAAGCGAACAATAGAGGTCGTCAAAAACCGAAGGCACGCTGGCGAGAGCGTCGCCCAAGTCCTGTCCGCGTTCAACCTTTGCGCGGACTTCCTGAATGGCACGCTTCATCACCGGATTTTGCGCCTGCTCACCCAGAATCTCGAGCCCTTTGATAACAGAAACACCCGCATCAATCATAACCGAAAGCTGTTTGGTAAAGGTCACCAAATCGCTATCCTTGACACCGCGCTGATCAAAAAATTTCTGAAATTGCGGGGGAAGCTTGAATTCAAGTGCCAGCAAATTTGCGCTTTTTAGACTGCTCGGCGGAAGTCCCATGAACTTAACCAGCTGACGCGCCTCAGCTTCGGTTCTGGCTTCAAGCCGACCACGCTGGCGTCGGCCTGCTCTGTCACGGCCGTCGTATTCAAAAAATGCCATGCTGGTCACCCGCTTGATTCATCGAATTATCCTACTTTTCCGACACCGACCCGTGCGAGCAGACTCTTGAGCTCTTCAGGATCGTATGCGGAATTCATCGCGACATCGATCGAGATCGCCCGCTTCTGCACAAGCAACGCTAAATTCTGATTGAGCGTCTGCATGCCGGTTTTTTCGCCTCCCATCTGCATGCTCTGATAGATCATGTGAATTTTATCTTCACGGATTTGGCTGCGAATGGCTGCGTTGGGTATCAACACTTCAAGGGCGAGTACACGGCCTCCGGTGGCACAAGGCAAAAGCTGCTGACTGAGCACACCCTGCAGGGTACTCGACAGCTGAGTGCGTACCTGATTGTGCTGGTGAGCAGGAAATACGTCGATAATTCTGTTGATGGTCGTGATTGCCGAGTTCGTGTGAAGAGTCGCAAACACAAGGTGTCCTGTCTCGGCAATCGTCAGTGCTGCTGAAATGGTCTCGTAATCCCGCAATTCTCCGATCAGCACGACGTCGGGGTCCTGACGCAGAGAGCTCTTGAGTGCGCGCGTAATCGACATGGTGTCGGCGCCAACCTCACGCTGGTTCACGACGCACCGCTTGTGTTCGTGTGAAAACTCGATTGGATCCTCAAGGGTCAGAATATGGCCGGCAACCTCGCGGTTTATTTTATCGATCATTGCAGCAAGTGTGGTCGATTTACCGCTTCCTGTCGCTCCAGTCACAAGAACAAGACCGCGGCTAAGCTCGCATAAACTTCCGACAACCAGAGGCAGTCGAAGTTCCTCGAATGTGCGGATCTGATGAGGAATGAGACGAAAAACTCCGCCGACGGCTGATTTCTGCCTGAAAATGTTCGCACGGAAGCGTGCAACGCCCTTGACACTGAAGGAGAGGTCGATCTCGCGGTTCTCTTCGAATATCCTCCGCTGCTCCTCGGTCAGCACCGAATAGCAAAGTGCCTCTGTATCGACTGACGTAAGAGGCTCGACCTTGACCGGACACAATTCGCCGTGAATTCTCAGCTGCGGCGGTGTGCCTACGCTGATGTGCAGGTCGGATGCACTCTGTTCAGCCTGAGTTTTGAGAAGCTGCTGAAGCGTAATGCGCGTTGTCATCTCACGCACTCCTTAATGTCTCAGACTTGCTGGATGTTGTTGTGTCATCATCAGAACCGCTTGCTTCGACAAGCTCATCAATTGTCGAAATTCCACGATAAACCTTTTTCCAAGCGCTTTGACGGAGAGTCTGCATTCCATTGGCCATGGCGATTCTTTTGAGGTCCAGTGCGGTCATATTATCTACAATAGCCCGCTTCACAGGCTCGTTGACAACAAGCACCTCATAGATCGCAGCGCGCCCCTTGTAACCCGTATTGTTGCACGTCTCGCAGCCCGCACCCTTGTAAATTTTGAACTTTCCGACGTACTTCTCAGGCAAGCCGAGTGCGATTTGTTTCTCTGCCGGGACCGGATCCTCGATGCGGCACTCGTTGCAAATTTTTCTTACGAGGCGCTGGGCGACAACACAGTTGAGCGCAGACACTATAGTAAATCTGTCAATTCCCATGTTTCGCAGACGCTCGATACTCTCGGCCGCATTGTTGGTGTGCAGAGTTGAAAGGACGATGTGACCGGTGAGCGCTGCTTTCATGGCAATCTCACCTGTTTCGAGGTCGCGGATCTCACCCACCATTATGACATCCGGATCCTGACGCAAGAAGGCTTTGAGCGCTTTAGAGAAGGTGAACTCGATATCCGGCCGGACGTTGACCTGACAAATCCCCGGAATGGTGAACTCGACTGGATCCTCTGCCGTGACAACATTGTCGGTGATCCGGTTCAGTTCGTTCAGCGCTGAATACAAAGTTGTCGTCTTTCCTGAACCGGTGGGTCCGGTGACGATCACCATTCCGAACGGTTTCAGAATGCAGTCTTTGAATTGATCGAGCTGAACGGTGTCGAAGCCGAGCTGCGTCATGTCGAGTTGCAGGTTGCTTTTGTCCAGAAGGCGCAGAACTATTTTTTCTCCCCACACCGACGGCAGGCTGCTGACGCGAAAGTCCATTTTACCCAGCCCTGGGATGTCCAGTTTGGTGTTTCCGTCTTGTGGAAGCCGCTTTTCGAAAATATCCAGTCCTGAGATCAACTTGACACGCGAGAGAATCGCATCACGAAATTCGAATCGCGGCTGTGGTTTGTATTCAAGCAGCGAGCCGTCCACACGCAGACGGATGCGCATGCTCGACTCGAATGGTTCAATATGGATATCACTTGCCCGTCGCTGCGCCGCGGTGAGCATCAAACGTTCGATATAGCTTATGACGTAACTTTCGCCGCTTTCATTGCCTGCCGGTGCGGTCGAGCTGATTCCGGTACTGCGGCTCGTAGCCTGACTCCGCGCCTGAGCAGCACTCTTTTGCTGGGCGGCAATTTTTGCAGCCTCTTCACTGGCTCCGTAATAACGGTTCATTGCATTTTGAATCGATAAATCACTGGCTAGCTTGAGCCTGAGCTTAACGCCGAGTTTTGCCGAAATCGCATCAAACAAGCCGAGATTGGTCGGGTCTCCGACGGCGACGATCAAGTTGTTCGTGATTCTGTTGATAGGAATTATACGGTGCTGGAGAACCAACTCTTTGGGTACGCTCGCGAGAACTGACTGTTCAATTTCCATTTTATCGGGTGCAACGACTTCAAGTCCGCCGAGCCCCTCGGAAAGGACCCGCATCAGCTGGTCTTCGGCGACCAATTTGTTGCGCAAAAGGAAGAGCGGCAGCGGTATCGCGTCGCGGTTCGAGAACTCGAGAGCACGCACCATATCGGCTTGGCTCACGATGTTCGAACGCTTGATGATTTCGATTATCCGCGCTCCGCTCATTCTGAGGCGTCCCCGTCACTTGCAACACAATGGCGGTGTGATAAGCCAGAGGGGTCTGGTCGTAGCTCAGTTGGATAGAGCATCGGATTTCTAATCCGATGGTCGCAGGTTCGAATCCTGCCGACCAGGCCATCCCCCTCGTCTTATGCTCAGGTCACCACCTGACAATCTTGTTTCGTCTGGTCTTGTGTTTTTCTGCGCAGGCAGCGATTGCCGCCTGTCAACTTTGACATGCGGCGCCGACGGCTCTGCCTCCAATTTCAGCACTTAAATCAAAATGACCGCAGTCGGACTTGTCTGTTGAAAGGATCCCACATGGGCATGCGCAACCAGCCACTGGCCAACGCTAAACGCTCGCTCTGCGAATGGAACGGACTGCAACTGCGCCATACGCTTCGCACGGATGTCGGAATGGTGCGCGAAAATAATCAGGACTCCTATCTCGCCGACCCGTCCATAGGTTTGTTTCTGGTGGCCGACGGCATGGGTGGCCGAGCTGGAGGAGAAGTTGCCAGTCATTTGGCTGTTGAAACACTTGAGTCAGAGGTTTCGACGCGATTCCGCGACTTGTTCTGCTCAGACCAAGTCACCCGAGAGACAATCCTCAAACAGGCGATCAACACGGCCAGTCTGAATATTTATTCGCGTTCATTGGAGATGCCCCATCTGCGCGGCATGGGCACCACGACAACTGCGCTTTGGCTTCCAGTTCAGCTCTCCAGCGACACCGTCAAACTCGGAAGTTCAAAGGCGTTGGTGGCACACGTCGGAGACAGTCGTTGCTACCTGTTGAGAGCAGGGTTGCTTTACCAAATCACCAACGATCACAGTCTTTTTCAAGAAAAGGTCAAGGCCGGTGTACTCGCGCCCGACTCTCCTGCAGCGGCACAGATGAAGAGCGTCATCACTCGCTGCGTGGGTTATCAGGAAGATGAGGAGGTTGACGTCTTCAGCTTTCAACCGTTCCGCGGCGACCGCTTCCTGTTGTGCAGCGATGGCCTCTCCAACAAAATTAGTGAGAGGGAAATGGCAGACCTCATGATGGAGGACGACCTTGAGTGGGTTTGCGAGCACATGGTCGAGTTGTCCAAAGAGCGGGGCGGAGAGGACAACATCACGGTAATCGTAGTCGCATTGGACTCTTAGGGTCGTGTCTCTAGCAAAACCGTTGTTGTTTTGACGGAAACGCACTTTGTGCATTCAAGTTCCACGAAATGGCAGCCGATCTCTCGTCTGAATTAAGGGAAAGGGGAGGCGTTGTGTCTGGCAAAGGGCAGTATAATCAAAAACCATACGAGTCTAAACCACCAAAGACAGTGGTTGGCCAGACGGGTTGGTTCGCACGACTGCCCTGCGTAACTTTCATATATATACCGAATGAAAGTGCCACATCGCGGCGTATCCGGATTCCAAAAGTCGTGCTTTATGGTTCACTTGCGATCGTCTGCGCTTTGCTCGGTCTTGTCAGCGCTCTGTCGGCCAACTTGGTAAAAATGGCTTCACTGCACGTTGAATACGAGCGACTGCGCGCCGAGAACGTAGCCATCCGTTCGGAGGCGGCGGCTCTTGTCGCAAAACTTCAAGAAGTAAAATCCAACCTGGTTCAGGTCGACCACATCTCTGACCAAGTCCGTCAGGAAGCCGCAAGCCTCGATCCGCGCAGCGAAAAAAAAAAGTCGGGCGCTTTCGCGCTGAGTTTCCGCGCAAAGTCAAAAATCAAGAATGACCTCACCCAGCAGACCGACAAAACAGCAGGGCTCAGAGGGCAGGCTCCATCGAACGAATCGCTCTCCGACGACGAAAAGAAAATCGACCTGCCTGCACAGGCAGTCGGCAGCAATGTGAACACTGAAAATCTTGAATTCAGGGACCTGTTCGCGGCGCTCACCGACATCCGCGACAAGAGCTCGGTGCAATTGCAGGGGCTCAGCACTCTCCTCAAAGAGCTGCAAGGATACCGCGTGCGGCTGTCGCAAACGCCGACCATTTCACCGGTTCAGGGATTTGTGACTTCATTCTACGGAAAGCGCGCGAGCCCTTTCACCGGTGAAGCCAAAATGCATCAGGGCGTGGATATTGCCGCACCGATGGGAGCACCGATCCGAGCAGCTGCAAGCGGCACGGTGATTCGTGCGGGCACAGCAGAGGACTATGGAAATTTTATCGAAATAGCTCATGGATTCGGAGTGACAACACGCTACGCACACGCATCCAAGATTCTTGTCAAAACAGGTACGCGCGTGTCCAAGGGCGACTTAATTGGACTGGTCGGTGCAACTGGCAGAACGACAGGCCCGCATCTCCACTATGAAGTTGAAGTCGGCGGCAGACGCGTCGACCCCTCAAACTTCATCCGCGGGCTCTGATGAACTTCAGAAGAAAGTCGCTGCAGTTGCCCTGATACCGTATACAGTTTCAGGCTTCACACCTGATGTTTCCCAAGCTCCGCCGGGAACCCAAAGACCACCGTCGAGTGAAATCCGCAGCCCGTCGACCGTGCGGTATGAGTAATTGAGGTCAAACTCAAAACCCAGATTGCTGTTACCACCAACGTTTGTGTCCGCTGCGCTGGCCTTTGTGTTCGTCTGATCAAGACGTGCAAAAATCACAGCTGGGGTCAACATGCCCACTCCCGCGGATTCGTAGCTGTACTCGGCTCGCGCGAAGAGCACATTGCGCACAATTGCTCCTGGCATTCCAGCCTTGTCCGCAGACAGCGGGTTGAACATGAGGAATGCCGGACGGACGTTGGGATGCATCGGAATTCCCGTGACCTTTGTGTCCTTGTTTTTCACATTGTCGAACGCGTCGGCGTCACCTCGACTGTAGCCGGCAGTGAGTCCGAGAATTTGCGATTCGCCCGCCTGACTGGTCGGAATGCGTTGGCGTGTCGCATCAGTTTGCGAGATTTTGATGTTGCGATCGGGCGCAGAAACACCTCCGCCCAGCTGATAACGGGCGCGCATCAGTATATTCAAACCTTCAACCGACTGAGAATCTCGTGACAGTGCGGAGCCGTCCGGATTGACTGCTTCACCGCCTGCGGATGCGTAATTGAGCGAACGGGACTTGCCTGTCGGCCAATTCAATTCAGCCTCAAAGCCGGCACGGCCTAACGAAAAAACTCCGAAAATGTCGAGAATCTTCAGCTCGGTGGAAGAATCTTTGTGATCGTATTTGCTGAAAGCAAGTCCGAGCTTTCTGCTCAATCCGGAAGAAGAGCCGTCGGTTCCGCGGTCGCCGATGACAATCTCACCCGTCAATGCGTCGGCGTCATCCGTATCCGAACTCAAACTGCCCTCAGAGATCTTTTCCCAATACACGGTTGCCAACAGCTCGGAAGGAAAATCGAGCGTATACGAGATTGCGTCCGAGGTGGAACGTGTTCCGCCTTCAGGCTTCCACTCGTCATCAAGCCAGATGCCCAATCCCCAATTGCGCGGAATGCGTCCTGCGCGGAATCGGCCGGCATCACCGCTGTCATATTGAACAAACGCCTGATTCACTTTGAGCCACTCGCGTTTCTCGCCACGTCCACCGAATTTGCTGAACGGATGATTGACATCGTTGCCGGTTGTTTTGGCTCCAGCCGAAGTGTCTTCCATGTTGCCGAGCGGAAATGCGACTTCCGGATACTGATTGGCGTTGTAGCGCAAATCCAAAAACACGCTGACGTTGCTCGATGCTCGGCCTTCAAGACGGAGTCCCAGCGGCACTCGCACTCCACGGCGCAGGCCTTTGAACTCTGCACTCTTTGGCGGCATGCTTGAGAGAAACTCGCCAACGACAGCTGCTTCTCCACTGACTTGCGCAGTGACAGCAAGAGCTTCGGAAGAAAGACCAAGTCCTCCGCCGCACACAACCAAAAGCGAGCACAGCGCCCGCAGAGGATGATTTGAACATCCGAGATTCCAACGTCGAACTAAACCCATATTCCTGTCCTCGATAAATTGAATCTGCTGCTGAGTGTGCGCACCCGAAAATTTCACGAACCTGAATCGGTTTGTTCTCTTTCGGAGCGATTTCCGTGCCACCATAACATCAAACGCAAAAATTCAAAATTCACCCTCAGACTTTCAATTTCACCACAATCAGAAAACTCCCGCCGGAAATGCTCAACGGCATCTCTGAAAATTTCGGAAAAGGGAGATTCATTTTGCAAAAAATTCTCTGCCGTTTTCATCTCAAATCCGCAAACTTGAAAGCGACGCACCACAAAAGTGCGCGCAGGAACAGATCCACTCGCGGGAATATCGATGCGGACGTTGCGAAAACCGCGTATCAACCTGCGCGAGCGCCGCAATTGACTTTGCAGTTCGTGAAGCACCAGATAGCGGTCACGCATCTGTGCCGCCACATGAAACTGTTGCGATTCGGCAGCTTTTTTCATCGCTTTCCAGACTGCGTCGACAATTCCGCTGCGGCGTCCGCGCAAAAAGTTGCTGCATAGCTCTGAGCTTTGCGCAGCCACATCGACAATCAATCGTCCGCCGCCGCTGCTTCTTCCAAAACGGGAATAAAACGGTTGAAACGCAATTTCGCCGGAGGCTTCCTGATAATTGTCCAAACTTTCCGTCAGCGCATCAAAAGCCGCTCGCACCTGTCGGCGAGCCCTGACCACTCCCCAGACCTTCATGCCAGTTTTTTTTCTCGATGAAACGCTCAGCCGCCGACTGAGCCGGTCCTGCAAAACAAAATAAATCCGCCCAGCGTCAGTGCTTGTGTAATTCAACTGAGGAACGAGAATTCGGATCAGAAATAATTCAAGCAAACAAGCTTCAAAATGAGTCGGAGTCGGAATGATCAAAACCGATTTTGCAGCTTCATTCAGCTTTGCCGATTTTTGCCATTCACCGGCGGATCCGCTTCCGCCGCGGCGGTAGTTCTGCAGACGCTGGCGCAATTCTTTTGCCTTGCCAACGTACAGAACCTCCAGCCCTTCACTCAACGCGAATAAAATTCCGCCGCCCGCGCCCAGTTTGGCTTCAGCTTTTTCGCGTGGTTCGGCTAAAAATATGTAAACCCCCGCAGAGGAGAGTGAGCGCAGGCTCTTGCTATCCAGAGGGTGGTCAAGCAAGCTGAAGTTCAAGAAATTGGAGCCTCACATGACGAGCGAAAACAATGAGCAAAATCCAAAACCGTTACCAATTAAGGCCATCACCTACTCCCTGGTGGGGCTGTTCACCCTCTTGGCAGTCGGATTTTTGATTCTGCCCGCATTTTTTGATTCGTCACCCGTCGGAATGTTGTTTCACAAAACAGCCGCACCATGGGCGCTCGATCCCGAAGCGCAGGCTAAGTTTCAACTAACAGAAGCACAAGCCAAAGGCCGGTATCACTTCCAACAATACTGTGCAGGTTGCCATGGTCCTGAAGGACGCGGAAACGGACCGCTCAGCCAGACACTCAGCCGCAAGTTGCCCAATTTCCTTTCCCCGGCACCTTCGGGTCTGAAAAATGATCTCACAGTTGCAGGAGTGAGCAAAACACTCATCGAGGGCCTGCCCGGCAGCCAAATGCCGAGCTTTTCGCAGCTGCCTCAGGATGTCATCTCCGAGATTGCCCAATATGTGGATCATCTCCACACCAACCCGAGCCTTTACTGAGCTCCGCGCGTGCGGCTCAGTTTGCGCAAATCAAACACACTGAAAATTAGGCAAAAGATTCACAGAAAATCAAACTTCTCAGCACGCGCATCCACGAGTTTTAACTTCTTCATTTTGCGACGTGTGCCAGCTTCGTTTTCGTGATCTTCGATGTCGGCCATGACATCATTCTCGTTCACCTGTCCCTGCACGCGGTCGATAAAAAGAACGCCCTCAAGATGATCCATCTCGTGCTGCAGACAAATGCTCATGATGCCGTCGCACTCGATGCGAATCGACTTGCCGTCGAGATCCTTGGCATGCATCTCGATGTTTTTCCATCGCGTGGTCTGACCGCGATCCACACCCGGGAACGAAAGGCACCCGTCAAACGGGAAAGAGATTTCGTTCTGCTTGGCGACAATCTCCGGGTTCACCAAAATCATTGGCGACGGCAGATTCTGTTTCTGTCCATCAACACTATAGGAATAAGTGCCGTGCCAGTCTTTCAGCTGCGGGTTTTCCAGATAGGGACGGACGTCAACGATGATGAGTCTCTTGAGAATTCCCACCTGCGGTGCGGCGAGTCCGATGCCTTCGAAGGCATTCATTGTTTCAACCATTCCCGCTGCAAATGCCTTCAGGCTTGGAGTGAACTTTTCCACGGGCGTCGATGGTTTTCTCAGAAGCACGTGAGGATAGTGAAGAATCTTATAGACCGGCATTGGCTGCTCCCTGAATTGTCCTACATCCGAGGCATACTGACCCATCGATTCGCGCGCAAGTGGGCGGACGAGTCACAAAAAGCCAGCACAACAGCAATTTCTGCCTTTTCAGGACTGAACTTCTTTGCTAGGGTCGGTAGTAACGATAGGCATTTGCTTAAAGCTGGCGCATGGTGCGCTGGGACTCTCGAATGGTCGGGAGGATAAACGCTCTCCGGTTTGAGTCAGGTCCTGTCACTCAGACCTTCGTCTAAGGTTCCTTTCTATGTTCAATATTGTTGAGAAAACCATCCGCGTGGGCGACCACGAGATCACCATCGAACACGGCCGCATGGCCCGTCAGGCGGGCGGCTCCGTGCTCATCACGTGCGGCGACACACAGGTGCTCGTATGTGCGACAGGTGCCAAGGCTCCAAGCCCGACGGCATCATTTTTCCCACTGGCCGTCGACTACATCGAAAAGTTGTACTCAGCCGGCCGTATTCCCGGCGGCTACATCAAGCGCGAGTCAAAGCCGACCGAGCGCGAAGTGCTCATCAGCCGGCTCATCGACCGTCCCATCCGCCCGATGTTCCCAGAAACATTCCTGACCGAAGTTCAGGTCGTGGCCACGGTCATGTCAGTGGACCCCAAGATTTCACCAGCTCCTCTCGCCATTCTCGGCGCCAGCGCGGCGCTGCACATTTCCGACATTCCGTTCAACGGCCCGATCGCTGGCGTGCGTATCGGTCATAAAAACGGCCAATTCCTCATCAACCCGTCGGAAGCAGAAGAGACCGGTTCGGACCTCGACATCGTGGTCGCCGGAACCAGCGAAGGCATCCTCATGGTCGAGGCCGGGGCGAATTTCGTCTCCGAGGCACTTATCCTCGAGGCCATCGAAGTCGCCCACAAACACATCAAGACCATGTGCAAGGTGCAGGAAGAGCTTCGTGCTGCAGTCGGCAAACCAAAGCGCAGTGTTCCTGAAGCTCCGGCCAACGACAGCATGGAAAAAGTTCTCGATAAAAAATACGCGGGAGCCCTGCGTGAAGCCTACTCGATAGCCAAAAAGAGCGACCGGAAGCATGCCGTTGACGAAATCCGCAGCGCCGCGCGCGCCGAGCTCGTTCCCGCGAGCGACGACGGCTCGATGGCAAAAGACTTCGACTTCCTGTTCGAAATGGCGTGCTACAAAACACTGCGCGTCAACATCATCCGCGACAACCGCCGCGTCGATGGCCGCAAGACCACCGACATCCGCGACATCAATTGTCAGGTACAGGTTCTCAAACGCCCGCATGGTTCGGCATTGTTCACGCGCGGCGAGACGCAGTCACTCGGTGTAGTCACACTCGGCACATCTGACGACGCACAGCGCAGCGAGAGCGTTTACAGCCCTCTCGAAGAAAAACACTTCATGCTGCACTACAACATGCCCGGCTATTCTGTCGGCGAACCCAAGCGTCTGGGTGCTCCCGGACGACGCGAAGTCGGACACGGAAATCTGGCCGAGCGCGCACTCAGAGCTTCCGTCCCAAGCCGACTGCGCTTCCCATACTCAATCCGTATGGTTTCCGAGATCACCGAATCAAACGGCTCGTCCTCAATGGCTTCCGTTTGCTCGGGCACACTCGCCATGCTGGACGCAGGAGTACCGCTTCTTGAGCCGGTGGCCGGAATTGCCATGGGCCTCATCAAAGAAGGCAAGGATGTAGCAATTCTCTCGGACATTCTTGGCGATGAAGATGCTCTGGGCGATATGGACTTCAAGGTCGCCGGCGGAAAATCAGGAATCACAGCGCTGCAGATGGACATGAAAATTGCCGGCGTTTCGCTCGAAGTTCTGCGCCATGCACTTGAACAAGCGCACGAAGGCCGCATGCACATTCTCGGCAAGATGACTTCTGTGCTGAGCAAGGCCAAGGACCTGAGCACACGCGCACCGCGCATCGAACAGATCAAAATCAAGACCGAACGCATCCGTGATCTCATCGGTCCGGGCGGCCGCAACATCAAGAAGATCGTTGCAGACACCGGTTGCAAGGTGGACATCAACGATGAAGGCGTCATCAACCTCGCTTCAAACAACGGCGACGCAGCTGCTCGTGCCAAGCGCATGATTCACTTCCTGACGAGCGATCCTGAAATCAACGAAGTGTATCTGGGCATCGTCAAGAAGGTTTCTGACTTCGGCGCCTTTGTCGAAATCAAGCCCGGCGTCGAAGGGCTCGTGCATATTTCTCAACTGGCCACGCAGCGCGTGAACAAGGTTGAAGATGTCGTCAAGGAAGGCGATGAAGTAATGGTCAAGGTCATCGAAATCGACCGCACTGGCCGCATCAAACTCAGCCGCAAGGATGCCGTCGGCAAGGAGCCAATCGACATCATGAAGACTTGGTCCAACTGAGGCTGTTTACAGTTCCGTTTTTTCCGGCGAAAATCATCGGCACCCAGCAAGTGCGCAAATGACAAACCGGAGGAACGGAGTGATGTCCGAACCAGCAGAAAAACGCCCCTACCTTCTGAGAATCCTCGGTACGTGGGGCGTTTTTTTATTTTTGGCGTTCCTCTTCAGCATTCCACTGGGTCCAATTCCGCCGCTCGGTGATTTTCTCAGCCCTTATTCGGGCTATCTCAAAAACGCACCGTCGGTTGCTAAAAAAAATGCTCCAACGACCGAGTTTGAAGCGGCGATTAAAGGAAAGAAAATTACCATTTCGGTCGACACCCGCGGCGTGCCGCATGTGGTTGCCGAAAACGACCTCGATCTAGCATTCGGACAGGGCTATGCCACCGCGCGCGACAGGCTCTGGCAGATGGAACTGCAAACCGCGGCGACCGCCGGACGGGTGTCAGAACTGCTGGGCGAGAAGGCTTTTGAATTCGATGCCAAACAAAGAAGGCTCGGCTTTCTGGCAGCTGCCGAGGCGGAGCTGGAATTTTTGCGGAAGAATGACCCGCAGCAATACGAAATTCTTGAGGCCTACAGCGAGGGCGTCAACGCCTACGTGCGCTCGCTGACACCTCAGCAATGGCCGGTTGAATACAAACTTCTCGGCACCCGTCCGGCAAAGTGGACACCGCTTCATTGCGCACTCTTCCACAAGCAAATGACGTGGACGCTGACAGGCAACTTCGACGACTTCAAGATGAGCAATGCGCTGCAACGTTTCTCCCAGTCAGAATTGGAATTTCTGTTTCCGGACTTCTATCCGCGCAGCACTCCAATTTTGGATGCGTCCGTCGCCAATATGTCCATAATCAGCCCTGAACTCGCAGAAACATCGGGATCTCTGGCCCGCCTGGACGGAATTCTCAAGATTGAAAGCAAAAAGCAGGGTGCCCAGCAGGAGAAACGGAAACCAAGCAATGGTAGCAATAATTGGGTGGTCGATGGCACGCGCACCACGCACGGCTATCCTCTGTTGGCCAATGACCCCCACCTTGATCTGAAACTCCCATCGATTTGGTATGAAATTCAGCTGAGCGCACCCAACGTTAACGTCTACGGAGTGTCGCTGCCGGGGCTGCCCCACGTGATTATCGGATTCAATGATGCGGTCAGCTGGGGGATCACCAACGCAGGCACAGATGTGATTGACTGGTTTGCGATGAAGTTCGACAAGGCGAAGCCCGTGCCCAACTACCTGTCAGCGCAGCGCTGGAGGCCATCAAACGTCCGCAAAGAAACCATCCGGATCAAGGGAAAGCCATCTCGAACAATCGACGTCATTGAGACTCATCTCGGCCCCATCGCGCAGGAACTCACACTCGAACAGAAAAGCGGTGCAACAACCACTGTGCCTTTTGCCATGCTCTGGAAGGGGCATACGCCGTCAAATGAATTCAGAGTTTTTCATTCGCTCAACCGCGCGCGTTCGGTTGTCGAGATGAAGAATGCACTGCGTGACTATCAAGCTCCCGGCCAGAGTTTTGTCATGGCCGATAAAACCGGCTCAATAGGATTGCTGCAAGCTGGGCGTTTTCCCATCCGAACGGCGGCAGGCGCGGGTCGATTTGTGCTCGACGGGACAAGTCCGACAGCAGGATGGAAGGATGACATTAGTTTTGTGCATCTGCCACAAAGCTGGTCGCCGGAGCGTGGTCATCTTTCATCGGCAAATCAGCAACCCACTCTCGATCCGGCGTTCGGTTATGCGTCCGGAGATTGGGGATTCACCAGTTACTTGCGTGGTGAAAGAATTTTTCAAAGGCTGAATGAATTGACCGCGACTCAGCCCGCAAGCATCTCTTCTCTCATGCAACTGCAAAATGACGTAACAGACCTGCGCGCGAAAACACTTTTGCCACACTTTAGTAGATGGGCCGTTGGCCTTCTGCGCAACGATGAAGACCGAAAAGTTCTCGATATGCTCAACCGCTGGAATTTTGAGCTCCATCCGCAAAGCATCGAGGCCGCGGTCTGGTCGAAGTGGTGGGAAATAGTTCACGAAACCCTCTGGGAAAAAGCATTTCCGGCACCCGATTTCAAAAGCCCGTCACATGACAAAACGGCAGAATTGCTGCTCTCCAAAGACGAGAGCGATTGGCCGGCGAGCGCATCAGTCATGAGGCGGACGGAAGTTCCGCTGCTTGTTGCAAACTCTCTCGAGCGCGCGGTGAAAACCCTCAGGACGTTTTCTGAAAGAAAAAACTTGCCCGAACAGTTGCCTCAGTGGGGTGAATTTCGCGGAACAAAAATCCCCCACCTCGCCAATTTGCCGGGGTTTGGAATCGAGCACCTGTTCACTGGCGGAGACGGCCACACAGTGAACGCAACCACCGACCACCACGGCCCCAGCTGGCGGATGGTGGTCACATGGATCGATGCCCAACCCCGTGCATGGGGTGTTTACCCCGGCGGACAATCGGGACACGCAGGCAGCCCCCACTACACCAACATGATCGAACCTTGGCGGAACGGTCAACTGCAGGAGCTGCTCTTTGTTCAACAAGGACAACTCAAAGATGAACTGACACTGTCACGCACCGTATTGGAAAAGCTGCCATGAGACACACACTGAGAGAATTCCTATGGATTCTGGCGAGCCTGATTCTGCTCACCTTCTACCCATGGTGGCAAGCCGTACTTATTTCTGCAGCGGCTGCGCAGGGACTGTTGCGTCTGACGGAGCGCGGTCTGAAAAGGCGGATCACGATGTTGTTTATTGTCCTGACAATTTATTTTGTTGCGTATCACGCCACGCACAAGGAAATCTCTTCTGCAATATCAGGTTTGTTCAGGCTGCCGCACTTCTCGCTTTTGTCATTGCTCAGTGCGGGAAGCTTCGCCGTTCTCTTTGCCTTTGCAGCCGAGTGTTCACTATGGATAAAATATTCATTCCGCCGCGTGCACAATCGATTTCAAGCGAAATGATTTCACTGTTTTTTTTCTGCTGTTGATATGAGGTAATCCGGATGATTTTCAATACCCGCGTCGTTCAGCCATCGGAAGATTTCGCCAAACGCGCAAACCTGCAAAAATCTACCCATGACATGCTGCTGAAATCTGCAGCCGACTCCTACGAAAATCACTGGGCCAAACTCGCAAAAGAAACGCTGGTCTGGAGAAAGCCGTTCTCAGTTCCGATGAAATGGAATCCGCCGTTCGTGGAATGGTTTTGCGACGGTGAGCTCAACATCAGCGAACAATGTCTCGACAAACACCTCAACAGCATCGTCGCACACAAAACCGCGCTTATTTGGGAAGGTGAGCCATGTGAAGGGCTGCAGCCATCGGAGCGACGGACGTTCACATATAAACAATTACACTCTGAGGTGTGCGCTTTTGCGGACGGTCTGCAAAAACTGGGAATCAAAAAAGGCGACTGTGTCGCGCTCTATATGCCGATGATTCCCGAGGCTGCTGTCGCCATGCTCGCTTGCGCGCGTATCGGCGCGACACACACCGTCGTCTTCGGAGGATTTTCTTCGGAATCATTGCGTGACCGCATTCTCGATGCTCAGGCAAAATGTGTCATTACCGCAAATGGTGGTTTCCGGCGCGGTAAGATTCTTCCGCTCAAGACGGCAGTGGACAAAGCCATTGCGGAATGCCCATGTATTGAGTCGGTCGTCGTTGTTGACCGTCTTGGTGAAACCTCTGGCTCTTCCTATAAAATCTCCGAGACTTCGTTTGTACCTACAACCATGAAGTCGGGCAGAGACCACTGGTATAACGATTGCAAAATTGCAAACAGCCAGATTGCGGCAGAGCCTTTGCCGGCCGAACATCCGCTTTTCATTCTTTATACAAGCGGCACAACTGGAAAACCAAAGGGTGTCGTTCACGGCACAGCGGGATACGCGCTGTGGACCAATCTGACCTGCCAATGGGTCTTCGATATAAAACACGAAGACATCTACTGGTGCACTGCAGACATCGGCTGGGTGACAGGTCATAGCTACGTCGTGTACGGCCCGCTCTCCAACGGCGCTACGGTTTTTATGTACGAAGGCGCACCAGATTTTCCGGATTTTGGCCGCTTTTGGCGCTCAATTGAAAGAGAAAATATTTCCATTTTCTACACCGCACCAACCGCCATCAGAGCATTCATGCGGCAGGGAGATCACTGGCCGAAAAAATCAAATCTCAGTTCTCTCCGGCTGCTCGGCTCTGTCGGCGAACCGATCAATCCTGAAGCATGGGAGTGGTACCACGCGACCATTGGCAATGGAAAATGCCCCATCGTGGATACCTGGTGGCAAACTGAGACGGGCGGCGTGATGATGAGTCCGATTCCCGGAATTACTCCGCTGAAACCCGGCTCTGCAACACGACCTCTGCCAGGCATCGCTGTTGATGTTGTTGACGACAACGGCGTCCCTGTAGCCCCTGGCAACCGCGGCAAACTGGTGATCACTAAGCCATGGCCGTCGCAGCTGCGCACGGTTCACGGCGATCCGGACCGTTACGCAAAAACGTATTGGAGCACATTCGCAGGCCCTGCCGGTGCGCAAAAAGAACCGTATTACTTCACTGGAGACGGTGCATTCAAAGATGCCGACAGCGACATCTGGGTGATTGGCCGCGTTGATGACGTGATCAACGTCGCAGGGCACCGGATTGGTACGATGGAAGTTGAAAGCGCTCTGGTGGATCACAGCAGTGTTGCGGAGTCGGCCGTTGTGGGAGTACCCGACCCTCTCAAGGGAACATCCGTGTATGCCTTTGTCACGCTTAAAAACGAAGTCAAAGCATCTGCAGGATGGAATGACACGCGCAAGCATGAACTCGCACGTGAACTGATTGCTCACGTCGGCGGGCTGATTGGCAGCTTCGCCAAACCCGACCATATCCGCTTCACAGATTCACTTCCAAAAACCCGCAGCGGAAAAATCATGCGCAGACTTTTAAAAGACGTTGCCACCGGTCATGAGAGCTTGGGCGACACAACCACGCTCGAAGACGTCAGCGTGCTGGCAACGCTGCGGCAAAGCTCTGATGACGAATGAGAGTCCTCACATACGGTGCGTGGCCCCACATCTCGATAACCTTGAGACGAATTTTATTTCGAAAGTTTCGCAAGCTCATTTAAAAAGTCGATGAGTTTGACCTTCTCGTCGTTGGGCAGGCCTGAAGGGTCGAAGGGCATTCGGCCTTTCGAAACTGCATCCTCCATCTGCACCGCATATGTCTTCACACGCTCAAAATCCGAAAAATTCAATTCCTGCTCGGAACCATGACAAATCTGGCAGCGCGAATCGATGATGGAGTTGATTTCAGCATTGTATCTCAGCTGCAAAAGGCCGAGCGCCTCGGGCGAAGGATCTGCAGGTTTGGGCTGGGGTGTTTGTGCCGGACCGGATGATGACTCGGAAGGTGTGGATGGCTTTTCATTGGTCTTAGATTCGGTGCCCGTTGGGGTACCTTCGTTCCCAGCCGGATTTTCCCCTTGTTGCGCTGAGTTTTGCTCAGGTTGCCGCGGAGCTTCAACCCGAGCCTCTTGTCGCGATGAGCCGGTGCAGGCCACGACATGACTCAGAGCGAACGACAACATCAGAAAAAGCGGAATCGCGTTCATACTTCACCTATCTTTCAGTGCCAGCCCAACCCGCGAGTGCTAACGGAAGATACGGGCTGGCGCAATGAAAAATTACGAACGGTGAAGCAAAACAAAATTCGGCAGGCTACTTCGCCTCACAAAACTTGAATTCGAACTTTTGCTGACCAGACACGCTGTCGGAGAGAATTTTCCCGTTCACTTCCACGGAGACGTCCTGTTTGACTCCCCAACGCGAAGCAATTGCGCAGACTTTTTCGTTCATGAATTTGTCGAACTTGATTGTAAAGCGATTCTCGCCGGCGTATTCCATTTTGAGCTTTTGCTGGGTCAGAGCACTGATATAACTGGACAACGTTGCCTGCACGTTTTCCTTCCCCGTGAATGCCGGGTTGTAGACATTCAGCCAGACATCTTTTGATACATATTCAACACCCTGCTGTTCCAATTTGAAATCTACAGCGACTTTTGAACCATCGTTGCTGCTGAAATAACGATGCTGCCAATCTGCAGTCGAGATTATTCCACCAATGATTCTCTCTTTATTTTCCCTAATCCAGCCAACATACTTTCTGACATCCGTGTAGACACCCTTACCGATACAGTCGAGTGCTGCGCTGTATCCGCGCGAGGTCACTCCAATCACGGTCAATGCGCCGTCGTTCTCGATGTAGTACATCGGACCACCCGAGTCGCCATGGCACGAGCTCGCCCGTTCGTTGTTTTGCGGTGCCTCGAAAATCAATTCCCTGCCTGCATCATTGATTGTCGCCAGCCGCACTTTCGTCTTGCGCAAGAAGCCTTTGGCCTCAGTCCTCGCCATGTTTTGCGGGAGTTCGCGCGTCTGTCCGAATCCTGCCAGCAGTACATCCCGTCCGACGCTCACATCACCAATTTCCTTGATGGGCAGTGGCTTGACCCATTCAGGCACATCTTCGGACAGAACAATAATTCCAACATCCGCCTTCGGATATTGCGGCAGTGGATCGATGTCTTTTCTATGCAAATCACCTCGGTCCCAGCCACCGTGCGCAACAATCTGCTTGGCCGGAACTTCGACCGAATGAAATAATTTGTGATTGCGGCTTCCAAAGCTGACAGTGACGGTCAGCCGCGGAGTTCCGCCCGCGAGACAATGCGCGGCAGTGACGATCGTTCGCTTGTCAAAAACAAAGCCACTACAAAACGGCGAATCGTTGTGATCAAGTGAGACAGCCGACGTGTAGACAGGGTCTGTTTCACCCACCAGTTCGCCGCCGACGATGTATGGGCTTGAGTTGTACGACCGACTGACACAGCCACTCCCAATCGCAAAAAAACCAGTCATTACTGCTAAAAACAGGTGTTTTCCTGAAATCATGGAGTACCTCGGCGAGTCCCGTTGACTGTTGATAACGACAGGTAGAGGTATTATACGCTGGTGCTGATATTTGCTGCGAATCTGAGGACGACATTCTCATGACCCACTCAAAACCAAAATGGGACGACTATTTCCTTGAAATGGCTGAGGTCATTGCAAAACGCAGCCCTGACAAAAAAAGGCAGGTCGGCTGTGTCATTGTGGACGAGCATCGCAGAGTGGTGGCCACAGGCTACAATGGCACTCCGGCCTCCTATGACGATTCACAGGTTGACTGGTGGGATCGCAGCACAAAAGAACGAATCATCATTCACGCAGAGGCGAATGCGTTGATTTATGCCGACGGCCCGCGCCTGCGCGGAGGCACACTTTATTGTTCTTACAGCCCATGCATCAATTGCGCGAAGTTGATTGCCGGTGCGGGAATAACGAAAGTAGTTTTCCGCGAACAATACGACGATGCTGGAATTGAAATGCTGCGGGAATTTCAAGTTGCAACTGAGTGCGTTTCAACGCAGGCTCAGGACTGAATCTGCGAGTTTCCTGTTCCTAAATCTGGTACGCAACTGGGGCAGATACCGCTTGCGACAGCCCGCCTTGCGCCGCCCCCAGATTTGAGCCTCCCAACTGCATCAAAACAAGTGTGTAGTCGTCTTCAATTGGAGAATCTTGCCACGTTGACTTCAAAAGACTGACAATGTCGGATTGAATCTCCTGCACACTCTTCTCGGGCTGCCGCAAAATCCGCCGAAGTTTTGCAAAGGAAATCGCGCGGCCGTTACTGCGTCCGTTTTCAAGGACTCCGTCTGTGTAAACAAACAGCCGATCACCTTTTTCAATTTGAAACTTTTCAACTTGAAAATCGACCTCATCGTGAAAGCCGAGCAGACTGCCCGAACCCAGCAGGACCTCAACTTTGTCATTTTTAATGAGGTAAACCTGCGGGTGTCCGCAGTTAATCATATGAACTTCGCCAGAGTGCGAGTTTATCGCCAGGCAGACCATCGACATGGCGCGAACCGACCGCGAGGCACTTTCATGCACAACGACGTTCACGGCGCGGGAAATCCTTTTGAGCATCTCGTCGGGTTTAATGCCACCATCGCTTTGCGACGTTTTGAAAACTGACGTGACAGCTCCGTGTGCAAGTCCGGTCACGAGCGCCGAGGCAAATCCGTGCCCAGTAACATCACCAAGAAACAAATATGCGATGCCATCGCGATCGTCGTAATATCCCGAATACCAGTCGCCACCTGTCTGATCGGCCGTCATCCAGTGGGCAGCTGTCTCGAACCCGGGAAAGCGCAATGAAGTGGGCAAGAGGGTCTGCTGGACAGCTCGCGCGGCCTCCATGTCCTTCTCCTGCCTTGCTTGCGCGGCGCGAATATCTGCCGCTTCTTTCTGGTATTGGATGACCTTTCGCGTCGCGTCGTAATGCCGGTAGACCAACAATCCGCCCAATCCAACCAGCAGCAGAAACACGCCGGAGATGATAAAAATGTGAAAAATCGGCGCGGTGACTGCACCACCGCCCACCGAAAACATCACTCCCGCAAACGATGCAACGGTAAAGGCTATCAGACCACCACCCACAAAATAGGATTCAATGCTGCGCGAAAACATGGAGCGAATTGTGAAATAGGGAACTGTAAGGAAGATGATCGCAGTGACCATCTGCCATGGCCTCAACCATTTAAACAACGGAGCCCATTGAGTCAGTTCACCAAGCGCTGCAAGCGATGCAAAAGTGGCGTAAAATTTCCACGATTTATTTAAGATTCTGAATTTGTCGATCTGCGAAAAAATAGTGTCCAGATAGAAGGAAAAAGTGAGACCGGTGAGATAAAGGGACATTAGTTCTGTACTGTGCCGGAACTTTGCCCACTCTGTTGAGACCCGCAATGTGTATGAGTGACTGCCGACGAAAGTGCCGATGCAAATGGCAAATAAGCCATATGCCAAAAGGGTTTTGTTTGCACGTGTCGCAACAAAGGCAAACAGCGACAGGCAGCCGATAAGAAGCGCAAGAATGAATAATCCAAGATTCGGCAGCCCCAACCAAAAATAAGTTTCCACATGCGATCCGCGATCACCCAAAAAAGCGCCGTCGATGAGGCCGATGTTTGCGCCACCCGAACCGACACGAACAAGCAGCGGCTCCTTCAGATTCAAATTCCCGACCGGAATCATGTGAATCGGATAACCGCGAAAACCTATCCGACCCTCAGATAAAAAGAGTCCCCAATCATATATTTTCTTTCCGCCCGAATAGACTTCCAAAGCTTGAATCACAAAGGGAAGGATCAGAACCGGAACCTCAAATTTCTGCAGATTTTGGGGTTTGAGCGAAATCCGGTACCAAAGCTCCTCGCGACCATCCCACCTATGAGTTTTGCGAAACTCAACGAAGTCGCTCCAACCTTCGCTCTGGCCTGAAAGCGAGACTGCCCGAAGGTCTGGCTCGGTCGTTGAGGGCAATGCCTGAACCTGAACTTGTTCTGACAGGTTCAATCGCTCGGCTGCCTGAGAAACCATTTGTGTTGAAAAACTTGCCAAAAAAAACATCAGCACCAGCACGTGCCGAAAAACAGAGTCAACCATCACCAGAAGATCCTTTTCCTCCATCGCCAGATTTCCCTGTGGGTGCAGGAGCTGCCGACGGAACGTCTGTTTTGTTGTAGAATTGAGTGTTGTTTTATCACTTTAGGTAGGAAACAGACAGTGAACCTGGGCACGGAACTCTGAAATTGCCTGAATTTTGGCGTACGAATGAAAGGTACGCGGAGAAACTTTCGGTCGGATGCCAAGGGTGGATGTGTCTTGGGGCGTTTAAACCATTCCCGACCTTCTATATATCTTTTCGTCATTGCAATCCGTAACTTTAAAAACACAGTTAAGCATAAGATTTTATGAATTTTTATTTCTTTAAAAGGGTTTTTTTTAATTAAAAAATTCAAAAAACGAAAATTTGCCGCTAAAAAATAAAAAAGGGACCGGTGAAAACACCAGCCCCAAAACTCCGAAGGACCCAAGTGTCGCCTGCGCGCCACTCAAAGAGTATTAATGAATTCCAACAACGCCTGACGCTCTTCCGTAGACATCACCTTGCCTTGCGGCATGCTTTCCTTTTCAACCTCATCGCGGATGTCTCGCTTATTATTTTTCCACTGCGCAAGGGTTTCCAGGTAGGGCTGTTCCCGCACATTTGCAGGCGCCGCCGCACTATGGCAACCGACGCAAAGAGTGCGCGCTGTTTCGAAGGTAAATTTCACCTGCGCCGGCGGCACTGGCGTTCCGGGCACAACCCCAAGAAGACCGTCCAAGAATGCAAGCATTGAAGCTTTTTCACCGTCGCTCATCCCACCTAAAGGCATACGGCCAGCAGCAACTGAATTCCGCGCAGGCTGAGCGAAGGCCTTCCAGTCAGCCTCAGTCCCATTTGCGGTGCTCCATACGCCAGCGCCACTTCCACCCGGCTGGTGGCAAGCAACGCATTTAACCTTGGCTTGCTCGAGGGTCATCGGCACAGCTCCCACCGCACCCCCATTGCCACCGCCAGCACCACCGCCAGCACCACCGCCAGCACCGCCGCCAGCACCGCCATTACCACCGTTGCCAGCCCCAGGCTGAACGCCCAGCAACTGATCCATGTAGGCAATAAATTTGGCTTTCTCGTCGACAGGAAGCTTGGCACCCAAGGGCATGCGGTCAGCGGAGACGGAATCCTTCAACAGGGCCGCAACAGTCTTCCAGTCGGCCTCAGTTCCATTCGCCGTACTCCACACGCGCGCGCCACTTCCGCCGGGTTGATGGCAAGCGACACATTTCGCTTTGGCTTCATCCAAAGTCATGGCAACAGCGCCTGAGTTAGAATTGGAATTTTGAGCGGAGGCATCGCCGCCGCTTTGCTTGGACTGCTTCACCGAACCCTGAACTGCGGGTATCGGAATCATCACGTCACCCTTCTGGGCGCGACCACACGCAGAGGCAATCAACATGAGAACTACAGAAATGACTTCGAACTTTTTCATGGGACACTTCCTTCAGAGAGTGCCCCAAAACACATCCATCATACTTATCGGAGGAGAGCGGAAGAATCTTAACGGAAAGAAAAAATCCAAATAAATCAATTTTAAACAAGAGCGACGTCAATCTTTCTAATCATTATCATTGTCGTCTTTGCCATCTCCGTCGTCACTGTCATCACCGTCTCCAGTGTCGTCCGCCTTGACCTCACCACCGCATTTTTCCGAGACGCCTGCCGACACCGGAGAAGAGGCCAACTCAGGCTTGAGAGAGCAACTTCCAGATTTCGCATACACAGCTGAGGTGTATGCTGCGAGCGGTACCGAACCGACCTGCGACGCACCACCATCAACCGCCAATACCAAAGTCGCAGTTCTCGTATATGATGCAAGACTTTTCCCGCTTCTTTTTGCAAACAAATTCTCAACAATCAACTCGACACTCTTGGCACTTTTCATCTGTTCCGGAGCCAGATTAAACTCCACCTTGCCCGTGCGTGTGCGCGTGAGCATGAGGTAAGTTCCGGCGTCGGCGACACCAACCGTCTCACGCTGGCCGGCTTTATCGACCAGATTCACTGACTTAATCTCCAGATACAGTTCGGAAGATTCAGCCAGCCATGGCGCGTGCAATTCCATTTGCTTAACTTCCGTAGAACCACCCGCTTGCCCCTTGGGATTCTTGGTTATGACGACTCCCGTATTCGAACCACTCGTGTAGTCCGGGTCGACACCACAACTCACAAGCAAGGGAAGTAAGGCAAAAACATTTACGATCTTCATGTCACTTCCTCTTTTGATGAGCCGTGAGTGGAAACAGTTGAACGTTAAGCTGATAAACCTCGTCATGAGTCGAAAACTCCTGAGCCAGCTGCAATATCTCATCTTGAAACTTCTCGACCACCGACTTCAGTTTACCCACGGCACTTCGCGGTACGGCCAAAGTCATCGAACTCACATCCCGCTCGTCTGAATGCACACGCACCAGAGCATCGCGGGCCAAGTCAATCATTTTGTTGTGAAAGGCGATTGGACCTAGATTCTGGATCTTGTCGTCCATAATAAAATGATCCTGATTTTTCCGATATGAAGAGGACTCCTCATCAAACGAAATCAGGTTCAACTCACTCAATAAATCAAGGCTCTTTTGCACATCGTCAACCGATGCATGGGGAATAAGCCGACCCGCAAGAGATTCAGGAGTATGACTCAGACCATTGATCGTGACCATTTCGAAAACAATACCGTGCAACCAGTGACTGTAAAAATTAAGTTGACGCCGTGTATGGTCATCCTCAATTGATTCACCTCGAATCTCGATGATTTTTTCCAGAAACTGCTCACGCTTCTTCATATTCCGACTATTGTCTAACTCAATCAGCTTGAGAAAATATCGCCGGCGCTCCAACACCAACCCAAGGGCAGCAACAACTATCTGCGCATTCTTGCGCGACATCTTTCTCTGCCCGTTGACAATCAAATTCATCAAATTGGATTTTCCGAGGCCAAGCTCTTCGGTAAAAATGATGTAGGTATAGCCATCACGCTGCTTTTTTACAGCATCGTAAATCGCACGAAAATAGAGTTTGTAGTCAACAAAATCGCAGACGTTGATATCCTGTGCGACCTTGCTCAAAAACTTAGACACACGTAACTCCCCGACGACCCCAGCAGCAGCGAGTCATCTTTTCTAACCCATACGCATTCTCTTCGGATTTTCGATGCGTAACTTAAATATTACAGCAATACACTGAAATAATGGAGATTAAACCAAGCGAGAGTCAAAAAATAACATAGAAAATTCAAAGCGAAGGGAGAGTTTTGGACGGCTGACGCTCGGAGGCATTGTAGAGCGAAAGCACATCGGCAACGGCCGACCTCAGCTTTGCTGCACGATTCTCAGGATTTGGATGAGTGGACATGAACTCTGGCATCCTTCCACCACCCGCGCGCCCCATACGCTCCCAGAGCGACACCGCCTCGGCCGGCTGATATCCAGCCTGAGCCATATAGCGCAACCCGATAATGTCGGCCTCGGTTTCATGTGAACGGCTGTATGGAAGAAGAACTCCAAATTGCACTCCCAACGCCAGCCCTCCGTATATCAATTTTTTATAGCGAGAGTCGCGCAATGAAACATCCGCAGCCTTCAGCCCCATCTGCACAATTAAAGACTGACTGATTCTTTCATTACCGTGTCCTGCAACCGCATGAGCGACTTCATGACCCATGATCGCAGCAAGCCCTGCCTCGTTTTCGGCGATCGGAAGAATTCCCGTATAAAATGCGATTTTACCTCCCGGTAGGCAAAATGCATTGACAGTTTTTGCTTCCTCAAAAACCTCAAATTCCCAAGCGTATTTTTTCCCACTCGCAGCAGCAATGCGCTGCCCAACCCTATTGATAACCTCACGAATGGCGGCATTGTTGCTTTTTGGCGTCTTGGCGCGCATCTCGGAATATGCTTGCTCGCCCATGCGATTCATCTGCGCCTCGGGAATCAGCTGCAGAGACATTCGTTGAGTCACCGGCGTAGAAACACACTGCACAAAAAAAGCAGAAAGACTGCCCAAAAGGGCAGTCACACTGACAACTCTGAAATTGATAGAAAAGAACATGCCATCTCCGAGGTCGATTCAATGTCAAGCAAGTCAAAGCTTATAACCGATTCCCAAATCAAGCCAAGGCAGCTCACGACCCTCTGAACGAACAATCGACTTGTCATCACAAAACCCGCTCTGCTGTGACGAGCGAATTTTCGTCTTCACAACCCCCAAACCTGCCGTAGAATGAAATTTCTCGTTGAAGTGGAATTGCGCACCAACAACCAGCGCCGCACCTTGATGCAGGCCTTCAGACTTGAAATCACATGTCACGACTGTCGTGGATTCGCCACCGACGCCTGCGCGTGTCACTTCAGTAAACGTCTTGCTTGTGTAGTGACCAAATAAAAACGCATTTGAAACGTAGAATCGCACCTCGGTGTTACTGTGGGGACGAAGATCAATACTACCAAAAGAAGGCAGAACGAAATCAATGCGCAATCCGCCGTTGAGAGATCTCATTCGCGTATCATTGGACTTTTGCGCGTGCCAAACAACAGTCGGACCTACCCAAAAATACTCGTTCACAGCTTTCATAAACTCTAAGTCAACGACACCCGTGTCAGAGACCGTAGACAATGCAAGCCAGGGTGCCTGCTGAACTCGAAAATACCAGGGAAACTCTTCCTTCTTTGCAGGACTCACACGCGGCTGCTGAACTTCAGGAGTTTCAACATTTTCCTCGCCGTTTTGCACAAGTCTCACGGGCTTGCGAAGATTCGCCACATGGCGCCGCTGAGAGCCGATTGAATCGCCGCGAATCGCGGCGGCCTGTGCAGAATCCACAAACGAAAGAAAACTCAGCGCAGAGAGAACAAACATCATTGAACGCTTCATGTGACACCCTCCTTAAGAGTTCTGCAATCACTGAAGCATCAACAGTGCCAAATAATAACTTCAATTATTTAAATTATTTATGAAAATATAAAAATTTTATAACTTCATTTTTTGAATACTGACATACATTTTTTGGTGCTCAGACCAAATCCGCCGATTCCCCCTGCCTGACCTGCACCTCACCAGCAATCCAACGTTTTGCAGTTCTCCAGTCTACATCCAGTTTCTGTGCCACTTTTTCATAGGAACCCAGCACCTCATAAGCACTCTTCGCATATCGAACCATGACCTCTTCAGCCGTCCATCGCAAACTCTGCCAATTCAGCGCACGTCCCGCATCCGATCGACGCCCCTCAACTCCGCCGGAATGCAAATTCAAGCCTTGAAGATTTTCACCATGCAGAATCACACGGCGCACAACCTGCTCAAATTCACGCAAATTCCCGGGCCACGGATAATTTTTTGGCACCACCTTGCCGAGAACAGAAAAGACGTCCGCTTGCCCATCGACCGTACCCAACAGACGCATCAGGATGCGGGACAGAATTTCACTGAATTCTCTTTTATCGGCAGAAAACCTCTCGCGCAGAGAAGGAATCGTAATCACATCGGAGGCCAACCGGTGATATAAGTCTGCACGAAACTCACCGTACGATACTTTCTCCATCAGGTTTGCATTGGTCGCGGCAATCAACCGGCCATTGAACCTTTTTTTATCGTGGCCTCCGACGGGAGAGTAATTTCTTTCCTGCAACACTCGTAGAATTTTAACTTGCAACGGCTGAATCAGTTCGCCAATTTCATCCAGAAACAAGACTCCGTTGTGATGCGTCTGACCAAACAGACCCGCATGATTGTCGAGAGCACCGGTAAACGCGCCCTTTTTATGTCCGAATAATTCGCTCTCCACGAGAGTTTCAGGGTATTCCGAAATGTTTGCAGAAATAAAAACATCCAAAAAACTGACAACGAATTTTCTGCTTTTAGGGTCAAAGGGAATGTAAGCACTACGACCAAGCGCTGCTGCCGCCTGTCCTTTGCCCACACCCGTTTCACCGAGCAACAGCACTGTGAATGATTCCATTTTATCAAACAGAACATCAATGTATTGTCGCAAATCCGAGCTAAAAATCGTTCGCCACAGCTGTTCACGCAGTTTCCGCACAGGCGCAGAATTGCCGCCCACGAATTTATTGATAAAGAAGAACGCCCGTCGCATCTGAAAAAAAACAGCAATGTAATGAGCAGCAGAGTCTCTGAATCCGTAGCGTTTGAGATCGCCTTCAATTTTTTCCGCAAATGGCAATTCCAATATCACACCGACGGTCGAGTTTTGCATCTGGATGTACTCATCAAATGCATTCATATATTTATGGAACAAATAGAAGAGTGCCGCATCCCCGAGGATGAGCTTAGTTTTTTCAGACTCCACCCGCACCGGTCCGGTTGCCGGATAAAAATCCTCTAACAGAGAACCAGTCAGTTCTGCGATTTTTTCTACTTCGGTTCTGTTGGCCGGAGTCTTTGCGAGCCATTCTTTTATAATTGCCTGATCCAGACCGTCACGCTCTTCTCCAAAAGGATTTGCCAATGCCGCCGCAGAAACCATTTCAAAAAAACGCATGACCGAGCCAGCAGGAATTTTCACGGCAATTTTCTCCAATTGAATGAAAAAAATTTTAGGACTCACATAAAAAAACCGCAAGCGAGTCATGCGACCCGCTTGCGAAATTCCAACCCATAGAAGCTGACTTTGCAATTACCCTTGGAGAACTTACTTTATGCGATCACATCCTCCGTCCCGATTTTCGCCGGATTCACCTTCGCTCGATTCCGCATCTTCACGAGAGCTTTCTTTTTCGTCACAATCGTCATGATCTTCATCTTCGCAGTCGTGCCCATCAGAACCGGTTCGTTCGGATACAGCGCCGCTCCCACTGCCGGCGGAACCAGATTCAACACCACCGCTACCACTGCCTGTGGAACCAGATACCGCACCGCCGCTCCCACTGCCTGTGGAACCAGATACCGCACCACCGCTACCACTGCCTGTGGAACCAGATACCGCACCGCCGTTACCACTGCCGGCGGAACCAGATGCCGCACCACCGCTCCCACTGCCGGCGGAACCAGATTCAACACCGCCGCTACCACTGCCGGTGGAACCAGATGCCGCACCACCGCTACCACTGCCGGTGGAACCAGATGCCGCTCCACCGCTCCCACTGCCGGTGGAACCAGATGAACCACCCACCGCACCCTCACCCGCCACTGACGAATCTGACGAGCCTGCAGGCACACCAGCGCCGCCATCTGAAGCAGCGACTGAACTCTCGGAGTCATCAGAAGCGACTCCTTCACCCAGAGAACCCGATACAGCCCCGCTGACGCTTGTTTTTCTATCTGACGGAAGATTCGACTCACCGACTCTGGCGCGTTTGCCCGGCGGAAGTTTGCCGATTTGAACAAACTGACTTCCATCCGAACATCCAACCGCAGCAAGACAAGCAAAAACAACGACGAAGAATTTAATGTCGTAAACCTTCATGATATTTCCCTCCCAAAACTCGCTCTCTTCTTCCATAGTTCTGTTCGGAAAACGCTCGGACAACTTTAACTTCGAAATGTGCTTTTTAGTTTTTTGAAAAAATTCCCCAATCGTTCCTGCCGGATACCTAAAGTCTCGATTTTATCGGAATTTTATACTTTTTGAAAATTTAAAAGACGAAATGGGATTTATAAAGCGTAACTTTCGGAAGCCAATCGACGTCCATAAAACAACCCTAGCGACAGGACTCCGGCGAGGGGATGGGATAATTGGGCAGCGGATAGCCCGCCTTTGCAAAACTGCACACAATCCAGACGATACTTTCACGCACGTCTGCGTGATAAACCCTTTTTCCCGCACCGCAGTCCTGTTTTTGTTTTTCCTCGAAAGCGACCGCCGCCGCAATACCGAGCAACCCACCATCGCCGGCAAACAATGGTCCACCCGAGTCTCCCGAACAAAGAATTGCAGCACCGCGTGAGATCCAAGTGCCCCCGTCAGGCTTGTACTTCAAGCGAAAGGTATCAATATCAGTCGCATAGCGAATTTTATCATCATCCGCGTTTCCTTCACTGCGTCCGATCCCCACGTAAACGGCATTCTTTAGGTTTGAGCGCTCGGAAGCATCGATTTTTGCATAAGGGCCAGCCAACTCTTTCGCCAAAACAACGATGCCCAAATCATGTTTGTGGCGTTCCGGACCAGATTTCACCTTGGTTTTTCCCCATTCCGGATGCATTTGCCACGCGCCAGCTGCAACCGATGACTTCCCAAGTTTCTGATCGTAGCCAGTCACACGAGCTGCAAGAATCTTATCAAGGCAATGTGCTGCAGTGAGTGCATGCCTTGGGCCGAGCAAAACACCACTACAGGATGAAGCAAAATCCCCACCCATTGCCATCTCCAGAGAGACGAACGGCGCGAGAAACGACTCGGAGCCGCGGGCAAGTTTTCCACGCGCCATCTCGACGTCACTGTCTTCAGGCTTTTTAGCCTTGCAACCCAGCAATGACACAAAAGCCAGATGAACCGCTATGATGTTAAGTATATGAGGCAGAAGACCTCCCTGCTTTTCAAAGAGTAAACTTAAAGTCACCCAGCAGCATTCCCGGAACACGCGCACCGCCCATCGATCGGCTTCCGTAGGTCGACGTCTCGGGAATCAATTGCGCCTCCCGCGTGACGGACAAAAGCTCACTGCCAAAACAACGGAAAATAGTTTCATCAAAACGCATGTCCTGAATCGGCCCCTGCGGAACACAGTTCTCCACCCAGACACAACCATAGCGGGTCATGCCAGTGATGCGCCCGCCCATCATATCGCTCCAATTCAGATAGTGCAGGTCCGAAAGATACAATCCAGTTCCCAATTCCTTCAGGCAATCAGACATCGCCAAGTCTCCGACACTCAGGTCGGGAGTGCGCAACCTTTCCCACGCAGAACCATTACCCTGAAGCCCGTATTCTTTTGCTGTCCGCGCGCTGCACAATGCCTGAACAAGACGCCCCTTTTCAAAAAGCGGAACCAGCTCAGGCGAAAATTCTCCGTCCGAGGTAAAACGCGGGGTCAATCCGAGCTGATAATTTTCGCACAACGAAAACAGTGGAGAAAATTGTTTCTCGCCGCGGCGCAGCGCGCAGAGCGGACTGTCGTTGCGCTGCAGAGCTCCTTCAGAAAGCGCTCCCCAAGACAACATATGCAACAACTCAGATGCAGCAGACGGCGCCAAAAAGACGCGATAATGACCCGGGTTCAAGGTCTTCACAGGTCGCGAGAGAACACGCAGATTTTCTCTTGCGGCATCGACAGTCTGAAGAAACTGCGCCTGATCCCAGTCGCGTCCGGCATAACAGGACTTAACCGCACGCCCGCTCTTCATCCAAAGAGAATAATCCACAAAAAATGATTCACCAGAAAACCAGTGACTGCTTCCTGCTGAATCGGCATACGCAACAACATTTCGCCCACCGGCATAAATCCCGACCAAATCATCTTCGGCAGACAGCCCACCAGAGAGGGCATCAACCGCATGATCGGCGGACAACAAGCGCCCCTGGTGCCGGACTTCACTTTTTTGTGACACGCCGGGCAAACTGACAAAAGGATCCTGCGGTGCCGCTTCTGCCTGCTCGCGCACCTTGCCCAACAATCTTTCTGCAAACGAGGAGAGCTCATCGTGCTCTGTAACAAACGAAACGGAAAGATCCGCCACAGATTGCTTGGGACTGATGAATTGCACAGAAAGACCGATGTCTTCAACGAGACCATTCTGCCTAACCCGTCCACCGCTTAAGCGTGTGAATTGAGTTTGTTCGGCATGGAGAGACAGGCGGAGATGTTCGCCATTATTCAACCGTCTGAACATTTTTTCACTGAGTGAATGAAATAGCGTCTGAAGACTTTCCTCAAATTCCGTCGACTGAGAAAAATTCATACTGCACCCCCGAATACTTCGACGCCCGAAAAAGCGCACACCGGAGATGCGTGTCCAACTCTGATACTCTGATTGGGTTCTCCCTTGCCACAGTATGGAGTACCGAACACACCGACACTCGAAGAATCTCCCACAGCCACCAACTTCTTCCAGAAGTCGCTGGTGATGCCGCGATAGTTCGGATTTTTCAAAACGCGGCCGAGTTTCCCGTTTTCAATGGCACGTGCGTACTCACAGCCGAATTGAAATTTATTGCGATAGTCATCGATCGACCAAGAGCGGTTCGACTCCATGTAAACACCCCGCTCTATGCCTGCAATCATGTCGACAAACGATGTTGCTCCGTGCTCGACATTGATGTTTGCCATGCGATCGATGGGCGGGCGATTCCATGAACTCGCGCGCTGATTGGCGACACCCGCAACGTTGGAACGGATCTGGCTCTCGAGGCTGCCCAAGCCGCGTTTCAGGACGCCTTTTTCAATCAGATATTCGCGCTTGGCGGGCACACCGGCATCGTCGAATGCATAGGATGCAAACTCATGGGCGACAGTCGGATCAAAGGTTACATTCAATAATTCAGAGCCGTACTGCAGTCTGCCAAAATCCTCGAGCCTGACGAAGCTGGAGCCGGCATAGTTGCGCTCGTCGCCAAGAATACGGTCGAGTTCCAAAGGGTGCCCGATACTTTCGTGAATTTGCAGCATCATCTGGTCGGGTGACAGAACCAGCATGGTCGTCTCATTTGGACAGTCTTCCGCTGTCAGCAGCTCCTGCAGCTGCTCGACCACCTTATCTGCCTGTGCGCGCAAGTCCTCGAGAAAGACATGTTCCATCCCACCCTGATAAGAATATGCGCTCAAACCATGATTTGAACGTCTTTGCACAATCCCCGCGCGTTCACCGACAGCTTCCATTGACACACTGACAAGTGACAGATCCTGTTCGAAACAACCACCATTGCTCGAAACATAGACCGTCTGAGTACTGACATGATGGAGAGATGCGCGGCTGGTTGTTATAGCCGGAACCTTCTTCATGCGATCTGTGAGGTGCATGAGAAGCTGCAAACGCTCCGCAACAGGAAGTTCCGAAAAAGCGGCACGTACGCGAGTCGAATAAGACCCATGCGAAGGCGGTCGACACGTTTTGTCAAACCTGAACAGAGCACGCTTGGCGGCTGTCGCCGCCTGAATCCGTGCCTGTGCGGCCGCCTGAAGTAGACTCTTTTCGTCAAGCCGAGGTGTTGCCGCGTATCCGAACTGTCCGTCGACCAGCCATTCAATCATGACGCCCGACGAAATAGAGTTCGTGTTTTCTTCCGGATGGCCGTTGCGGACTTCATAGCGATTTGAGTCCTCAACATGATACCTGAGACCCACCCATTCACCGTCAGCGATTGAAAGCTGACTGAGCACTTTTTTCAGATGTTGTTCCATGGGAGACTTTCGTGAGTTCTATTTTTCAATGAAAAAATGTGCCTAATAATAGAGTAGAACTCCGCAAAAGACCACAATCGGGAGAATTCAATGCGCTGGACAGCTGAAATGCTCGGCAAAATGCAAAAGAAGATACTGCGGCCCCAGCAAATTCTGACCGTCTGGAAAAACTTCAATCAGGTGCCGGGCGGGCGGGTTGCGTTCAGCAAGCTGGTCGGAAGCATGATTCCCTACACCGGCAGCGTACGTCCACTTGTAATTGAACTCGAGCGCGGTTCAGCCGCCGTCGAAATGGCCGATCACCGCAGTGTGCGCAATCATCTCAACTCAATCCACGCTCTTGCTCTGGCCAATCTCGCAGAGTTTCCGGCCGGATTGAGTCTGCACACGGCAATTCCTGACAATGCGCGAGCCATTCTCGTCAAACTTGAGATCGAATATCACAAAAAAGCGCGCGGAACGCTTACGTCTCGTGCGCGGATGGCTCACACGGTGGAGCATCTCGAAGCTGCCACAACGATCTGCGTCGACAGCGAAATCAGTGATGCTTCGGGTATTGCAGTTGCCACCGCACGCACGACCTGGTTGGTCAGTCCAGCTGGTGAAGGAAAGGATAAAAAATGACTCAATCACTCTTCCTGAAGCACACCGGAAGCGAACTACCCATCATCTGCGGCGCCATGTACCCATGCAGTAACCCCGAACTTGTTGCCGCGGTGTCGGAGTCGGGCGGCATTGGCATCATTCAGCCGCTCTCGCTGGTTTTTGTACACAAACATGAATTCCGTGCCGGACTGAAGTACATCCAGAGCCTGACAAGCAAGCCTGTCGGGCTCAACATCATCACCGAAAAATCGTCGAAGATGTACCTGGATCGCATGGAAAAATATCTCGATATCGCGCTCGAGATGGGCATCCGATTCTTTGTCACGTCGCTCGGCAATCCGCAGTGGGTGGTCAATAAGGTGCACGCGGCGGGCGGATACGTCTATCATGATGTCGTAAGCAGAAAGTGGGCTCTGAAAGCTCTTGAAAATGGAGTCGACGGAATCATCTGCGTCAACAACCGCGCCGGTGGCCACGCCGGAGGTGAAACTCTCGAAAAGCTCTTCGAGGAAATGAATTCACTGCAGGTGCCACTGATTGCGGCCGGCGGACTTTCAACCTCGGATGACCTGCGCCACGCGCTCTCCGTCGGTTATCAGGGTGTACAGATGGGCACACGCTTCATCGCCTCCAGCGAGTGCAATGCGCACAATGATTACAAAAATGCGATTGTCAGCGCAGAAGAGGAAGAAATTGTACTGACGGAAAAAATCAGCGGAGTGCCTGTGGCAGTGATTCTGACCGAGTCAGTGCGCCGGATGGGTCTCAAAGCAAACCCGCTTGCCAAATATCTGCTAAGACATCCCCGCTTCAAGCACTGGATGCGCCTGTATTACACGACCCAGTCGTTCTGGAAGCTCAAAGAAGCCTCTCAGAAAGGTTTCAACTACAAAGACTTTTGGCAAGCAGGAAAGAGCGTCCGCGGAATCAATTCTGTGGAATCCGTTGCAAGCATCATGGCTGAGCTGAAAAACGGAATCAGCTGAGTTCAGTCGGCAGTTCCACCGAACTCAGCGATTTTGTCTTTCGCTTTCTGAAACTCAGGGTGCTTTGCAGCAATCTTCTTGAGAAGCTTGATTGCCTCTTCCTTGCGCCCCATCAAATTCAGAACCAAAGACTTGTTGAACATGACCAAATGATTGTCGTTGTCCTTTTTTATGATGAGATTGTAAGTATCCAAGGCCTCATCATACATTTGCGCATCGCGATAACAGATTGCAAGAGAGTTTAAAAAACTCAGATTGTCGGGCTCCGCATGCACGGCCTGCCGCAAGTATTTTGCCGCCTTCGGATACTCCTTTTTTTGAAAGAAGCAGTATCCGAGTCGTTCAACAATGAAGGGATGCGCAAAATTCGCCTTGATCGCGATGTCGAGTAAACCGATCGTGTCATCCACCCTGCCTGCAGCAAGAAGCGCCTCGGCTGCTTTTTCATAGCGAATCACGTTCAGCGGACTCAATTCAATGGCTTCTTTATATGACTGATGGGCAGCGTCCAAATCTCCCTTTTCCAAGTACAGATCTGCCAAAAAAGCATGCCCGTGGGTGTATTTTGAGTTTTTCTGTATGGCGGTCAGCGCATGCTTCATCGCGAGTTCGAGATCGCCGCGCAAGTGCGCAACACGCGCAAGCCCGACATGAGGACGTGCGGCATGCAATGTTTGATTTGCAAGCTCCTGATAAACTTCCTGCGCCCTGTCCATTTCATTCATGCGCAGCGCAAATTTCGCATATTCGTAAATTCTCTCAGGATTTTTGTGACTGGAAAAAACCGCGTGTGCCGATTTCAACTTCGGCATAATTTCATTCGGAATGATCGGCTTAATCAGAAAGTCATCGAACCCATTTTCCAATGCAAACATCACTTCCTGTCTGTTGATGGGGTTTGAACACAAGATGACGACATCGCGTTGCAGAGCAATGTCTTCACGAATTTCCTGTATGACATCTTGTGCCGTCGGGCCTTCCAATTCCCGGCTCAGTAAAAGAATTTGTGCGGGTTGACGCCTCACTTCCGAGAGTGCCGACATTCCGTCTTTGACCACTCGAACTTTTGCAAATCCCAACTTTTGCAGATGATGCGTGAGAATGAGGCGAACGTCGCTTTGAGGGTCTGCTATTAAAACGTCTAAATTCATCCCAAATGGCTCAGGTTCGGCCACGCTGAATTTTTTATAGAGATCCGGCTTCGCGTCACTCATTCTAGCACCAAGCTCCAATCCACCCAGCCCGAGTTCGTTTCGTCCTCAAATGCCAAATGCAAAAAAATTAGCACGTTACCTTGTCAATTCTACCATCCTATTGAGGTATCGGATGTGTCATGCGCTTGGCAAAGCAGGCCGCGGTTTGGAATCCCAAGATGCCCGTAACACCTGAGTTAATTGGGCACGGACAGAGGAGTAAAATTTTCAACGGCCGCCGCTTGCCCAGTTGGCCGGTCAGTCATACTATTCTTCCGTTCTCCCAAGTTCACTTCTACCTTTCATCCAGACAAGGACGGCCCGACCGATGAAAAATTCGAACTCAGTGCTTTTGAGATCAATTTTGGCATTGCTACCGGCATCGCTTCTCCCTGCAACTGGTTTTGCCATGGGGCACGGACCGACCCTGTCGATCGAACATTTCAACACCAAACCAGCGACTGTGTGGCTCAATATCCACTCTCATCAACAAATGCCGCGACCACTGGCCGGCAAAATCGCGCAATTTGAAATGGGCAGCGGCCGTCAGCTGCAAATCCTGAAGTCACGTCCGCAAAGCAGCAATGGAACACTCATTGAAGTTCCTTGGCCTGTTGGACACACGCTTGCCTTTGTGGAAGGTCACGCGCCCACCGAAGGCAGGCTGTTGGCCGGCCTAAAGTATCGTGGTCTGTATTTGATGAAGTCGGAGGAAGCTGTCCGTCTGCAGATGGACGCACGCAACTTCGTCTGGCCGGTGTCAATGGAAGATGCTCAGTCAGAACTTAACAATGAAACAATTGAACGCGGCACAACTCCCACACAACCCGTTCCTCCTCCATGGCAACCTCGGGCGATTTCCAAAGCAGAAGCTCTCCAGCCCGACTTGGAGCGCCTCATGCAGACTCTGGAAGTTCTCACGGGTGACAGAACCTTCACCTTGGATGGCAAAGAAGTGCGCATCACCGAGCGCGGCGGCACTGAAAACCGCAACCTGACGCAAAAATTCGTGATGCAAACGCTGCAAGACCTCGGTATCGAAACCCGTCTCGCGCCCTACACACAGTCGGGATACAACGGAGCTAATGTGGAAGGGACCCTGTGGGGAGCCGACCGCAGCAGATTCATCATCGTCTCAGCTCATATGGATTCGGTGAGAAATCGTGGCGCTGATGATGATGGTTCTGGTACGGCAGCGTTCCTTGAGGCAGCGCGCTTGCTGGCAAGCAAACCCAATCTGCCGGTATCCATCCGTTTTGTCGGCTTCGATCAAGAAGAACTCGGACTCATCGGCTCGAGAGCTTATGCAAACCAGCTCAAGCCTCAAGAAAAAATTCTCGGTGTGCTGCAAGCCGACATGATTGGCTACGACAGCAATGGTGACTTTGCATACCATGTGATGGACTGCGACAGGCCCGACAGCAAACCACTCACACGCGTGGTTGAGGAACTGAACACCAACCTTTCACTTGGCATGAAGAAAGTTGCTGCATGCACGAATCGCTCGGACCATGCATCGTTCTGGAACAAGAACATCCCTGCTCTCATTCTTTCCGAGAGCTTCTTCGGCAACGACAGCAATCCCTGCTACCACCAGAAGTGCGACCTGATCGATAAGATAAACAAAGAGTATATGCTCCGTCTGACCTCGCTGCAGGTCAACACCGCACTCAGTCTTGCGCTCTCGGCGAATTAATCAGCAATCGTTTGACGGCCTCTCAATATTCAGCACAATGGATGGCAGATCTGCCATCCTTTTTTCTTTTCGGAGGTCTTCATGACCAATGCGAACAAGACTCTGTTGCGCCGATGCACAAGAACTCTCGCCATCGCCGGTCTCATTGCCAGTCCGTCAATGACACTTCCAACAAGCGCGACGAGTTCCACCGGACGGAAAATTCTCAGTGTGCGTATTTCTCAAGATCCCGTCCGCCGCACGGAAGACCTCGCAGATCTTGCAAAATTCGACATTCTCGGAGTTTCTGTTTCGGAAGGGCTGGCTGAAGTTGGTGTCACAGAATTGGAACTACAGCTGCTGAAGAAAATGGGTTTCCAAATTGAATTTTCTCCACTCAATGCGCAGCTGCAGCGTGAAACCCTCGAGCCCTATCTAACTCCTTCCGAGGTTCTCGACGGACTTGCCCAGCTGTCTCAAACTTATCCCGCCATCACGCAGCTCAAAACAATAGGCTACACACGCCGCAAGCGGCCGATCCAAGCGCTTGTCATTTCCGAGCAGCCGGAAAACAAAGATCAGCCGACTTTACTTTTCAACGCCATGCATCACGCACGCGAAGTCATGACAACTGAGGTTGTTATGCACATGGCCGAAACCTTGCTCAAAAATTATGGCACAGATCCAGACGTCACACGCTGGCTATCGACCTCGCGAATCATTATTGTTCCACAGGTGAACCCAGACGGAAATCAGCTTGTGCATGACGGTCAGTCGATGTGGCGCAAAAATGCGTGGGAATCGGACGGGCGAACGTTCGGAGTCGACATCAACCGCAACTATCCCGCATTGTGGGGAGCATGTAACGGTTCGAGCACGACCAAGACGAGCGACTCTTACCGTGGACCATCGGCGGCTAGTGAACCCGAAACCAACGCAATGATGGAACTCGTTCTCAGCGAACGGCCAGTTGCCAACATCAGCTATCATTCATTCAGTGAAATGATTCTCTACCCCTACGGCTGCCGCAAGGAAAAGAACCCGTCGCTTGAACTGTTCAAGTCGATGGGCAACGAGATGAAGGCAAACGTCATCGATGACCGCGGAAACAAAAACACCTATGAGATCGGCACTGCTCCCGAACTTCTCTATGAGGCTGACGGCACTGATGCCGATTGGCAGTTCCGCGAAGCGGGAGTGATTTCATTTGCAATGGAGGTCAATGCACGCATGCAAGGCTTCCAGCCATCGCACAACCGCTGGCGCGACATCACCGTGCAAAGGCAAGAAGGGGCTTGGAAGACCCTCATCAACCGCAGTCTTTCGCAGGGCGTCAAAGGCTTCATCCGCAATAGCAGTCTCGATCAGGTGACCTACAGAATTTCTGCCGACAAGAATGGAATGCTTGAGGATTTCAGCGGAGGAGACAAGACCGTCCGGCCATTCCGCCCACGCAGCGGAGGGGGATTCATCTTCAACACACTTCTTCCCGGCAACTACCTTCTGGAAGTGATGCAGGGCGATGCGGTTGTTCAGTCGGTGAAATTCGTTGTTAACAAAAACCAAGTCACCGATTTGGGCGACCTCAAACTTTGAGCCCCTCGGCGTGCATGGCAGCAACGACCTCCGGCAACTGCCGGACCTTGCTCATATAGGCGCTGACTGCCGGCCATCTTTCCAGGCTTCTTTTCAGCATACCAGCCCAGTTGAGCACCGTGAAAAGATAAGCATCCGCAACGGTGAATTTCGGGCCTAGCAGATATTCGCTTCTCTTGAGCTGCTCATCGACAAGTGAAATGCGTTGGGACAACCTCTCCCAAGCCACGTCCTTGTCAGATATACCGGTCGCCGGATTCCACAGCGGAGAAAAGCCCTTGTGCAGCTCGGTAGAAACAAACGTCAGCCATTCAAGTGCTTTGTAACGTTCCCATGTGCCATTCTCGGGGAGCAAGTCAGCACCTTTGGCGGAATCAGCAATAAACGAAAGCAGCGCGATGCCCTCGCTGAGCCATTGACCATTGGGCAGCTCGATTGCCGGCACATAGCCCTTTGGATTCAACGTTTTGAAGGGAACGCCGTTGCACAGACCAGTGCGCAGATCGACCCGCACGGTTTCAAATGGGAGGCCGGCGGCACGCAAAGCGATATGTGCGGCCATTGAACAGGAGCCCGGAGAAAAGTACAGCTTCATTGCTCACACCTCTGAGAGTCAGATCTTGAGTTAACGCATCCTTTAGGGAGAACATGCTCATGGCTATCACCGATTCCCCTCTGCTCACAAGCCAGCGGTTGGCTGTGCGTATCGGTGTGACGACACTGTTTGAATCTCTCGACCTCACTCTTCACGCAGGCGACAGACTGGGCATTGTCGGCCCGAACGGTGCAGGCAAGTCGACCCTGCTGCGCATCCTCGCTGGCCTCGGCAAATCGGATGACGGACATGTTGCATGGCGCAATCAACTGCGGAAGGCCTACGTCAGCCAGTCGATTCCGTTTTCATCCGAGCAAAGTGTGTCTGCGGTTCTGAGTCGGCAGCTGCAGGAAGTGTTCGGTACCAGCTCGCTTGAAACGGCGCAGAAACGCTTCGACAAACATCTCGCGGCGCTTGAGGACAACCCGGATTTGGGCAGTGATGAAAAGTGGCTCGCCGATCTCGATAAACTTCAGCATGCTCTCGATGAACTGCAGGCACGCTCGATTGATATTCCCAATGCGCTGGCAGGAGCAGTGCGAGTGGCACAACTCGAAGAGCTTGCAGACCGACCAGTGGGTCAGCTTTCCGGTGGCCAGCAAAAACGGCTGCAACTCATCCATGCACTCATCAGCCAACCGCAGCTTCTCCTGCTTGACGAACCGACCAACCATCTCGACGTCGACACAGTCGAGTGGCTCGAAGACGTGCTCATTGACCTCTCCGAGAAAGGTTTTCAATTGCTCGGCGTTCCTCTGCTCGACAACGAACCCGAACCGATTGCCATGGCGATTGTTTCCCACGACCGTTCATTGCTCGACACATTGGCAAACAGAATTCTGGAAATTGCCGACGGCGACGTTCAATTTTACACGGGCAACTATGAAGCGCATGCGGTTGAAAAGGTCCGCCGCATGGAAGAGGCGCGCTCACGCAACCAACGGATGGCAAACCTGATGCGTCGCGAACTCGCTTGGCTGCGCAGGGGACCGGCGGCCCGGACGACAAAACAAACTGCGCGTATCAACCGTGCTGCATCGCTGGAAGTCAACTTGAAAACTGCGGAACGCAAGTCTGCAGTCAAGGCGAGTGTTGAACTGAACTTTTCCGCCTCCATTGAAAGCAAGGAACGCGATGCTTCGGATTTATGGATTTCGGTGAAAGAGAACTTCGGCTCACAAACACTCCTTGAATTCGAAAAAATCAGTCTCAATCATCCGCGCGGTGATTCCTTTCCTCTGCTGGCAAAAGAGTTGTCTTTGGTTGTGAAGCCGTCAATGCGGCTTGCCATTGTCGGTCCGAACGGCTGCGGAAAGACGCATCTGCTCAGACTGCTCGCCGGTGAACTTCAGCCTCAGTCGGGGCAGTGCAAACGCCACGAGCTCATCAAAATCTCCTATTTCGACCAGCACCGGAATGCACTCGATTCAAAGCTGACGGTGCGTCAGTCCATTTGTCCAGAAGGCGATTTTGTTCATACGAGCAATGGCTATCTGCATGTCATGAGCTACCTTGAAAAGTTTCTCTTTTCGCGTCACGACGCCGACCGCTCAATTCAAAACCTTTCGGGCGGAGAGCAGGCACGTGTCCTGATGGCCCGCATGATGCTTGAGCAGGGCAACACTCTCATTTTGGACGAACCCACCAACGATTTGGACATTCCCACGCTGCAGGGTCTCGAAGAAACACTCGGCAGCTTTGCCGGTGGTGTTGTCTTTACAAGTCACGATCGCTACTTCATCCAGCGCGTTGCGACACAAATTCTCGTCTGGTCGGGTATGCGAAAGAGCAAGGACGGCGAATCACATCAGTGGACGCTGGTGCCTGATCTTGAGCAGGCTCTACGGATTTTGGAGGGAGTCACTGTCAGCAGAGCCCAACCTGCGCGCGATGACAAAAAGGCTTCTGAGAAAACTGAGCGCGCAGACACCGCACCTGCTCCGGCACAAAAAGCAAAACTCAGTTACAATGAGAAGAAAGAACTCGACCGGATTGAATTGCTGATTCCAAAATTGGAGGAAAGGCTGGCCGTTGCGACCGAAGAACTCAACACAGCATACGCTCAGGGTTCGGCCTTCCAACTGGTTCAGGACAAGCAGCAGGCAGTGACAAAAATTGAGGCTGAACTCAAAGATGCACATGCGCGCTGGGAAGTTCTCTACGAAAAAGCCTAAGCAAGCGGATCCCTGCACTCAAAAAAATGCGCATGTGCGCGGCCTGCAACCTCGGGGAAATCCATAGGCGCCCTGAGTCGCTGTACGGTTGCAAACACAGATTGCAACGCTTTCTCGAAGCTGCTCTTCTCGTTTGCCTGACAGTTTGTCGAAAAATAACAAACGCCGTCTCGTTTCAAAATGCGGGCACAAGACGCCGCAAGCTCCATCCACTCATGCCCGACGTGAAAAACTCCGCCGTCTTGAGTCGACGAGAATGTCGGAGGGTCGCAGACAATAATATCCCACCCCGCATCGTCTCCTTCTGCGCGCCTGCGAATCTGGCGCTCCAGCCACAACCTGACGTCCTTTTCGATAAATTTTCCCGAACGGGCCTCGCTGAGCTCGTTCAGCGCAAAATTTTGCTTTCCGATGTTCAGCGTACCGGCTGATGCATCGACGTTCATAACAACTTCGCAACCGGCAGCAGCCGCAGCAATTCCAAACGCGCAGGTATACGAAAACAAATTGGCAACCCTTTTGCCGCGTGCCTGCAATTGCACGCGGCGGCGGTTGTCACGGTGATCCAAAAACAATCCGACGTGCTGCCGCATTGTCAGCGTCACCTGCGCCCGCCAGTCGTGTTCCCAAACGACGAATTGCTGCTCGGGGGCCACACCGTGAGTCAGAATTTCCTGAATCAATCCCTTTTTATGGGGGTTTTTCGCGATCCGGCGATAAACAGTTCCACTAACCGAAAACTTATTCTGCAAGTGGAGCAAAAAAGGCTCGAGCTTTTTCTGCAAATCAATAAAATCTGTTTCGTCATAAACCCAAACCAGCGCGTGGGCTGCGTAAACATCGACCGACACATCAAATGCGGAAATTTCGCCACGCTGCACAGCCCGCCAACAGTTGGAAACGGATGACATCCAGTCGCCACGCCTCTCAGCGGCAGCCATGCATTCGAAAAATATTGCACCATGCCGGTGCGTCTCTTCAGAGAATGTTGCAGGCAAAGGTGAGCGGATCACTCCATCAATTTCAGGCCAACGCAGTTCAGCGCAGTGGAGCGCGATCCGTTGCGAGGCCGACCCCCCGTATTGTCCGTCACCGAGCAACGGACACCCCGACATGGCGGCATGCCTGCGGATTTGGTGCATCCGGCCGCGCGAAATCTGCGCTCGGTAACGAAACACGCCCGGGCCAATCTGCCTGTCAAAAAAAATCTCGCTGCGCGCATTTTTTCCATCCAGCGGCTGACTGCAAACCCAATGTTCTCCGTGTTTATGGCGCGCGTCTTTGTCAGACAAAAAATAATAGGTTTTCAGCGCCGACTCTTCAGTGTGTATGCGCTCCGCGGCGGCGCTGGCCGCAGGTGTTTTGGCGAACAACAGAATGCCGCTCGTGCCCTTGTCGAGACGCGAACAGACGAATGTTTTAAAACTGAAATGCAGACTCAGCCATTCCTGTGCGCCGGTGTCTCCGGCATCTCCGCCGTGCGTAGGAATGCCGTGCGGCTTGTCGACCACGAGCCAGTTCTCATCGGAATACAATACAAAAGAGGCAGTCTGTGTGGTCACAAATGTTCGCTTTTTATTTTCAGCAGCGTGTTCACAATTTCGACAAAACCGTCAGCTTCGGCCATCGTGCTGATGATTCTCGGATAGTGCTCCATCAAATCACGGTATTTCACAATATTTGCAACACCCGCGCTGAGCGGAAACTTGTCGGCACAAAAAAGCGATGCGTCGTTGGGGCTGTCACCGATGGTCAGAGTGGTTGTTGCGGGTCGGCTTTCGATTCCCCAGCGTTCCAGCAGCCACTCAAGTGCAGCACCCTTTTCCTGACCGCAAGGCATGATGTGAGCATGAATGGTTGACCAAGTGAATGCCAGTCCGGCTTGTTCAACCTGAGATTTCAGCGCACTGAGTGCCTCGGTTCCGAGCCCGTTCACGTGAAAGGTAAAATCGCTCAGTCGGTAATGATTGTCTTCCGTTACCCGCAATTGAGGTCGCGCAGAATTCAATTGCGAGTACATCTGCCGCAAACTCCCGCGGCTTTGCTCATCGCCGATGGCCACATAATTCCCCGTTTGCGCATCACGAATCAAAGGTTGCGTTTCAGCCCCCAAGAAAATAACTCCGCCGTTCTCGGCAATTGCAGCATCGACGGGTAAGTAGGTCGCCAATCCCTGCACCCAACCAGACGGCCGCCCTGTCACGAGGCAAACCTTAATACCGCGTGATTGCAGTGTGTAGAGTGATGCAACGACCTCGGCAGGAAACCTTCCGCGCATGGTCAACGTGCCATCGATGTCGACCGCAACCACCCGCAGTCCGGCCCAAGTCGACCGGTTCGAAAGGCCGATTGATTTAAAAACATCTGTCATTTCAGTACTTCCTCAAAAAAATCCAGCCTCAGCAGATTATTATTGACTAATTATGCATCAATTCTTAGCCATGACTGGCTGGTCGGCTAGCTGCAAATGCACCGCAAGCCGCCTCCAGATTACTGGGTTGTTTTAGGGAGCTGCAATGACAAAGACAAATTTCACACGACTTTGCCTTTTCGCTGCCGTCGCCGCCTCGGCGACTCTGGACACCGGATGCCAGCGGTCTTCGCACACCTCATCAGAAGTCAATTTCGCGCGCACTTCCGAAACAACCGCACTCCTCGAGAGCCGAGACCTCTCGGACAAATTTTTGTTCGGCCTCAACGTTATCGACAGCAAGGGATTCTACGGAACTGCCCTCAACCTGAACTTCCGTCCGGTTGAAACTGATCTTGTGCTCGCCGCGGGTCCCGAAGGCAAGCCACAGCTCTTTATTTCAACCGCAGGTTCAGACGGTCGCCGGCAAAAACTCCTGAGTTTCGATGTACGCGAAAAAGGTAACGGCAGATTCGAAGTAGATTTCAACACGGCAGGAAACGATCTTTCTCTTTGGAACGATATCGGCGGAAGCACTGTCGACGTCGATGCGGGCATCGCCGCCGGAAGCTGGCAGACGGTCGCACAGCCGAGAGTCGTTAAAGTGGTTCAGGATCCGGACACTGTTATTGTCGACATTGTTCACAGTGTTTCTTTCGCTCTTGCCAAGGATTCTTCCGACAACACGGCTTCCCGCAGCGGCGAAGTAAAAATCCGTCTCTTCCTCAAGCGTCAGGTTAAAGATCCGCAAATCATCAACCGTACAGCAAAAATGGCACGGCTCGAAAACATCGGTTTCTTTCCGTCGGCCAGAACCCGTTCCATGGATGGCGAGCTGCCGATTGCACATTACAAGCTGGATGTGGAATCCAAGCGTCCCGCGCAGCAGATTATCTACCTGAAAGACTTCCCCAAAGAGTACGAATCAGTCGGCAAGCAGGCGATCGAAAGCTGGAACATTTCATTTGGCTTCGACGCGTTCAAAACTGAAATCGCCAGCGAGGACATGGATTTGGGCGACCCACGCTACAATGTGGTGAAATGGATTGACGGCCTAGATCAGGAGGTCCCGTGGGCGGGCTATGCTCCGACCATGGTCAACCCGCTCACCGGCGAAGTCGTCTCGACACAAATCCTCATCAACGGAAGCACGACCCGCAAGAGCTTTGAAGAAATCTATCGATATACCGCAGAAGCCTCTCCCCAGTTCAGCAAACTGAGCGGAAAAATCGGCAACGTGCCGCTTGTCGAAGGCACCGGGGAAAATCCTGTCGTCTCGTTTTTTGCCGACGGCAAATCCAAGAGCGAAGAGGAATACGTCAAAGGATATTACTTCAGTGTAATAATGCACGAGTTCGGACACTCACTCGGTCTCCGCCACAATTTTGCGGCTTCCACACGTATCGACGCAAACGGAATTTCAAGTTCAGTGATGGATTACGAACCGGGCTTCGTAACCAACATCCGCCGTGAACCAGGGTCCTACGACACTGCAGCGGTGCGCTGGGGTTACTTTGGTGAATCGCCAAAACAGCAGCAAGTGTTCTGTACGGACGAGGATCTGTCCAAACGCTACGACTGCAATCAGGGCGACGTCGGCAGGCCGCAGGATTTCGTTGTCACGGGCATCATTCAGGGAACATCTGTACTGGAAAATCTAATTGTGCCTCTCCCTGATATGGTCAAAAAACCTATGAAGGGCATGATGAAGACCGCGCTGAAGATTCTTGAACTTGCCGAACAGCTGCCGGCTGCAGAGCGAAACTCGGCAGTGAATGAAATCAGCCGTGCGCTCGAGCGGGCGAGAAACGCAAAAGCAGCCGATGGATTGTCTGCCGCGGAAAAAGCAATTGTCGAGGCCAATCTGAGCAAATTAGCCGCATCCTATGCGGATGTGACAGCACCAAAGCCACCCGCACCGATTGCACTCACCCCCGGTTGGTGAGTGCCTCTCGAAAATCGAAATCCACAACCAGCGGAACGTGGTCGGACAACTGTGTCCACGGCGTTCCGCTCAGGCATTTGACCCCGCGATATTCAAGGCCTCGCGAGTAAACACGATCGAGCGGCAGAATCGGAAAATTACTGGGGAATGAGCGAGCATATCTGCCGTGCACCCATTTGTGAGCCTCGGTCACGCCGCATACAGACTCCAAATTGCGCGAAAGCTGCCCCCGCCAGTCGTTAAAGTCACCAGCAATGACCAGCGGAGTATGATGCGGGACTGTTTGCTCGATCCTTTCTATCAATCGGGAAACCTGCGTCTGCCGTCCTCGTTCATGCAAATCAAAGTGCAGACAAATGAAATGCACTGGCGGACGCTCCGGAGACACAAGCACAACAACATGAAGCAGCGAACGCTTTTGAAAAAAAACATTCGATACATCAATATTGTTTGAATAAATAATTGGAAAGCGGCTGAGCACTGCGTTGCCGTGATGACCGTCCCAGCCGTCCCATGTGCGTCCGTATACCTTGTAGTCGTAATGCCCATCGGCAAGAAAAACATGCTGCTCAGATTGCGGCCACTGCGGAACAACGCGTGCCTTCCGCCGGTGTTCCCCCTGAACCTCCTGCAGCAAGACGACATCGGCGTTTATACCGTGCAGTGCGGAACGCATCTGCGACAGAACAAACTGCCTGTTGGCGAATGAGAATCCTTTGTGAATGTTGTAGGTCACAATCCGCATGCAATACCCATCACAACAGATGCCGGAAATAGAGAAGAACTCCCACGGCCAAGCGCTGCAACAACGGCTGGCCTGCACCAAAGAGTTTATCGATTTCATGGGACGAGTTGAAGTCGGCAGAGAAAATTTTCTCCAACCTGCGCAATGCCGGCTTGGAATTGAGCACCACATCCAATTCAAGATCGTGCAGCAGACTGCGATGGTTCAAATTTGAAGAGCCAATCCACGCAGAATCATCGGTGAGTATGACTTTCGCGTGCAGCACTCGCGGTGTGTATTCGTACACCTGCACACCATAACGTATCAGACTTTCGTAAAATGCTCTGGAAACCCAAGGCATGAAATTTATGTCCGAAATTTGCGGCAACAGAATCCTAACGTCCACACCGCGTCGTGCAGCAGCCATCAGCGAACGCAACAGCTGCCCGCCCGGAACAAAATAGGCATTTGCAATCCAAACTCTTTGCCGTGCGCTGCGGATCATCCGCAGCCTTTCGCTCAGCGCTCTATGACGCAAGGCTCGACCATCGTTTCTAATAATAAATGGGCTATCCGAAATCTGCATTCGGTGCCGCAAGAACAATTGAGGCTTAAGGAAGCCAGAAGGCGTACTTCTCCATGCTCTATTCCAGGTCTTTTGAAAGATTAAATGCAATGCCTCGCACAATTTTCCACGCAATTGAACTCCGACGTCATGCCACGCACGTGAATTCATCACTTCAGCGAGATGGACTTCACTGATGTTCAGACTGCCGACAAAGGCAACCCGCCTGTCAATTACGACCAACTTCCTGTGGTTGCGGCTGTTCATAAGCGAAAAAACTCGCAGAAATGCCTTTAAACCCAGCCCCCTGCCAAGCAAGAATTCAGGCACAATCTGCCACGGAAGCGGATGATGAACCCGAATTTCAAGTCCGCTATCACGCACAGCCGAGAGTGAGCGTGAAATGAAGTTAGCCGAACCCACGCCGTCAATCAGGACGCGGACTTCAACTCCCCGAAAGCGCGCCGCCTGCAGCGCGTCAATCAAACGTTTTCCAAGTGTATCGAAATCAAAAATGTAGGATTCAACAAAAATACTTTCGCGTGCGCTTTCGACGGCAGACAAAATGGCTGAAAAGTATTCGTCGCCGTCGCAGTAAACCTGCTCATAGTCCCAGCCGAATGCTGAACCGGCAGACGTTGAAACTTCTGAAACTTGCGCCAATGCCACGTAGACTCCCGTCTCTACTCGCCGTCATCCAGATCAACTTGCTTCAGCCAGCGGATCCTTTGGCTGCACGCCTCAAATAGCTCAGGCTCCGAGCTCAGAACCACACGCAAAGCCTTCAAGGAAGCAACAATATCGGCAATAAAAAACACCATGGCAACTATCAAAGAACACAAACTCAAAAGAAAGAACGTTTGCGCAATTTTGTCGAGCGCGGTTCCATAGACGAGATTAAAAAACAAACTGAAGATTGTGACCGAAACAAAGAATATGCTGACAGCTACGGCCACAATTTCAGTTCTGATGAGGCGGGCACGCCTGTAAAGAATCACTGTTTCCGTGATGATTGCGTTTGCGGCGCGCTTGTCATGCTCACGCGTTCTGTATTCCCTCATCAGGACGCGGATGCGATCGGAAGTCCGCCCGTAGCGATTGGTCATCGCACCCAAGAGAAGTCCGGCACCCGAAATAACCGTGACAGGAGCGAGTGATGCCTGCAAAATCCCAATTAGTGTCGGCTCATTCACCATGCCACGTCGCTCCTCGGGTCTATTGAAAAAATGTTGCGGCCATACCGAACAAGCCGCCGAAAAAAATCAGGTTGCCGATCAGGGTTACATAAGAAGCCAGAATGTAAATCCCGTTTGCCTCAATCATTGCCAGACACGCAAAAATAATGCCCCATGCAGGAACAGAATTACTGAAGGGGATCGGCAACGGCAACGACAAAAGCAGCGCCATAAAGGCGATGTGGGCTGAAAGAGCGCGCGGCTGAGCCAACAGACGGCCAAGCCGACCCCATTCCCAATGTGGAATCTTGCCCAGCGTTGTTAGCATTTTTTCCGCATAGCCAAGAATTTTATCCATTGTTTCCGAATCAATCCTGCGCTCGCGAAGGCGCCTCGGCAACGCAACATGGCTGCGGCCGGTCATACGTAATACAGCCAAAGTTGCCATTGCCAGACCAATAGGCGTGCTGAGTCCGGGCAACGGCACCGGCTGCAGAAACGGCACGGAGAACACAATTCCACCGAGCGCAAGCTCAAGCGGCTGCAGAAGAGCCATCAACTCACCGATGGTGTGATGAGTCTTTCGTTCCTCCGAATCACCCGCCAATGCGGCTCGCAAGGCATGAATGCGCTCGAGTGTTGGATTGACCTTTTGCATCCTGAACCCATTTGGCTAAACTTCTTTGATTCAAGACAATGGCAGATTCAGGGACGAAAGGAAATCAACATTGCAAGCGTCTCAACTGACACAAAATTTGCTGCGCTTTTTAACATCTTCACGCATGAAAACCACGGTGCTTGTTACTCTCGCTGCTGCCTTTGTGAATCACACTGCGGCAAAGGCGTACGACCTGTCGGCGCCAGGACAACGTGCCGCGAGAATACATTATGAGCCTTCTGCGGAACATCAGCGGCAGCTGATTTTTATGAATAACCCTGAGTTTCTCTGGTTGACGCGCGAAGCGTGTGATCTGGCGGACGAGTTTCCGGATTGGCGCAGACTTGACTGTTCCCGTTCGCTGTTCAGTATCCGCCGGCTGGCTGCCGGCTCCTATCGTGCATGGTGGGAACACCGCAACATGATGCCTTTCGGCATCCGCTCAGGAATTTTGCTGAGCAACAACTCCCCCACTCCCGTGACAGTCGTTTTGAACAACGAAGGCATTGAAACGAACAGCTTTCGGCTTGGCGGCAATGAGTTCGTGCGAATGTTCAATTCACCCACAAAAGATGTCACCTTCACGCTGAGCGCCGGAGAGCGGAAGTTTCTCGGCACGACTCAATCTTCTGTCATCCGCAGCGGACACTATTTTGCAGGGGTGAGCGATTTTCAAATCATCGGTGGCGAGGTCACACTTGAGGAGGTTGTCTTCCAAAAGCAGCCGGCGCAAACACTCTCCGATATCGGATATTCGCAGCGTGCGCTCTTTGGCGTGCGTGAAAATCTTGTCTATAAAGGCATCTCACCGACGTCTTCTGTGACACTGCGGGGAGCCGACTTCAACATAGACGACACAACTCCCACGGGCGCACTTCCGATTGCCTACAGCTTGCACAACGTTGTTCCGCTCAACGACAAAGAATCGTCCTGCCGCGCAGATCGCACACCAGCGTGTGTCGGAAATGCTCTGCAGCAATCAATGATACCTGTTCAAAGCAGCTCGTGGGTGACTCACATCGCCCCCGACCCTCAGGATTCAAACCCCAAGCGGTTGCGCGCGATTGTCGACGATCTTGTGGAAATGTTCATGCCAAACAGCACCCTTGTGTGCCCTTCACATTGGCCGCAGGACGCAATGAACTGCATGAGAATGTCGGCGCGTCATTATTTGTATTTGAATGACCAAAAAACATGGAGGTTGCCCAACTGGGGAAATTGGGCCGTGCACTACTCTCACCCCATCACCATCACCAACAAGGGCAGCAAAGAAAGATTCGCGACACTGAGGCTGACAGCCGATGGAGCGTCGCCCATCGTGTTCAGAGGTACGGGCCTGAGTGACAACTGGCAGCAAATCTTTCTCAATCCCAACGCAGACGGCAGGACTCCATCAGGTGTCATCATTGCCCGCGCCACCGTTCCGCCCAACACTACAATTCAACTGCTCGGTGAGTTCATTCTCAGCGGCCCAGGTGCCGGCACCCTCGAGCACAGTGTCGAACTCGGCAACAATGAGGACGATTTCAGGTAGACCGGCCGAGGCCCTTCGGGTTTAAAGTATCGTTCAACACAACAAAATCCAATATTTTCGGTTATTTAAAATTTCAACCTGCAGCCTTGCCACGACCCGTCGATACAAGACGTGGAGGGTTGAAGCGTATGAATCGCCGTCTACGTTCCCAGTTGATTGCTTTGCCTCTTTTTTGCGTGGCTGCATGCGCACCCGGGCGCAGTGGTGGGAGCGGAGGAATTGGTTGTTCAAAAACCTCGAGCGTTCTCAAAACTCCGACAATTGTTACTGCCGACAGCGAAACGACGTTTGATCCCAACAAGGTGGCCGATCCGGAACTGCAGCAAAGCCTTTTTTACAAACACTTCGGCCAGTTCAAAGCCAAAACTGTAGGCGGATATCTCTACATCCAATCGCGCAATCCGACCGATGTGATGGGCGACGTGCCTGCGGATGCGAAGTTTTATCGTTGCAGCGTGCTGATGGAATTTCCCAAGCGAACGGGCGAAATTCGCGCACCAGAAATTGCCGGCTCACCCTGGAACGGTAAGTCAGTGGAGTTCATTGAAGCTGAGCGTTTTCCCGTGCGCGCCGACCCGCTGAAGGTCCGTCTCTACTCGGCCGCACACTGCTTTGATTATTCAGTGAACGAAAGAGTAGTGTTGTCATTGTTTGAAAGTCAGGGTCAAAATCTGCTCGAATTCAACAAAGCCTACGTCAACATTGACTTAGCTATCCCTGAGCTCGAGGCCGTCAAGACTCTGCGAAAATCGTTGACAGACAAGGTAAAAACGAGCGCCATCACAAACCAAAACGCCGTCGACATACTCAAGGCATTTCAGCCTGCGGTGCGCGACATGAACACGGTCTTTGATGTGCCTGCCGACCCTTCTACAGTAACAAGCCCGACACCCAAACAGAGCTGCATGATACCGCTTGATCCCAACTCTGCGGGCAACGATGCCAAACAATACACGTGTGCAACATATCACGACATGATTGTGCTCGACGTCGAATTCTCCAATTTGCCGGCAAGTCAGGATACGTTCCTCAGGGACACACGCGACCGCGCAGTAGCGGAACTTAAGAAAGTTGAAAATGACGGACCCGATCTCTCTTCAGCGTCGGCGTTTCCCATCAACAGCCCCTGGAAGGATTATGCGACACAGGCCGGATTCAGGATGTTCGTCGGACAGATGATGGAGCCGGCGTGCAAAGATTTTATGCCGCCTCCGCCTCCGCCGCCATTTCCGCCGACTACCGATCCAGAACCCTCTCCAACTGACTCAGCTTGCCTCTCCCATTTGTTTCCCGCAGAGCCGGAGGACGTCGTAGCCGGTGACCCGAACAGCGAATATCCTAAAGTCTACACCATCAAATTTTCTTGCGGCGGAGTGAGCGCTCCCGACTGCGACGAAGTGCCCGTCAACAGCCTGCAAAATCTTCATTACATGCGCTACATGACGCGCGAACGACTGCGTACTTTTTCGAGTTACAACATGGTCGGTTCGCTTCCGAACCTGCCGGCAGATCTTCTCTCGTGCAGCGGCACTTCGAGCGGAGT
>JBDLRP010000031.1:0-43683 GCA_039799905.1 Pseudomonadota bacterium | reverse complement strand
GGATGCTTGAAGTAGCGTCAGGCCGACACCTTTGGGTCCAAGAATCTGAGCCAGCGGCGACGTCTCGCCGCTGGCATCTGGTCTGACTCTCCGCCTTGCTTTCAAATAGTCATCATCTGTTGCCTGCTGCGAATTTTTGTTTCCACCCTTTGTGATTTTTTTTTGCAAGGTGCTGACAAGATGCCTCTTGCTGATGTGAACAATTTCATGTCCTATCAGCGCAGCGAGTTGGGCTTCATTGGCAGTGCTCCTCAAGGCGCCCCGAGTGATAAAGATGTATCCACCCGGACAGGCAAATGCGTTTACTTTTTCCGAATTCAGAACAGCGATGCGAAACGGACGAGTTGAACTCAGGCCTGACTCCGCAATCACCTGAGCAAGCCCGTTGAGATAGTTGATGACCGTTTCATTGTTGAAGGTAGGATTGGCGCCGAGGATTTGTGCGGCCATCTTCCGGCCCAGCTCAATTTCGCCCTCGAGCTCATCCTCTGTTGCGGGAGGGTTGGCGATTTTCTGCTGTAAAGGCTGGACACCCGCATCTGCTACCGTTGCTTTCAGTTGCGATTTTATATTGTCGATGACCCGCCGGTCTGCGCTGCGGTCTTCCATTTCATAAACCGCACGCATATTTGCAGTTGCACCGGCTTTCAATTCTGTATCTGTGTCATCATCGAGACCGCGAATTCCCATCACCGTAGTGCTTGTCCGCCTGCGCTTCTGCTCGGTCTCGTCTGTTCGCTTCTTTTTAAATAGGCGGTGGTAGATTTCCTCACTGACCGAAGTTTTTGGTGAATTTGAATTTGCGGCAGCCGCCATATGATGGTTGCCGACAGCTATTCCCAGCCAGAGCCCGCCGAGCATGCAAAGTTTCGCACGCATCGTCTGTCGGACAATTGAACGCATCGCAAACTCCCGAACATCATTGACTACAGTCCGCTGGGTTCATCGGTCGATCTGCCCCATGACGTGTGGGCAATTCTTGCCTCACCGGCAGAATCGCCTGCGCCGTTTGAGTGAGCACAGTTGCGTGTCATAGGCCTGCAAGTGAGCAGTAATACGTGACTGAGGAGATTTTTGATTATGTCAAACGAACAAGGAGTGCGGCTCGATGGCTTGCGGATTTTGATTGTTGATGATGCTCCGGATAATCGGCTGCTTGTTTCGAGATTTTTGCAGCTTGCCGGAGCTGAGACTGAGACCGCGAGTGATGGTGCTCATGGCATCGGTCTAGCCCTTGCAGGGCATTTTGATGTCATTCTCATGGATATCCAGATGCCGGGTATGGATGGTTATGAGGCAGTTAGACGCCTGCGAGCACACAATTATGCGAAACCCATTATTGCGCTGACCGCGCATGCCATGCGTCCTGAAAGAGACAGATGCCTGACCAATGGGTTTGATGCCTACCTGACTAAGCCAATTGCACGTTTGGAGATGCTCAAGACAATCCGAACAGTCGCTGATGGAATCTGTAACCACGTTGTCAGGCCTTCCCACCGAGAAGAAATTCGAGAACAGTGAATTCAATTCAGCCGCTGTAACCAATTTGATTCTCCAACGAATAACACGTTTGAGTTGGCATATCCTCAAACTGTTTATGGAGGTTCATCACGGTCAGGGAACAACGCGAATTACTGAAAATTATAAGAAAAATAAAACTTTTCATACGGAGAGATTAGCATGAAATTCTACAAAGGAGCTGCGAAGTCGTTATTCGCCGTTGCAGCCGTAATCGCTGCGAATTTGCACGCAGGATTCGCCCAGGCGCAAGAAGTACGAGACGTTTCAAAGTATAACATAACATCAGGTGTCGGGCTTAAAGGAAACGATCCGGTGTCGTATTTCCCCGAAGGTGAAAGGCAGACGATCGGCGCTCAGCCGAGTATTGAACACCGAGGGGTTACCTATAATTTTAAAGGCCAACAGAATGTTGAAACCTTTCTTGCCAATCCCGAAAAGTATGAGCCGACCTATGGCGGCTGGTGCGCATTTGCGATGGCATCCGGAAGTCAGGTCGACATCGATCCATCTATTTTTACGATCAATGGAAACAGGATCCACTTCTTCGTGAGTCGCCGTGCGAAGCAGTTGTTTGATGCCGACGTTCAGGGATTTGAAGTGCGCGCTGATAGATTCTGGAAGCAAATTTCGGGTGAAGAGCCGAGAAAATAAAGACTTCCGACTAACTTCAATTACTGAATAATACCTCCATTAAAGTGAGATATACTATATGAATAACAAAGTATTTATTCTTGCCTCAACCGCGCTTTTGGCAGCCTGTGGAACATCAAATGAGACCACAAAAAATTCGGATGGTCAGCGATCGTCCGATCTGGCTCCTTCAGTTCCGGAAAATGCCGGTCAAACAAAGACTAATCCTGACAGTAACCAGCCACAGGCCAAAGCCGGCTCAGCAAACTCCTCACCCACAACTTCCAATGGCCAATCCGGTGCAGGAACGCCTTCCGATCCTGTTGGTGGCCAAACTGATGCATTGGCAGATGTGCAATGCTTTGGCATCAACAGCTGTTCTCCGTATGCAATGTGTGCTGTCACTGCAGCCGATGTAGAAGCGACAAAGAGCGTATTCGGAAACAAATTTGCTGCGTCTGAGGTTCACGCTTGTGCGGGTCTTGGAAAATGTGCTGCGGCACAAGGGCAGCTCAATTGGGTTCAAGTGAGTCAGCAGGAGTGTGGTCAACAGGGCGGATTCCTCATCGTTTCTGACAATGACGGAAAAAAAGTAGTTAAGAAAATCTGAGAAAACCGAGTTTGAGTGCGGTTTTTAGTCCAGCAGCGGGAATGGCGCCATAGCGGAGCCCGCTGCTGACTTGTTCAGAATTGGACAATGCACCCGCCGGTTTTGTCATACGTCATCATTGTGGAAGGTAGACACAGCGGAATCCGACTAAACCGTTATTTGCAATCGGGAGATTGTTTAAGACAACCGAATAAATGCCACCGGCACGTGCGATGTTCCAAAAGCCACTCCGAAGCACCGTGCCTTCGGTTCCTCCGTAGAGCTGACCTGCATTTTGAGATTCCGACAGCTGCAGACTAGAAATACCACTGCTGCCGAAAATTAGGTTAGTGGTTTGCGTGTATCTGTTGGTCACGCCGTTTAGATATGTGTGCCAAGATTTTAAAGACAACCCAATGTTATCAACTTCCGGAATCCCTAATTCATCCTTGTTGTCGCTCACCCATTGATAAACATTGCCCGATAAATCCCAGATAATTTCTCCGTTGCTGAGAATATGCGTGCGCCGCTGTTCTGCTCCGTCTACCGGCGCGGCGCCAAGTGTATTCCATTCACCTCCTGTGTTCTGAGTCAAGAAGTATGGGTTGTCATCATTCGCGTTTTCAATCGCTCCTGCGGGGATACCGTCGCTGTGACCGCGTGCAATGACACCGCTGCCAATAACATTCCCACTCCAGTTTTCAGCGACGCCTTCAGCATTGCGTGCCACAGTCTGCCATTGGGTGTTTGAGATGAGGCGATATTCGGCGCCTGCGCTCTTGCAGGCTGTAAATGCACTGTTCGGAGTTGACTCATCGGCTCCGCGCTGAATATTGACCCACGGAGTTCCCGCTATTGTGCTTGTTGCAAAAGTTGAGCCGTTGTTGTTTTTTGCAGGGTATTTCATCACACAAAAATCTTTGCTCGTGTTCAACCACCAATTTGCATGGCTATCGGTTGCGCTTGTATTTCCGAGACCAGCAATGCCGCTTCCTGGAATTCCAATGTAGCCAGCGGGGCAGTCAAACCCGACTCGTGTGTATGTAACTGCATCCGAAGATTTACTGTTGCCGTCTTTCACCGAGTTCACTGTTACGCTGAAGGTTTTTCCGTCACTTGGAGCTGTCGAAATCACTCCGGCTGGAAGATGAGCAATGACTGTTAGTTTGCCATTTATGCAATCTACGGAACGGATTGAACCTAGATTTGTTGATGCTGAGTGCGCAGTTGCAGAGGAATCGCAGGTGCCCGTCAACGCGGCTCTTAAACCAGTAACGCTTGCAGGTGTGAGCGCGGGGGCTAGAAGTGGAAGTTTAAAATCAAAAATCAGTTGTTGCGCAATATATTCACCGTTGGTTGGCTCGGTCTGAGTCACCATCACCGTTTTAGGCCCCTCCGAATCCTTAAGGCTCAGCGAGAACTCAAACGATGGACTCCCAGAGTTTTGGGGTGTGTTGCATCGGCCTTCGTAGTTTGCGATGACGTCACCGCTCAAAGATATCTTGTGCCCATCTTCGCATTCGCCTTTTAAGTTAAAAATGGGGCCTACGATTTCTCCGCCTTTGTGTGATGTGACGCGGAGATTTGCCACCGGAGAATACGGCTGAAGTGTTTTTAATTTTTCAGCCGGGATTGACCACGTGGTCGCGTTTATGCGTTTTTCCGGAGTGCCAGTGCCTTGTATGAAGATTTGTTCTACACTAATGCCAAGCAGTCTTTGTGCAGCGATTCCAGCGCCCGAATCAATTCCTTGAATCGCGGTGGCGATATCAGAGGGCAGAGTTACCGACAGGAAAATTATTTTTCCGTCCGTCTTTACGTCTAGGTCGAGCTTGTTATTCCTAAAATAGCTCAAGGGCAAAGTAAAAATTCCCTTGTCGTCGGACTTGATTGAGAGGAGTCCGGAGTCGGCCAATATCTCCGTTTTAGTTATGGGCTTTAAATTTTCATCCACTAGTACTGAATTCAAATACGATCCGATGACGGGCACGGGAGGTAAGACGGTCGGTTGTGCGGTGGGAGCACCGGTTGAAGCGGTGTTTTTGGAGCTGAAAAAATGTCTTCCGCCACAGCCCGTCAGCACAGAGATTCCAAAAATGATGAAATTCTTGAAAACAACTGTGTTCATCACTAAGCCGTCCTACCGGTGACCGTCAGTCCAAAATGCAATTTCCGCAACAAACGGCCTAGTCAGTATCGGTAGAAACAAGGCCTGACTTGAGTTGTCCATGTTGCCCTGGTCGGTTTGGGCAGCGAAGAAACCCGCCAATAATATTTGGATATTTTGTGTGTTCTGAGAAGTTTTGGAATTGCTTGTGCGACCAAAAAGAAAGAAGTCTCTGGCTTGTATGGTTAAAAGAAGATGCTGTGTGCGATGATCGGGGATGGGTATGAATATTTTATCAATCAGTTTAGTTTGTTGAATGCTCACATGTAAAAGAATAGTTTTTTCAAAAACCAGAGACTTTCAGTCTGCCATCTTGACCGCACTCACTCGCTGCGCAGACATTCCGCAGGATCAAGAACCGCGGCTCTAGCAGCGGGGATCGCGCCAAAGCCGAGCCCGCAGCCGATGCTCACGAGGAGTCCCAGCGTCAGTCCGGCCGGTGCTGTGACCCAGCGGAATTCTCTGAGTATCGGTACAAAAATGCTCACCCCGAGTGAGAACAAGTTGTTTACGACAAGACCTGTGACAACCGCTGCGCAACCCGCCCAAAAGCACAACAACACTGACTCAGTGAGAATGTACGAGCGGATATGAAATTGCCGTGCACCCAGACTCTTCAGGAGTCCAATTTCTCGTGTACGCTCTGCGACGGTGACAAGCATCATATTCATGATTCCCACGCCGCCGACGAACAGGCAGAGCGCACCGATGAAGCCGACGATGGCCTGAATGATCCACAAAAAACTCCGCACACGATCAAGAATATCTGCAGGGATTGTGCTGCCGAATGTCAACTTGCCGGAGGATTGCAGACTGAGAAAAGTGGTGACCTCATTGGCAAGCTGCCGCGAGTCGACTCCATCGCGCGGGAGCAGACTGAACCATGTGAAGAATGTCGGCCCCATGCGGCTGAGCAGTGTGTTGATCGGTACATACAAGTTGTCGTTCGCGTCGCGGTTGCCAAAAGAGGTGTCTCTTTTGCCCAGAACACCAATGACAGTCAGTGTCACCTGAGTGTTGCAGTTGTTGACGATGACGCGCTCGCCGACAGGGAAATTTTGATTGCGGCGGCGTGGGTCGTTGATCTTAAAAAGTTGGTTGACTGTGTCGGAGCCCAGCACCGTGACGGCTGCTCCTGCAGAAAATTCCGCGACGCTGGGCCATCGCCCTGCCGTCAGATCGGTGTCCATTTCCAAAAATTCGTCGCCGTCACTCATGCCTGCAAGCCGTGTGCGGAAGACTCCTGAGTCACTTCTAACCTGACAAGTGTCGCTGCGCAGAAACGGACGGATGATCCCTTTTTCCGAAAACATCTGTGCGAGTCGCGGGAATTCACTTTGGGCGTGCAGCCCCCGCCAAGCCGAACGCCGCGCGCCATGAAAACCGGTGCGGTCAGCATCATAATAAACATAAGCTTTTCGAACTGAACTCGTATAGAAAAGTTTGTTGAATGAATTTTCGACGATTTCGCCGAGACCGTCGATGACTATGAGGCTGAGGATTCCGATGAACAAGCCCAACCCTGTCAGCAGGCTGCGTGCACGATGAGTGGCTAAACTGCGCTTTGCCAAGATGACGCTCTTGCCAAGCATGTAGCGTAAACCTGCGAAGGAACGATCGGCGGCTGGCAAACCCGCGTTGCCGGCCGAATTCTCCACTTGCGATTCAACCTTGGGTTGTGAAGCACGCACATCGGATTGAATGCGTCCGTCGTGCAGGGAGACGACCCGTTCGGCTTGTTTGGCCACATCTGGATCATGGGTGATGACTATGATTGTGCAACCCTCGCGGTGCAGTTCCGAGAGCATGCGCATGACTTCCCGTGAACTTGCCGAATCAAGCGCACCCGTCGGTTCGTCGGCAAGCAGTAGTCTGGGGCCAAGGAGAAGAGCTCTGCAGATGGCAACCCGCTGCTTTTGGCCGCCGGAAAGTTCGCGTGGCAATCTGTCTTTGAGCTCTGCGAGTCCAAATCGCTCCAGCAGACCGAGCGCGCGTGTGTGGAGCTGCTCACTGTATTCCAACGGATGTTCTTGCACTGCTGTGAAGGCCGATGGCAGCAGGATGTTTTCGAGAACAGTGAGGCGAGCCACCAGTGAAAAATTCTGAAAGACGAACCCTACGTCGCGATTGCGCAGGATGGCAAGTTGATCATCGTCGAGGCGTTCAAGCGAACTTCCAAAGAGCATCATCGACCCGGAGGTCGGTCTTGCAAGCAATCCAAGAATATTCAAAAGAGTGGATTTTCCCGAGCCGGACGGCCCGATGATGGCGGTGAATTCACCCTCTGCGATATTCAAGTTCAGTGAAGTTAGCGCTGAAAAACTGAGCTCCGCGCTTTGGTATGTGAAGTTGACATCACGCAGTTCAATGACAGGTCTGTTCATGGCGTTGTTGCCTGAGTGTTGCCCGCAGCGGGGGCTAGATTCCAGCTGCGGCTCAGCGAGATGTCGATGGCCAGTCGCAGCTCATCATGTCCTATTGACGCAAGTGTGATGGTGTCGCGGCTGAGTGTCTGCTGCGAGGCAATCAGCCTGTCGATGGAAAGTTCTCCCGCTTCAAAAAGGCGCTGATTTTTTTCATGCAGTTGTCGTGTGAGTGTGAGAAGCCGTTCGTAGCCGCGTTTTTGTTCGCGGATTTGCTGCAGTCGCGTGTGTGTATTGTTCAGACTCGCGATGGCACTTTCGCGGGTCGACTGTTGGCTGATGCGCGCCGATGATATTCGCGCCCGGGCTTCTTCCATTACGCCAAAGGCAGTCGGTGGATTGAACGCAAGTTCACCGCTGAGCGACAAACTCCACGAACGCGTTGAATCGCCCGCTGCGGAGCCGCGCGAATTTAAAGTGCCAGAATTTGTGCGCGTGTCGTTCAATTGTCTTGAACTCAACGCCTGTGCGGCGAGGTCGATACGTGGTGAAAATCGTCCGCGCGAGGCAAGAGTCGCGTCTTCTTCGGCAAGTGAGAGCTCCAACTCCGAAAGCGCGACAGTCATGAGACTTCCTGCAGCGTCCGCATGTTTGGCCTTGTCTGAGTCCATGCCTGCTGCGGCACTGAGGAAAACTTTGAAGTCGTCGGTTTTGTGATCCTTGGATAATGCCATTCGGTAGACACTCGAATAGCGTGTTTGTAGTTCCTGTAGAGTGTTGTTTGCCTGCAATGTTTCTTGTTCGACTCGCAGTAACTCGCGCTCCGAGTCGAGCAGATCGCGCCGCCCTAGAAATCCGCTCGCCTCTTTTCTGGTGGCAAGAACCTTGAGTGCCTTTGCCTGTGTCGCTGCCTCAGTCTGCAGGGCGACGATCTGTTGTTGGTGAAGAATCGAAGCCACATCCTTAAGCCACTGCCGCACATGGTTTCTTTTTGCGAGCATCGCTCTCAGACGTGCAAGCTTCTCTCGCTTTTGGGCAAGAGTCATTTTCTGCCAATCGACACCCCCGCTGAAAACATTCTGTCGCAGCGTCAGGTTTAACTGGAGATCATTGTCGGGACCGCTTTTGAGATTTTGCCCGTTGTTGCTGTCAGCATTCGTCTGGGAACGGCTCAGCTGGCTTCCGGCCGAGAGTGTCGGATAAAATTTCTGCCGGCTGGTTTCCACTGCTGCTGAAGCCTCACTTGCAGCCGCTTCTGCACTGTCGATTGTACTGAATTGGCCGAGCAGTTCTTTGATTTCTTTTTGCCACCCGCTGAGTTCCGGCGGCAGCTGATTATTGAAATCCGCCGATTGCGCAGTGTTCGGCGCGGTGACGATTAGGATGCACAAAATAAATGCCGCAATGGTTTTTTTCATTGTTCACTCCTGTTTGAGCGCATCAACGACGTCCATGGCAGCGGCTCTGCGTGCCGGCCAAGTGCCGAAAGCGATGCCAGCGCCGACGCTTACAGCAATCGAGATGAGCAGGGCCATAGGATCGAGTTGGTAACTGAGGTTTTCAACCTTAGGTAAAAAAAGTCTGGCCAGTGCAAATGCCAGAGAGCTGACTGCAATTCCAAGCAAAAGACCAAGCCCGCCGCTGATCAAGCAGAGCCCGACGGATTCGAAGAGAAACTGCGACCGGATGTGTGAGTCGCGTGCACCGACAGCCTTGCGGATGCCGATTTCCTGAACACGCTCATGCACGCTCACGAGCATGATGTTCATGACCCCGATGCCGCCGATGAGTGTGCACAGAGCTCCAATCACGAGCGTCAGGCCAGTCAGGATTCCCATCATCAGGTTGAATTTCTCAAGCTCTTGTTCGGCAGCAAAAAACCGGAACGGAAACTGATTGCCTGTCATCACCGTCAGGTGGCCTATGACGTGTTTTGCAAACCACGTCGGGCTCACACCTTCATTCGGGACCACTGTAAAAAAAGGTTTGTAGAGCGATACACCACCCGCGAAGAGCGTTTGTGTTGGTATGTAAACAGAGCTGTTGACCCCTCTGTCGAAGAGGGTGTCTATCGGCTCAAGCACACCGATGACCGTCAGGATGCCTTCAAATTCGCATCCGCGAACGACGATGTGCTGCCCGATCACTGAATCAGAGGTGTTTTTGCCGCTGCCGCGCGGTGCAAAGAGTTTCACAGCAGCATCGCTGCCAAGTAATGCAACGCGAGCCGGCTGTTTGCCGTCAAATTCGTGCGGCATCGGCATGCGGCCCTTTGCAATGCGCATGGAGCCTGCGCGCAACTGCTGAAGTGAATTTAATCCGACCAGACTGTTTTTAATGTTGCCCGTGGATGAAACAATGGCACAGCTGCCGGTGCTGACACTGGGCTCGATTCTTCCGTACCGTTCAACGCGCTGACTGAGTTTGGGCAGCTCTGTTTTGGCATTGAGTCCACGCCAGCGCGGTGCACCCGTTTTTTCTGCAAGGCGGTGATCGAAATTGACGAACGCTTCGCGTGAACCCTGTGTGGCAAAGAAATCCTCAAAGATTTTACCGACACGTCCGGTGAGCGTCAGCATGATGAACACGCTTGCAACGCCGAGCAGCAGTCCGGTCATGGTGAGGGCTGTCCGCAATTTTTGTGTTTTGAGCGATTGCCAGGTCGGCACGAACATCTGCTTGATTGCGAGCTTCACCCGTTCAGAGAGAAACGCAGCGCCAGGGCGCACGTCCTCTGGTGTGAAAGAAGTTAACTCATCAGGGTGTAGCGAAGTCTTTTTGTTGACCGAGTCGGAGACAATGTTGCCGTCGACAATTTTAATGATGCGCCCTGCACGTTCTGCAACCTCGGGGTCGTGAGTGATGACGATCACCGTTCTTCCCGCTGCATTTAGTTCAGCAAGGGTTTGCAGAACCTCCTGCGCGGTGGCGCTGTCGAGAGCACCGGTGGGTTCGTCACAGAGCAGAACGTCGGGTTCCATCATCAGCGCACGGCACAGCGCCACACGTTGTTTTTGACCGCCTGAAAGGCCTGTGGGTTTTTTGTGCTCCTGTCCCGTCAGGCCATAGCGTTTCACCAGACTGATTGCTTTTTCGTAAAGATTTTCATGCTGCTGCATGCTTACCGCGTATTCGGCTGGCAGCATGATATTTTCGATGACGCTCAGCTGCGGCAGCAAAAAGAACTGTTGAAAAAGAAAGCCGATGTGTTTGTTTCTGAGTGCAGATTTTTCGTTGGCTGAGAGTTTTGCAAAGTCGGTGCCATGAATTTTCAGAACGCCATCGCTGGGTTCGGCCATGAGCCCGAGCAGGTGCATCAGTGTCGACTTGCCAGAGCCGCTCGGTCCGATAATGGCGACAAACTCTCCGCGACGGATCTCAAGATTCAGCTTTTTCAAAGCGACATAAGCAGGCGTGTTGAGCGCTGTATAGGTATAGGTTACCTGTTCCAGCTGAAACAGTGATTCACCTGAGCGCGTCATGAGTGTGATCTCATTCTCTGGAAGTGTGTGGAGTGCCTGTGCCTGCGGAGTCCTGACCGAGTTTTCCTTCGCCGAGTTTCTTTAGGTCGAGTTTGGCAAAATCAATCTCCAACACTTTGTCACCGGCGCTTAGTTCGTTGCCTGTCAGTTCAACCCACAGGTCTGTCGAAATTCCAGTTTTGACTGCTTTGTATTTTGGCGGAAGGCCGGCAGATTCACGCGGCAATTCGACAACCGAATATCCTCCCAAGGTTGCGACCGCATTTGCGGGCAGCGCCATCACGTCCTTTTTTTCAGCGACAACAAGTTCAATGCTCGCGTTCATCTGTGACCGCACGTCAGCATCCGGATTTTCAATCAGCATGTCGGTGACAAAATAAGTGTAGCCGCCGGTTTTGTCCTCAACGCCCTGTTGGCTGATGCGGCTTACTGTGCCGCTATAGGGCTTTTGCGGAAATGCATCGAGTTTGATTTGTACGGGTTGTCCTGCGCGCACTACCGCCAAATCAGCTTCCAAAATACGCGAGCGCACCATCATTTTTTCTGTGTCGGAGATAATCAGAACCTCGCGTCCAGTGGCTTCCGCACTTTCTGCAGTTGCCATGACACTTTCTCCGACTGCTTTATTCAAGAACGTCACCACTCCCTGCTTGGGAGCCTTGATGAAGATGACCGACGTCCGTGAATCGCCGCTGCGCTTGCTCTTTTTCGATGCTCCGTCGTTCGAAAGACCGAGCGCATTTTCCAGCAGGCTGAGTTGCTGCTTGGCCGCAGTGTGGGCCAGCTGGGCGCGGTCGTAGTCGTTTTCAGCTTTTTCATTTTCGGCTTGTGAAAAAAGGTCTCTGACGTTGCGGCGGCGGTCGAGATTTTCTTCTGCTGCCTGCAATTCGAGTCGTGTTCTCTGAACTTCAGCTTGACGTGCTTCAAGTTCTCGCTGACCACTGCTGTCCTGCAGCACTGCAAACAGCAGCTGACCTTCTTTGACGCGTTCTCCCTCTTGCACGTGGATTTGCTTGAGCTGACCCGAAACCGGTGAATAAACCGCAATCGAACTCGAGGGCAGAACTTTGCCTGTCAGCAGCAAATCACGCCGTACATCTCGCTTGACGACACTCACCGTGCGCGCGTTTTGCTGTTTTGCGAATTGAGCGGAGCGGTTGTACCGATTCCATGCGAATGCCGCGGAAGCGACAATCAAAGTGCCCATTATGAACAGGCCGAGCGGGCGTTTGAAGAAACTTTTCCGGTTTTTCATGGCTGCGCACTATCCTTATTGTAGGAACCTGCCGAACACGGCGGACCCTAACATGATTTCACACGGACCATAAGAGTTGTCCGGCGGTGCGCCGGATGTTGGCAAGGTCGGGCGGACGGCGCAGAATGTTGCGATTCCAATAGCGGGTGATCATCCGGCTGTGCTCAAAACACAGTGTGTATGCATCCTGCCAAGGAACCGATTGCCATGCAGTTGGACGGCCCTGTTCACCGGCATTTTGCTGGCGGCGAATCCAGCACTGTGGCTCGCTGCTGTTGTCTTTTTGGAAAATCAGAACTCTCGGAACTCCGACGCTGCCGATGCTTGTGCGATGGGCAGTCCGGTTGGTGAGAAGAATGTGATATTGACCTTCATTTTCGAGCCAAAATGAAGTTCCCGCATATCCAAGATGTCCAAATACTCTTCGCCCGTCTTTGAGTGGCCACTGGCTGATTCCGGCTGTGGATGACAGACCCGATGGAGTGTCGAGACCCCAGTGGAAGCGTTCCGATTGGCAGTGGCGGGGCAAACTTATTGCCTGCAGATCGTTTTGTGTAGATTGAAAAAATCCGACCGTTTTTGCAACGTCCAAGACACTGCCGAACAATCCGGCGTGCGATGATACAAGCGGATGAGTGGCGCATGACGCACGGAAATCTGTGGCAAGAATATTTGCATTGGTGTCATGCACGCTGCCGAATTCACCAGCGTGGTTGTTTAATTTGCGGTTCTCGTAGACGTGGGCGACCACCTGTGAGTTTACATACGGAAAATAAGGAATGGCCTGCTGACTGCGTTCGGGATCGAGCGACGCATGCCAGAAGTGTGTTCCCCACAGAGCATTTAGGTCGGCAATGACGCTTTCCCAGCCGCGAAAGCTTTGCACGCTGAGATTCTCGATCACTCGCGCGAGCAGGTAATAATTCAGATCCGAATACGTCGTCTGCGCGTCGCCCGCAGGGAGTGTGTGCGGCAGTGAAAGAATCGCTGATGTCAGTTCAAACTGAGCCCCTCTGGCTTCTTCACCGGAGGAATCCGATTGCAACTCTGGCAAGCGGCTTGCAGCACGCCGTGAACCTTCTGGAATTTTCCACAAAGCTCTGCCAAACCACCGCCACGCGGGCAATCCGCTCGTGTGGTTGAGCAGATGGGCCAGCGTCAGGCGCGGCTGCTTCTCGCTCCATTTTTTGAGCAAGTCTCCTTCGGCGCTGCGTGCCTCAATCAGGCTGGACAGCGGACTTTGCTGCCAGAAAACAGCATCGGCACCGAGGCAGTGGCGCAGCCAAGCGTTGGCCAGCAGGGGTTTGGTCAAGCTGGCAAGGTCAAAGGCCGGCATCCAATAAAGCGCCTGCTGCTGGTGGGGATGCAGCGCGGCATTTTGGTCGACGAGCCATTCGCGGGGTGCCGCTTCATCAGCGTAAAATGCCGAAATTGCTCCGCCCTGATGAGCGAACGACCACGCGGTAAAAGTCCCCTGCCCGACTTCGTTTTCAAGGCTTTCAATCAACGCGCTGTATGGTAGACCGATGTCCATGGCCGGAGTTCTCCCCAAGGAGCCGGACCGGTGCTTTTCCGGCGGCTGTGTCACAATAGCTGTCGCCGTGGGAAAGTCCACGCATCAGCTGAGGAGTCCTGTGTGGTCCAAGATAAATCGTCAAACAAGGAATTGAATCCGCAGTGGGTCGATTGCCGCATCGTCTCTCAGTTCGGAATTTCGCCCCACCGTGTGCATGCCGACATTGACGCGTGGCTTGCGGAGGATGTCGGCGGCGGAGATGTCAGCCAATGGACTCAGCCTGCCGACATCGCACGGATGCGCATGCAGATTATCGCCAAGCAGGATTTTATTTTGTGCGGTCTTACGCTCATGGCGGCTGTCTTTCAGCGTGCGCACGGTCACGCCGGTCTCACGCTCAAGTCGTCGTTTGAAGACGGTGCGCAGGTGCGTGCCGGCGATGTAGTGCTTGAGGGTGAGGGCGATGCACGGTGTCTGCTGCTCGGCGAGCGCGTGGCTTTGAATTTATCGGCACACCTGAGCGGCATCACGACAAAATCAAAAAAAATGCTCGACGTTGTCCAGCGCGCCGCGGCAGCCGTGCAAAGCCGCTCACCGCAGTTGCTTGAAACACGCAAAACAACGCCGGGTCTGCGTCTTTATGAAAAATATGCGACGCGTCTGGCGGGCGTGCGTAATCATCGGCATGCACTCGACACCGGCCTGATGCTCAAAGAAAATCATTTGCGCAGTTTTGGCGGAATCTCCGCGGCACTGCGGCATGCGGCACAAAACGCCCCTGTCCTGACTAAGCTCGAAGTGGAAGTCACAAACCTGAGCGAATTCCGCGAGGCGCTCAGAGGCGGAGCGGATGTCATCATGCTCGACAATTTTCCTTTGTCCGATGTCCGGATTGCAGTTGAGGAAAGAAATGCTGCGGGCGGTGCCGCTGCACTCGAGGTCAGTGGCAATTTGAGCGAAGAAAATATCGCAGCCGTCGCACAGCTTGGAGTTGATTATCTGAGTTCTGGTGCGCTTATTCATCAGGCCACGTGGGTCGACATGAGTCTGCAGCTGTATCCGGTGGTGTGAAAAAAAATGAAAACGTTCACCGTAGTGCAAACGACCTCGACAATGGATTTGGCCCGCACGCTAATTGCTGAGCGCGGCAGTGCGACACCCTTTGCAGTGATGTGCCGTGTGCAAACGGCGGGACGCGGGCGGGGCGGAAGTGTGTGGACACAGGCCGGTGCTTCCGAAGCAGGCGCTGGGCAAGAAAATTCGCAAGTGGTTGAGCGCGCGGATGTGGCCGGCGGTGTGCAGCAGCTGGGAGATTTTGGTCCCTGTACCTTTGTGATTCCCGCACAATTTGTCAAAATTCCACTCAGCTGGCTGAGCCTTGCCGTCGGATGTGCGGTGGTTGATGCACTGTGGCGTGCACGCGCGCGTCTGGCAAACATGCTTGAATTCAGCCGCTGTATGCCCGCTGAATCGCCCTGTGAGGCACGTCTGAAATGGCCCAACGATGTGTGGGCGTGGCCGCAGGGCAGACTCTCCCACGCACCCAAAAAAGTCGCAGGCATTCTTTGTGAGTCATCCTTCCGTGCCGACAGTCTGCAGTTTGTCAGCATCGGCCTTGGTCTCAATTTGTTTTCCGCTCCAGAGCAAGTTGCGCAGGCCAGCAGTGTTCTTTCTCTTTGGGGAGTGAATCCGTCTGCTGTAACCGCGGGAATGCGAAAGACCATGAGTATGGTCGTTGCCGAGGAAATCGAACGCGAGTTGGCTGATTATCTGCAGATCGAACGCTCGTCCGAACAGCTGATGCATTTGACGCTCGAGCGTTCGTTGCCACTCGGAACTCCGTTGTCCGTCAATAAAGGCGCGCAAACCGGCGCGTTTGCCGGACTTTCCGCCGAGGGTGGTCTTCTGCTTGAAGGGCATCGTGATGCCATTCTTTCGGCCGATGTTTCGTTCCCGCAAATTTCGGCGCGTGTCTGCGTTGATTTTGGCAACACGCAGATTCACTGGCGAAGCGAGTGCAGCGGAGCAGTACGTGCCGGACAAATTAACTGGGCTCAGTTGGATAAACGCACTGTAGCAGAACAGAATCTTTTCAATAAATCCGAGCTGGCACAGAGTCTTCTTGCTGCCGTTGAGGGCGCCCAGCACGTCCAGCTGGTGTGGTCGGCAGTTGCAAATGCGGGTCATTCCGCAAAGGTTGTCGACTGCATTGAGTCTTTGTTCATTCATCATGGAAATGCCGCCCGCGAAGTTTCGCTGTCGCCCGTGAATGCCGATGCTGTGATGCGCGATGCCGGACTTGACGCTGAATATGTTGCTGGTCATATCGGGGTGGATCGCGCTTTGCAGGCATGGGCCGCTGCACAACACGCTCGGCAACTTGCAAAGCCCGTTGCCGTCTTCTCCGTGGGCACGGCATTGACAGCAGTTGTCGTCAGTCCCGAACTTAAAATCCTCGACAGCATTATTCTTGCCGGTCCGGCGATGTCGCTGCGCGCCCTGCACGAGAAAACCGCTCGCCTGCCGAACGTTACACTCCCGTCGACTTTGCCTTCACCTCAGGCTGAGCGCGACGGACCATTTTCGACGCCACTTTCGATGTTGCGCGGAATATCACTCCAGCTTGCAGGGCTCGTCGAATCGCTCGTGCGTCGATATTCGGTTGGTCAGGTGCTGCTCACCGGCGGCGGAGCTGCGGCCTGTTTCGAAGTATTGGATGAGCCGCTCCAGCGTATCACCCGCGTCGATGCGCAGCTTGTTCTTGCCGCCATGTCACGATTCATCGCCGAACAGAAAAATGCCCGTTACACGCCAACTGCGGGCGATGAAGAGGGTGAGGACGGCCTGCCCGAGAAAGTATTGCAAAGTATGTTACGTGCGCGTATCTCGCGGCGCCGTGAGCAGCGGGTTGTGCCCGACAAAAAACATTTCCGCCGATTGGGCGGACGGCTCGAACATGTCGGAGTCGGCCTGCGGCTCGACCGGCATCTCGGCGAAAAATTTAAATTCCACACGCGCGACATCTGGCAGCAGCGTGTCGAGATTGGCGAAGTTCTCATCGAGCAGAATTCGCCCAAAAATCACACCAGCGATGCCGCACCTGCGAACCTTTTGAACGTCAAGCCGACCTACGTGCTCAAGCAGGGCGACCAGCTGTGGCTCTTTCATCCGCCTGAATACGAACCCGACATGATGACCGATATCGCCGTAGTGTATGACGATGGAGACGCCGCTGTTTTTTGCAAGCCGGGCAATTTGGTTGTTCATGCTGCGGGACTTTACGGAAAAAACACCTTCATCGAAATTGCAAAAAAGATGGGCTATGCGAATGCGGCGCCGGTGCACCGCATCGATCGTGAAACCTCGGGAATCTTGGTTTGTGCGCGCAGCACTCCGCTACGCCGTGATCTTTCCTTGAGCTTCCGCGATTCATCGGTGAAGAAAATGTATCTTGCTGTCACCAAGGGCGACAGGCCGCTGCCCGATGCTTTTCGCGTGAGCCTGCCGATTGGTCCGGCCATCAACTCGCGCATTCGTCTTAAGCTTTGGCACAACCCGAACGAAGGTCTCGATGCACTTACCCACTGTCTGCGTCTTGCGCAGTGGGAAGATTACTCGCTTTTTGCATGCATGCCGCAGACAGGCCGCACCAACCAAATCCGTGTTCACCTTGCTGCTGTCGGGCACTGGATTGTCGGCGATAAAATGTACCATCCGGATGAAGACGCCTTCCTGCAATTTTATGAAGAGGGCTACATCCAGACGGTGGCCGAGAAAGTTCTCTTGCCACGCCACTGGCTGCACAATACCGGCATCCAATTCCTCTCGCGTCCGGATTGCGGATTGGGCAATGCGCCCGTCATTGCCCCGCTGACCGATGACCTTATGGGTCATGGTCCGACAATTGAACTGCTCCGCCGCGCTCAGCTGCCGCTCACGGCGGATGAGCAAAAGATTGCATTCTCAGAGCTGTTCAAAAAAATTCTGCAGATGGATTATTCCGCGGCGCCGCACATTACACCTTCAGGAAGTGACTGATGCACTCAGCGCAGCAGGCGTTTGCCTTTGTGACGGACATTCACGGCAATCAGACAGCACTCGAGGCCGTGTTGAATGACATTGGCGAATTTTCGCAGCAGCGAGAGTTTGGAAAGCCGCAGATTGTTTGCTTGGGCGACAGTTTCGATGGAGGTCCCGATCCACTCGCCGTGTTTGAAACACTGCAGAGTATTTCTGTACCCCATTTGCTCGGAAATCATGAAGATTATCTGATTGAATGCCGCAATAATCCCGAGCACGAAAAATTTCTTAGGCCGTTGTGGCGATTTGTTCCGTGGACCGTCCGGCAGTTGGGCGACCAACTGAACACGGTCGAGAAGGAATCTGTGGCATGCTGGTCGGCAGCCGAGGCACCGTTGCATGCCGTTCATGGTGCATTACATGGAAACAACAGGGTCCCTGATTTCTTTGCACAACAGGCTGGTGTTCCCGGATCTTTCGCAGAGGAATTTCTCGAACAGACTCCGCTCGGTAGAAGTTTTTATTTCAATGGCCACAGCCATTATCTGGGGCGGCATTGTGACCCGTCCGGACGGTCTGTCTGGTTCAATTGCGGGAGCGTTGGCTATCCTTTTGTCGAAAAGCTCCGAGAAATTCCGGACGCTCCCATTGCAACGTGGGTTTGGGTTGAATTTATGCCACACTCGCCGCTGCGCGTCATCAACAGAAGGGTTCCCTATTCTTCCGATACTTTGCTGAGGCGCTTCGTCGACTCCGGTGCGCTGGCCGAATGCGCGCCTTTTTCCTTTGCCATTGCCGGACAGAGTCTTTTCAATCAGGATATCGTCTATCCCTTTTTTCAGAGTGTGAAAAAGCGTGAACTGTCTGCGGCTGAGACGGCCGCGGCATTGATGTTGGAGCTGGGTCGTCAGAATATTTTTGAACGGCTCAACCGCCTTGTCCGCAAGGCGGGAATGCGTGAGGTGAGTCCGGTTTGGTGAGATGTTTTTTTCTTTTTCTCGCTTGTCTCATCACTCTCGCTTCGCATGTTGCACGTGCTGACGGGGACGATGCAGACGACAGCACCGAGAAGCTTCCGGCACAGTCCGAAATTGTCATCGGATCTCTCGATTTAATCGGGTTGCACAGGACACGGCAGGAATACGTGCGCGCAGAGCTGGGATTTGCCGTCGGTCAAAAAGTGCGAGTGGCAAGCATCCTTCGTGCAGCGCAGCGGCTCAGAAACACCAATTTTTTTGTCGCTGTTGAAGTCGATTTTGAAGAGACTCCTGACGGCAAATACAATCTTACTTTCGATTTTATTGAAAAGTGGACACTCACTCCTGTGCTGCGCGGCGGTACCGGCGGCGGCGTAAACTTTCTAGTTGTCGGATTGTATGACCTCAACCTGTTGGGCAGAGGAATTGAGGCTGGACTTCAATATGAGCAGTTCGCCGGAGCGCCGGGTATCAATCTATGGTGGCGGCAGCCTTACGTCGCACGTCCGGTCTGGAGGGTGATGGCCGATGCTCAATTGGGCCGTCGCCCGTATTTTTATTTTGAGCCGGCGACCCGCAGCTATGCAACACCATTGGCGCGCAATGACAAACTGACGGTCGGAGTGCAGCGGCGCATTTCGCTTGTCGATGTGGGTGTCGCTTTGGAGTCTGTCGACAGAGAGCTGCTCGGCGAGCTTTCTGCTCCGCTCAACTCGTACAAAAATTTTTCACGTCGCCGCGAAATAGGAATTGTCACGCGCATGTCACTCCGTCTCAATGCCATGAATCTCAACGACTATGTTTGGGATGGCCACAAAATTGAGCTGAGCGCGGCCAATTTTTTTCCGACCAACGACTCCGAACACGAGAACATTCAGACAGTCTCGCTCAGCGATACGCATTTTTGGAGCTGGTCGGAAAAGAACAATTTCGGTGTCCGCCTGCAGGCGCATTGGACCAACGGCGACAGTCTGCTCTCCTTGATTCGCATGGGAAGCCTCGATTCTGTGAGGGGTCTTGATGACGGCGAGCGTCTGGGCCAGCTGGCATGGGCGGCCAATGTGGAGGAGCGTTGGGTGGCCTTGGTGAATGAGAACGTCGTTCTGCAAACTGTTTTGTTTGCGGATGCCGGTAATGCTGGCAAATCACTCAAAGAATGGCCCTACCCCTTGGCAGCCAGTGCGGGTGCCGGTTTGCGTATGGGCTTTCGCCCTATTGCAAGACTCCGCCTGAGGGCTGATTATGCGCGCGCCTTGACCGGACTGCGCAGGCCGGGCAGCTGGGTTGTCGGTATGCAACATTATTTTTGATTTCTGAATTTTCTTGGAGAACGGAACACATGCAGAGCAATAAAAGCGGCAAAGCTCAAAACTTCGGAATCGAGACTCTCTGCGTACACGCGGGTGTTGAACCTGAACCGACGACCGGTGCTATCATGACACCCATTTTTCAGACGTCGACGTATGTTCAATCCGGCCCGGGTGAGCACAAGGGATACGACTACTCGCGTGGCGGGAATCCGACCCGTACCTCTTTGGAAACGGCTCTCGCGGCATTGGAGCGCGCACGCCACGGAATTTCTTTTGCTTCTGGTTTGGCTGCAGTGCATGCCATCGCCCAACTGCTCAATCCAGGCGATCATGTGATTGTCTGCGATGACGTTTACGGCGGAACAGGCCGACTGTTTCGCAGGCTGTTTGCCAAGTACGGCATCGATTTTGAGTTTGCCGACATGCGCAATCCAGCAGACATCAAAACGTTGATGCGCGAAAAGACGCGCATGGTGTGGATTGAGACCCCGACAAATCCGCTGCTGCGGATCGTTGATGTTGCAGCGGTCGCCGCACTAGCGCGTGCGCAGGGTGCCATGACTGTGGTCGACAACACCTTCGCCTCACCCATCTTTCAGCAGCCTCTGCAGATGGGTGCAGACATCGTGTTGCACAGCACGACCAAATACATCGGCGGACACTCTGATCTCGTTGGTGGCGCATTGATGACCAACGATGACAATCTGGCTGAGCAGCTGCGCTTCATCCAGTTCGCGGGCGGTGCGGTCAATGCTCCGCAGGAGTGTTTTATTCTGCTGCGCAGCATCAAGACTCTTGCTTTGCGCATGCAGCGGCACCATGAGAACGCTTGCACTGTTGCTCAGGCGCTTGCTGCGATGCCGCAGTTCTCAGAGGTCATTTTCCCCGGACTCGAATCCCATCCACAGCACGCGCTCGCCCGCCGGCAGATGTCTGGATATTCGGGCATGGTAAGTGCTCGATTGAAGGGTTCGTTTGACGACGTGAAGCGCTTTTTAAGTCGTCTGCAGGTCTTTAGTCTGGCGGAAAGTTTGGGTGGTGTTGAGTCGCTTGTGAATCATCCGGAAACGATGACCCACGCCAGTGTGCCGCCGGAGCATCGCAAAAAGATTGGTATCGATGCGAACCTATTGAGGTTTTCTGTGGGCATCGAGACCCCGCAAGACCTTATCGACGACCTCCGAGCGGCGCTGGGCTGACGTCAATTTTCCCGCCCTGCAGGCATGCACCCAATATTTGGGGAGTGCATGCCGATACCACTTCCGAGGGGGTGCTGCATGGCAGAAAATGACAAGGCAAAGGGCAAGCTCGAACACGACCCGAAAAAGAAGCGACCATTCCGCACACACGACGACTTCGAATTACTCAAGATCATTCTTGATGAAAACCAACCTTTGCGGCAGCGTATTCTTCGCACCATCGAAAAACATCTGGGTAAACAGAGACTCGCTGCGAGCAAACCGCCGGCAAAGAAACCCGCCTGAGCAATTGAGGGCTCCGCGCAGAGACTTTGGGGCGAGCGCCTCGAGTCCATCAGCAGGGAGCCACCGGCGTGTCGCCATCCAAATTCTCCTCTCATTTTCTGTCACCTGTCAGGATCAATGTTTCTGTCCTGCGCGAGGAAATGCTCGGACGGCAGATGACGATTTTTTCACAGCCCGAAGAGCTTTCAGACATAGTTGAAGGATTGCAGGACAAGCTGGTGATTGTCGGTATACCCGATGATCGCGGCGTGGCGCTCAACTTTGGACACGGCGGTGCAAGCGGAGGGCCTGAGTCTTTCAGGCAGGCGTTTTACCGACTCTACGACACCCGGCTGAATGACGTGGAGTGGTTTGGTTCAAAGTGGGTTGATCTCGGTGATGTCGTCTTGGCAGATGAAATCGCTGAAACGCATGCGCGTCTTGCTGAAGTTGTCCATGCAGTGCTTTCGCGCGGTGCTCGCAGAGTACACGTCGTGGGCGGCGGGCATGATTTCAGTTTTGGTTCCTACAGTGGTCATTTGCGCAATTGTCAGGGTGTTTTGCCGATTGTGAACTTCGATGGCCACTTTGATCTTCGTCCTGTGCAGGGCGGAGAGATTAATAGCGGTACGCCGTTTCGCCGCGTGATTGAAAATCACCCGCAGCGTATCGCCGACGGGCGCGCTTTGTGTGAAATCGGAATCCAGCGCGAGCGCAATCCGCAGAGCTTGTGGGACTTCGCACTCGCCCACGGCGTATCAGTCGCAGAGTACTGCGCAGGACGACGGCCTTGGCGGTTTTGGAATTTCGCGAACAACGAGAATCGCTCCGTTGAAGAGCAATTGAATGCGTGGCTCGATCATTGGAGCTCTCAGAAAGATTTCTCGGGCTCGCTGCATCTCTCACTGGACCTTGATGTCTTTCATGTTGCTGCAGCAATGGGCACCAGCGCCTCAACTTCTTTTGGGGTCCCTGTTGAAACTCTCTGGCCATGCGTGGAAGATGTGATGTCTCGCAAAATGTGCCGCGTCGTCGATGTCGCCGAACTCTGTCCGGCGCGCGACTCGCAAATGCAGACTGCACGTTTGGCAGCAGCACTGCTTCTCCGAGGAGCTCTCTCTTCGGAGATGGCCGTGCGTTAACTTGTTCCAGATCCGTTTATGGGTTAAGGCCAGTGCCGCACCCGATTTTTGACTTTTTTGGAGGCGTTGACGATGACAGCGTCAATCAACCCTTACCTGCCGATATTGATCGCACTCGCTTTGGGATTGCTGATTGCCGGAGGCGCGACTATCGCTTCCTTCTTGCTCGGCCCCAAGAAACCCAATCCCGCGAAGCTGGATGTGTATGAATGCGGGGTGACACCGGTTGGAACGGCACGGCAGCGATTGTCGGTTAAATTCTACCTGACGGCGATCCTCTTTATCCTTTTCGATATTGAAACGATTTTTCTCTACCTGTGGGCGGTTCTGTTTGATGAACTCAAATGGTTCGGCATCATTGAGGTTGCTCTTTTCGTCGGCACGTTGATTGTCGGCTACATTTATATTTTGCGTCGCGGCGCTCTGAACTGGGATTGAGGGGGACTTCATGGACGCAACTGCGGGCGCGCTCGTTCAGTTTCTCGATAGTAATGTGGGACTCGTTTCCACAATCGGCAAAATCGCCATAGCACTTGTCATTGCATTGCAGGTCGCACCCATCATGGTGTGGGTGGAACGCAGACAGGCGGCGTTCATTCAGCGCCGTATCGGTCCGAACCGTGTCGGCCTCTTTGGCTTCAAGCTTTTTGGACTCGGCCAACCGCTGGCCGACACAATCAAGCTGCTCTTCAAAGAAGATTTCGTTCCCAAACACGTCAACCGTTTCTTCTACATTCTCGCGCCGATTGTTCCGGCCGTCATGGGCTTGCTTGCGATTCAAGGCATTCCTCTCGGCAAGGAAATTGTTGTTGCAGGTCACACGATCAACCTTCAGCCTGTCAGTGTGAACGCGGGGTTTCTTTACCTGTTCGCAATGTCCTCTCTTGGTGTTTACGGTGTTGCACTTGCCGGTTGGTCATCCAACAACAAATACGCACTGCTCGGCGGCCTGCGCGCGTCGGCACAGATGATCTCCTATGAACTGGCAATGGGCCTCGCACTTTTGCCGATGGTGTTTCTCTACGGAACACTCGACCTGCAGGGTATGGTCGCAGCGCAAACAGACACGCTGCTGTTTGGATTCCTGCCCAACTGGGGAATTTTTCTTTCGCCCATCTCCTTTGTGATTTTTGTCGTGACCATGTTTGCCGAAACCAACCGTTTGCCATTTGACCTTGCCGAAGGTGAAGCAGAGCTCGTCGCCGGCTTTTTGGTTGAGTATGGGTCGATGCGCTGGTCGCTGTTCTTCCTTGGCGAGTACGCCATGATGTTCACACTCTCTGCGCTCACCACGTGCGTGTTTCTCGGTGGCTACGAGATTCCCTATCTGCCGCAATCACAAATCATCGCAATGTTGACTCCGATTGTTTCCGCTGAACCTGCAACATGGATCACTGCGCTCATCGGCTTGGGTGTTCTCATCGCCAAAGTTGCGATTTTCATGTTTTTGTTTGTCCAGGTTCGCTTCACATTGCCACGCTTCCGCTACGACCAGCTGATGCGCGTCGGCTGGGTGTATATGTTGCCAGTGGCGCTGGTGAATCTCGTTGTATTGGCTTTGATTGTTGGAATTCTTCGACTGACTTAAGACGACCGCACCGCTCGCGAGGTTGATTGGAATGGATTTAAGTTTGCTGTCTTTCATCGTCATGGGGGTTGCCGCAGTCCTCTTGTCGGCTGTGATGATCACACGCCGCTGGCCCGTGAGCGCGGCGATGGTGCTGATTGGGGTCATGACCCTGCTTGCCGGAATGTTCGGCCTACTTGATGCGCACTTTGCCGCCGCTGCGCAGATCATTGTTTACGCCGGCGCAATCATGGTGGTGTTTGTTTTCGTCATCATGCTTCTCAATCTTCCGCCCGAAGAGCTGCGCTATGGTGGTGTCACTGTTGGCGAAATGATTCTCTCGGCGTTGGGTGTCGTTGTCGCTCTCTTGCTTGGAACAAAGGTCGGACGCGGATTCCTCACCACAGGTATCGAACAGCTGGGTTTGCAAAAGCCCGAGTCAGCGCCTCACCTGCACCGCTCCGTGTTTGCTGAAAGCGAGAATGTTAAGAACGTGGCAGCATCTCTGTTTGTCGACTATCTCTGGGCGTTTGAATTGATCAGTTTCCTCATCCTGGCTGCCGCCATTGGAGCGGTTGTTATCTCCAAGAAGAAAGGCGCCGAACATGCTAATGCTGCCTGAACTCGGACTTTACTTCTCATTCCTCATGTTTTTGGTGGGTCTGGCTGGAGTCATGTTCCGCAAGAACATTCTCTTCATGATGCTCAGCGTTGAAATTCTTTTGAACGCGGCCAACCTCGCGTTTGTCTCGGCAAGTCGATTGACGAACACCATCGATGGTCAGGTTGTGATGTTTTTTGTGATGGCGGTTGCCGCATGTGAAGCCGCTGTCGGTCTGGCCATGATCATTTCGCTGTATCGAACAAAAGCATCGATTGAAGCGGACGATCTCAAGGCATTGAGGGGTTAATCATGAACTATCAGACGATGCTCGCCGCTGTTCTGCTCATACCGTTGCTCGGTTCCGTGCTGAACGGGTTTTTTCTGCGCAGTGCGCCCCGTCTTGTAACGGTCACTGTTGCGACACTCGCAATTGCCATTCCGTTCGTGCTCTCATGTTTGCTGGTCTTTGGTCCTGTCAGCGCAGGCGAAGTTGTCCGCACGGATTTGTTCACGTGGATTTCGGTGCCGTTCAATGAAGGCCGGCTTGAAGTTCCCTTCAGCCTGACGGTCGATCGACTGTCGGGTATTCTTCTGCTCATCATCACAGGAGTCGGCAGTTTGATTCACCTCTACGCGGGTGAATATATGTCGCATGAAAAGGGCGTGTACCGGTTTTTTGCGTACCTGAATCTGTTCGTCTTCTCGATGCTCTCGCTCGTGCTTGGTTCGAACATGGTCGTAACGTTTCTTGGCTGGGAAGGCGTGGGTGTTTGCTCTTATCTTCTCATTGGCTACTGGTATTCGGACGAGGCCAATGCGCGCGCCGGCATGAAGGCGTTTGTTGCAAACCGCGTCGGGGACCTCGGCTTTCTTCTTGCGATGTTTATGTCCGTCAAGCTTTTCGGAACTCTCGATTATGCTCAGATCGCCGAGGCACTGACAAACGAGCTTGCCGCGAACAACGGTCCGATGCTCACGGCAATTGGTCTTTGTCTGCTGCTTGGCGTGACCGGTAAATCGGCCCAGCTGCCGCTTTATATCTGGCTGCCTGACGCGATGGCTGGCCCGACTCCAGTGTCTGCGCTCATCCATGCAGCAACAATGGTGACGTCGGGCATTTATCTAATGACCCGTATGAGCTTTTTGCTTGTACACAGCCCCGAAGCCATGACGACGATTGCTGTCATTGGTGCTGCAACGGCGCTGTTTGCGGCGACAATCGGCCTTGTGCAAAACGACATCAAAAAAGTCCTCGCCTACTCCACGGTCAGTCAGCTTGGATTCATGGTGCTCGGTTGCGGTGTGGGTGCATTTCAGTTTGGCGTCGCACACCTGATGACGCACGCGTTCTTTAAGGCCCTGCTGTTCCTCGGAGCCGGCAGTGTCATTCACGCGATGCACCACGAGCAAGACATCCGTAAGATGGGCGGACTTATCAAAAAGATGCCAATCACCGGCTGGACTTTCGTAATCGGCACGTTGGCCATCATCGGTTTTCCGGGGCTTTCCGGATTCTTCTCAAAAGACGAAATTCTTTATTACGCATGGTCGGGAACATTTGGTCATCCGCTGTTGTGGGCGACCGGTGCGTTGGCCGCTGCCTGCACAAGCTTTTACATGGTACGCCTGACTTATTTGGTGTTCTTTGGTGAAAGCCGCGTCGAGCATGGCCACCACCACGGACACGGACACGACGATCATCACCATCATGAGATCCACGAGAATCCTTTGGCTATGACTCTGCCGCTGATGATCCTCGCAGTGTTGTCGGTGATTGGCGGCTACGTTTCGATGCCGCACGCGATTATGCACGTGCTTGGCATTCATGCGAGCGAAAATCTGATCACTCAATGGCTCTCACCAGTGATATCTGCAGCAAAACAAACGATGACTGCGGTACATGGCGACGCTCACGGCTCCGCAGCGCTCGAATGGGGTCTGATGGGTACGTCGACACTCATCATGCTGGTCATGAGCGGCTTTGCCATTTCGCTCTACAAGTCAGGACCCAAGGGCGGCGAGTCCATCGCTCAGGCGGTGGGTGGCCTGTACCGGCTGATTTTGGATAAGTGGAGAATCGACGAACTTTACCAGGCTGTGATTATCGAACCGTTGAAAAAGGCTGGCGACGTGTTTTTCAAGGTGGGCGACCGAGCGATTATTGAAGGCATCATCAACGAGGGCCCGCGCGGCATTTACTTGGTGACTTCAGTTCTGAGTGATGTTCAGTCTGGTTTGGTGCGCAACTATCTCAAGGTGTTGTTCATCGGGATTGTTGCTCTGTGCATCTGGATATTTATCTGAGCGCAGCTGAGTTTCGAAAGAGGAGTTTCATTTTATGGTCTCGCTGATCTCGCAGTGGATTCTTTCCCTGCTCATCTTCTTTCCGCTGCTCGGTGCGTTGTTTGTGGCACTGACAAAGGATGTGCAGAAGGCACGTCATCTGGCCGTCGCCATCTCGGTCATCGAAATGTTGTTGTCCTTCCACTTGATTGCCCACTTCAATGCAGACTCCTCTGCAATGCAGTTTGCTCAGGATTTGGCGTGGCTGCCGCATAGCTCTGGAATCCGCTACACAGTCGGTGTTGATGGTCTTAGTTTGTTGCTCGTGATTCTCACAACCGTGCTTTGTCCGCTGGTTTTTCTCTCGAGTTACTCATCCATTGAAAATAACGTGAAGTCTTTTCTGGCGCTGTTTCTTGTGCTCGAGTCTGCGATGATCGGTGCGCTGGTCAGCCTTGATTTGGTTCTGTTCTATGTTTTCTGGGAAGCGATGCTGATCCCGATGTATTTCATTATCGGTGTCTGGGGCGGCAAAGATCGCATCTACGCCACGACAAAGTTTTTTATCTACACAGTGGTTGGAAGCTTGCTGATGTTGGTTGCGTTCGCATACCTCTATTATGCCCACTACGAAACCAACCGCATTTTCACGACCAGCCTGATTGAGCTCTACAAGACGGCCGCCGCTTTGCCGGCGGACACGCAGTTGTGGCTTTTTGCCGCCACCGCGCTTGCCTTTGCCATCAAAGTTCCGCTCTTTCCGTTCCACACTTGGTTGCCCGACGCTCACGTTCAGGCGCCGACTCCGGGTTCGGTGATTCTGGCGGGTGTGTTGCTCAAAATGGGTACCTATGGACTCATGCGCATGAGTATTCCGATGTTCCCAGAAGCCGCGCATACAGCCGCGCCCGTAATGATCACCCTCGGTGTGATTGGGATTATTTATGGCGCACTCATCGCTTGGCGACAGACTGACATCAAAAAACTCGTCGCCTATTCTTCTGTGAGCCACTTGGGTTTTGTTGTTGCGGGAATGTTTGCATTCAACGAGCTGGGTTTCACCGGCGCACTTTATCAGATGGTCAACCATGGCGTGTCTACGGGAGCTTTGTTCCTTCTCATTGGTGTTGTGTATGAACGCCGTCACACCCGCGAGATGAGTGAGTACGGTGGACTTGCCAAGCAGATGCCGTGGTACGCATTCTTTTTTGTTGTGGCGACTATGGGCTCAGTGGCTCTGCCGGGAACCGGTGGCTTCATCGGTGAGTGGATGATCCTCAATGGTGTATTCCAAACCTCACCAGTCTTGGCGACACTCGCCGGGACGGGCGTGATCCTCGGTGCAATCTATATGTTGTGGCTGGTGCTGAAGGTTGTTTGGGGACCACTTCAAAACGAAGAAAACAAAAAACTCAGCGACTGCAATCCACGCGAGGCATTCATTCTTGGCACGCTGTCGGTTTTCGTCTTTGCAACCGGGTTCTTGTCGACTCCCTTGCTGGCGCACACCGAACCGACCATGAAGAAACTGCAACAGAGCGTCAACAGCAAAGAAGCCTACAAGACGGAGCTGGTGATCCACAGAGGTTCAGACGAGCCGCTGCGGGTGATGATGCAGCGCTGACCTGTTTGAAAGTCCGACCGTGAGCCGCCGACTGAACGGCATGAGTTCTGGAGTGAGAAATGAGTGAGAGTTTAAATCTGGTTTTTCCTTCTGCGGCATTTTATCTGCACGCCGCTCCAATTTTGGCCATGCTCATCGGCGGGTTGGTTGCATTGATGGTGGGAGTGTTTCGCGGCAATCCTGACCGACCCAACATGCTCTCTTATCAAATCGGTTTCATCAGTTGCTTTCCATCGGTCATTGTCCCTTTGCTGCTGCTGGCCGCACCCAACTCATTTGGTGCCAACCCTGCACAGCCGCCGGCTTGGCTGGCAAGCGGATTTTTGGGCGATCAAATCAGTCAGTTTAGTTTTTTGATTGTCGGACTGGGCACCATGTTCACGCTTTTCATGGCTGAGATCTCCAACTCCGGCCGGCAATTGTTGCGTCCCGAACTTGTGTGTCTGCTGATGTTCGCCTCTGCCGGAATCATGATTCTTGCGTCCGCAGGCGAGTTTATGGCGTTCTTCACAGGTCTCGAGCTGATGAGCGTTTCGCTCTACGTGCTTGTCGGCTACCAGCGCGCGGATGTGCGCGGCATGGAAGCTGCGATGAAATATTTTTTGATGGGTGCAACCGCATCGGCCATCATCCTGATGGGAATGGCGCTGATCTACCTCAATACCGGGTCTCTGCGCTGGGCTGATTTTGCGACCCTCAATGTCTCATTGAGCAACCCGTTTGCAGTCATAGGACTGCTGCTTTTCATTTGCGGTCTGGCATTTAAGCTCGGTATTGCTCCGTTTCATTCGTGGGGACCCGATGTCTATCAAGGCGCTCACTCCACTCTGACTGGTTACATGTCCACACTCGTTAAAGTCGGGATCGTGATGGTTGTGTTGCGCATTCTAGGCAACGGCTTTGGCGGACAGGACAACTCTGCGTGGATTGCGAAAGTTTTCTGGGTATTGGCGACGTTGTCGATTCTCGTAGGTTCGGTGTTTGGTCTTGTGCACAACAGCGTCAAGCGCATGCTTGCCTATTCGTCGATCGCCAATGCGGGATATTTTTGTCTTGCTTTTGCGACGCTCGCCTTGGCTCCCAAGAGTGTCGAAGCCCGTCAGGCGGTGCTCGCCTATACTGCGATCTACACAATCCTCAACCTCGGTGCGTTCGCGATTCTTGCGTGGCTTGAAGACAGCAGCCGCGAAGATCTGCTGAAGGAAGAACTCGCAGGTTTGGGCAAGCGTGCGCCGTTTGCGGCTGTGTGCCTGACCATCTTTATTCTCGGCCTTGCGGGTATCCCGCCTGCGGCCGGCTTCTTTGGAAAGTTCATGCTCATCACCTCGGCTGTTTCGGTCGGCCTACTCGGGCTCGCCGTCGTGATGGTGGTTCTGAGCTGCATCTCACTGTTCTATTATCTTTCTATTTTGGTGGAGATCTGGCTCAAACCAGCCACCCGCAGTTCGGTCAACCCACAGGATAATGAAGATGCGCGCGACGTTCGCGTGCTCGTCGGACTCGTCGCTGCTGCAAGTTTGATCGTCGGTATTATCGGCCCGCGTTGGGTTGCCACCATTAACCCGACCTTTGCGCGCGAAATTCCAGCCCGCATGGAAGAGCCGCAGACAGGCTCCGCGCCTGCCGTGCAGGATCCGCCAACGACCGGCATGAATACGGGTCATTAACACCTGCTCTGAGTGAATCTGCGCCGCACTGGCGCGGGCGGGAGTTCGGATGCGTCCAATCCTGTTTGAAATTTTTGGCTGGGGAGTTCCTTCCTGGCATTTCTTTTTTGTGCTGGCCGCCTTGTCGGCGTACGCACTCGCTCATGTTGCCGGCCGTTGGGTGCAAAAGCGCGTCGCAGAGAGCGTTCAGGCAGAACGCTTTCTTGAGTCTTTAAGCACGCTGTTTGTGATTTGCTACCTCGCGGGCTGGTTCGGAGCACGAGCGCTGAGCATTGTTGTTGAACAGTTTGAAGTGACCACCATTTCACAGTTTGTCATCGAGCTTTTTTCCATTGGTCCGATGACTTTTTACGGTGGTGCCTGCGCAGCTGTGGTGTTGGGAAGCGCATATATCCGCTGGCGGGGTGTCGACCTCAAGCTGGCCCTCGATTGTGGAATTTTGGGCGGAGTTTTCGCTTTGGGTGTAGGCCGGATTGGTTGTTTTCTCAACGGTGACGACTATGGAATGCCGATCCCTCATCAGTCTGAGCCGCCCTGGTGGGCAGTGCGTTTTGAGGTTTTGCGTGACGGTGGTCTCTACAGGTATCCCGTGCAGCTCGAGGAGACAATCGCCTCTTGGCTGATTGCAGGGATCGGTTTTTTTCTTCTTCGTCACTATCACCCGCAGGGACACTCAGGCCGCAGCGGCCGAACGGCGGCTTGGGTTGCTCTGCTTTCGGCTGCCCACCGGATTTTCAACGAGAGCTTCCGCGGTGATCCACGGGGAACTTTTTTTGCCACACAGATTTCCACTTCAAGCGGAATTTCTCTTCTCATCATTGGGTTTTGTGCGTACTGTCTTGTCCGCATGCGCATCTCCGAGAGCCGCCCGGACCTCTGATCGCCGCGCTGCAGCGAGGATTGTCATGAGCAACATTCATTCATCCAAAAGTTTTTCTCTCGTTGAGGAGACACTCGCCGCAGCGCTGTCTGCCGAGCAAGTGAAGTTGCCTACAGCGAATAGTTTTGCTGCCGACAGACACACGCTACAGCGCTCGCTCGCTGCTTCAGTCGGTATCGACACGCGGTTGCCGGTTCTTTTGATTTCAGACGGAGTTTCCAAGAATTCGGGATGCGGAGAGCTTTCGGCAGACGATCTCCTTGTGCAGCTGCTCGACGGAGAAAAGCTTCTTGTTGAAAAAATATCTCTTGCGGAATTGTTGGGCGTTGAGCCCTTTGAAGTACACGCTTCTGTTTCAGCAGTTGCAAGTCTTGCAAAGCATTTGTCCAATCGGCATGCAGCAGCTGTTGTTGTGCTTGGCAGTGGCTCGGTGACCGACATCGTCAAGCACGCTCTGTTTGAACTCTCTTGGAATGAAACTCCGTTTATTGTTGTGCCGACGGCTCTGACTGTGACGGCATTCACGTCGCACTTTGCCGTGCTCGAGGAATCCGGTGCTAAGCGCACGCGACTTTCGCGGCGTGTTGATCATTGCCTGTGGTTCGCACCAGTGCTTGCCGCTGCACCTGCTTCTATGACACGCGCTGGTTACGGCGATTTGCTTGCGCGTTTTGTTGCCTATGGTGACTGGTATCTGGCGTGGCGTTTTGGAGTTGCAGCGCGCTACGATGAACTGGCGTTCCGGTTGATGGAACCGTTTTCAAATATATTGAAAAAGTCCGCTCCAGAGTTGAACAAGTGGCCTGTCAGTCATGCGGCCGCTGAGGAGCTGTCGGCGACGCTCGCGATGGCAGGAATCGCTATGTCAGTTTCCGGCGAAACAACTCCGCTGAGCGGTTATGAACACACCATCAGTCATGCCCTTGATTATTTGCGACTGACGAGCCGTCGCCCGCTCTGCTGGCATGGCGAACAAGTGGCACTTGCAAGCCTCTCGAGTGCCGAGTCTTTTGATCAGCTTCTGGCGCTTGAAAAAATAGACGTCCACAGCCACCGTCCAGCGACTGCTGAGCAGGTAAAACGAATCATCCGGCAACTGCTGGTCACAGCACCTTATTACGGTGCCGCGGAAGCTGCACTCACAGCAGAGGAACGCAAGAGAGGATTAGAATCATTGCAGGAGGACATCGATCGTGCCTGCGAGATCTTCACCGCCGACTATCTGAAGAAAAACGAGCTGTGGATTAAGGCGCAAGAAAAGCATGCCGAAATCGAGGAACAATGGCCTGCCACACGCGCGCACCTCCGGACGTTGGTGATTTCGGCCGATGAAATGCGCAGTTTGCTGGTGCAGTCGGGATTGCCAGTTCTTGTTGAGCAGCTTTCACAGCCCACCTCGGCGCTTGAGTATCGTTGGGCAATCAGGTTTTCACCTTTCGTTCGCGCACGCGCCTCGTTGTCGGACATTATTTTTTGGTTGGGTGAAGATCCCGCGCTGTGGGCAATCGTCTGATCACTTTTTCGCTGAGTCTGCAGGAGCCGCGGGTTGCGAAAGTTCTGCGTCGGGAATTGCTGTCGGTGTTGGTGCAGCCACCGAGCGGGTGAGCGTGATCCAAGGACTGACGCGCGCTTCGAGTACCGAAGAAGTATTGCTGCGCGGCAAGCTGACAAGTGCACGCAGGCGCATGAGCTGCCTATTTTGTCCGTTCCAAACCTTCAGACAGTATTTGCGGTGCGTATCCAGCCAGATGAAGCCAAGACTCGGATTTTGAAAGCCGCCGCAGTAGTCGCGGATGAACTGATTCCACTCCGGCCCGGCACCGGGCTTTGGTGAGTAGGGAAGTTCGTCGCGGTTGGTCACAATTGTAAACGGCAGTGTCACCGCTTTGGGTTGTCCGATGCTGAAATCTTTGGCGAGTGCGCCGAGCCGGACGAATGAGAGCAATGCGTTGGCCGAGTTGACGTTGGGTTCGGTGCGGAGCAGCTCGCTGAGAGCCGTTTCTGCGCTGACAGGTTCCTCGGGTGTCGGATTAGGCAGCACTCCGCTGCGCGCTTCACTGTCGAGTGTATAAAACTGTATCTGTTTGCGCTCGCCGTCGAATTGTAGAAAGTTTTCTTTACCGTATCTGTCGTCCGGTAAAATATGACCCTTAAAGTCAACCGCGCTCCAGCCGCCATCCAAGATGGTATAGCCGCCGGTCGCAAAATTGTGCGAGGTCATGTCGGTTGTAAGAGTGTCCTGTTCGACCGCAGGAGTCGTTTTGCTTTTCGTGCAGGCAACAAACGTGAGAACTGCAGCGCATAAAAATGCGGGCAGCCACCCAGATCGGTTTGTCGGTGTGCGTGCGTTTAGCAAATCAGACATACCCCCTTGACTCAATTTTCATTGATTTTCGCGGATTTGAAAGGTCAAGAGTCAACTCTGTGGCGATCGGTCGTCAGGATTCTGACGGCAAATGTCGAGAGAATGCTCTATTTTAGAGAACACTTGTTCAGGTTTTATGCTGGTCAGACACCTCAGATTCTTGAATCTGCACTCACCCTGTCCATGCCGGCTGCAAGGGCTGCAGGAGAGTCCGGAGTGATGAACATAGGTGTGGGTTCCCTCGGGGGCAAAGCCGAGCAGCGGGTGTGTCGAGCCGAACAGAACACTTACAGGTGTGCCCAAAAGGTCAGCGGCATGGCTGGCAAAGGAATCACCCGTGACAACATATTTTGCACCGGCAATCCACGCGAGAGTTTCCGCGAGCGACGTTGCGCCGGTGAGATTGAGAATTCGCTCTCGGTGATTGAATTCCAGATACTCCCCTGCGGGCCGGTCATCCTTGCCGCCGCACAGCACAATCTGAAGATTGGTGCTGCTTAGAATTTGTCCGATGAGTCCTCGAAAATATTCGCGCGGCCAGCTCTTCAGCCGGTAGCTCGAGCCCAGCAAAAAAACAACATAGGGTTGTGCATTTTCTCTTTTGGAGAATGCAGATGGCAACGTCAACACAGGCAGCTGTGCAGAGCTCCCGCGATGACTACCGAAGTCGGGTAATTTTATCATCACTTTGCGCTGTAGTTCATGAACAGGTTCGAGTTTTTTTTGCAGCCATGCCGGCGGCACTCTGCCGTGAAACTGCGTGCGGGCACAGTAGCTCCAGACGACGAGTAAAATTCGCCAGAAGGTGAGTTTGCGCACTGTGTGCGTCCTCAATGAGATGCCTCGACCCGACATCACCTGCTCAAGCATTGCAATGGCGCGCCGGCTGCGGCGTGTGGCCTGCAAATCAACCACGTTCAGAATTGTGCGTGGATATTTTTCGGCTGAATTTTTCAGCCGGAGCAGGTCATCTCCAAGAGCAGATGAGAAAGTTTTTTCATCAACCGGCAGCATCTCGCCGCTCTCCGCCGAACGCAGCATGAAGCTTAAGCCGTTGTCCGATGACAGGCAGGCACCGGCCAGCTGCGGCATGCAGTTCAAAAGCGAAGCGTTGCCGGAGTGGGTCAGCAAATACGGTGCGTAGCCCTTGTTGCGCGCAATCGCATGCGTGCGCGCAGCGAGAATGGTGTCGCCGATGGCCGACATCCGCACAATCAACAATGGTGCAAATCGATCGGTTTTTGAATCTGTCGTCGCGTGTGTCGCTGCTGTCTCGCGCGGGGGCGTCATTTCATTGTGATCCGTTCGTCGGGCTGATCGTGTCGGCTGCGTCCGAGAAAAACAAGACCCCATAAGCCAACTGCAAGTATGTAGACAATACCTCCGAGCGCGGTGATGGCAGATGCCCATGGAATCGCTCCGCGCTGCGGCGGAAAGAAAGACTCACATACCAGCCCGAGGCCAAAGACGATGGTGCCTCCCATGGTGCTCATAGCGCAGGCGACAAGTGTTTTTTCCGAGGCGCGGCGGCGCGCGGCCACGTAGGTCAGACCAAGTGCAATGAGAACCAGTGACATGATGTTCATGTGGGCGTGTGCGCTGCGCAGGATGGAACGTTGCAGCCCGCCCAGCCAGCCGTTGTCTTCAGTGAGCAGGGCATTGTTCAGTTTGGCTCCCATCAGCGCGCCAAAGGTCGCCCAGAGAGACATCCAAAGAAAGCCAAAACCAACTAGAGTTCGTGCAATTTTAGGCATTTACGGGTAGCTCCACGGTTCTGTGGGTTTGCCAGAGACAGATGCTGTGCGTATCTTACCCGCACACGGAACATTTGAGCAAAAAAAGCATGTATCTGCGCCTTGAAAATTTTGATGGTCCGCTCGACCTCCTGCTGCATCTCATCAAGCAGCAGGAAATCAATATTTTCAACATTCCTATTTCTCTTGTTGCCGAACAATATCTGGTTTTTTTGCGCAACGCTCCGATGCTCGATTTTCATTCGGCAGGCGAGTTTCTGGCGATGGCCGCGCAGCTTTTGGAGATCAAGGCCAACCTGCTGGTCCCTGCGTTGCAAAACAAACTCGTAGATGCGCAATCGCTTGAAGACATTCCCGCAGACGACCCCCGCCGTCCGCTGGTGGAATCTCTTTTGGAATTCGAGGCCATCCGCGAAGCCTGCGAGAGGCTCGACCGACTGAGTATTCTTGGCCGCGACGTCTTTCCAAGCGGTGAGTGCATCCGGCGCGAAGACGAATTCGACAAGTTGCTTGCTCCCATAAAGGGCGACTCGTTTTCGCTGGTGATTGCCTTCGAGCGCATGCTTTTGCGATTTGCGCAAAGCCAGACTGCGCCTACGGTAAAGGTGCGCGCACAGAAAGTAACAATCCAGAGCCGCATGGTGGTCATCAAGCGCCGCCTCGAGCTGACGCAGCAGGTGACCCTGCGTGAATTGTTCGAGGACTGCGAAACTCGCTACGATCTGATTGTGACCATCATGGCGACCTTGGAGCTTGCCAAAGCTCACCACGTTTTGCTGCAGCAGGATGAGTTGTTCTCGCCCATCGTTATTCTGATTGGCGAAAAATTCTACGAGGCTGCACCCGAATTTGGTGACGAGGGCTCACCCGCACAGCCGCAGGTCAAACCCGCGGCGCCAGAGCTTGTTCAGACAGCTGACTGATCCAATCCCTGTGCGCGACACTCAACGGAAAGAAGCGGTCGGAGTGGCGCACCTTGAGTCTTGCCTGTTTCAAATTCTCACGGTTGATCTTTGGGTAGAGCGACCAAATCTCATCGTCCATCAGTTCGGCGGCGGCAACACAATTCTCTTGGCAATAGTCGAGCAGTTTGTCGGCACAGATGAGTGCGTCTTCGAGAGTTTCGCCGAGCTGGTGAAGTGATCTGCGAATGCCGTCGACGTAAAAAAAGTTTTCCACTTCAATGAGGCGCGGCTTCAGTTTTGCCGTGCGGTGCATTTCGTATTTGTCCCAGACGTCGAGATGCTCGGACATGGTTGTCAACACATTATCCACACAGACGGCAAAAGCATGGAAGTTTCGCTCTGCAATGAGCTGGGCGGATTCATCTTCCCAGCGGCGTCGCAGGAGTTTGCCGGTTGGGCCTTTTCCCTGCCCCACCCTGTGCAGTGGTTTTTGCCTGAATTTGTAGAGCTGTCGGTAGGTGGCAGGTGCACCACGGTTGCTCTCCTCGGTCGGGTCTTTGCCAAAGAAGCCCTCGAGGCGTTGCATGACGCTGCTCAGGAGCGACACCCCTTGCGCCAAACGGCTCCCCCAGTGCAGCAAATCAGCCGCGGGGATGGGCTTGTCGGCCTTCATCACATCGGTCCAACTGATGTGCGGTTTGCCGAGCAGGGTCTGGCAGGTGCTATGACTGGCCGACAGCAGGGTGGCCTGCAATCGTTCAAATTCACTTCCCTGGGCACCGCGCAGCGGTGAGGTGGAAACAATGGCCTCGATTTCGTGTGCCAGACGGGTCGCCAGAGGCGGATCTTCATTGATTGTGTTGAGTTCTTTGCGGGCCCGCTGGGCCAGCAGGGTCAGCAGCCTGTCCTCGACCAAAGCCAACCGCGACTGAAGGGCCGATAGAGCTGTTATTGACTTGATATTGTTAATTAAATCACATTCGAGTTCGACGAGATAAAGATCACATTCTTCATGTGCAACTGCTTCATTTTGCTCATATGTTAGAAGCTGTGCAGCCGTTGTGCAGCCACTCTCCAAGAGTTTGTTGGCCAACAGGCGGCCAAGCCTCACGACGACGGTGTCGACCACCCCTCCAACAGGTAAAAGGGTGGCTGCGTTTTTGGATAGCAAATCAAGGTTGACCACAGCGTGTCCTCTCACTATAAGGGGCAGCCTGCGTCTATTATGCCCGGTCAGGCCGGGTTCGCAGAGGTTGTCTTTTGCGTGTGTGTCAGATGACTGGCACGCGCAGATTCGGCGGACAGAAGCCCCTCCACGGTGTTCATCCGGCGTTATGCGTTTTGGTCACGCTTGCAGACAACATCCGTCGGTTCACAAGTGGCCGGCGTCTTGGGAGTTCAGACTTTGCGTTGTGATAACGCCCTGTGGTTTGGGTTTCAGAGATGTCAAAAACAAATGAATGCGGAGCAGTTACAATGTGGTTTTCTGTTGTGAAAATCGCGTGGAGTTTTGGAAATGAAAACATACAGCGCCAAGCCATCTGAAGTTCAGAAGAAGTGGTTTATTGTCGACGCCGAAGGACAAACCCTCGGCCGTCTTGCTTCGCAAATCGCCTATATTCTGCGCGGCAAACACAAGCCCATCTTCACCCCGCACATTGACACCGGTGACAACATCATCGTCATCAATGCAGAAAAAATCCGTCTGGCGGGCACCAAGGAAAACACGAAGATGTACTACCGCCACACAGGTTACTTTGGTGGTTTGAAGTCCTTCACTGCTGCTGACATCCGTGCAAAGCACCCAGAGCGTCTCATCGAGCTCGCAGTCAAGGGCATGCTTCCGCACAACGTGCTCGGCCGTGAGTTGTTCAGAAACCTGAAGGTTTACACGGGAACTGAGCATCCTCATGCAGCGCAGAAGCCTGAACAGCTTCCTGCCCGCACGAAAGCTTAAATCACTTTGGTTTTAACGGATTAATTAAGGAAGGCTTCAAAAATGGCCATCAAATATTTCACCGGTCTCGGCAAACGCAAAACTGCAATTGCCCGCGTTTATCTCAAGGAAGGCAAGGGAAAGATCACGGTCAATTCCCGCACTCTTGAAGATTACTTCAAGCGTCCGACTTCGCGCATGGTTGTCGAGCAGGCTCTTAAGCTCGTTGCCCTCAACGGTAAGGTTGACATCAACGTCAACGTCATCGGCGGCGGACTTTCCGGTCAGGCTGGCGCAATCCGTCACGGTATCACCCGTGCACTGATGGCGTACAACGCAGAACTTCGCCCGACGCTCAAGGCTGCAGGCTTTGTTACGCGTGACCCGCGCAGCAAAGAGCGTAAACTCTATGGTTTGCGTTCAGCCCGCGCACGCTTCCAGTTCTCGAAGCGTTAATTCAAAAGCCCGCTTCGCAGCGGCGATCGACCGAGGCCCGAGCGGCCTCGGTTTTTTTTTGTGCATAAGCCTGTGAGGGCGTCATTTTGCAGCAACGCGCACAAGAGTTTCTTGGACAACTGGCCATGTGGATAACTTGTGGATAACTAAGCTCGCCTGCCGGCATGTGAGGCAATCCCTGAGAGGTGATTTGAGGCAGGTGCCTGCAAGCAAAGTTTTTGCCTGGAGAAGAATTTCATTGGGCATGAAAAAAGACCCGGGACGTCTCCCGAGTCTTTTGTAGTGGCGATATCCGAAGGGCCTGCTGGTGCAGGTACCCTTCAGCAAGGCTTACTTGCCACCGGTTCTCGCTGCGCGACGGCGGCGGAGAAGACGACGCTTCTTGCGACCAACCTTACGACGACCTTTGGGATGCTTTCTTCTGTGGCGTGAACCGTGCACTGGAACCTCCTGACAATTTCGTTCTGCAGACTAAAAAACTAACATTCCTAGGAAAACAACTGTAGTTCAGGCGTCAAAAGCCCAAAACAACAGCACCGGAGCTGTGCCTCGTAGCACACTCCGGTGTGGGTCGCAAGTTCTGTGGCGCAAGAAGTGTGCGCCGATGTGGTCATTGAGCGGAGTCGACAGCGTCATCGAGCTTGAGCGTCGTCTCGGCGCTGCAGTTGTTGTCCGCACCTGATTTTTTAGTCACGGCATCCACAGGGGCGCAAAGCACTTTGCTGGCGTTGATTCTCCATGTGTCGGTCTTATCGTTGAGCAATTTCGCCTTGCTCGCGGCCTGAGCAGCCCATGCGTTGTCTTTGCCTGCAATAGAATAATTATACTTGGAAGTCGCAAGTTGGCGGAAAGCGAAGTCTGTGCCGCAGTCTGCTCCAACCTTAGCACTGCAGTCGACCACACTACCGTCACCCGAAAAGAACTTGTCGTTCGCATCCAAATATGCCGATTGGGCGAGATAGATGCTGTTGAGATTTGCTTTTGCCTCGGACTGAATGCCGCGCGCACGGAACGCTTGAACGCGTGGTCCGGCCACCGCAGCCAAGATGCCGATAATTGCCACAACCACCATCAGCTCAACGAGCGTAAAGCCGGCCGCAGAACGGGTTAAGGGTAGATTTTTTGCTATTGATTTTCTCATATCCGCCTCCTACGGAAGCTGACGCTTCCCTCTGAAAGCATTTTCGGCGGGGTCTTTCTGAACTTTAGGGGTTTGATTTTAGCTGTGGGGATATTGGACTTGAACCCAGCTTCCGTTCAGTGGGCTGCGCATTTCCCACACCTCGCCCAAGTGCGAGTTCTGTTGCGGAACGAGCATTCTGCAAGTGTCGTCACTGACGGCTATCTTACCGTGACCCTGAGGAATATCGACGGTCAATTGGGGAATCGCCAAACCGGGAAGGTTTCCCTTTAGAGCGTCAAAGATTTCTTTTGCGGAGCTCAGGCGTATGCGGAAGTGTCCAGTTCCCTTAGCTAAATCAGGATAGTGCAAATAGTAGGGCTTGATTCCGTTGCGATACAGGGCACGAAAAAGCTGTTCCAAAGCTGCAGTCGAATCATTGACGCCCTTGAGCAGCACCGACTGTGCTGCGAGCGGAATGCCCGCTGACCTCAGGCGGGCCAAGGCGGCGAGTGCGTTCTCGTTCAATTCACTGGCGCAATTGGTGTGAATGACTACCCAAGCCATCTTTTGAAGATTTGCAAGGCGTGTGCACAACTCGGGAGTTATTCTTTCGGGCAGTGCGACCGGCACACGCGTGTGAAAGCGGATCGATTCAACGTGAGGAATTTGTTCGATGCGGCGCAGGTGCGGCTCCAAACGGGCGTCCGTCAGTACAAGCGGATCGCCGCCGGTAAAAATCACTTCGCGGATTTGCTCGTGCTGTTCAACATATTCGTATGCGGCCTGCAGAGCTTCGTAGCTGAGATTCTCTTCGCTGTGGGAAACCTTGTGTCTGCGAAAACAGAATCGACAGTAGACGGCGCACTGATAGGTAATTTTGACGAGCACCCGATCCGGATAGCGGTGAGTCAAACCCTGCACGGGTGAAAAAACCTCGTCGCCGATTGGGTCTGAAAATTCTTCAACTGCGATTTCAACTTCTTCGCCCGACGGAATGAACTGACGTGCGAGTGAAAGGTCGCCGTCTGCAATGCCTGCGTGGAATGCCTGCGGAACACGTACGTCCAGTGCTGATTGTGCGCTGCGCAAAGCATCGCGCGGAGTGTTTGGGTCAAGCCAGCCGCGTTCGGCAAGCTGGTCGAGCGTCACAAGCCCTGCCCGAAGCTCTCGAGCCCAAGAAGCGTCTTGCGCAGATTTTTCACGTGATGTGCTTGTCATAAAACTCAGGATTTGAACGACTCTGTCAGCTCAGTGAGGTTCGCGGTGTTGGTTGTGCTTGCTTGCCTGACTTCCAGAAAACTTGCCGTCGCATAGCCAGCCTGAATGAGATTGACGTCCTCATCGATTTTTTCGCTGCCGCGGCGGGCCTGACCACCGATCAGGTAGACCGAAGTTCCCTGCTGGCTGAGCTCTTGGGTTGTAAGCTTGTGTGCAGTCGGGACGTAGACGCTGATAGAGCCGCATGCAGCTGTGCGCAGGCCCTTCATCTGCAGTCCGGGGTGATTGAGATTAAGCACTTCGAGTTTCGGCCAGCGGATAGATTCGCTGCGTTCGGCGAACCACAGGGCGAGCTCGGCTGCATTCTGAAAAGCTTTTTTCATGAGTTCCTGAGTTGTGCAGCCCTCAAGATCAACAGAGACAGCAATCGCTCGATAGCCCAACGATGCGGCCTCAGTGGCTGCACCGACTGTGCCACTGTAATTGACATCCCAGCCGACGTTCAGACCATGGTTGATACCCGAAATCACCAAATCAAACGTGGTGCCCTTGAGGATGTCGTGCAAGGCCAAGAAAGCACAGTCAGCGGGTGTGCCGTAAACGGAGTAGGTTTTTTCGTCGATTTTGCGCACCAGTACAGGACGGAAAAACGTCATTGCATGCGATTGTCCGCTGCGTTCTTCATGCGGAGCAACAATCGTAACGTCGTGTCCAGCTGCTTTGAGAGTTGCTGCCAATGTTTGGATACCCATTGCTTGGTATCCGTCATCGTTACACAATAGGATCCGCATTTGAGTGCTCCCCGTGTTTAGAAGGTGGCGGTGTGATACCCACATTTTTTTGCTCTGCCAAGCAGCGGCTCCGGCAAGTTTCGCGCTTGCTGTTCATGCTTTGGCTGACGTGTTGGCTATTCGAACACCTTGGGCCCGCTCTCACAACCCATACAGCACATGCAATTGACGCCGTCGGTTATCCGCCGGCGGGGCAGTTTGCGATGAAGGCCTCTGCGCCGAATCCGGCGAACATTGAAAAATCTCTGCGGGTCATCACACAATCCCCGCATCCGATGGGCAGTCCTGAGCAAAAGCGTCTTGCCCGCTGGATGACGGAGCTGCTGAGTGCGCGCGGCTGGAAAGCCGAAGAGCAGCGATTTTCGGTGAAAACTCCGACTGGCAGTATCAAGGACAAGAGTTTGGTCACGCGAGTTGGTCGCAACGTCGTGGCCTCACGCGCAGGAGTGGATGACTGCGCATTCATCATCGGCGGCCATTACGACAGCAAGTATTTTCCTGAGGGTGTGAAGTTTGTCGGAGCCAATGACGGTGGATCGTCGACGGCACTTATGCTCGAACTTGCAAGGTTGTGGATGCATCCGGCGCATGCCCTTTCACCAAAGCAAAAATCGGGCGGAACGTGGTTTGACTGCGACATTGTTTTGGTTTTCTTTGACGGGGAAGAGGCATTCCTTCCAGAGTGGACCGATGGTGAGCGGTTGTTCGGGCAGCGTGACAATCTTTACGGTTCAAGAGAATTTGTGAACAGACTTCCACGCAGCGGACAAACACTTCTTTGGAAAAAAAAGCCCGTCCGCCTGTTTATGAATCTGGATATGATTGGTCATAAAAAGCAGAATCTGTTTATTACGGAAGGCAGCGACAATCTGCTCTCCGAGCAGTTCATCGCCCTGCGCGGAAGCGTGCCAGTCAAGAGAGTTCCTCTTGTCGTTGAGGATGATCATGTTCCGTTCATGCGGCTGGGAATTCCGTTTATTCACGTCATCGATTGGACCAACCTGCAGGAATGGCACACGCCGCAGGACACTCTTGAGATCGTTTCCGCCGAAAGGATTGCCGCGCTGATTGAGGTTGTGATGAAATTCACCGAGCGTAAGAGGCCCTGAATATGGCAAAGTGGATGACTATTCTCGGCGGTGCGCGTTCGGGCAAGACCGATCTTGCAGCGCAGGTTTGCAAGCAATTCGGTAAGGTGGCGTGGTGGGGCACGGCCCTGCCGCAGTCGCAAGATCCTCTGTGGGAGGAAAGACTCCAGGCGCTCAAATCATCGCGGGACCCGAACTGGACGACCTTTGACGGGCCGTGGTCGTGGCCCGCCGATTCCGCCGGCGGTCTGCCGCTGACTGCCGGTTGCGACGTGTTTGTGATGGATTGTTTGAATCTCTGGTTGGCCGCGCACATTCACAACGGAACGTCGCGCTACTCGATGAGCCAGCTGCGTGTGCATCTTGAAATTGAATTTTCGCAGCTCATGGAAGCACTTTTGGCACAAACCTGTCCGGTTTTGCTGGTCACTGCCGAAGTCGGCTGGGGAGTGGTGCCGGCCGGCGAGGTGGGACGACTCTTTCGCGACTTGCTCAATGACTGGAATCGCCAAATTGTAGGGCAATCCGACTACGGTGTGACGCTGCAGGCAGGGCGGGCGTTTGTCTGGCCTGCGGGCAAGACTCCGCTGCCGTCCGAAGGTGTCGAGGTCAGGTGTGTGGATGAGCGACATCTCAGCCGGATACTTTCCGCAGGCTAATCTCTTACGGGCCCTTCATTTGGTTGCCTATTTTCACTGTCAGTCGTAAACACGGCTTGCCAGTTTTGCTACTTTTGCGAAACGTGAATACTGCGAGGAAACCCGTGGTCTACAGACCCAATGATCTTTTGCGACTCAGTGAAAAATCCCAACGCGTGCAGGTGATGTTCGATCGCATCGCCTCGCGTTATGACCTTCTCAATCGATTGCTCAGTGCGCGTCAGGACGTGCGCTGGAGAAAAGCGCTTGTCGCCCAGTTGCCGACATTACCCGACAGACAGGGAGTGCTTTTTGATGTCGCCTGCGGAACTGGTGATGTGATGATCGC
>JBDLRP010000030.1:0-83576 GCA_039799905.1 Pseudomonadota bacterium | reverse complement strand
TGCTCAGTGCGCGTCAGGACGTGCGCTGGAGAAAAGCGCTTGTCGCCCAGTTGCCGACATTACCCGACAGACAGGGAGTGCTTTTTGATGTCGCCTGCGGAACTGGTGATGTGATGATCGCCGTAGCGCGCGCTCGTCCCGACTATGCCGAGCTGCGCGGGTTCGACATTTCTTTTGAGATGCTTCGCCGTGGCGAAAGTCGGCCTGAACTCGGAAAATGGATGCGCAAGAGAAACCTGCGCTGCACGTTCACACAAGCGTCCGCAGAGGCACTTCCGGCCGACGCGGCCAGTGCAAATGCTGTGACAATCGCGTTTGGCCTTCGCAACGTCGACAACCGAGAGCAGGCGCTGCGGGAAATGCATCGTGTTCTCAAGCCGGGGGGGCGTCTGATGGTTTTGGAGTTTTTCCAACCCCACAGTACACTGTTTGGCAAAGCTTTCGATTTTTATTTTAAGAATGTGCTGCCCAAGTTGGGCGGCCTCATTTCGGATCGGGACGCGTACCAATATTTGCCCGCGTCGGTCGGAAGTATGCCGAGTGCTGAAGCGTTTGCCCAGACACTCGCAGGGATTGGGTTTATAAACGTGAAACAGCAGATGTGGCTCTCGGGAGCAACGAGACTTTTTATTGCCGACAAAGCTTAATTCAAACACAGGGGAGTATCGACCATGGTGAAGCGTCCAAAGATTGCGATTGTAGGTGCGGGTGGAAATGTGGGTGCAGCGGTTGCTCATTGGGCCGCGACCAAAGAATTGGGCGAGCTCGTTTTAATTGACCTTAAGGGCGATGTGGCCAAAGGCCGCGGACTCGACCTCACCCAATGCGGTCCGTTTGAAGGATTCAACAACGCATTTACAGCCGGCAGCGATCCTGCTCTCATGCAGGATGCCGATGTCGTTGTGATGACCGCCGGGGTGCCGCGCAAACCCGGCCAGAGCCGCGAAGAGCTCGTCAACATCAATGCCGGAATCGTCAAAGAAATCTGTCAGAACGTGAAGAAGTTTGCACCAAATTCGATTCTCATTGTCGTTTCCAATCCACTCGATGCAATGGTCTACGTTGCAAAACAGGTGACTGGCTTTCCGCGTGAGCGCGTGATCGGTTCGGCAGGAACGCTCGACTCCGCGCGCTTCCGCACCAATATCGCTCTCGCAACCGGAGCGTCGGTTGAAGATGTGCATGCAATCGTTTTGGGAGCGCATACCGACAAAGACATGGTGCCAGTCATCTCTACAGCAATGGTCGGCGGCGTGCCGCTCAACAAGATGCTGACAGCAGAACAGATCAATGACGTTGTCGAGCGCACCAAAAAAGGTGGCGCCGAATTGACTGGGCTGATTGGCACATCGGCTTGGCTTGCGCCGGGCTCCGGTACTGCGCTGATGGTTGAGGCGATTGTTCGCAACCAGGGCCGCGTTCTTCCCTGTTCGGTTGAACTCAAAGGCGAATTTGGCGTGAGCGACTGTTTTGTCGGAGTTCCCGTCAAGCTGACCAACAAAGGCGTCGAGAAAATTTATCAGTTCGAACTCAGCCCGTCCGAAAGCGAAGCCTTCAAGAAATCAGTGGCGGCCAACGTCGAACTGATGAACATCACCAAGGGCTTTCTGTGACCGCTGAAGGCAAAAAACCTGCACCGCTCGTGCCTCCTCAGGTGCAGGGTCTCGAACAGACGCAACAGTCATTCATGGACTATCAGCTCCGCGCCTTCGGGCAGCGGAGCGCGTCTTTTTTTGCGCTCGAACTCGCAGGCGAATGCGGGGAGTTGGCAAATCTTGAGAAAAAGCTTTGGCGCGATCCCAACGCAAACATCGACCCGCAGCACATTGCCGATGAGGCTGCCGATGTTTTTATTGCGCTTATGAATTACTGTAACGCGCGCGGAGTGACGCTCGAAGGTTCAGTGCAGAGCAAACTGCAACGTATCGAAGAGCGCCGCCTGCGTGGCGAGATGGGTCCTGTTCAGTCGATTTCCTGAACAGTGAAGATGTTCGAGTTGCGTGCCGAAACGCTCGACGCAGTCAGTGATACAAAAACAATTTTGTCGCCTTTGCTGAAGCCAAACGAATGGTGAAGTTTGATTTTTGTTTCGGCAAGAATTTGATCGAACGGCAGAGTGCTGTCGATGGTCATGCCGCGGACGGAATTGACCAAAGCCAACTGGCGCATGATGTTCTCGTTGTATGATACAGCGATCACTTCAACCGGAGTGCGCAGTGAGGCCAGACGGAACGCCGTGTAACCGCCCTCGGTGAGGCAGACGATTGCGCGCGCGCCGATCTCGTGTGCGACTTTCAGCGCACCATAGGCAATTGCATCTTCGTCGGATGTGACCTGAAACTGCACGCGATTCCAGTTTGCCTCAAGAAACGGAGCTGCGTTGACCAGCGTCTCCTGCGACATTTGCGCAACCAGCGGACCAAACGGACCTTCGGTGACTTCTTCAGCAAGCAGAAGGGCATCAGCGCCGTCAGCTGCGGCGTTGGCCATATCGCTGACTTCTGCGCGCGTTGGGTTTGGATTGACCCGCATTGAGTACATCAGCTCGGAAGCAACAATGACAATTTTTGCGGCCTGATTGCAGCGCGCAAGCAGTTCTTTTTGAACGATTGGCAGGCCGTTTGGTGGTACCGACAGGCCAAGCTCGGAGCGGCTCAGCAGAACTCCATCCACGCAATCCAGCACTTCTGGCAAAAGTTCGAGTGATTCACGCGAATCCACTTTCCAGATCCAGCGCGGTGGCAGTGCGGCTTTGCTGTCGCGTACCGCTGGCCCGACCGGAATGCTCGGATGGCGGAGCGAACCTTGTCCGGATTTTTCCGGCAGAATGCGCGCTTTGAGCTGCAGCAGTTCATCTTTGCTTCGCAAACCGTTGACGATCACATAATCGGCCACGTCACCGAATTTGTTGCGGATCACTTCTTCGTCCTGCGGCAGCAGCGGCAGCGTGTGGCGAGACAACTGAGCTGAATGGACGTCCATTCCCGAAAGAAGTTGTGTCGGCTGAGATGCAACGACCTTCAGACGCTGCTCGTTGCCGTTGCTTTCACTGGCAGTCACCTCAAGGATGGTTTGTCCGTAGGAAACGGTCAGCTGAGCTCCGACAGCCATTTTTTGTGCGACGTCTGCCGAACTGAGCACAATTTCAACTTCTGCGGGGTGTGGCTGTTTGTATGGATGAACGCAAGCGTCGTAGTCGGCTCGCAGCAGAACTGTGAGTGTTTCGCCGGCAGCGATGTCACGGCTTCCATTGGGTACCCTCAGGCGCGCACGGCGGCCGACCAGACTGCACACGAAAGGCATCAGTCCGGATGGTGTCGGGCGGTGTTGAACCTGTCCGAGATGAGCGGAGATGTCGTTGCGCAGCGCTTGCAGCTGCGGCAGCAGGTTTGGCGAAACGGTTACCCTGAGACCGTCGACGTGCAGTTCGCAGAGGTTCGCTGCCAATTCACCGCGTGCTTTTCGTTCGAAAGAAGATTGCGACAATGACCAGAGAATTTTCGTTTTGGGAAGAATCTGATGCTTGTGTGCGTTGGCGGCAACGTCGTTCATTGTCGGGTGTCCTTATTGTGATTTCCGGCGGCTGCAGTTGTTGGGCGTCAGACAGTCTGCAAACAGCTCCATACGGTGGGTTTTAAGCCTGAAACCCAGCCGGCTGGCAATTTGCTCCTGCAGGTTTTCAAGAGATTCGTCGCAAAATTCAACAATACTCCCACACTGGTTGCAGATTAAATGGTCGTGATGTTCTTTGTCAGGGCTGATAAACTCAAAGGTTGAGCGATCTTTTCCAAACGAATGCTCGAGAAGAATGCCGGCGGCCGTCATCAATTGAAGTGTGCGGTAAACAGTTGCGGTTCCAATGCTGCGATCAATCTGACGCGCCCGGGTGGCGATGGCCTCGGCGTCGACGTGGGGTCCGACCTGCAAAACCGCCTCCACGATCATTTTCCGCTGTTTGGTCTGCCGTAAGCCAAGGCGGGCCAAGTAGGCATCGAATGCCTCGTGAATTTTTGCATCTTCGGACGATTTGGCTGAAGCAGTGGCGCGCTGCATGGGGCTTGGCTTCTCTCCGTGCTGTTTCTTATCTGCATATAAGTCACAAATGGCTGAGTGCCAACTTTGTCTGTCAGCCGGACAGATTTCCCGATTGACCGTCGACCCGCAAAGCCGCAGTCTAGTGGGGAGGCGGTTGAAGCTGCCGATCGGACAAGGAGTTTTTCCAGATGACATCAACTTTGAGCAGGTCCGTGAAAGTGCGCTGGATTGCAGGGCTCACCAGTGGCGGACTCTTATCGGCTCTGATGATGATTTCCAGCGGCGCCACCGGCCGAAACGCCGGTGCTGCCAATCCGCTGCTCACTTGCCGCGAGGTGCGCAACCGCGTTGATGTCTTCTTGCAGAACCACTACGTCTATCGATCGTTCGACAAAGAACTCTCACGCCGCACGTACGGAAAGTTCTTTGAAACCCTCGATCCGGGAAAGTTTTACTTTCTCAAATCCGACTTGGCACAATTTGCCAAGAATGAGGATAAAATCGACGAGCAGATTGCCAAAGCTGACTGCACGATCATCAACGAAATTCATCAGGTGTTCCTCGCGCGGGTCAAGGAGCGCAGCGCATATGCGGATTCCCTTCTTGCCAAGCCGTTTGTATTTAACGTCGACGAGGACATGAGCGTCGGCAAGCAGGACTGGGCGACCGACGTCGTTCAGCTCAACGATCGCTGGCGCAAGCGCATCAAGTTTCAAGTGATGACCATGAAGGACCCCGACGGCGAGCCCAAGGCACGCGAGCGCCTGAAGCGCAGATACGCTCAAATACGCAAGAGTTATGAAGAAATGAGCTCAGACGAAGTGCATAACTTGTTCATAAATGCATTTTCGCTTTCGCTCGATCCGCATTCGACTCATCTGTTGCCAGTTGAGCAGGAAGACTTCAACATCCGCCTCGGCAATCAACTTGAAGGCATAGGTGCGACTCTTCAGGAGGTCGACGGTTACATCACCGTTCAGGCTTTGATTGCCGGAGGTGCGGCGCAACGCGACGGGCGACTGAAGGTAGGTGACAAGATTGTTGCCGTTGATTCTGGTGATGGACAGGGGACGGTCGATCTCATCGACATGGAGCTTGGTAAGGCCGTGCGTCTCATCCGCGGTAAAAAGGGCACACGGGTTGTGCTTCAAGTGCTGCGAAAATCCGAACAGGGCACTGAGCGCGTCACAATTCCAATCATCCGTGACGCAGTTAAAATCGCTTCTGCTGAAGCGAAAGGTGAACTTATTGAGGTTGGCGGCAGGAAACTGGGAGTTGTGCGTTTGCCGGCATTCTATACTGATTTTACATGCCGTGCGCGTTTTGCCCGCGATTGCGGAGGAGCCGCGTCACATGTTCTCAGGGAACTCAAAAAACTTTCTACGGCAAAGGTTGAGGGTGTTATTCTCGATTTGCGCAACAACGGCGGCGGAGATCTCGGTGAAAGCATACAGCTCTCAGGACTCTTCATCGAAGAGGGGCCGATTGTTCAGACGGTGGATCGCAAACGTAGCCGCAGACCACTGATGGATTCCGATCCCGCGCAGCAATATGCCGGTCCGTTGGTTGTTCTCATCAACAAACACAGCGCCTCGGCATCTGAAATCGTTTCCGGCGCATTGCAGGATTACCGCCGTGCGGTGATTGTTGGCGACAGTCATACCTATGGAAAAGCTACCGTGCAGGTCGTTCAGGAAATTCCCGGAACCGAGGGCCGGCTATCAAACGGCGCGCTGAAAATCACCCAGCAGAAGTTTTATCGTCCGAGTGGGCGCAGCAATCAGGAGATTGGCGTTCAGTCGGACATCACAATCCCGAGCATGCTCGAAGCCAGTGATGTGGGCGAACGTGACAACGATTATGTGCTAAAGAATGATGCTATACATCAAGCTCCTGGATTCAGAGTGGTTGGCAAGGTTGAATCTCTAATAGCGACGCTTGATCAGGCCAGCAAAGATCGTGTTGCCAAATCCAAGGAATTTTCTGAGCTTAAAGAAAAGATTGCGAAGGCTCGCAAAGAAAAGGATCGTGCGAGGGTTTCGTTGCTCGAGGACGCCAAGAGCAAGGCTGAACGACTGAAGGACAAGGAAAAGGAAGAGTCGGAGCTCAAGGAGGCGAGAGACGAAAACGTTGTCGTGCGCAAGTCCGACATCCAGCTGGCGGAAGCCCTCAACATCTTGCGCGATTTGGTAGAATTGACTAATCAAAAGGGCACGACTGCGGGAAATCAAACCCCGTCAGGAGGCCGTTAACCTTTGAGAGACTTTCGGGGATTAGCGCAGTTGGTAGCGCGCTTGTTTCGGGAGCAAGAGGTCACGCGTTCGAGTCGCGTATCCCCGACCATCTCCTCTCCAGAATTCACATTTCCAATGCAGCAATAATATCCGCTTCAAGCATGTCAGGCTTCGTATTGGGGCCGTAGCGGCGGATGACCTGACCGTCTTTGCCGACCAGAAACTTCGTGAAATTCCATTTGATCGACTTCGTGCCGAAGATGCCGCGTTCCTGATTCTTCAAAAAAACATACAGCGGATGGGCGTTTGGACCGTTCACATCAATCTTGGTGAAGAGTGGAAAGGTTACATCGTATTTCAGCGAGCAAAAGTTGCGGATCTCATTTTCATCGCCGGGTTCCTGCAGTGCGAATTGATTGCAGGGAAACCCTAGTACATGAAATCCGCGATTGTTGAATTTTCTGTAGAGCGCTTCGAGGCCCTTGTACTGTGGAGTAAATCCGCAGCGGCTGGCGACGTTGACAATCAGCAGCACTTTACCTTTGTAGTCGGCAAAATCGATGTCAGACCCGTCGATGGCGCGAACTGTGAAGTCAAAGGCAGTTTCGGGTGAATTCATTCCCTCATCCTCTGTTAGAGGTCCATTCCAAAGCGGAATCCTGCCGAGGGGATAGTCTGAGTTTCTTTGCCACCGGCTCCATCCACACTTGCACTGTGAGTGACATATTTAAAGCCGAGAACCAGATCAACGTATTTACGGGATAATGCAAAACTCAGGCTTGTGTCGGCTTCGATGCGCAGTCCGAGACTAACGGTCCGTTGCTTTGAGTCTTTGACGCTGGTCGGCTTGAGGACGAGCACGTCGCTTTGCACAAGGTTGCCGCGTCCGAACGGCACCAAAAAGCCAAGATTTCCGCCGATGGTATTTCCGTAGGCGTCCATCGCATCAGTGCCATTTTCGGTGAACCCAACCTGCGTCGTTCCAAATGCGGCCCCGCCGTAAACGTAACCTTTGCGGTAGTTGAAGATGAAAGATTGGTTCTTTTCCGTTACTTTATTCGAATTGAGCGCAAAAGTTGCGGCGAGCATGGTTGAACGCATCGATGCGCCAAGATTGCGGTCGTCGCCGCCGAAGATCTGAAAACCGTAGCCGTATCTCATTCCCGTGTCGTTACTCTCGGCAAGTTTACTTTTGTAGGTGAAGTATCCAGCCTCGGCGAATGCGGAAACCGCCGGCACACGGATTGCGCCCCCATCTGCTGCGAGCGCCGAAAAATGCGAGCCAGAACTCAGGCAAAACAGCACTAAATATTTCCAAAAACGGCTCGGAATTCGCACAAATCACCTCCCCGACCGCACGGGATACAACCATGTGCTGATCGGTTGTAAACTGCCTAACTTGACAATCCGCCGATCGCATGCGACCCGAAAATCGACTCAACTGCAAATTTTGCCCGCTTTTACGGGCTGTACATTATACGAGGCTTCACGTGATGGTCGTTTTGATCGCTGAAATTGTTGGATTTCTGCTGGCCATGCTGGGAGCTCGCGGCCGTTCGCTGGTGGCATGGTCGCTCGCAGTTTTCGCCTTCGACATTTTGCGTTTTCGCCGTTCATTAATCATGAAAAATTTACTGCGCGTTTATGGTTCAGGCTCAAGTGCGCGGGTGCGTGCCGAAGTCGGTCGTGCGTCGGTTGCAAACTTCATATTGACGACCATCGAATTTTTTTCGGCTCAAAGAGTTTTTCCCCAATATGAAATCCGGTTCAAAAATCCCGAGACCATCCGAGCAGCGCTTGCACGTGGTCAGGGTGTGTATCTGATGGGTATACACATGGGTAATTTCGAATTGATGGGAACATCAGTTGGCAGGAACTTTGCCCGAGTTCACGCACCCGTCAAACCGATCGGCAAAGGTGCACTTGCGCGCTGGGTCGGCCGGCGGCGCGAGGCGAACGGCATCGTCGAAATTTTTAACGAGCGCGGACAAGGCAGCAGCCGCACGGCGCGCCTCATGGAAGGCCTGCGTCTCAACGAGATTGTCGGGTTCATGGTTGATCAACGCAGAAAAAAAGGACTGCTTTTGCCTTTTTTTAACGAGCCGGCGTGGACCAACGCAGGGCTCATTTTTCTCTGGAAACAGCGCTCTGCGCCCATTCATCCGGTGACGATTGCACGCTGCGGGCTGATGAGCGCCGAGGTCACCTTTCACGACGAGTTCATTCCCGAGCAAAAATCAGAGTGGAGTTCGGAAGAATTTGTTCTTGAGAACACAAAACGAGTGAATCAAGTTGTAGAGCAGCTTATTTTGGCCAACCCAAAAGAATATTTTTGGATGCACGACAGGTGGAAACAGTAACCTGCGGCGTGCGGACTGCCGCAAGTTGTTGTCCACCACAATTGCGGTGTCTCAGAGTTTGGCCTTCTCAGGCTCGCCTTTGGCACCGAGTTTCTTCAAAGTCTCGCCAACGTTTTTTGCATCCAGCAGCGGATCAACCTTCGTGTCGATATTGCGGATTTTGAGTTCCGGATCGACGATAAAAGTCCAGCGTTTTGCCATCTTCACCACTGGAATTTTCAAGCCATAGGAGTCTGTGACTCTGGCATCCGGATCGGCAAGTAGGGGAAATTGAAGTTTGTGCTCTTTGTGAAAGGCGGCTTGCTTGTCGACTGTGTCTGTGCTGATTCCGTAAATTTCAGCGCCCTGTTTTCTGAGATTGTCTGCCGAGTCACGGAAAGCGCACGCTTGTTTGGTGCATCCGGGGGTTCCTGCTTTTGGATAAAAAAACAGAATCGTCCATCCTTTGCCCTTGCGGCTTTCGAGTGAAAAAGTCGACCCGTCATGAGCGGTAAGCGTAAACGGAGGAGCTGAATCACCGACTTTCAGCTCGGCTGCAAAGGCGGCAGATGTAATGAATGAGGTGACAAGAACGGGGAGATAAACAGAAAATGCTTTGCCGACAGTCAGCATGACGATGCTCCTGAGTTGAAAATTTATCTCAGGGTGACATTGTTGAGCCTGACGATCAACTGAACGTCAGGCAGCGGGCACTGTCATGGGCAAGAAGCCGCTCCGGAGCCGTTGACGCGGGTCAATGACACCGAGGAGTCAACCATGATTCCCAGCTGGCCGCCGGGTGTTTTTCCATCGTTGATGCCAACTTTTACCGGCACGCCGCCGGCTCCGCCCGGATTGGTTTCCAAACTCACACCCAAATCGGACTGGGCAAGTTTTGCATTGCAGTGCAGTTTGATTCCGACCGTGCTCTTCGCACCAACTGCAGCCTTCATGCAATACCATCCGTTGGGATTCATCAGTTCGAAGTTTGTACTCCCGCCCAGGTTCACGCTGAGCGGGATGATGATGAGTTTTGGCTCCGCTGTGATTTCAAGATCGCGCGGGTTACCGACGTTGATGATGTTTCCGATTCCGGCAATGGGTGAAGATCCTCCGATCAATCCACCACCCACTCCGACACTGACATCCATCACCTTGACGTGCTCGGGTTTGATTTCTTTGAAGGGAACAGTTCCCCACAGGTTCATGCATTTGCGGATTGTATCTGCTTCCGGAACGTTGGGTGCAATTTTCACACCGCCACCCGGGTTGCTTGGGTTGCTTGGGTTGACGGGATTTGTTCCGGGCTGTGTTGTTCCGGGCTGCGCTGTGTTGTTCTGATTCGGGTCCGTTTGGCCATTTCCACCCGTGCCACTTTCTGCAGCCGATTGCTTGATGCGGGTTGGCAATTGCACGGAATTGTATGCACCCGGCACACATGCGGTTGATGCCAGTCCCGCGCAGAGAAACGAAATTTGCAAGAAACAGCTAGGACTGACAGCCTTCGTCATAGGATAACCTCCGCGCAAAATTTGAGACGCTATCGGAAAACCCAGCCGAAAACTTTAGAGAAAATTCTTTGGATAATATTTCTGCAAAGTTTGCATAGCCTGTGATCATTGCCGTCAAAACAACGGCGTTCCGCCTTCCTCACTTTAGTAAGAGAAATTCCGAACACTCCCATGAATCGTCTTTTTTCGGAGGAACGCGTGGGATTGTTGGGGCACATATCACAGGATGTGTTCAACATCTTTTTGGCTGAGGCCGCTGACCTGTTGGGTCAGTGGGACGAGGCATGCTGCGCACTGGAAAAGGGAGAAGATACCCGAGAGGCGCTGCTTTGGGTCATGCGGACCGCACAAAGTCTGCGTCGTGCGAGCCGCGGTGTCGGGTTGGACGACTTGGCGCAGGCGCTGGGTTCAACCGAGGAGCTCGTCCGCGAGCTGTTGAAGTCGGATTTGCAACCGCACAGGACGGTGTTGGACACTCTTCAGCTTGCGCACACGACGTTGTCTCGTTGGTTGGCGGGAGTCCGAACAGATGCCGATTACGTCGAGGACATCACAGCACTTGGTGACGCGATCCGTATTTGCCGTTCGGGGCTCCAGCGCGCAGCCTCCGAAGCGCAGAACATCGGCGGTTCCGTTGCCGACGAGCGAAATTTGTTCATTCCATCGCGTGTGCCAGATTCGACTGCAGGGGCGGCAGCTCCCTTCTCGGCCTTGACTCAACAGCGGATTGAGGATCTCATTGACACAGTTGGACGAATTGCCACGCAGCACGGTGTGATTGCTGCATTTCAGAACCGCAGTGAACAGACTTCCGCCGAATTCTCGAAAGCCCTTGAAACAAGTTTCAGACTGTCGGCTGAATTGCAGGCAAAAGCGGTTCGTCTGCGCATGCACCCGCTGAGCAGGGTCTTTGAAAAGCTTGAAGACTTCATACTCGACTTGGCTGAGGAACGGCACATTGCTCTGCAGATGGATGCCGAGGGACAGGACGTCGAGCTTGATGAAGCTTTGATTGAAGGCCTCTGGAAGCCTCTCATCGAGCTTGTTCACGCCGTATTTGATGTCGGTTTTGATTCCCCCGAAGAGCGTGTCAAGGCAGGCAAGTTGCCATCTCTATTTATGAGACTATCAGCGAACTCTGAAGGTGGTGTTGTCGTCATTACCCTCGATGATGACGGGCGCGGAATTTCAGAAAATGAATCTTCTCTTTCGGCCGGAGAACTGAAGGAGCGCTTGGAAAGAATTCGTTCGATGCTCAGTCCGATATCGGCAACGCTGAAAGTCGTCACCCACAGAGACCGGTCTGCCTCTTATCAAATTTCTTTACCTGAATCGTTGCGGTTGCTCGATCTTGTCGTGGTAAAATCTCAAAACCAATGCTTTGCCCTACCAAGCCACCTGACTGATGAATTGATTGAGCCAGGTCAGTTTCACACCCACACATTGCGTGGTGACAAGCAATTCATTGAGTACAATTCAAAAATTTATCCGTTTGTGACTTTATGTGATTTGCTCGAACATGCTCCTCCGACGCAGCGTCCGCGTGTACAAGCTTCCCTGGCCATCGAGCGCGGTCACGTTATATTGTTACGCTGCGGACGTGAACCGATTGCACTCGGAATCGACGGAGTTGTCGCAAGTCAGCGGTCAATCATTACGCCACTCGCGGCGCACTTGCGGCATGTAAGAGGGCTGTTGGGAACGCTGACTTCCGGTGACGGTGAGCCGGTCATAGTTGTCGACATAGTCGAGATCACCGACGCTTTCTGGGCGGCTCCAACAGAGAGGGACGTCGCATGAACAACTCGCTTACAATGGATCAGGCTCATCGCCAGCACTTCCTTCTGTTTCGCGTACAGGGTGAACTCTATGGCACGCCATTGGCTGGGGTCCGCGAGATTGTTTCGTACGTAAAGCCGCGTGAAGTTCCCAACACAAAGAAATTTTATCTTGGCATCATCAGCCTGCGTGGTGATGTTGTCGGCGTCATGGATATGCGTTTCTGGTTTCAAGACATGAAACCTGCAATTGCTTCGTCCGTCGCACGGGCTTTGATCGTGTTTGAATCTTCATCGGGTGTGATGGCTGTTGCAGCCGACGCAATTGAGTCGATTTGCCAGCTCGACAACAAAGATATTGAGTATGCAAAGAGTATTCCAAGTTCATTTTCGTCCGGCGGGATGATCGGCCTGGGCCGATTCAAACAGGGACTGGCCACTTTGCTGGATATCCGTGCTTTGCTGAACCACGTCGATGTCGCGGCAGAGCGGAAGGAAAGGTGGGCATGTTGAGGGGAGATAATCACATGTTCTGGCGCGCACTTTCGCTGCGGAGCAAGTTGATGCTGCTCACGCTGGCAGGGCTTATAACCGCTGTTTTCATTTCATTTTGGCAACTGCGACAAAGCTATCGTGCACGGCAGTCTGCACTCAAATCCGATTTTAGAATTCATGCAGCCTCAGCTGCCGGCGGCATCGCGGCAAATTTTTCGGAGCGTTATACCGATGTTCAGGCCTTTGCATTGAACTCTGTGTTTCAATCAGGAAACAGGGAACAGATGACCAATGTTCTCAACTCACTGGTTGCCGGTTATCAGGTCTACGACACTGTTATGTTCGTTGATGCGGTTGGTTCATTTGTTGCATCCAACAATAAAAGCTTCGACGGGCGTGCCCTCGACACCAAAGTTATGGAGGGTCGATCGTTTGCCGACACGCCTTGGTTTCAGCGCGCGTTTCGCGGTGAATCAAGCGACGACAAAGTGCGTGGCTTTTCGGGCTCGACTGTCGAGGATTTGCAAGTGGACCCCATTTCGACCGCATTGCATGGCTCTACATTGCAGGGTGTGAGTTTCAGCAAGGCCGTGATTGCATCCGACGGAAGTGTTGCAGGAGTTTTGACTGCCCGCGCCAGCCTTCGTTTTGTTGAATCAGAACTGCGCTCGTCCTTTGAGCGGCTGAGGCAAAGCGGCCTGCAGACGGCGCAATTTTTGTTGATGAACAAGGACGGTCTGTTGTCAGCTGAGATTACGCCCGAGCTCCTCGGTGAGAAGGGCGAAGTCAAAAGAAATCAGGACCGCATCCTGAGATGGAACGTTGCCACCCAGCAAGGACAATTTGCAGCCCAGGAGGCTGTTGCCGGCCGAAGCGGTTCAGTTGTTGAATTCGACAGAGTGGGAAGGCTTGAGCGTCTTTGGGGATACGCTCCGTTGCGTGAACAACGCTTTCCCGAAGGTTTCAATTGGTCGGTTGTTGTTTCGGTTTCAGCCGATGAGGTCCTCGGTGACCTTCTGCTACAAAGAAACATTTCATACGCTTCTCTGGCTTTTGTGCTGTTTGCATTCGGACTTCTCGGCTACGGAACGGCCCGTTCGATTTCGCGCGAACTTCTCGAGTGTTCCGTCCGCATGAAGGACGACACGCTTCGGCTCGTCGAGGCAGGCGATGAATTGAACGAAGCTTTGCGTAAAATTGCCGACCATGATCCTGCTGAAGCAGCTGACGTGGCAGTTGCTGAGGAGCAAGGCAAGGGAATGCTTCTTGAGATAGAGGGCAGGACCGTTGCACTGAGCGAGTGCAGCACACTGCTGCAGGGAATGCACGGTGATCTGGGTGCGAGTCTCGAGCGCAGTGGTGTGATCATCGAAAGCGTACGTATGGCGAATGGTGAGATTCTCCTCATGGATGAGATCTCATCGCGACTAGATGAATTGCAAGGTAAAATTAGTGTCATTAATGAAATAGTTTTCAAAGCACAGCTTGTCAGTTTCAATGCCTCCATTGAGGCAAACAGAGCGGGTCAATTCGGCAAGGGTTTTGCTTCGATTGCTGCCGAGATCCAACTACTTTCCGAGGCCACTGAACAGGTTGCGCGCGAGATTAATGAAATTTCGCTGAAAACGCAGAAAAAAATGGTCGAGACGACGGTTTCGCTGCGTACGCGTTTGGGAGTAGCAGAACGTACAGCGTCTGATTGGGCCGGTTCGCTGGTAAGCGTTCGTGATGGACTGCCTGCAATTGCCCGAGCCGTTCAGGAAACAGCAGATTCAATGCATCGGCAGGATCAGGTTGTCGGACGCATCTGCGAGACTGTTGAGCGAGTTGAAGCAGCGCTTGTAAAAGCGGGACAGATTCGTTCGGAGGTCAACAGGCACGTGCAAGATGTGCGCGAGCAGAGTTACCGTCTAGAAGACCTTGTGCAGGATTTGGGTCATGTGGTGAAGGGCGTGCGCACGCGCAGCAGGTTGAAGAAGAGTGCAAATCAGGATGGCTTGGTTTCCACGCGTGGGACACAGGTGTCAACCGAGCGTGCACGTGCCGATGCTGTCGACCGGCTCGCACAAAAGATGCGTCCGCGGCTTGTTGTTGAATCCGATGGCCATGAGCCGGACGTTTCCGACCTTTCAATCAAGCAGGAGAGCAACCGGCGAGCCGGTTGATTTCTGTTACGACGGTTCGCAACTGTCGCCTGCGCATGCCCAATCGATGAAACGGTCGTCACGCACATGACCCCCAACAGAGTGGACATCTGAGAAATCGAGTTGACTCGGCAGTTCGGATAATTTTTCGACAAACTGTTCGCGAGTCAGGCTTTCAAATGGCGCCTGGAGATAAGTGCCTCCGCTGTCGGGGAGCAGACTGATTCCGCTATAGGCATTTTTATTGTTGATCATCCACTCACATAAACTGTCTTGTTCATGCGGTTTGTAGCTGACTGTAACACTCACATTGTGTGGATTGGGGCCGCGGCGGTGGGTCGGCAGGATCCAATTTTGTGTAATGAACCGGCAACGCTCGAGGAGCTGAATTGAACTTTCCGATTTTCGGCAGATAGCTCCTTGGTTTTCAATGGGAAAGGCAACCACAATGGTGCCGTCCTGGCCTGCATCCTTTTCAAGAAACTGGCCTGAACCTGCCTCGCCTAGGGGTGAAATTTTCATTAAGTGAGCCGCCAGTGCGGAATCGAGTTCGATTCTGACCCTGCGCAAATAAAAGTCGTCATGTGCAGCGTGAATGCCGGATGTGACGCCCAGTTCGGCGGATTCAGTGCCGGAGGGTTTGATTGTGCCGATGCGCGCGGCTGCTGGCATTCCCAAGCGTCGCGAAAAAATTTCATCGGTTTCGAGTGCCAATGCGGCGGCAGATGCCAGTGTGGATGAACTTGAAACTAGCCCCCAAGCCTGCGCAAGTCCTGTGAAACTAACGCCCAAAAGCGCCTCCTGTTCACAGTCGATTTGCCATTGACGTGAGATATAGTGAAAGTCTGTGTAGTTCTTTTGCAAAACTCCAATGAACGTAGCGGCCCGAACACTTGAAAGAAATTCTTGTTTGTTGCGGCAGGCCGCCGCATTGACTGAGGTCAGATTACAGAATGCTTTTAATGAAACCTCATGACATGGATTGTAGAACCAGTTGGCATCGTTCATCAGGCTGATTCCGGGTTCTCCGCTCTGTGCGGCAAAGCAAGAACCGAGGATGTTTCGAACCTTCTCGTCAAATTGCGCGTCGGATCTCAACAGTCGCGCACTGACGTTCGCTCTTGCCCGCCAAGGATGATTTTCCCACCACCGTCCGGATTTGAAATTGAGCATCGGTTGACTGTCGGCGTCGAACAGACAAATCAATGCAGCCCTCCGGACACCGCCGACGACAACCACCTCGGCAAGCATGCAAACAATATCTGCGCACTCTATGTCTGTGAGCTTACGGCCGAGCGCGTTTTTGAGTACTGTACGAATTCTTTCGTGCGCCTGTCGCAACGGCTCCGGACCACTGGCGGTTCCGCCGGTCGAAAGCGGTGTGCCGCGTGCGCGGATTTGTCCGTAGTTGAATTCAACCTTTGGGTTAGCGATGAGAGTGCGGATGCTGTCTGCCCACGATTCCTTCTTGTCATCGATGATAAATTGCTCTTCATGCCCGGCGCTGACAAGCGGAAGATTGGCAATGAATTGCTTTTCGACTGAAAAACCCTGGCCCGTGCCGCACATAAGAATGTAAAGAAAATCTGCGAATTTCTGCACACTGTCGAGTGCCTGTCCTGCACAGTTGAACATGCGAACGTTCTCGCGGATGATTGGCTCACCTGCAAATTGAAAAGAACGCATGCTCGGCCGAATATGTCCTGAATAGACCCAGGTAAATGCACTGTGTATTTCTTGTGAGAGCATTGGAAATCTGTCCAGGTGCATTTGTTCGACACGGGCAATCGTCTCGTGCCGGGTCTCCCTTCGCCCTCCTGCGATCGGCAATGGATACGTCCTGTAGAACACAAGCTCCGACAATAGCCTTCCGCCAATATCCATTTTTCACTTCCCCGTTCACTCTCGTATCGAATCCCCGGTAGCGTCCGGCAATTTCGGGGCAGGCTTGTGGTTTGCATGCCGTGCGAAATGAACCGTGCTGGCCTGAGGTCCCTTTGCACCGAGTTCCTCGTTGTAGCGAACCTCATCACCGACTTGCAGCCTGTCGAATTCGCCGTCGACAATACTGTTGCGGTGGAAGTAGATCTCCCGACCGTCGCGGGTTTCAAGAGTTCCGTAGTCATCATAGGCAAAGAGTTCACGAATAACACCTGTCGGAAGTCTGTCGGGGATATGATAGTCGATGCGTATCTTCTCCTTGTGTTTTTGAAGCTGTCTTCTGATGGCGGCAAAGGCGTCACGAAGAGCCACATCAACCTGCTCGTGTGCTATATTGACGCTGACATCACGGCTTGCAATCAATTCCTTCTGAGGTGCCGACAGGTCGATGCGTACATGAAAAAGATTACCGCGGATTCTGTGCTTGTGCGGAGCCTCGACAATCACCCTGCATGCAGAGACGTGATTGAATACACTTTCGAGCTTTTTTACCCTTCGCTCGATCTGTGCCTGAATTCGCGGTGAGGGTTCCATGTCGCGGAATGATATCTCGGTATAGATGGTCATGAATTCCTCCCTTGAATCCGAGTAAGGACTTCTTGCTCTCAGGCTAGTTCTTCCGCTGGGCATGAGCGAGAGCGCGATCAGTTCATTTATGAAAGGATCTTGCCTTTTTGTTCAACTCTGTCGTTGTTTGGCTTATTGCATTCCTGAGGATTGCGGGGTCACCGATTTAAATCGAGGTGCACTATGGCTCAGCCATTATTTCCCCGTCGACTTCCCCTGATACCGATCCGCAACGCGGTCTTGTTCCCTCATCTGATCGTACCGACTTCTGTGAGCCGTCCAAGTTCAATTGCTGCCGTCGAGGCTGCGCTGGCCACGGAAGAAAAATGGATTATCGCACTGACCCAGCGTGATTCGGCAGCGAGCGATCCGCTGGCTGCGGATTTATTCGAGATTGGCACGCTTGCGCACGTCCGCCGCTTCGTCCGTTTGGATTCTTCCTTGGAGATTAATCTGCAGGGTATGTTTCGTGTTCGGGTTTCCAGCGTTTTAAATAATGGGAGACATCTTGAGGCAGATGCTCTTGAGGCACCGGTGTCGCGTGACAATTCATCAGAGGTCGACGCCTTGCAGCGTTCGATCGTCGACTTGACAGAGCAAATTCAAGAGCTGACCGAGCTCAAAGGTACCGGCAATCTTGTTCGGCTTGTTCAGCAGATTCCGGATCCTCTGGGTCAGGTTTACTTGCTGGCTTCGCTGCTCAGTCTTGACGTGCACAAAGAACAGTCTCTGCTGGAGTCCGACAGTCAGCTTGTGCTTTGCAAAAAGATGGTTGATTTTCTTGGATACGAAGTCGAGGTTTTGAATTTGCGTGAAAAGATCAGCACTCAGGCGGCCAGTGCGATGTCACGCGAGCAGCGTGAATATTTACTCAGGCAGCAAATGAGGGCGATCCAACAGGAGTTGGGATCGCACGATGCAGCCCAATTGGAATTGCAGCAATTGAAGGAACGAATCGTATCTGTTTCTCCGCCTGCTGAAGTTCTCAAGGAGGCACTCTCTGAATTGGAACGTCTCGAACAACTCAATGTGGCCGCGCCCGATTTTCAGGTTCTTCGTTCGCATCTGGAGTTGATTGCTGAGTTGCCGTGGAATTTTACCACCGAAGACAATCTTGATTTGCTGCGCGCCCGAAAGGTCCTCGATCAGGATCATTATGGTCTCAATGAGGTCAAAGGAAGAATTCTTGAGCAGTTGGTGGTGATGAAACGCAATCGCACGGCGCGCGATCCCATTCTGTGCTTCGTCGGGCCGCCGGGAGTCGGCAAAACCTCGCTCGGGTCATCGATTGCAAAAGCTTTGGGGCGACGCTTTGAGCGGATGAGTTTGGGCGGAATGCACGATGAAGCTGAGCTGCGCGGACACAGGCGAACTTATATCGGCTCGATGCCAGGAAGAATCATTCAGGCCATCCGACGGGCCGGTGCGCGGAATCCGCTGCTGATGCTCGATGAGGTGGATAAATTGGGACGTGACTTTCGCGGCGATCCGGCCGCGGCGTTGCTCGAGATTCTTGATCCCGCGCAGAACAACACCTTTCATGACAATTACCTGGATGTCCCTTTCGACCTTTCAAAGGTATTTTTCATTGTTACAGCAAACACCGCAGAACTCATTCCGCCGCCGCTGTTGGATCGTATGGAGATAGTCCGGCTTTCCGGATATACAGACGATGAAAAAATGCATATCGCTCATGCGTATCTCATTCCCCGTCAGCTGCAGACAAGTGGGCTCGACGACACGCAATTACATTTTGCCGATGATGCAATAAACTTCATGATCCGGCGTTTCACGCGCGAGGCGGGCGTTCGTCAATTGGAGCGTGTCATCGGCCGTGTCTCTCGGCGTGTCGCGCTTGCACTCGAACAGGGCCAGACTGTGAAGAGTGAGCTGGATGCGGCCGGAGTTGAACAGCTTCTCGGTATTCCAATTTATCCGGTGGACGCACGCCGGCAGTCTCTTCCGGCCGGTGTGGCGGCAGCTTTGGCATGGACTGAAACGGGCGGCGATGTTCTCTACGTCGAGGCCGTATCTTTGCCAGGGGGGCGCGATATCCAATTGACGGGGCAGTTGGGAGATGTGATGCGCGAGAGCGCTCAGGCCGCGAGAAGTTTTATTTGGTCGCAGCACAAATCTCTCGAAATAGACGCCGGATTTTTTCGACATTCGGGTTTGCATATTCATATTCCCGCAGGTGCGGTTCCCAAGGACGGTCCGTCAGCCGGAGTGACGATTGCTGTTGCACTGGCTTCGCTGTGGAGCGGTCGACCGGTACGCAGCGATACTGCAATGACCGGAGAGATGAGTCTGACAGGCTTAGTCCTGCCTGTTGGTGGAATCAAAGAAAAAGTTTTGGCAGCTCACCGGTCGGGTTTGCGCAGGGTGATTTTGCCTACGGGCAATCAGAAGGACATTACGGAACTTCCCGATGACGTGCAGCACAGCATGGAATTCGTGTTCGTTGAAAACGTTCAGCAAGTTCTCGATTCCGCTTTGGAGCGGGGGCTCTATGAGGTTCTAGAGCAAAGATCCGTTTCATAAATTCAGGTTGAATATTTGTTTTGTGGGTGCATCTGTTTGAGAACATTTTTTGCAGAGTCCGCGGGCCGACACGATCAAAAAAATCAGGAGGTGTTATGTTTGGAAAAATTATTGCATCACTTTCGGTTTCCTGTGTTGTTCTGGCTGCCGCACAGGCAAGTGCATCTTCGGACTTCTCGGTCCAAGCCTTCGAGCAGTCAATGCCGAGTGCTGATGAACTCGCCTACATGGGCTATCAGGGTTTGTTCGCCGACTGGGGACTTCCTTCGGGCGGTGACTTTTGCATGGACGTCAACACCACCATGCTGATTGCTCAAGATGTCGCATACGCATACTTGCTGCAGATCGGTCACGTCGATTCACTGTTGCGTCCTGCTGAGGGAGGTCTTGTCAAACAGGATCAAACACAGACTCAGGGTCAGGCGCAGGTGAAGGGCAAAGACATTCCCGCTTCGCAGAGCCAGACCCAAGGTCAGGCGCAGGTGAAGGGCAAAGACATTCCCGCTTCGCAAAGCCAGACACAGGGTCAGGCACAGGTGAAGGGCAAAGACCTTCCTGCTTCGCAGAGCCAGACACAGGGTCAGGCTCAAGTGAAGGCTAAAGATATTCCGGTTGCGCAGAGCCAGTCACAGGCTCAAATTAAGAAAGGTCAGTTTATTCCATCTCAGCAGTCCCGATCGCACTCGGGCGTTATGCTGTCTGATCCGAACCTGCGCCGTTTTGTCGACTACACAAATGCGTTGACCGACGATGAAGTTCGCTTGGTGCATGAGAATTTCAATGATGAATTCCTTGATGCCCTGTACGCGCAGATGCGCTCTCTGTGCCGCTGAAGACGGCTCTCTCAGGGTGCGCCCGTGCGGCTTGACTCCGGAGTGTCACCCTGATAGGGGTTGCCATTCCGGAATCAAGCCCATGTAGCTCAGTGGTAGAGCACTTCCTTGGTAAGGAAGAGGTCTCGGGTTCAAGCCCCGATATGGGCTCCATCTACTCGCCTAAAGTCAGCTTTCAATCCAGCAACTCAGATAAACCCAGCGCCCGACTCTTTTAGGTGTCTGAAATTATTGAAACTTTTTCGCCATCATGATTTTTTAAAAAAAAATTCTCAAGTTCCGTCAACCCGCCGTCGAACACTCGGCAGATTGTGTCCAGTTTGGACGGACACCTTTGCTTGGAGGGACGAGCAGTGAAACGCACTGACCGGCAGCTGGGATCTGGGAGATCCCCTCACAACGCTGCAACGCAGGCTCGCATTGCGGTCATCCTGACGGGATGTTTGAGTTTAGTCGCATGCGAATTTGGAGCTTCCTCGAAGAAATTCGTTTCGCGCTATGGTGAGGTGGCGACTACAGGGCAGACCCCAACTGTCTTTGACACAGAGCGCTCACTTCCCAAATGTGATGCCAGCCAGCAGCGGCGTTTGGTTTACATCGTTTCCGAAACGCAGTTTAAATACTGCATGCGCGACCGATGGGAATCTGCGACGAGCATCGATCCCGACGCAATTTCATTAGCCGCAAAAAAGATTACTCCGGACAAGGGCCCTGAAGGCCCGCAGGGACCCGAAGGTCCGATAGGCCCGCAAGGTCCACAGGGACCCGCAGGTGAGCGCGGATCGAGCGGTAAAGAAGGCCCCGCCGGGCCCGCAGCGCTCGTAAAAACTTCAACGGAACCACCGGGACCCAACTGTCCCGCAGGCGGGCAGAAGTTTGAGTCCGGAGTGGATGACGGACGCGCCGATGGCATCTCGAACAACGCAAAACTTGAGACTGGCGAGATAATCAACACGGCATATACCTGCAACGCTGTTTCAAATGGATTGAAGGTCTACAAGAGCGCTGACAATCCGCTGGGTGCGCTGATCAGTTACGTTACCTTTCCCTACACGGGTGCATCACAGACAGCGAACTCGCTTGCCAGTGGCTTGTATGTTCGTTCCATGAACGAAGACAAATATTCAATCTATCAGGTTGCAAATTCACTCGCATTGCCGGGTGGAGACGCCGTGAGCGAGAGCAATCAACAGCTCGGATTGGTGACGGGCAATATGATTGGTTGTGCGGTGCCGCTGTTTGTCAACAACAACTGTTCAGGGCAGGCATACATGAACCCGTGCACATCGCAGCAGGCGACCGCAATCAACAGCACGCTCATGCATTTCAGTTTCAATTCAAAATTCTTTTACAGGTTCGAGAATACCGGACTTGACTATGCGTTCACTTCGAATTTGATGGAGTCTGTGCTTGTTGCAAGTTATCTTTCTCCGGCAGGAGCATGCCGAGCAATGACACTCACAACACAGGCACGCAGAATCAAGATTGAGCCAAATGTTTTTGCCGACTACATTAATCCCCCCGGAACGATGCAGACCAGTTGGTTCATTGCTCCCTGACGTTTTTTTCCAGAATTAAAAAAACGGAGAAGTGGCGCGCACAGCGCCACTTTTTTTCATTTTATGATGTGTTTAAAAATTGGACACTGTAAAAAGACTTTGCATGCCCGCCAAATTGTGCTTTGCTCTTCAACAGAATTGCTTTGTTTGAAATGTTTGTAATTTTTGGCTTCTGCCTGATGTTCGGGTTTGATGATCCGGCGCAATTCATTGGCAGGAATTTTGCTTCATCGACTCGGATGTAGAAATCCGCGTCGTACCCTCTGATAGTTGTGAGGTCGCTACATGAAGGCATTGTCAGTTCGCTCTGTGATTGCTGGGTTGACTCTTTTTGGCGTTTTGGGTGCGACGGGTACACTGGTTTCATGTGGTATTCAGGAAGAAACTGATTCTGAAAGCCAAACCCTTTCCAACTTATCGGTGATTGACTTCGCGACCTGGTGTAAAAACTTCTCGCTGCAGAATTGCAACGTGCAACCGGACGACCGCATTCCAGCCGATCAGTGGCAGGCCGGTGTCGATGTTTTCAGCGAGGTGATGAACAGCATCACGACCATTTCATTGACAAGAACTGACTTTGACAGAAAAACTGTTCAAGATCTTTTTTCGACCTTTGGAGCAAACTCGCTGCTCTCATTCATCAGCAAAATTCCATGGCAGAAAATTGAAAAATCTGACACCTCACTCGTGCTAAGTAATAGCATTGCGAATGCGGTCGCAACATTCAATGGTCTTCGTTTGATTGGTTCGCAGCGTGTTGTCGCAAAGTTTGCAGGCAAACAACTTGTATCGATCTCGGGACTGTCCATAGCAGACGCTCTAGGCGGACAACTCAGTACCGTCAAGTTTCTTGACCTTTCAAAACCCAGCCGTATTACGATCATCACCGACAAATATCGTTTCGAGAATATTCCGGTTCAGTTCTTTCAAGTTCCGGGCTTCAAACAGCCGCCAACACTCACTCCGTCTGCAGCGTTCAATGCGATTGCCAACGTCGTTCTCGAGCCCGGTTTCGACTGGCGACGCAACCTGAGCATTTTGCTCAAAGGACCAAACATCACCAATATCTACAAACGAATTGAGGGATACATTCCCGAAGGCCCTGCGGATGACACAACCCGTCAGGTGGTTGCCAACACTGACACATTCATGGTGGGCGGAGTGAGTTCGAATATTCTCCTCTCGATGCAGATGCGTTCGCCACTCAAGTGCACGGCAAAAGTCCGCAACATTCCAATTTTGGGTTCGATCAATTTTGACATCAATTTCCTTAAGGGATTTGGTTTGTCGGATTTGCAGCGCATCAAGGCCGATGGAGTAAAGACCAAGGTTTATGGTGTCTCCACATCGATCGGCAACATCGAATACATCGAAGTGGATTCCAAGCAGCTGCGCCTGCGCGTGGGTACGTTTACAATTCCAATCGATTTTGTTCCCTCTCAGCCAAGTGGTCGCGGACCAGCGGTAGATGACGTCGTCTGCCAATAGCTCGCAGCAGTTTCATTCACAGCTTTTCGCGCGTCGCGCACAACAAAGAACCCCGTGTCACCTTTTGAGTGCACGGGGTTCTGCGCGCGGGAGGGCCACCAGCAGTCTTGCGACTGCGCAGTCAGCGTAATTTCACACATGCACGGGCGATGGCGTGGAATTTATCGTCCGTGAGAATTTGGATATGCGGACAGTTGATGATGTTGACCTGATTGAGCTGCTTGTACTTGGCGTCGTTAATGTCCGCAGGCAACCAGAAGCCATTTTCGAGGACGGAGTCGTCCACTTTTTGTGCCGCGCCTGTTCCAGTGTGTCGCACGTGCATACGCGCATAGGGAATCACACCACCCTGCTTGATGGCTGCATCGCCCTTGACCATCGCATCTGTGTTAAGTTGATGGCCGTAGCTGTATGACTTTTCGACCGCACTAAGGTTGTTGTAGACCTCAGTCTTCACAGGCGTCCAAAATCCCTTGCGGATAAGCACTCGTTCACTCGACAGCGTGTCGCCTCCTGAAATGCGCCGCACCGCGCCAAGCACGCGACCTACCGGATCGAGAACGAGGAAGTAGCGCATGTAGTGAGCATCGTCGCCTGCGCTTTCGGGGTGCATGAAGTCCACGACGATTTCAAAGTCACCTCGGTTGTCGGCATCAATGTAGATTTGATTGATGCGCGCACGTGCCGTGTGTACGCTGTCCTGCCACGTTCCATAGGGAGTTGTGACAAATCCCGTTCCAGCGGTTTCGGTGGCCCCAACTTCATTTGCGAGCCACTTTTCAAAGCGATAGTTCACTGAAGTCTTGATGTTTGCCGTTTGCGGCGTCACATCGTTGAGTTCATCTGTGAGAATTGAGAGAATGTGCTCTGCACGCGCCTGCGGACTCAGGTGTTCGTAGTCGAAGCGGCTTGGCTGCGCGTCCTTGATAACATGCTCAAAAACAACCGCCGGCTTCTCGCCATTGTTTTGGATGAAAAACACCTTGTACGTCTGTTTCTCAAGCGCAAGATTTTCAAAAATAACGTAGGGCGCAAAACCGCCTTCCGGCAAACGTGAATTCGCATCGAAATACTGTTGGGCGATGATGTTGTCGTTGTCATCGGTCAAGATGACTGTCTCGATGTATGATGCTGAGCTGTGCTTGACGTGCATGGTACACGACAGCCGTGCGCGGGTCTCCAATGCGCGGTTCTGCCCCAAATTTCCGTTGTAGCCGCTCAATGCCGTGTTCATCGGTCCGTCAATCCAATAAAGGAAATCTTTCGCAGCAATTGAGCTGTTGTCTTTGGTGAGTCTCGGAACGTCTTTAAGGCCTTCCGGCAGGTCGACAAGGTTGCCAATCGCCGTGCATTCGCCTGCGGCCAGCGCCGCTTCCGTGTTCATGAATTTGCCAACGGCGAGTGCAGCCGCCGTCCATTTGAGCAGTTGGCGACGGTCCATCCTTAATTCTCTGCTGCTGACTTCGCTGTGAAATTCTGCCATGGTCTATCTCCCTTGTGTCGCCTTACCCGATAAAGATGAAATGCCGCACGAGAACCGTCTTGTTTCCGACTGTCTTTTTCAGATAAACAATGAACGTGTTCATTTTCGCAAACAGATTGGGGTGGCTGCTGGCCGGAATGACGTCACCGTAGATATCCTCAACACGGTATGCGTTCGTCGGAATAATGTCCGCAGTGTTCCAAGTTGATCCGTCTGTTGCAGCCGTGTAGGCAGTGCGCACTTGGAATTGTTTCCCGAGCGTAACCTTCGATCCGCCGATGTCCGAAGTGCCGTTGCTGGAATTTCCCATGCGCGGGTTGGTTTTGCCGAATTCGAATGTGTCGAACACCTTGACCAGCTCTTCGTTACTCAGTGTGGCCTTTGCAAGGTCAATCACTTCCATGCCGTCGATCGTATCTCGGACAGGGCGAAGGTCGAGCGTCTTTTTGGTTTTGCTGTTGGGTCGAACAAGAACGACGTCAACATGGGTCATTCCCATGAGAGTCAAAGATTCAAAGACAAGCTTTGCAACGTTGTTACTCAGGTCAGTCGACTGCACACGGCGTGTGGCAAGGATCTTCCCCGATGTGTCGGCAGCATTCGCTTTGCCGACAAGGTGCACGAAATCGTTTTGCGCCAGTTTTCCGCTGGCAAACTTAATTGCCAGCAATCGAGACGAACGGCCAAAAAAGTGCTGGTGCGCGTCCACCGCTGCGTCGTCGACGGTAATACCGGCTTTCTCGGATGTATCAACAATTTGCACGCTCACCGGTAAACACGTGCCGGGCTTCAGGCCTGGTTTGGGCGGTGTATTCGGGTCGACGGGATTGTTGGGGTCGCCGTTGTTGGGATTATTCGGATCGACCGCACCTTGGTCGCCGCCACCTTGTTTGTTGATACCTTCGCCGTCACCGTCGCCCTTTTTGCCAAGGCCGCCGTCGAGGTTCGTGGGGAATTTGTCAAAACGTGCAACATATTTGCCGCAGGCAGCCAGGACGGCAGCGAGACCACCAGCCAGCGAGAGATTGAGTGCCTGCCGACGGTGCGCCTTGACCGCCGAGGCATAGGTCTGCTCCGAGGGCCTTTCGGAGGTTTCAACAGCGGCCGCAATATTTTCACCATCCGACTGTGCTGGGCTTTCATTCTTAAAGCTCATGTATCTGCCTCCTGTACCATGGAAGCGAGATCGGCTGATCTTCGCATTGACTTGAGTCTGTGATAAAAAATTTAATTAAAAGGCATGATCATAGAGAGTTAAGAAGGCCGAGGAGTTCCTTGCCTTCAGCTGATGTGGCGAAATTGGGCTTGTTTGGCGGCATTGACCCACTCGATATTCTGTCCTGAATGGAGCCGTAGGCACTGTATTTCTTCAGTCGATCCTTAACCTCGGCCAGTTCGGTCACGAAATCGTGACAGCCCGCACAATTTACATACAAAGCGTAGAACAGGAGTTTGGGGTCGTAGGGTTTGTAAATCGCTGGAATAGGTTTTTTGGCAATGTAGTCAGCATATCGGCCGGCTTCGTTGGACACTTTCACTTCTGCTACGGCCGTTGGCGTAGGAGTTGGCCTGACGGAGACATCAGATGTGGGAGCGGGATGCGAAGTTCCACATGATATTGCGGTGGCCGCTAAAACTGCCACAGAGCAGACAGCCGTCCAACGCGCTGAAATATCCTGCCTTCGAGAAACGACCATACGGTGTCTCCTCTGAATCGTATATCGTCACGATTTGTGCATTCTCGGAACCTTCTGAAAAGTCCTTGAGTTCCAACGTTCAGCACGGTCTAAATTAGCCCAACAATGGGGGATGGTTATGATTTTTAAAAGTCGTGAGCACGCCGCACACCTTTTGTTGGAAAAGCTTCTTCAGCACGAGCGCGCCGAAACGGTTGTCCTTGCGGTGCCGCGAGGTGCTGTTCCCATGGGATTGGTGATAGCGCACGGACTGCGATGTCCGCTTGATATCGTCCCTGTGCGAAAGGTTTCCTCACCCTTGGCGCCCGAATTTGCGCTCGGCGCTGCAGATATTGAAGGGAATTTCTATCCAGAGGAAGAAGTTCTGAATCTCCCGCATGAACAACTCCGCCTTTGGTTTCGCAAAAGTCTGGAAGTGCTGCGCCAGAGAGATTTCCGCTGGCGCAAATCAGCACCCCACCTCTCACTCAGGGATAAAAGAATAGTTCTCGTCGATGATGGAGTCGCAACCGGAGCGACGATGCGTGCAGCGCTGATGTGGGCTCGCAGACGACAACCCGCCGAGATCATCGCAGCAGTCGCGGTCTCATCCAGCGAGGGAATGTCGGTGATGACCCGTTTTGCGGACAGAGTCGAATGCCTTCACGTTGCGAAACTTTTTTCTGCGGTCGGCGAATTCTACGTCGATTTTTCTGAGGTCAGCGATGATGACGTCTGCAGTATGCTGCAAAAGGCCCGCTCCGCGGATGCGGTCCTGCGCAATGAATGAATCTGCCGCGTGACGAATTTTTTTTGAATTGTCTGCTACAAATATGAAACTACTGTTAATTTTATAGGCGATAAAAAAACTCTTGGCACACCTTGCTTTTGTGGATACCACCTCGAAAAGCATCGGTCTGTAGGAGGATTCGGGATGCTTATGAGATTGACCTCATCGCTTTTCGCTCTCACGTTCGCCGCCGCTTTTCTTGGCTGGGTCAGATCACACTCAGCACAGCCTGAGACAACCCGCATCGACGAAGTCCTCAGCGCAAGTTCGATTTTTTCGCCACCGGTAAAGAAAAAGTCGGTACGTCAACATGTGGCGGAAGCTCTCAGATAGCCGTGTAACGGTTTAAAGAAATTTTCATAAATGCATTTTTCTCTGCCCGCCTGCTCAACGGCGGGCAATTCTTTTTGTGGTTTATGAATTTACTTTTGAATTTTTGCAGTCAGCAGTGAAGTGTTGTCAATCAGTCCAACAGGGAGGATTTACACATGGCACAGTCAGTGATCCCAAAGGCGCTTGCGTTGTCTGCTTTTGGCATTTCCGGATACGTTTCAACGGTTGCAGCAGCAGATACGCTGACCGAAACGATGAACGTGTTGCTACGCGCTGCAGATAACAACGGGGGCACAGGAATGTCTGCAACCGATTGCCGCCTGCTCAATCGATTGCGCACCGATGACAGTGACCCAACTCTGGATCGCTTCAAATCTGTCGCCGAAAAACTGTGGAGTAAAGTGTGCAGCAATACCGCGGAAGATAACACCGCGGCCGACTCTTCCGCGCCTCAGCAGGACGTTTTGATCTGGGATGGGCAGCCTGTGTGCCGAAACACGGATGAGCGCGTCCTGCAGTGTCAGCACAATCCCAAGACCGGCCGTGGACTTTTTGTTTATGCGGGTTCTCATGCGCTGCAAAATTCTCCAACTCTCGTCTGCGCACACTTTACTGCCAGTTCACGAAGTCCTTTCGATTTCCTTCAGGAGACCGACAGTCGATGTGTCGTGACAGAATTTGACTGGCGGTATGAAAGTTCACGATCCGACGTGCGTGGATTGCATAGTTGGGTCGTGTCTCCGATTGGAAGTGCGGCGTTGCAAATTCCGGCATTGCTCAAAGAGCAGTGCAGCAGTGTTTTTTCAGATGCTGTCTATTGCACACCGACTTTGATTGTCCTTCATGAACAGGACTCGACTCGCATGAGCATCTGCGGACTCAAAACTCATGACCAGCTTTTCGGGATCGGGCCATTGTTGCGTATTTCGTCGTCCAATAGCCGTTGGGTGTGTGAGAGCAAATCAACATTGATTCCAGACCAAGACTCCCGGCTCAGCGTGGAGGAGCGCAGCTGCATTCCCGACCATCTTGGCAGGCTCGCAAACGACTACTGCCGGCTACCTTACATGCCTATAGCCCGTCGCCCCGTTCGTACTTATTTGCCCTGATCAGTCAGCCTCAACTTGAGGTGAGCTTGTCTGAGAAAAATTGATGAGTCGCATTTCGCGCGACAGATTAACCACTGTCGCGACGTAGCCTTTTGCCTGCGGAAGGGTGTCCACGTTATTCTTTTGCAGGAGTTCGTTCATCCGCCGAGTCGCTTCCTCGAGGTTGTAGAAAGGAACTTTCGGGAAAGCGTGGTGGATAGAATGGAAGTTGAGTCCGTTCATCAACCACGACATCACACGGTTGGTTTCAATATTTCTGCACGTGTGAAGCTGCGTGGCAAAGTAATTCGAGCGCTTTCCAGACAAACCGTAGTGCTCGACGTGTGCGCGGAGTTGAAGGAGGCCACCGCCTATCCGTTCGACGATGAAATAAAGCAACAATGCCTTGCCTAGTTGTCCGTGCGCAGCCGCGAGCGCGTAAAGGCTTCCGTTGAGCAGCAGAATGCCCAAGAGGTCATAGGCCGTCTGACGGCGCAGACCCTTCGATTGCTTCATGAACCCAGCGGCGCGTGAGAGATGGCCAATGATCATACCAATTCCGCCGCCCAGAAAAATGGCCAGTGGCAGCTGATTGCGCATATAAAAGCGTACAAATATGTTTGCGTTCTGATACTCGGACTCGGTGTACGTCACCCGTTCAGGATCCCGGCTGTCAACGCCGTTCATCTTGTGATGGAGCTTATGCAGCTCCGAATAAATACCGTGCGGCCACAGCACCGGCCATGTAACGACCCTTGCAGAGATCTCATCGAACCACTCGATTCCTGTGAGTGTGTGGTGGATTGCGTCGTGTGTCGTAACCGCTGCCGCAGCAAAGAAAACACCCGCGACGGCGGCGAAGAAATAAAATCCCGCATCAGAGGTCGAAAATTCGTAGCTCAAGTAGAGCGCGGCAAAGAGGAGTGTCAGTGATGAAAAAAACCTGATCAGTCCGGGGCCGGCGCGCATTGTGTGTAGGTCCGAGACTGCCTTGCTCAACATGGCGCCAGGGAGATCTCTCGACACATTCTTGTTGTCACCGCCGCAGAATTCCGAAACCGAACTGTTTTCTTTCACAACAACCTCACAGTTTGTTGACCTTCAGTCATTCTCTTGAAATATCGGCAAAGGCAATGACTTTCTGCACCTCGGGCGTGCAGTTTCCGACCGCGACACTATAAACTCTGTTTATTCAAAAAGATAGGATATTTCGGCTAGTTGACCGGTGAAAAAACTGGCAGTGCATAGCTGACATCACATCCCCATTGGGTGCTTTGTCGGTTGTCGCCCTGAATTTCAACGAGCCGGTAATAGGGCTCAACGACGAGGCTTCCGCCTGCAAAAGGAATGCCGACACTGGCCGTAACTGCAGCCTGCCAGAGAGTTTCCGCACGGCTGAGGGAGTTCGCGCCGGATCCGCTCACGGGTGCCGAGGTGTAAAGCTTCAGACTGCGCGACAGCAGTGCCCCTTGAAGTGTAATCGCAGGTACGATGATGCTGTTGTAGAGGATTCCCAGTTCGGCGGCCGACTTGAAGGTCTGCTCGCGCAGGCCAAGCGACGAGGGTAGTTCCTCATTTGTCTCGGGCTCGTAGGATAATCTGAATGCTGGCCGCAGGTAGATGTTATCTGCAGGCAACTGTGCATAAACCTGTGCAAAGACTTCATAGCCCGGAATACTCGTAGTGAGTTCAGAAGAATCGAGCACGTTTGAATTCACAAACCCGACGCCCAAACTCAAGAGCGGTGACAATGTCTCAAGGATTGCAAACACCGCGTACCTCCTCGGCGAATCCGGTTGTTCCGAACAGCTCAGATAGTTCAATGCACAGGAGTGTTTTCTCTTCGCCGCTGGGCAGGCCGCGCAGAAACGCACTCAAAAACGCAGATGACACCGCTCCGTCGTAACTTAGGCTGATGTCGCGCCGCACTTTGCACGCAGCGGCATCTTTGGATGGAAACGGAAGCACATCCAGCGAAGGACCTTGTCTCAGAAAATTTTGCGCGCTTTTGAGTGCCGCATAAACCTGACGGCTGAAGGTTCGCAGGCCGTCTGATTGTTTAGCGTGAATCTGAGATGCCTTGTAGAGTCCGCGCGCAAACAAAGTGCCGATGCAGTAAAAGCCCGCCGGACAAATTTGGCTCCCGTCGAGCTGCGCGAAGGTAAATTTCTCTCCTGTCAGCGATCTACTTTTCACGATTCGGTCTTCTGTGTTGCCAAAGCTGCCGACGAGAGCATTTGTTTCGCCAGTCATAACGTAACTGACAAAATCCGAATAACCCTCGTTGAAGCCCGAAATCGCATATTCGACCGACAAATGTCCGTCGAAAAGCTTTTCCTTCCTGCGCTGTTCAATTGCTGCATCGTCTATCCCTGAACATGAATCCAACTTTTGATTGAAGAAAGAACGCTTGAACAGGGCATGACCGAACTCATGTGAAATGACTTTTAGATTCGCCGCAAGCGGAATTTGTTCCAGTGCGGACCTCCGGAAAAGAATGAAGTTATCCGACTGTGGGTTAAATGCGGCATTCAGCTTGAGAGACACGCGAGCCTCGACACCGGAATCTTTGACTTCAATTGTCGGTTCAAAGAGCACCTGATAGCGTCCTCCGACAGTGTCTGTCAGGTCAGAAAGCTTTTCACCGGTTGCTGCTTCGACTTGTTCAAATACTTGTTCAAACGCATAGAAGCCCGAGAACATGAGCAGAGTAGTGTTGTCGCGGGGAATAATGACCCCGTCTCTGACGTCATAGCGGATTGGGTTCTTCCTTTCGCTGCCACTGACCCGGCCTGTAATCAACGAGCCTATGGTTGAGTCGATTGTCAGGGCACGTCCGCTGAGAATTTCAAAATTTTTTCCTTCAAGTTTCTCAGGATTGTCGAGGGTTTTTAACTCACGTTCGCCGACAGTCCACTGACCGTCAGCGGTACCGGTTGACGGACTGAAATAAAGGATCTCAGCCCTGTACGGTGCTCCTGCGCGGGGCGATGAATTCGAGCACCCAGAAAGTAAGATGCCCGCTGATAGACGAAAAATTTTCAAAAAGTCACTCTTCATTGTCTGCATCCGTTGTTGGCTGAATGGTATTGGCGGGGGGGCGCGAAAAAAAACCTGCAACATGATGGGCTGCGAGAACCGGAATGAATTTTGATGTCGAGCCCGGTGTCCAGATGACACCTGCGGACAACAGCCAGGTCTGACTCGAGCGCCAGCTCAACAGACCGCGCAAGAAGCCCGAATACAATTTGTCCGAAAAGCAGGACTGCGAGACGTCGACGCGTGAAAAATTGGATAGCTCCGTGGCCTGCGTCGGAGTGCAGAGGGTGGCCAGAAGTTCCAATTCGGTTTTGTTCGTTATCGATGGTCGCCACCACCCGCTGAGAAGCCGGTAGAGTTTGTCTGTGCGTGTGAAGTTTGCCTCGTTCTCGGCACCCGACTCGCCTGTGAATTGAGCGACCAACAGCGACACTCCAGCAGAACCGGATTGCAGTTCCCGTGCAGCATTGAATGTTGCGGCCGGAAGATAGGTTGTGGCGCCAGTCTGGCGTCCTTTCGCGCGAAGGTAGGCGTAGTATCCGGTCAATGTCGCTGTCCATCCAGAATGCGAAAGTAGGCGGTAGCGGAGCTTTCCATTGAAGAATTGAAATGGCTTGTCCTTGCTGTTGTCGATAGCCTGCGCTGTTGAGATCACTGTCAGCAGCGAAGTGCCGATGGTCAAGTCGCGTCCTAGTCCGTAGTCGATGCTGAGGGTTGGAAAATCAGACACGAAATGCTTCTCTTCGACGACATTCGTGTCAAAAAATCCACTGATTCCAGACGATGGCCCATTTGCAGGTTCCTGATACGGCAACGTCAGTCCGCGTTGTGCGAATGCCTGTTTCGAAATTAAAGCGATGCCGCATATGCACGCAAGAATCGTCATTTTCCGCGAGCCAGTCAACGTTTCTTTAGCAGCACTGTTCACTTTGCCTCCGTTTTGCCGCCTGCAAATCGCACGGCAGCCTCGGTGAAGGAGTCCCATTGTTGTTTTCCCTGACTCAGTTCGTCGATGATCAAATGATAATAGCGCGGCCGGAGCGTTGAGTTTTCGTTCGACAGCCAGTGAATCTGCCATGAACTCTGTTGTCGCTGCTTCAATGACTGTTCGATGTTTTGTGAGTCAACAAGTTCGTCGTCCGGTGACAAAACTACCAGCGTCGGTATCTGTGAGGTTGCCTTCCATTGAAACTTTTTCCATCCGTCGTGAATTTTGAAAAGAGCGTTGTAATTTTTGAGGGGTGTGTTCGGTCGTGCTCGATAGTCCGGATGATTGACGCTCGGCAGTGAGCCAAACGGCAGCCAGCTGAGCGCACGAATGAGAATAGTTTTTTTTCGCAGCGCCAGAGCTGGTGAAATTAAAATCATCTTTGTCGGCAATATAACTGAGTCATCTTGATCAAAAACACTCAGGCCAGTAACGGCCCCAAGTGAGTATGCGATGAACAGCCGCTCATTCGACGGGCCGTTGCACTTGCTGACAGATTGACTCCACTGTTCTTTAAATTCCTGTCGCCATTGGTTCTCTGAAACAAGGTTATCTGTCGTTTTTTTTTCGTCTGGTTGGTGACCCGACAGAATTCCCACTGTGGTGGTGAACCCGAGCTTTTCTGCAAGAGTTGCGAGGTCCGACATTTTTTTCGGGTGCGTGTTGAGTCCGTGCATAACGAATGCACATCGGGTCTGGTGAACGACGGGTTCTTGGGAAGCGGGCGCAGACAGCACTTTGATTCCTTAATTGGTCTACGGAGTATACCCGACGGAGGCCCTGCCGGCAGAGTCAAAACAATGCGTTGTTTTGGCTGGTTGCCCGATGGATATGCGGACTTGTTGGCTTTTTCACTGCTCAGCTCACGGAATTCAGAATATATGCCGATATTTCCTATGAATGGTGAAGAAACACCTGCAAGGAGTGGTTTTTTCATGAATGCGTTTGAAATCATAGCAGAAAACAAAATCAGGGAGGCAATCGACAACGGCGAGTTCGACAACCTCAGCCTGCGCGGACAGCCACTGGACCTCGACGAGGGGCAATTCGTTCCACTGCATTTGCGGCTCGCACAGCGGATTCTTAAAAACGCAGGCTTCATTCCTCCCGTCTTGCAGCTCAAAAAAGAAATACTGCAGCTTTCCGAGCGCCTCGCGGAGGCAACCGATGAGTCTGTAAGGGAGAGCATCAAACGCAGACTTTTTGAAAAGAAATTGCGCCACGATGTGCTCATGGAGCAAGAAAAATCCGCGTCGTGAAATTTCATCGTGCACTTATCCATCTGTAAGAACGGTAATATTTTATTTCCACTTTATTTTCCCTCTGCGCCTGCCGATACGCTCGCTAAATTATTTGGATTTCATGAGGGGGCAGCGCTCATGTCCTTGGCAAGAGTATCAACCGGCATCATCGCGTTCGCTCTGATTTCGGCCTGCGTTGATTCGTCACAGTCTGGATTGAACGATTTGGCTGCCGGTCAGAAGGCCGAGGGATTTTTGGTCGTCAAGGATATCGTTGCCGACAAGGCGGTGAGTGGGTCGTTTCTCGTGACCTGTGTCGGAAGTGGCGGGAAGACGACTCAAGAGGTGAAGACCAAGGCAGAGGTTGAGAAAAATCAGGTGTGTAGGGCGACTGCCGCTTCGTCGGGCTCCGGAGGTGATACGGACTCGGCTCCCGATGGTCAGGGAGGCGCTGTTCCGGTCGGTAAGTTCAAACTCTCCCTACGAACCAGTGTGACTACAGAAACATACCTGAAGGCAAAACAAAACTTGGACATTACAGCTAACAAAGCTGCCTACCAGGAAGGCTTGGATTATTGTGTCGCAACGGCAACTTTTTTGGTGAATGATCTTTGCCGCGTTTCTCAGACAGAGTTCAAGGCAGTTGGTCACGATATCACTGGCTGCTTAATTGCGCCCGGATATTTGTTTTCTGCCCATTTTAGCGTGACTCCCACGTCTGTTCCGAATTGTAAGTGAGGTTGCGGTGATGAAGTTTTGCTCAACAAAATTAGGCTCGGCCAACACTGCGCGGAACAATCACAACTTTTGTTCGCTTGCAATTTTTCCTGCTCTAGCATGCTTGATCGTGTCATGTGCCAACGACCCCACCCAGCGTCGCTCGGCTGTCGACCGTGCGAAGTTGTGCCAAGACGACCCTCAGGCCGTTTTCGAGGGACAATGTTTGCAACGCGGCGCGAACATCGAGGCCGCAACCGGAGCGGATCAAAAAGAATCAACGTCGGTTGAACCAGTGCTGCCCGAACCAGTGAAGCCCGAACCAGTGCTGCCCGAACCGGTGAAGCCTGAACCAGTGCTGCCTGAACCAGTGAAGCCCGAACCAGTGAAGCCCGAACCAGTGAAGCCTGAACCAGTGAAGCCTGAACCAGTGAAGCCTGAACCAGCACAGCCTGAACCTGCCAAGAACAGGCTGGTTGTTTTCAAGCAGGACTCATTTGTTGCCATCGCATCTCAGTCAATTGTCGCCAACTGTTTTGTCCCGAGCGGAACCAAGATTGAAGTGTCCGGCGACGTTTCCGCCGTGACTCAATTCCAGAGCCTTGGAGTTCAACAAAACATTGCATTCGAAGTTGTTGCGGTATCGTATCCGGCGGCCGAAGCGGGAGCATGTGCGCTTAACGGCAAGAACTTTGTCTACCTGTCGAACCACGCGGATCTACAAGAAAAGCCATGACAATTCGCTGACACAAAAGGTCAGCAAAAGTTCACGGATATTCGTCCGATACCCTCATGAAGCGCACTTAACGAGGGTATCATGAGCTGTTTGAGATTTGGCCCGACCAGACTAATCTTCGTTGCACTGACGTGCGGTTTGGCCAGCCCAATGCAGGCTTCTGCCTTTTCGTTGGGGATTAGACCATACGGCGGCAGTGAACTGTTGACAATTCCCAGCACTGTTTTGGTGGATCCGGCTGATCCATCGAAAGTGCTCTCGAATCCCGATAAAAAAACAGTCAGTCGCGCGCTCATTTTCTTCGGCGGTGATCTTGCAGTGACTCCTCTGGAAATGGGTCCTCTGTCCGTGAGCGCCCTGTTGGGTTTTCGCACTATGTCGGCAAGTACCGATGGGGCTGTAAAAGACACTCTCAGCTTCAGCTATTTGCCGGTTGGATTGTCGGTCGATTTTGCCTTGAAAAAGCTCAGAGCTTCTGGATATTTCTCTTACGATTTGGGCCTTGGAGCCAAGTTTGCTCTGGCGGTCGCACAGCCTGCAAACGAACTCGATTTGAAGATGCAGAAACTCTCGCGTCTGCGATTCGGCGCCTTTGCAGAATTTTTTATCCTGAACTCTTTGAGCGTTTTCGGGATGGGCGATTATGCGACCGGGTCGTTCGAAACAACTGGTGGTCCGCTCACTATTCTTGATGGCGAAGAAGTTGCCGTTAACGTGGTTGGAGGCCAGAATAAGCTGAGTGCACTTACCTTTGGCGGTGGAATTGCCTACTACTTGCCCGTGCCTGCAAGTCAGCGGGCGCCGGAACCAGTCAAGCCGCCGGCAAAGACGCCAGGTAAAAAACCAGCTGGCAAAGGGTCCGGAAAAAAGGCTAAGCCGAAGGCCGGTTCCGGAGCGGCTCCCTGATGTTCCGGATTGAAACTCAAATTTGCCAATGAGGTCTGGGGTGTCTGAAAATCACGAGCGCACCGGTGGTGAAGATTTTGACTTTGATTTTGTCATCGTCGGATCGGGATTCGGCGGCAGCGTGTCCGCATTCCGTTTGAGTGAGAAGGGATACAAGGTTTGCGTCGTCGAGCAAGGACGCCGCTTCCGCCCGCAAGATTATGCAAAATCGAACTGGGACCTGCCGCGTTATTTATGGGCACCTATTTTTAAGTGTTTTGGCATACAGCGGCTGACATTTTTCAAAGATGTTTTAATTCTCAGCGGCGCTGGTGTGGGCGGCGGCAGCCTGGTGTACGCCAACACACTCATGGTTCCTTCCGACAAGGCGTTCGAAAGTCCGTCGTGGCGGGTCATCGGAAATGCGCGTGAAGTGCTTGCTCCATACTATGCGCTTGCAAAAAAAATGCTCGGTGCGGCAACCAATCCAAAGCTCACGTTCATCGACAATACGATCGAGGAATACGCCAAAGCCAAAGGCCTTCAGGAAAGTTTTGCGCCAACGGAAGTTGCTGTCTTTTTCGGAGAGGCTGGCCGCACGGTGGCCGATCCCTACTTCAATGGCGAGGGACCCGAGCGGACCGGTTGCAATTTCTGCGGCGGATGCATGGTTGGCTGTCGGTACAATGCAAAAAACACTCTCGATAAAAACTATCTTTATCTCGCTGAAAAGCGCGGAGCCGTTGTTCAGCCGCTGACAAAAATAACCGCTCTGCGGCCGCTGAACGAAGACGGCAGCGCGGGCTGGGAATTGTCGGCACAGTCGGTGGACTCGTTGTTCTTTCCGAAGCGTCGAAAGATTCGAAGTAAACACGTCATCCTTTCGGGGGGTGTGCTGGGCACTCTCCGGCTGTTGCTTGAATGCCGCGATAAGCACAAAACTCTGCCGAATGTTTCAAATCTGCTTGGCCACCACGTCCGCACCAACAGCGAAGTTTTTACCGGCAGCACTGAACTTGGCTCAACACGCAAGCTGCCCTACTCACACGGAATCGCGATCTCTTCGATTTTCAAGGCAGACGCCGACACCGCCATTGAGCCGGTGCGTTATCCCGTTGGGTCAAATTTCATGAGGTTGCTTGCAACGCCGCTCATCAGCGATCCGAGTGAACTCAGACGCTCAGCGAAATTTGTCTGGCGAATTTTGACCCGTCCCATCGAATTTCTGCGCTTTACGTTCAATCCGCGCTGGGCCGAAACGAGCGTGATTTTTCTTGTCATGCAAGACTTGGACAATCGTATACGCGTGCGCTTCGGCCGCAGTCCCTTCACTTTTTTTCGCAGTGGGTTGGTGTCCGAGCGCGAGGATGGAAGCGATAAAGTGCCTTCCGAGATTCCCGCGGCAAATGAATTCACCGAGTGGTTTGCCGATCGCGTCGGCGGAAAAGCGCAGTGTGCTGTGACACAGGTAACAGTGAATATTCCAACCACGGCGCACATTTTAGGCGGGTGTCCAATGGGGCAGTCGCCCTCTGAGGGCGTGATTGACTCGCAGCAGCGACTCTTCGGTTATCAGGGTGTCTGGGTGTGCGACGGTTCAGCGGTTCCTGCAAATCTCGGTGTGAATCCGAGTCTGACGATTACAGCCATGACCGAAAGGGCAATGACTTTTATTCCCGCTAAGGCGATAAAATAATTTTCGTTTGAGATTTTCAGCCACGGCAAAAGGTCCGCACATCAAAGGTGATGTACGGACCTTTTGCTTGTCTGTGGGAACGTGCCCTTAGCGGGGGCCGGGAACGAGCACAGCGCTTTCGTTTGCCTTCACCTGAACAAATGAATTGGTGTCTTTGAACAGGAGCGCAGCTGCAATGCCGCCACCCGCTGCACCAATCAGCGGAGCCCACCAGGTGATGGACCTGTCGCTGCCGGTGCCGTCGATGAGGACGGCAATTCCAGCGCCGCCCAATGCACCGAGCAAGATGTTGGTGAAGCTCGCGTTGCTGCGGTCGAACTTCGTGGAAGTCACTTCAGCGTTCGCTGCCATGTTGTAAACAGTGGAACCATATTTAACGCCAGTGACGTTAAAGATTGCCTTGGGAGCACTCATCTTGATTGTACCAATCAGGCGCGAGCCCGCTGCAAACACCGGTGCACCCTGAATGTCTTTCACAGCGACCGTAACCTGCGGGAGCTTGTCTTCCGGAACTGCCTCGTCACCTGCGCCTGGGAGACTGATGTTTTTCTCCGGATTGGCGGTGATTTCGACTGGGAACTGAATGGCGATCAAGCTGTTGTTGGGAATCAGGTAGCGCTGCGAACCGCTAGTCGCCTCAAAATAGCCTGCAGGCGCCTGTTGAACGGGGGTTTGTGTCACAGGTGTTTGTTGTGTCGGATTGGTCTTGTTTGCGTCCTGATTCTGCTGCTGCGGGCTATCATTCTTAATTTGCGAAGCGGGCGGCGGTGCTTGTTCACCCGAAGAACTGTCGTCCGAGCTGCACGCGACGATGCTCACAACTGTCAAGAGAGTACCCAAGGGAATGATGAGTTGACGCATAAAGTGTCCTCCAAAACAAAAACGATTGTTGAACCCCCACAGACCTCTAGGCACAGGGGACTGGTCATCTCTCATCAATTTTCGTGCCAACTTCAGAATAAGTTTTAAGTCCGGAATGAATGGATTTTTCTGCTGTTTCAGAAGTGAGGGACCCTGTCTCTGACCATTTTTTGAACATTGGTGTTTACGATTTATCCAGCTGAAAATTACGTTTTCACGCGAGTTGGTGTTGTGGGGTTGGCAAAAACAGTCAGACTATCAACAAACTTCAATTATTTTCAGCAGATCTGGTGGCTAAGTCTGCTAAGATGTGAATACTAGTATAATTTCAAGTTGTACTGCCGAAGAGAAGGAGGGGGTGATGCACATGGCGTCGGGAGACGACGGCGCGGGGGCCTGTCTCGCATCAAACATGAAAGCCTTGCGCAAGGAACTGTCCCTCAGTCAGGAACAGCTGTCCGAGCGTTCGGGTATTCCCCGCAGCACGATTGCAAGTCTGGAGCGCGGCGAAGGCAATCCGACCTTGCAAGTGCTGATGGGGATCGCGCGTGGATTTGGTGTGAGCATCACCGACCTGCTGACTCAGCGGGAGCCTCGCGCAACACTGTTCCGCAGCGAACACCACGCTCGCCTCGCGTATCCTTCCACTAGCGGTTCAACATCGCAGGAATTCATTGAAACGCTGCGGCTGACGCCCGCTCAGGCTCGATATCTGGTGATTGAAGAAATTGTCCTCAAGGAGCAACAGCAGCTTTGTTCCAACCCGCATGCCAGCGGCACGGAAGAGTACTTCTTCGTGGTGGAAGGCCGCTGCGAGGTTGATGTGGGCGGCGAAGTTTTCCTTGTTTCACAGGGCGATCTGTTGCGATTCGACGGCGACCAAAAACACGTCTATCGGGCGCACTCCGAAAATCAAGGGCAAGTTGTGCGCGGATTTGCGGTCGTTGTGCAGGCTCCGCGCGTTTAGCAGTCGCCCGCAATCAGCCGTTGTAGACGTACACTCCGCGTCCTGTTTTACGCCCCAAAAAGCCAGCGTCGACGTACTTTTTCAGCAGCGGGCAAGGGCGGTACTTGCTGTCTCCGAGACCTTCGTGAAGGACCTTCATGATTGCCAGGCAGGTATCCAGACCGATGAAGTCTGCCAATGTGAGCGGGCCCATGGGTTGGTTGGTGCCAAGCTTCATGCCGGCGTCAATGTCTTCTGCCGAGGCGATGCCTTCCATCAGCGTAAAAAACGCTTCGTTGATCATCGGCATGAGAATCCGGTTGACGATAAAACCGGGGTAGTCCTGCGAGCAGACAGTCGTCTTCCCAGCAGTTTCTGCAAGAGATTTGGTGAGCTGGTAGGTGTTTTCAGAAGTCGCATGACCGCGGATGATTTCCACCAGCTGCATGACCGGTACGGGATTCATGAAGTGCATGCCGATGAACTGTCCGGCACGCTTGGTTGAGCTGGCCAAACGAGTGATCGGCAGGCTGCTGGTATTTGATGCGAGAATGGCATGAGCCGGAAGAACTTCGTCGAGCTGTTTGAAGATCGACTTTTTGAGTTCCTCCTGCTCACTGACGGCTTCCACCGCAAAATCGCAGTCGGCAAAGTCTTTCAGCTGGGTGGTGCATTTGATTCTGCCGAGAATCATCGGAGGATGTTCTGGAAGTTTGCCCTTTTCGAACAATTTCGCGAGGCTTTTTTCGATGCTGCCCATCGCCTTCTTCAGCGAAGCTTCCGAAACGTCCATGAGTGTGACGCTGAAACCCGACTGTGCAAGCACCTGAGCGATTCCATTGCCCATCTGGCCCGCGCCGACCACGCCGACGCGTTTGATTTGAGTTGGTTGGGTAAGTTCCATAGTCATCGGGCTTTAGCTCCTTCGCTGGTCTGTCTGTTTTGCCGGCTCAAGGAAATAGGGTTTGCCGGCCAATGTCAAACACCGGCCTTGTTTAAATCGTACGAAATTCGGGTTGAATTCGCTGCCCAGTCGGGATTAGGACGGAGCGTACCGATCGTTTGGGAGTTCCTATGATTTATCAGCAACCCCTGCCCTCCCCCTATCCGTCGCTGAGCGACGATGAGCTCAAAACCCGCATTCTGCGGGCGAAGCAACAGCTCGGCGATCGTGTCGTAGTGCTCACACATCACTACCAGCGGCCAGAAATAGTGCAGATTGGTGACATGCGCGGCGACTCCCTCAAGCTTGCGCAGTTCGCAGCGGAGCAGGAAAAAGCTGAATATATCGTCTATTGCGGTGTGCATTTTATGGCCGAGAGTGCCGATATTCTCAAACGCGGCAAGCAAATTGTCGTGCTGCCCGACATGGGCGCAGGTTGCGATATGGCGGACATGGCCGACGCTGATGACGTCGAATTTGCATGGAACGAGTTGGTTGCCACACTCGGACACGAGAGCATCATGCCCGTGACCTATATCAACTCTACTGCGGCGCTGAAGGCTTTCGTCGGACAAAAAGGCGGAATTGTCTGTACCAGTTCAAATGCAGAGAAGATTGTTGAGTGGGCACTCAAAGAGCGCAAGGCGCTGTTCTTTTTTCCCGATCAGCATCTCGGACGCAACACCTGCAAAAAGATGGGCTTTGCTCCCGAGAGCATGCTTCTTTGGAAACCGGGCAAATTACTTGGCGGGAACAGCAAGGAACGAATCCGCGATGCACGGATTTTTCTCTGGGAAGGTCATTGTCCCGTGCATGCAATGTTCACACTCAAGCAAATTGATCAACTCCGGACGCAGGATCCTGAATTTCGCATCATCAGCCATCCTGAATGCCCGATGGAGGTCGTCGATCGTTCGGATGCCGTTGGTTCGACGGAATTTATCGTCAAAACAATTGCCGAGAGTCCGGCAGGCAGCAAATGGGCAGTCGGCACCGAAATGAATCTCGTCAACAGAATCGCCACTGAAAATCCCGACAAGACGGTGGTGAGCCTGAACAGATACATGTGCCTGTGCGGTACGATGAACCGGATTGACCTCGCGCACCTCGCGTGGGCCATGGAGTCGATCACCGCAGGACATCCGGTAAATGTGATTTCTGTGGCGGAGCCTGTACGATCGCTTGCGCAAACAGCTCTGGCCCGTATGCTGTCGATGAGCTGATAGCGCGAATGTTCGTAGTGAGCCGCAGTGCGGCACTTGGCTGTTCCATTTTTCTGCGAGGCTGACGTGGATAAAAACGATCCTCATTCAACGTCACAGACACCTGCTGCGGGTGTTGGCGCCTCGCAGAGTCAAAGAGATTTGTCACTCGAGGAAATCATTCAGCTGGCAAACAAAATCGGTCTTGAATACGTCGACAAACGACGCGACGCGGAGCGCCTCGAGTTGCTGCGCACAACCGTGCGCTCGCGGATCATGAACCGGATCGAAAATGATGCGGGAACTGAAAATTCGATTCCGGAAGGACGCCTCAAGCGCCTTGCCGAGGCGGATCCCGAATACGTTCAGCTGCTCGAGCAGATCGCACAAACCCGTGCCGATTCAGAAAAACTTCGCATTCGTTATGAAAGTTACCGAAATTTATTCGACGCCAAGCGCACAATGATCAGCTACAAGAAGACTGAACTCAAAACCCTTTAGAGTTTTCAGATCTCTGCCTTCTGAGAAAACCTTCGGCCGCCGCAGCGCGGAAACTCGGCAGTCCGATAAAATCAACGAACACCGAGGTTTCGACAATTCTGTCATACATGCGCGCACCGATTCGTTCAGGCAGCGACTGTTCCCAGAAAGTTTCATTTGCAGGTGCATTGCGGAAGCCTGCGCGCACCGGATCATAGGCGGCCTCGGGCGGCAGATAGTTGGTCGTCAGAATTGTTACGCGGCCTTCATTATAGCGGCTGTTGATGAGGTCATCGAGTTTCTCCATCTGCCATGCTTTTTCGGCGCGTCCCTTGCCGAGTTCGTCTATCAAAAGGACGTCCGCCTCACGTAATGGCTTGAGTATCCGCTCTTCGGAAGAATTCTGTGTGTAGGTTTCGCGCAGTTGTCCCAATAAAAACAGAAAATCGATAAAGCGCGCGGTGCAGCCGGTTTCCTCGACAAGCCATTTGAGGGCAGCACTGCCCATGAGAGTTTTTCCGGTACCCACAGGACCGAGCATGGTGAGAAAAATCTTTTCGGGCGCAGGTTCCTGATGGTTCAGGTAGGGTGTGACGCTCTCGCAAAAACCAATCACCTGTTCGCGGCATTGGTTTAACTTTTGAATCAGTGTCGGATTGTTGCCCAGATGAGACTGCTGAAGGGTGTCGAATGAGGCGGACTGGTAACGGTGCGGCAACTGAATTCGGTTGAGCAGATCGGCGCGTTTGCGCCCGGTTCTGCATGCACATGCACCGGGAATGATTTCGTCTTTGAGTGTCAGCAGATTGAATCGCCGCAATTGACCCGTACCCTGACATTCTTCGCAGCGGGCTTGTGCGTCACATGCTGGACAGATGGCGAATTCATTGCGGCTGCCGGCGGGTTTCAGATAAAGACCGAGCGGATGTTGTCCGCACGCACAGGTCACCTGTCCCGTGGCTGGGTCTAGATTTTGGGAATTGACGCCGCTGCGGATAAGCGGACGGCGTGCATCATCGGCCGAGAAGCCTGAACCCGATTGCTCACGATCGCGAGCCAGCTTTTCAAGTTGGGCGAATGCAGCCTCAAGACTCATCGATTTTGTTTGTGTCATGACAACGCGCAGCCTCAGTAATCGTGGGAATCACGTACCGCACGGCGTATGCTGCGGTCCAGTGCTTTCAGCGAGTTGCTGAAACGCTTGCCATTTTGCTGATTTTCCAAAGAAATTGCCTCCATCGCCTGTATGATCAGGGGTGGCGGCAGTTGGTCCTCGGCCCAAGATTTCAGCACCTCGAGGTCTTGTGCTGACACGGTGATTCCTCGGCTGCGCAGCTCGACAAAAGCGCTCAGAACGTTCTGATATTCGCTTAGATCGGTTTTTCCGGACGTTTTGTCCATGCAAACTTCCCCACCGGCAAGTGCCGCGCAGCCGCAAATGCGGAGATTACGACGGACGGCGACCGCCGCGCCATGCGAAGTAGCCGTTCACTCCGAGTTCTTCTTCGATGCGTGTCAGGCGGTTGTACTTCGCGATGCGGTCGGTGCGCGACGCGCTTCCGGTTTTGATTTGTCCGGCATTGGTTGCAACCGCGAGGTCGGCAATGAAGGTGTCTTCAGTTTCACCGCTGCGGTGGGAGATAATAGTTGTGTAGCCGTTCTTCTTGGCGAGCTCGATGGTCTCAAGCGTTTCGCTGACGGTGCCGATCTGGTTGAGCTTGATGAGAATTGAGTTGGCAGTGCGGGCTTCGATGCCGCGCGCCAGCAATTTCGGATTTGTCACAAACAGGTCATCGCCTACCAGCTGAACGCTGTGACCGATGGTGTCGGTCAGTTTTTTCCAGCCCGCCCAGTCGTTTTCATCGAGTCCGTCCTCGATGCTGACGATGGGATATTTTTTCGAGAGCGACGCATAGATCTCAATCATCTGATCAGAGGTTTTCTGGCTGCCCTCGCCTTCGAGGTTGTATTTGCCGTTGGCGAAGAACGAACTTGCCGCAACGTCGAGTGCGAACGAAATTTGTTCGCCCAGCTTGAATCCGCTCTTTTCAACTGCCTGACACAGGAGCGAAAGCGCTTCTTCGTTGCTCGAAAGGTTGGGTGCGAAACCGCCTTCGTCACCGACTGCAGTGTTGAGGCCCTTGTCCTTGAGTACTTTCTTGAGAGTATGAAAGATTTCTACGCCGGCGCGGAGCGCGTGTGAGTACGTCTGAAAACCGTGCGGTACGAGCATGAATTCCTGGAAGTCGACGGTGTTGTCGGCATGTGCGCCGCCGTTGATGACGTTCATCAGAGGAACGGGAAGCTGGCGCGCAAAACTACCGCCGAGGTACTGATAAAGCGGCAGACCGAGCTCGATGGAGGCTGCGCGTGCGCACGCCATGGAAACTCCCAAAATCGCGTTGGCACCAAGTTTTGTTTTGTTTGGCGTGCCGTCGATTTCGAGCATCAGGCGGTCGATGGCCAGCTGCTCGGAGACATCAACTTCGTCTTCAAGAATCGGGGCGATGTGGTCGTGGACGTTCTGCACGGCCTTTAGGACGCTCTTGCCGAGATAGATGGATTTGTCGCCATCACGCAATTCACATGCTTCGTGTTCTCCGGTGCTCGCTCCCGAGGGGACGCTCGCTGTGCCGACCACGCCGTCTTCCGTGTGGACGTCGACCTCGACTGTGGGATTGCCGCGAGAATCGAGGATTTGCCGAGCGTTGATGCTTATGATCTTCGACATGAGGAGAGCTCCTTTTTTCAATTTAACCAAAGTCCAACAAGGCCGTTCGCGGTCCTTGAGTGCGTGGAGAGTTATGCACCCCCCATTTTAAAAACACAAATTTCGTTAGGGGCACTTGACTTTGCTGAATGCCTCTTGTTTATTTTGTGGCAGGCATATGTAAAATTCCGAATTAATGCTTGGGTTGTCAGTGACCCTCGGTAATAACTGTCAGGTGTTTGTTTAACGAAAGGATTCGCTTCATGGCAAAGAATACGACTGTCTCCACGAGCCAACTTGTTGCAGCTGTTGCTGACAAATTCACCCAACTTCCAAAGAAGGTGACAAAGGAAGTGATCGCTGACTTCCTCGCAACTGTTGAAGGTGAAGTTGCTTCTGGCCGTAAACTCCGCATCGACAAAGTCGGTATTCTCCAAGTTAAAGAACGCGCAGCTCGCATGGGCCGCAACCCTCAGACTGGCGAAGAAATTCGCATTCCTGCTTCCAAAAAGATCGCGTTCCGCGCAGCTAAGTCTCTCAAGGAGCAAGTGACGGGCGCTAAGAAGGGCGCGCGCACGACTAAGAAGGCAGCTCCTGCCAAAAAGAAGAAGAAGTAATAACTTTTTCTGATTTACCGGTATGAATCGGTTAAGGAAACCGCATCTTTTGATGCGGTTTTTTGTTTTTTCCGGCAGGATTTGAATTCTCCGGTCTCGTCAAAAACGTCGGACCGTGAAATTTTTTCCCTCGGCCGCAGCTGTGAACCGCCGATACCACTTCGAAGGGGGTAGTATGGCATCAGGCCTGCTGCAAAGAATCAAACCCAGCAACCGCGTTCAGCACCACATTTTCAGAATGGTGCTGTATTTTGCGTTGGGTCTGTGTCTTTGGATGTTCATCCGACTCTTCAACGAACAACGTGTGCGCAATGATGCCGCGGCTACCAGAGAATCGCTCAAGGACGCCGGTCAGATTTTGAGTCTTGAAAACATTACGGTGCACTTTTACCACTGTAATAGTCCAAAGGACGTCAAGCCGGAGAAGCTTGATTCAGAGTGCTTTACGGAACCCGCACTCGATGCCCAGCTGAGTTCATTCCTCGCTAATTCGACCCGCATTCCCGACCTCAAAGATTCGTTGGGCAAACCAAGCAAGGCTAATTGGGTCAAGGTTATTTTTGATTTGGACGACAAAGATGTTGAGTGGATTAGCCAGAAGCCACAATATGTACTCATTCTTCCGCGCAATGTGCACCGCGGCACCTACGTCCGCACACCCGAGGGTTTCGTCAAACAATTCGGATTTGCAGCCGACACCACATTCAGCTTCACGCGCGAGGAGCTACTCCGCACGCGGCGTATTGAATTGCGTCTCAGACCCTACGAGTCGTTGACTTTCTTTGGTCCAGCCGATGTGCCCGCCGTGCTTTCCCGTCCGGAAAAGGTGCGCGATTATTCTGGTTTGATTTGGATGCAGAAGGAAGCTGCGAACCTCACACGCCAGTTCCAGATCGGTATTCCAGTCGTGCTGGCGGCTATCGCCATCGTACTCGACCACTCGGTGGTGATGTCTTATCTCGCACTGTATGGCGCCTCACGCGCACTGCACGATTACCTTGGATTCAAAACGGACGGCGGCATTCAGCTCAGTACGCTGGAACATTATCTTTATCAGATGTCATGCGGATTCGGTTTTGCATTTTTGGTGCTATTCACAGCAACCATCGTCGATCTCAATGTCCGGCGCATCAAGCTCGCCCATCGCTGGATGTTTGTTCTCATCATGGGCGGACTTTTCGCACTCGGCGACAAGGTGGATCCGAGTTTTTCGACCACGAGCGATCTGTGGGGTGACTCACTTTCGATTGCGGCCTCATTCTGCGTACTTTTTTATGGTGTTTACGAACGGATAAAGAACCCGCCAACAGCGGAGTCAAAGGCGAGCAATCCAGAAAGCTACAGCCGATTGAGCGTGGCTTTGGTGGTGACCCGAATTGCACTCGTGGTTGCGGCGTTCGGTATTCATGGATGGGTCAATGTTAAAGATTTGATCGGCATCATGACCAAAGATGCCAGCCTCAAATCGCCGCTAGATTGGAAGATCATGGTGCTGATGCCTTCATTGATGACGGCCGCACTGCTTGAAGTCGGTTCGACCGCAAAGAAAATGTTGACCTTCGGTCGGGAAATGGCAACGAAGGCGCTGATTGAACAGGAACTCGCCGTCGGTCGCGAGGTTCAGGCTCGCATGCTGCCGAAGCTCAAAACTACAACTGATTCATGGATTTGGCGTGCAACGTATCTGCCGGCAGAGGCTCTTGCAGGCGATTGGTTCGATATCCGCGAGCTGCATTTTGCAGACGGGCGGACGCTGCTTGCAGCGTGTGTGGCGGATGTCACCGGCCATGGTGTTGGCTCATCTCTGGCGACGAGCGTCATCTGTTCACACTGGGGATTGTGGTGCGAGGGGCTGCGTTCCGGCGATTTTCCTGTCCTTCCCGAGGCGAAACAGGAGGTCTTGCGGCGAGCTCCCCATTCAATACATATGGGTCTGAAAGCGTTGCGTGAAAACGAAAACTGCACGGCTATCTTTGCGCTCTTTGACCCCAGCAGCGGCGAGCTCACCTTCTGTTCGGCCGGACATCCGGGTATTTTTTGTATCGGGCCGAAGTCCTTCCGTTATTTCACGACGCAAGGCGAAAGATTGGGCTCGGATATTCTTGTGGAAACCACATGGAGCGCAAAGACAGAGCGTCTCAATGGTGATGAGCTTGTTGTGCTCTACTCCGACGGTATCGTTCCGCTGCGCGCCACTGTTTCGAGCTGGGCGGCACAACTCAAGCGCAAAGTGACGGCAGGCACGGTGACCGTTCCCGAATTGCTATTGGTGCAGCAGTTGCGCAACAATAAAGATGGTTTTCGTTCTGCCCCCGATCTGGTCGATGACATGACCCTGATCATGGTGCGCAGAAACCCTGATTCACTGGCCTCTTCGTCCGCGCCCGATTCCGAGCAAATATCTCAGGCCACAGCGGCTTCCGCGTCTGACCTGTCTCAATCTGCTTAACAATTTCCGTCCAAGTGGCTTCTTGCTTGCACCGGCCTCGGTGCGCGGGCTATCTTTGGAAAAGTAGAAAAAAGAGCCTCACGACAGGGAATTTTGGGGTATGAGCAAATCGAAGCCAATTCTTGCATTCTTGGAACAGGCGTGGCTTAAGCAGCTTTATACGGAATTTGAGGCCATCTGTTTTCAGCACCGACTCAGCCTGCGCAAGCCGCTTTTTGAAATCAAAGACATGAGCGGTCAATGGGGTCAGTGGGACCCGCTCACGCGTACCATCGTCATCAACAAAAACCTGATAATGACACACAGCTGGCAACATGTTTTGGGTGTGCTCAAACACGAAATGGCGCATCAGCTTGTCACAGAGTTTTTTTCGGGAGATGCGGGGCACGGGGCCGAATTTCATCGAGCCTGTGATGTGCTCGGTGTGCCGGAAGAATATCGCGGCTCGGGTCTCGATCTTGGTGAGCCGCTGCGCACGTGGCAGGAAACTTCCGTAGTTCCGGAGGAGGATGCGGCGATTCTGCGTAAGGTTGAAAAGCTGCTCGCAATGGCTGAGTCGACAAACGAGAACGAGGCTTTTCTTGCGATGGCCCGCGTTCAGGAATTATTTCACAAATACAATATCGACAGGCTGATTAATCGGAAGAAAAATCGTTATGTCTCGCTGATAGTCAATCATAAAAAGCAGAAGGTCGACAGACTCCAACGGATGATTGCCGGAATCCTGACCGGATACTATTTCGTCGATGTAGTGTTTTCGGATCTCTATGACGCGCAGGAAAATCAAACCCACAAGACCATGGAAATACTTGGTTCCGAGCAGAATGTTTTGATGGCAGAGTATATTTACGGATTCCTCAGGCAGCAGTCGGAGTCGCTTTGGAACTCATACCGCAGTCTGCGCTCACTGAAGGGAGCTGCTCCGAAAATGTCCTTCCAGTCGGGCGTGGTTGCCGGTTTTCGCAAGAAACTTGAAAATCTTGAAACGGAACGCGTGCAAAAGGCAGCTCAGGCGGGAGTCCGCTCAGACGTCGATGGAAGCTGTCAGGACACCCCCGAGGCATCCACAGCACTGGTGAAGTTCAACGATCCGGCCCTGCGCAAGTTCGTCAAGTCACGTTTTCCACGCCTCACGTCCGTGCGGTCAGGTGGGCGTGTTCTGGGCGAGCATTATGACCGCGGTAAAGTGCAGGGCGAAAAAATAGTGATTCATCGTGGAATTCAGAGGACTTCTGCGGGCGGTGTTGGCTTGCTGGGTCCCGCCCGCCGCTGAAGCGGCATGATTGGCTCTGCTGTTTGCATGAGTGACGTGTTTTGCGTTAAACACACCCAGGCAGTCGCCGTAGCTCAGCTGGATAGAGCGGTTGTTTCCTAAACAACAGGTCGCATGTTCAAGTCATGCCGGTGACGCCATCTTCCGACATCCCGCTGCGCCAACGGCTGGGTTTCAGCAGTCCTGCAAGTCGCGGTGAAGAGCCCTTTTCAATCAGTTCGCACATCACACTTGCCGCCTGCAGCGATGCGCTCCATCCGCATCCCAGCCATCCGGTCGACGCAAGAATACGGCCTTGGCTTCCCAGTTCTCCCAAGATCGGCAGTTCGTCGCAGGGAAGGCAATCCACGCCGAATCGTGCGCGATTCAATTTGAGTTTGATGCCCTCTGCAGGATGACTTGTTTGCAAAACTTGGGTCATGACGGGCAAAAATGATGTTCGCAGCCACTCATTAATTTTTTCGCTCAACGAATCGCTCACCGGATTTCCCGACAAGTCAACTCCGGCACCAGCAGATGGCAACAAAAAGCGTGGTCCTGTGAGACGCACAGTCCATGTATATCCGTGCCCCTGCGCACTCGCCTGCGGAATAAACAATGCTGCAACATGTCCGCTGGCTGTGCGGACGGCGAGTGGCTCGCAGTGATCAGGACAGGCAAGGTTGCTCGACCACTCAGAGTAAACGTCACTCATCGGGACAAGCATTTCATTCACCCAAGGAACGAGTTCGGCAATCTGATAGCCGTTGGCGAGTATTACGATTTCACACTCATGCGACTGATTGTTGCCGAGCAACACTGTGCAGCCGTCTTTGCCTTCCGTAATTGAGACAACACGCTCTCTGCAAAGACCCAGATCCTTTAAACGGCGCATGGAAAAAGCATCACGAGTGTTTGTCTCGTCAACTAAAAAAGCCGGAAAAGATTCTTCAAAAAACTGCGCTCCTGCGGAGCTTTCTGCGGCTTTGAGGCCAAGATTCAAAGTGTATGCCTGATTCAGTTCTCTCACCTCGTGCGATGCCAAGCCGAGACGCACACAACGTATTTTTCTCAGTGCTGCTTTGTGAAAAAAATCACCAGACGATTCTGAGCCGAGCCGGCAGAAGTTCTGCAGCCAAACGGCCATGTCCAAGCCGTGGGCGACGACTGCACGCGTCGGAGGATCATTCAGGCTAGGCCAAAAAATTCCCAGCCCCTGCGTTGCCCATAATGGTGTGTTGTCGGAGATGTTGGGGTCCACAATAAGAGTGCTGATGCCCTGGGCGGCGAGCAGTTGCGCACAGCTCCAGCCGAGTGGCCCCGCTCCGACGATCAAGACATCAGATTTTTTTGCTTTCGGCGAGCGGGCGTTCACAGACAATCCCCGACCAGTGTCCCAAAGTCACAACCTTATTTACAACGCTTCCGCTGCGCTCAGCCAGAGCACGAAAGTCGTCGATCTCGGTCGTGAGAATTCCAGACACTATGATGGTTCCGCCGAGGCGGGTGTGTCCAACGATATCGCCAAAAATCTTTGTCAGGGGACGCAATTGAATGTTCGCAAAAACAAGGTCGAAGTCGGTTTCACTGATTTCGTCGATCGCCGTCGAGACAAATTGAGCATCGTGAATGCCGTTGTCTTTAGCATTCACCTGCGCAATGTGGACGCTGTTTTCGTCAATGTCGTTGCCGATGATGAATTTGCTGCCAAGCATCGAGGCGGCGATGGCAAGAATTCCCGAGCCAGTGCCGACGTCCAATACTTTTTCCGGGACGCTCTTTTGCTCAAGCAGCAATTCAAGACACAAACGCGTCGTCTCGTGCTGACCCGTGCCAAACGCCATGCCGGGATCGATGATGATTTTGTGCTTTTGCGGAAATTCAGCAGGGTTTTCCCAAGGCGGCAGAATGGCAAATCGTCCGGAAATGTCGATTGGTTTAAACGAGGCCTTCCAAGATTCGCGCCAGTTTTGATCGGCGATCGGCTGCAGCACGATTTGCTTTTCTGACAGGGGAATGGCCCTTGATTTCATTTCGGCCAACAGGTTGTCCTTCAGGGCTTGCAGATGTGGCAGGTCTTCGCTGTAGAGAATCACCGGTACCTGACGGACAAGTTCACCATAATAATCGCGGCTCAGATGCTCATAGTCGTATTCAAACTCAACATCGCAGTCGAGCGCGCCCTCGACAAAATTGTGTTCGTCGAATTCATGCAGAGCCTCTACGAGCGCATCTTTGTGTTTGTCGTCGATGTGGATGCGCAACTCGTAGCAGATAGGGTGAGTCATGGAGGCCTTTCTACGGCAGTCTGTCCTCCACGGTGCGGAGGAGCTGGGCCGCCTTCGTGTAACTGGGGTCCCGCGCAAGCGCAAGCTGGGCATATTGCCGCGCCTCGCTGTACTTTCCCCATTTGGCATAAGCTAGGCCGATGTTAAAGAGAATTTGATGTCTGTTCGTGTTAGTGGGCAAAACCATTTGTGCTTTCTTGTAATGCTCGATGGATTCCTCGTATCGTCCAGCCTTAACCAGTTGAATTCCGTAGGCATTCAAATAAGAAGCAACCTTTGAAACGTCGCCACAGTGTTCGAGCAGAAGTTTGGCGGCCTCGTAGTCACCCATTGCCAGTTTCACTCTTGCAAGGTCTTCGCGTGCCTGCATGGAATGTTCATCAATGCTCAATGCGCGGGAAAACGCCCTGTCGGCGCGTTCGATTTCACCAAGTGCCAGATGGCATTCGGCGATTTTTGCGAGACGGATCGGGTGGCGCGGGTTGTTCATGCGGAGTTTTTCATACAGTGCAAGCGCTTCCCTTAACTGACCGCGCTCCACGTGAAGGTCGGCCAATGTCTGAAGTGCACGCAAATAATTCGGGTTTTTATCGATAGCGCGGCGCAGCCAATGTTCGGCAGCCTGCAAATCATTTTCAAGTTGCGATCTGCGCGCCATCAGCTCACAGTAGCGCGCAGTGTCACCGAGATTGCGCAGCAGCTCGTCCGATACCTGCATTTTTTCTTGGTCAGCGCACAGTTGCCATGAATTTAGAGCGCGTTCAAAGCGCCGCACACTTCGTTCAGCTGCGTTCCCGCCATCGTCGTCTTCTGTCGAAATCAGCCGTTCGATACGGCTGGCAAACTTTTGGCATTGCTGGGCCCACTCCGACTTCTGCCCCATCAGCGGCTGCACGCAAGAAACGTTGAACTCGCCAAGAAATGTGACCTCTTCGCGTGAAAGTCCCTTTGCAACAATGGCAGTCCGTCGCAAAAGCGGATCGCCAAACTGTGTTGCCACGTCGCAGATGATTCCCTCGCAACTCCGGTGGGTGGGCGACGCCTGCTGGAGGAGTGTCTTCCAGTCCTGTAATGGATTGTTATCCCAAATTAAAATCAGCGCGCTGACACCCCTCAGAGACGCCTCCGGAGAATTGACGCGCAGGGTGCTGCAACGCCTGAGCGTAGCCTCTGGAAAGACGTGGGCCAGTGCCTCGGCCATCAATTGAACACGCTCGCCGTCATCGCCGACAAGCAACAAATTGGCGTGAGATTTTGCGGGTTTCATGAGTGGCTCCTCTAAACTTATGATACCCTGTGAGGGGTATCGGAGCTTTGTTCAAAAGCCTGAGTTTTTTGCAGCAGGGTGTCAGAGTGATGAATGAGTCCAGGTTGGTGACAACGCATTGCCTTGTTGTGGGCGGTGGCGCTTTGGGAGTGCTGCTGGCAGATGCGTTGCAAAGATCGGAGGCTGTCGCTTCTCATGGTGGACAGGTGTTGCTTGTGAACCGCAGTCCGCTGCCCTCCGAAATTATCATCGTTCAGGAATCCAATGGTTCGCAGCGCAAATGCCAAGTGAACTTTCTCAACGCAAATGCGCAAGAGTGTCTGCAGAAACTGCCGCCCTCAATCAAAGTGGTCTTCTTTTGTGTTCCGCCGGAAGCCAGTGAGGCGGTTTTTTTGGAGTGGCTCGCCGCTGCGCGGGCGACAAAGCAGACTTCGTTGCAATTTGTCTTTTGCAACAATGGACTGCTGAGTGCCGTGACACAGCAAAACGTGCAGGTGGAGTTGCGTCATTTTTCATTCTTGAGAGCGGTTTTTATGGTCGGCGCATTCCGTGAGCTTTGTGAGAATCAGAGTCGTGTGTTCTGGAAAGGGGGTGCGCTTGTCCGCTGGTCCCCGCTGAGCATGCAAGATCACCGTTGCGCCGAGCTGACAGACCGCTGGATGGGCCGTGCACGATCGGCAGCGGACGGACTGCCGGAAGAACCATTGCGGAGCGTCGGATTTTTGCAATGGCAAAGGGTCGACAGCGCGCATAAACTCGAGCGGGAAAAATTCTTCACAAACTTTATTCTTGCAGCTGTCATAGGTCCGCATATGCAACCCAACAAGACTGTGTTTGAAAAGCTCAGCGGCGAAACGCTTGATTTGCTGGCAGAAGACTTTGCGCTTCTGTGGAAAGGTCTTGGTATCAGCAGGGAATCCTTGCTCGAAAATTTGCATTCAACCGTGCGTGCAACAGCAGAGAATTACAATTCGCTCAGTTTGCAGGGAGCCAATGGAAAAAATTCCACAATGAAATATTTTTTCAGAATTCTGAATGAGGAACTTTCGCAGCAACGATTGCCACAGCGATTGTCCCGTCTGGCGGATTTCATCGACGCGAGCGCGAAATACTGGGGGGTGACTGCGTGAGTTCAGATCCGACAACGACTGACGCAGGTACGGCAATGAAGCCGCCGTTTTTGACTTTTGTTTTGATCGCAATCAACGTTCTCATTTATCTGCTAATCCAATATCAAGGCGGACCTACCTACGAGAATCTCATCCGCTACGGCGCAAAAGAAAATGGATTGATCGCCGAGGGTGAAATCGGACGTCTCTTCTTTCCGATGTTCCTGCATGCAAGTCCCGCGCATATCTTGTTCAACATGTTTGCTCTTTATCAGTTCGGCCGGATCTTTGAGGTGCTCACGGGTGCGCGCAATTTATTTGTCACCTATGTGCTGGGTGGTCTGTTGGGCAATGCGGTCAGTTTTACCTTCACAAGTACCCTTTCAGTTGGAGCCTCGAGTAGTCTTTTTGCTCTTCTGCTGGCTCTTTATGTACTCGAAAGGCACCAGCAAAAAATAACGGCCGAAACCACAGGCATCAAACTCAGAACATCACTGGGACCCGTGATTGTCATCAACGCCATCATCACTTTTTTAATTCCCAACATCGACTGGGCCTCACACCTTGGGGGTGCCATTGCCGGAGCTTTTATTGGCGTAGGGCTTGTGATGCGGCACAAAATCAATGTCCGCCTGATGAGTATGGTCAAATATTGGCGCGTCGATCCCGAGTCATTCAAATTGAAATTTTTTCAGCGTGAAGGTTTCTATCTTGGCACTGTGGCAGTGTTTGTCATGTTGTCGCTCCTCAAGATTCCGCAGGTCGCATTTGCGGATCGGGTTTTTGGTCTCGGTGTTTTGGATGCAAGTAATTCGACGATGCAGGGACATGCTGTGTTCGACTTGCCTGCCTATCGGAATTCATTTGATGAAAGCAGTTCGCCGGCAAATCCCGATGCTATGCTCGAGCAGGCATTGGCGCGGCATTCTGCGGGAAAATATGATTCCGCGACTGTATTGTTCAATGTTCTGCTGGTTCTCAATGAGCGCGGACTCGGGCGTCCGGAGTTTGCGTCTAAGTCGACTCAGGCGCTGCTTGAACAGGCTGTTGAACTGTCGCGCTCTCGCCAGCCGCCCGACAGCACGCTCATCAGTGCTCTTACGGATGGCGGACGCTCGACGGCGCCGGAGCCCGATTATTGCCGCAAAGCTGCTGATTACGTGCACAGCCTCGGATTTTATTCTGTGTCGGGACTCCTTTATAAATGTGCCTTTTATGATGACTTTGGCAATAAGGAATTGGCGCGATCGGCAATTGCTGACTTCTGGCTCGAGACCCGCCGATGCGAGGAGCAGCCTACTCCCTTGGGTGAAGATCAGGGAGGTGATACGTCTTTTGGAGATCGGGCTTACCGCCGTGCCTGTTTTTTTGAACTCGATCTTTTTCGCGGCGAGCTGATCCGCAGCGAGCAATTGGGATTGTTGAATGCGCGCGGTGCGGCTCCTGCCGACGCGGGCCACCGGTTGCCTGAGCGGGGGCTCTGAAATGCCATTGCAACTGCTTTCTGACAGTCGATTGAAGAGCATTTTGCTGTCGGGAGTTTTTCTCCTTGGTGCGTGCGGGCGGACGGATTCGCCCCTGCAACTGAAAACAAAAATAGCCGCACAGAACGTCAGGCTTGCCGGTTCCGAAAATGTCGAGGCTTGGCTGCCGCAGTGGGATCGCAAAACATTCATTGTCGGCATGACTGAGCAAGTCAATCTTTCAACTGATGACGCCCGCATCCGTGCGCAGACAATTTTGGCCGGAGCAATTATCCGCCACTCGCAGGCCGAGCGCAGTCTGCGCCAGAGTGATCTGTCACAGATAAAAGGCATTATTGCTGCCGGACTCAATCTCGAACGACAGGTGCTCCATGCTGATGCGCAGTTGGTTCCAGATGGCACGCCAGCCGACTTCGCTCAGGATGGCGTGGAGCGTCTGGGAATCTATTTCATCAAGATGTCTGACGTTGGAAACGCACTTTCGTCCTTACATAATTTTGGAGTCGCTGAGGCTTTTCGCCTGCGCGAGTCCTTGGAACATGTTGATGGCGTGCGTTCATTGATGAATGCATTCAGCTCGACGTGGCCCGTGGAGTGGATTGAGCCGAATCTCGTTGGTTATCTGAAACCATGGCGAAGTCAGTCTGCTCAAGAGCCCGCTTTTGGGTTGGCGCCAGAATTTAAATACAACACGTCGATTGTTGCAGTGCTCAAGCGGATGAGGGCTGACAGCGCCTTTTCTTTTGTCGAGAAGTCCCGGCAGTCCCTTCCCGCCGTCAACGTTGCCATTCTCGACACGGGCGTTGATTCGTCGCATCCCGAGCTCAAAGATCAGATGTTCGTCAATCCTGCTGAAAAGGCAGACGGTCAGGACAACGATGGCAATTGTTTCGTCGATGACGTTCACGGTATCGACGCAACAAGTGAATGTGGAAAAGACGATGGAGTCGACCCCAAGCCGGGACATGCAGATCTGGGAGGTGCGGGAAAATCTTGTCCGCGCATCCGACCCAATGATGAGCTTTCGGCCAATTGCGGCCATGGAAGTCACGTTGCCGGTATTGTTGCCGCCAAGCATGGTGGCGACTTAAGTACGATGGGTATTTGTCCGAGTTGTCGAATTTTGTCGATTCGTGTTGCCGAACGGTGTCTTCAACCTGACACTCAAAACAAACTTGAGTGTGTCAAACCAACAAGCAAGTTCGATCCGTTCACTTCTTATGAGGTAGACGGCGGCATTTCGGATTCATCGCAGATCCGTGCGCTGACCTATCTTTACAACCTGCGCGCGCCCGATAATCCGGGCCGCCTGCTTGTGAATGTTGTAAACCTCAGTCTCGGCAAATATTTTGCTTCACGAACGATGAGCTACATCATCCGCAATCTGCAGAGAAAGAACATCATTGTTGTCGCTGCCGCGGGCAACGACGGAACCGAGACACCCAGTTATCCTGCTGCCTATGACAGTGTTGTTGCGGTTTGTGCAACCAGTGAGGATTACGCGCAGGGCGCCTATGGCCGCGCACCATTCAGCAATTTCGGCGATTGGGTAGATCTCTGCGCACCGGGTACCGACATAGTCTCGACGATCCCTGGCAAAACTTCAGACGGCGGTGGACTGTTTGTAGATAAGAGCGGGACCAGTCAGGCGACTCCGTTTGTCGCGGGTGCGCTCGGATATCTACTGGCATACAACGGGAACACCAAGAGTGCCGCTCAGGTTATAGAACTTTTGAAAAACGCGGCCGATTCGGAATCGCTCTACAACTCTTCATATAACCGTGTACCCGGCTCTGATGAGCGGCTCTATCGCGCGTGTTACACGGACACATCTGTTTGCGACAATTTGCTTGGGGCGGGATTTCTCGATCTCGATGCTGCTATTCAGGGAAAGCGCCAGAGCAAGACCAACTTCAATTTTCTTGCCAATCAGCCCGGTGGTTGCATCGTCGGTTCGCTGGCATTCGCACAAAAGGCAGGTGGTCGTGCGACACACGCATTCGGCAGCACACCCGTACTACTGATTCTGTTGTTGGCATTTTTTAGAATTTTCAGGCTCCTCCAGCGTTCAGCAAAGAAGGCAAAGTCGTCATGATTCATCGTGTTCACCGCTGTTTGCTCTTTGTGTCAATGGTTACACTTTTCGCTCTGCTCTCGTGCGGAGATGGCAAATCGCGCTACGAGGTTGAACAGAAGGTATCGGGCGTCACATGGCCAACCATGGACAGTTTTCAGCGTTGGCAGAAGATCTGGGATGGAGAATCGTGGATCGTTGCGCTGTCGCGTGAACACCAGCAGTTGAAATCACGTTCTGTCCTGCGCGGGCTGGTTGCAGAAACTCTTGCAGATATTCTTGTCCGTGAAGATAGTCTTTTGCAAAGAAGTGCGCTCGTCACGGACTTGAATTTGCTTTTGGAAGCACACGTTCAGCCGATTGCAAACTTTGAAAAAACACTGCCGTCAGGAGCGGCACCACTGCCCGTTTTCGGATTCGCTGAGGTTCGCTTCCGCGGGGGAATCTCCGGAGTCCGTAATCTGCTGATGACGAGTTCAGTCTGGAGTCAAAAATTATCGCAACTGCAGGGTGGCGAGGAAAAAGACAGATTTCTTGTGCGCTGGATGTGGGAATCTCTTGAAGATGTGGGCGGAGTTGAGTTTGCGGAGCCCAACCTCGAAAGTGAGGTGCAGCAAGACGCTCCGGCGGGAGACGATCCGAAAATTGCCGACAGGCTTAAGGCGCAGTGGAACACTTTTCTGCTCGGTTTGGATCAACTTGTTCCTGTTATGGAAAAAGGCAACACGGTCGTCGTTGCCGTCATCGACACGGGAGTCGACAACGCACTCGATCAACCCGGTCAGGCTCTGCAGGGGCGGCTTTATAGAAACGAGGCCGAAGATCCGCAGAAGGGCGGAAAGCCTCAGGTGGACGATGACGGCAACGGCTGGGTCGACGATTTTATGGGAGTCAATGCGAGCATTCCCAAGGGTGAGATTGATCGCGGGCCTGCGACAATTCCAGGCTCCGGCGACGTTGGTGGCGCAGGTGCGCCCTGCCCTCCTGAATCCGGCAGCAGGGCCTCATCCTGTGGTCATGGTTCGCACGTTGCCGGAATTGTCGCAGGCGGTTCTTCGGCACGCGCTGGATTTGTTGGAGTGTGTCCGCTCAATTGCAAGATTCTTGCGATTCGTGCGGCGAGAAGATGTTTTCTGACCCGCGGTGCGGAGAAGCCGAATTGCAATTCCGAAGGGCCCTACAACCCCGAGACGATGATTGAAGTCGATGGCGGAATTTCAGATGCGGCGCAACTTCAGGCACTTGGTTATGTGCTCGATCTGACCGTGCCGGGGAGATCCGATTTACTGGTGACAAATATTGTGAACCTGAGCCTCGGCAAGTATTTTTCCAGCCGCGCACTGTCGCTGACCGCACGCAGGCTGATTGCCAACGACATTCTGATGGTTGCTGCCGCAGGAAATCAAAACGTCGAGGTTCCGATGTTTCCAGCGGCATTTCGTGACGTCGTTGCCGTCTGCTCCACAAGCCATGATGTCGGCGATGTTGGTTCGTTTTCGACCGAACCAACAGGCTCTAGCGACCTGACGCAAGGGAGCGGACCAGTGCGTGGCCGCCGATTGAAAAGCAGATTCAGCAATTTTGGGGATTGGGTTGATATCTGCGCGCCGGGTTCAAATATTATTTCGTCAATTCCGGGAGGCGACACAACCGGAAAAAGCGGTACAAGTCAGGCAGCCCCGCACGTGGCCGGAGTTGCTGGGCTGCTCAAAGCAGTGGGAAACAATCTTTCTGCGAGTGTCATCCGTTCGCTACTTTTACGTTATGCGAATTTCGATTTGTTGTACGGAACGCTTCCTGATGGGAATCTTGCAAATGCGGACTTCGCCTATCAGCCTTATCCCGACGTCAAGGTGTTTCTTCTTGGAAGCGGTCTTTTGAGTGCGACAAACTCGGTGACGGCTGTCACCGATCCCAGCAAAGCGGGTGGCCTCATTAGTCAGGCTGATTTCGCGGTCAATTCGGGCGACACCAGTCAGGTGACTTCGGGGTGTGTCGTTTCTAGTTTAGCCGCCACCCATCCGCGCAAAAAACTCGAGATGTGGACGAGTCTACCCGTTATGCTGTTTGCGGGGTGGCTTGCTTTGAGATTTCGCCCGCGGAGAACAAAAAAGTCCGGTCAGACGCAAATCTGACCGGACTTCTGTGCAAGGGCAGTCTACTGCCGCACTCAGCTCGCTTGCGCGATTCCCTTCACGGGTTTGTGATGGTCATAGCGTTTGCTGTGCGCTTTCTTTATCTGCTCCATTGCGCGCTTCGTCGCACCATGGATGCTGTGGTACATATCTGAAGATTTCATGGTCACGTCTCCGTGAAACGGACCATCGTTCCACGTCAGGTGCGCGACATGCTCGTTGCCCTCGAGAGATAGTGCCCAGCGGCTTCCAAAATTGTGCAGCGCCAGCGGCATGAGCTTGTCAGTCGACTCGCCCTCGCAGCAATCGCGCAGCGCTTGTGTCAGTGTAAATCCGTGAGCCGCAACTTGGTTTGCCATAGAGAACTCCTTTTAGGAAATGGCTTCGGCAACTCTTGAAAAATAAGAACCTCTCGCATTCACCAATTCAGCATGTATTTTTCTTGAATCTTCCTCCATTCCGCGGTTGTTTGAAATTTCAAACAGCAGATATAAAATTGCTTTATGCAATCCCTCCTGAATGAGTGCGATGACCGACAAGGGCCACCTGTGCTCCTGCGCACGCATCGCACGAATTTTCAAATCACGGTTGAGTGCTATTGCTTTGTGGATTTGTTGGACGGAGAAACCCTGGTTCGGTACGAGGTTGACTCCCGTACCAAGTTCGCGCTCTAGGATTCGAACTGCTCTCTTCACCGCGGCGTCCCATCCTGACAGCATTCGTTGCTGAACGAGCTCTTCCATCATCATGAAGACTCTGTTCGAGGAGCTGACTACCTCTTGAAGCTCGTTTTCGGCGGGAATCAGAAGATCTTGAGCAAACAAATCCCAAACGTCGGTAATTATTCCCATTGAATACATTTGGAACAGCGCCCGCACTGTATAAACTTTCGACAGCGGGCTCTTTTCATCAACAACCACGTTGAAGTCCGCGTGCTCCTCAACGAGGCTGAGCATATCGCGGAGAAAATCAGTTTTTGCCAAAGCGCGGTTGCGCTCGTCGACCGCCAGGGCAGAGAGTCTGCGTGCGGCCCTTTCGAAACGGCGCACCAGCCTGAGTTCCTCCAGCGCCTCATCAATCGATTCGTCCCAGCGGAAACGCAGGCCGAAGTCCGGAGTCTTGAGGCTTTCAGAGTCGAGAATTTCAGCTTCCAAAAATTCATGAAATACGAGCGACTGCAAAATATTTTTTGACTGGGTGTTGAGAGCATCCCACAAATCGACGAGTGTAAAAAAATTATTTTGGATGAGCAGATCACCAAAGCGAACTTTGTCACTGACCTTACCTGCAAGCTCAATGAATAGGTCGAGTGACAGGATTCCCTCACGATAGATGACGTCACCCATCCGGTCATCAAGCAATGTTGAAAGGCAATGCGTGATTTCGCCACTCTGAATGATCACTGATTTAGTGCAGTCAGGACAGTGAAATTTGATTTCTCCTGTGAATCTCATTGCACGCAGATCGAGAAAAAAGTCTTTCAGTCCGTTTCCGCCGAGTTTTATGAGTTCGCTCATTGTGCTCCCTGATCAGGCGCGCTTTCGACCTGCGCCAGCGACTTGTCCACCAAAGGAAGTTCATCGAGAAAGAGAATGTGAAGAATTCGTTTTTTCATTTGCAGCCATTCTTCGACACTCTCGGGAGGCACGGTGTCTTCCTGCATCTTTCCCAGAAAGACGAGTTTGAGAACTTCGTCGCGGTCGAATGGCTTGTATTTTTGCTGTTTTGGCCGGGGAATATCTCCCATGCTGAGCAGGTCCGCGACGGCCATAGCACCCGTGCGTTTACGCGGTTTATTGAGCATTTCGATTGCCGAAGCTTCTTCGGCCGGATTGCACATCGAGAGTAGTTCAGAGATTTTTGCCTGCAGCTCTTGGGGTGCAATTTTTCTCGCTTCAGTCAAGTCAGCGCGCGCCAGCATTGTTTTTTTCAAGTTGAGATAAAGTCTGCCGCGGTTAAACAGCGCGATGAATTTTGAATTTTCATCCTCGAGCGGACCAATCGCACGTTCATAGAGTTTCAGTGACTCATCTGATCGTCCGGTTTTACTCAGCTGCAGGCCAAGATTGATGAGCAGTGCGGTTATTCCCTCGCGGGTCTGGAACTGTTCACTAAAGGACAATTCGGCGATTTGGCTTTTGCTGAGCATGTGATTTGGGCTTCCGGCGCGTCGCGCATCGAATTGGGCGATCACCCGCTCCTCGAGCGACAGAGCCTGAAAAGCTTCTGCCAGCTGTCCGAGCCGCAGCGAGATGCGCGTGCGCAATTGCAGTGCCGGCACGTATTCCGAGTTGAGATTCAGAACTTTTTTGATTGTCTGATTGGCACGGTAGTACTCTTGTTTTTTAAACTGATGCAAAGACAGAAGCGTAAGCCCCTCGAGTGACTCAGGCTCTTTTTCCAGCCAGATGTTGAGTGTGCGTTCGGCCTCGAAAGTGTGCCCCTGGAGGAAGTGGGCATGAACTTTAGTGAGGGATTCTCGGTCGACAGGTTGGGTGCGCTGCCGCTCTGCCACTTCAAGAAGTGCCTGTTCCATCATCGCCAGACTGATGGGCTTGATAAGTACAGTTGAGAAACCCTGTGCGCGGATTTCAAGATATTCCTCGCGGGAATTGATGCGAGACAGGGCAACAAAGACTCCCTGCTTATGATTGTTGACCGAGCGCAGTCGGCTGACAATTCCGTTTTTGTCTGCTCCCTCGAGACAATCGGTGTCCACGAGAACGATGTCGAACGCGTGCTCCATGATTTGTTTTTGAAGCTCGGCAAATTCTCCAACGACCTGCAGTTTTTTAAGGCCGAACGAGCGCAAAGCTGTTTGACAATCGGCTGCCAGTCCTTCTTCGGGAGTCAGCAGTACACCCATGGGGAATTTTTGATGGCGCACGGATTCCGACCTCCGTTTGGGGTGCTCGAGATGCCCTATGTGAGTGCATTTCAGGCGAACACAGCCTTGCCTCGCTCTCTAGATTGTACACCCAGACGCACGAGAGCGGACTGCCAGCGTCTTTCGGATTGACAGCGGCAAATTCGGGCGGTATGCGAGCTTTCCCGCTAAAAGCGGAATTGGCTAGCAACGCGTTCGGGAGTCATTCAGAAACACCCTCAAATGGTTGAGGTTATTTCAGGACTCACAGAGCGCCGGGTGAGTGGGCCCTCGTTTCCCACACAGAGAAGGTAGTCCTCCATGGCACTGAAGTTTCGTATGCAACGTTTTGGCAACAAAAACCGCCCATTCTTTCAGGTGGTTGTGACTGACTCTCGCAACGCCCGCAACGGTCGCTTCATCGAGCGTCTGGGCTACTACAACCCGATGACCGAGCCTTCGACGATCTCGCTCGAGGCTGAGCGCATGAGCCACTGGTACAAAATCGGCGCGCGTCCGTCGGATGCAGTCGCCAACCTGCTGAAGAAGTCGAACATCAAGCTCGGCTAAGTTTTAGTGTTTAGTTTTCTGCCGCGCTTTCCAGAGCAGTGCGGCGGTGGGTGGCGAAGGTCTGGTTCAATCCAGTGAGTGTCTGTCCTTCGCAGTCCCGTTGAAACGCACAGCCACTCCCTTTTGGAGCTTTCCATGGCAACTCATAAGTCCGCTGAGAAGCGCGCACGCCAGACCATCGTTCGCAACGAGCGCAACCGTCAGGTGATGAGCGCAATGAAAACCGCAATCCGCAAGTTGCGTGATGCTATCGAGAACAAGAAGGTCGACCAGCTCGACGCTCTTTTCCGCGAAACTCAGTCTGTTATCGCGGTGACCCGTCGCAAGGGCGTCATCCATGCAAACAACATGGCGCGTCGCATCAGCCGTCTGTCCGCTCAGGTCAAGAAGGCCAAAGGCGTGACAACGAAGTAATACCCAGTGTCGGTGACATCCGGCATTGTGATGCTGAAAAGGCCTCGGAGAGAATTCTCCGAGGCCTTCTTCGTTTAGATTGAAAATAAGCTTCAACATTGGGTGCAGGCGGGCTTATTTCACTTTTCAGGCAAAGTGCGGGGCGCTGCATTCAGCCGCCAAGGCCATCAACACGCTGGCGGAGCTCAAGGCCCGTTTTCCAGAACGGAAGTTTCTTTTCAGGCACTTCAATTTTCTCGCCGGTCTTGGGATTGCGACCGTCGTAGGATTTGTATTTGCGCACTGTGAATGCGCCGAAACCGCGAATTTCAACGCGGCCGTCGGTGGTCAGCGAATCGATGATCGATTGAAAAAACAGATTCACAGCCTCTTCCGACTGGGTCGTTGTGATGTCTGCCTTCGAGGCCAAAACTTCAATCAGTTCGCTTTTAACCATACCGCGCCACCCTTTGTTGATTGGACCTTGGCCCGTCGTGCGCAAGCCGCCCGAATTCGTGCCATCGTCCCAACATTACTGCAATCCTCTGCGGGCAGGTAAACGCTAGTTCAAAGTTTTGTCATTTGTGGGCATAAGCCGGAAAAGTCTCTCCCGCATGGGTGGCAAGACGAGTGAAAGGCATGCTAGAAGGCTGCAATCTGGTTGAGTTTCCACTGATTCTGTGAGGTGTATGAGAAATGCGCGTTGAGCGTCCGGAAAAATCCATCCATTTTCCGTCGATGGAAAAAACTGTCGCCGAGAAGTGGGATCGTGAGAAAACCTTTCAAAGAAGTATCGACGAGCGTCCGCACGACAAAAAATACAACTTTTACGACGGGCCGCCCTTTGCAACCGGACTTCCGCACTTCGGCCACTTTGTGCCCTCGAGCATCAAGGATGCTTTTCCGCGCTATTTCACAATGAAGGGCTACCGTGTTGAGCGCCGCTTCGGCTGGGACTGCCATGGTGTTCCTGTTGAGATGCTGATTCAAAAAGAACTCGGCCTCAACGGCCGACCCGAAATTGAAAAATTCGGCGTTGCCAAATTCAATGCAGCTTGCCGAGAGTCGGTGCTGCGTTACACCGGCGAGTGGCGCAATTACATGCGCCGTTTGGGTCGCTGGGTCGACATGGAAAACGAATATCGCACCATGGATCTCAAGTTCATGGAAAGCGTCTGGGCGGTGTTCAAGAATCTCTGGGACAAAGGCCTCGTTTACGAGGGCCGGTTTGTCATGAGTTACTCGTCCGCGCTTGGTTCGAGCCTATCGAACTTCGAGGCGAGTCTCGATTATCGCGATATTCAAGACCCGTCGGTCACGTTGCGCGCGCGCATGCAGGGCCGTTTTTCTGGAAAGAGTTTGTTGGTCTGGACCACAACGCCATGGACGCTTCCTGCCAACCTCGCTGTCGCAATTGATGGCGACGCGACCTATGCCGAGGTTTGGGACACCAAACAGCAGGAAACTGTCATCCTTCTCGAATCGCGCGTGGGTGCCTATTTCAAAGAGGGTGAATTCGAACTCCGCCGGACGTTCAAAGGCGAGGAAATGGCCGGTGAAAGTTATCAGCCATTCTTCGACTACTATCTCGATCAGGCCGGCACGAATGCGTTCAAAGTTTATGCCACCAACTACGTTCTGCACGACACCGGTACCGGTGCGGTCCACACTGCGCCTGCGTTCGGTGAAGACGACTTCCGCTGTGCCAAGCAATACAACTTGCCTGTCATCGATCACCTCGATGTGAGCGGCAAATACACCAGCAAGAATCACCCCGAGGTTGTCGGACTCGACTTCAAGGCCGGCGACAAGATACTTCTCGGAGACCTCAAAAAGCGCGGATTTATTTTCCGCCACGAGACTTTCGTCCATAGTTATCCGATGTGCTACCGCTCAGGTTTGCCGCTCATGTACCGCGCCGTGCCGAGCTGGTTCGTTGACGTTGATAAAATCAAGGCGAATCTCTTGGCTTCAAACGAGCAAATCAACTGGACGCCCGAGCACATCAAGCATGGACGTTTTGGCAAGTGGCTTGAAAACGCGCGCGAGTGGAATGTGGCGCGAACGCGCTACTGGGGCAACCCGATTCCGATCTGGAAGAATGACGAAACCGGTGAAACTGTCTGCTTGGGTTCGGTTGCGGAACTGGAAAAATACGCCGGCCGCAAGATCGACGACCTGCACATGGAATTTATCGACGGCATCACGATTCCTTCGCCAACTGGCCGTGGTGTTTTGAAACGCGTGCCGTTTGTATTCGATTGCTGGTTCGAATCAGGTTCGATGCCTTATGCAGAAAGACACTGGCCGTTTCAGGGCGCCGCCGAATTCAAGAAAAACTTCCCCGCTGATTTTATATGCGAGGGAATCGATCAGACCCGCGGTTGGTTCTACACGCTCAACATTTTGAGCACCGCGCTTTTCGGGCAACCGGCGTTTAAAAACGTTGTTGTCAACGGGCTTGTTCTTGCCGCCGATGGGCGCAAGATGAGCAAGAGTCTTAAAAATTATCCCGATCCGATGGGCACACTCGATGAATACGGCGCCGATTCGGTTCGTCTCTTCCTGCTCAACTCGCCTGCAACTGTGGCCGAGGAAGTGCGCTTCAGCGTTGAAGGGGTCAAAGAAAACACTCGCCGCGTGCTGTTGCCGCTGTGGAATGCCTATGCGTTTTTTGCGACTTATTCCGCACTGGAAAATTTTGACCCTGAGAGCGAGTCGCTGCAAAGCAAAAACGAGCTCGACGTCTGGATCAAACTGCGGCTGGATGAACTGACCCGTCTTGTTGATGAGTCAATGAATTCCTATCAGATTGCAAAGGCTGTACCGTCGATTGTCGACTTCCTCGACGACCTGAACAACTGGTATATCCGTCGCAGCCGTCGGCGTTTTTGGAATGCCGACAGAGAGGCATTCTCGACGTTGTTTGACGTGCTGGTCCGAACAGTGCAGTTGCTTGCCCCTTATGCTCCATTTTCGGCTGAATATTTCTTTGGCAAGTTAGCGCTGACCAAAGAACTTCAAAAAGTCGGAAGTGTGCATCTCTCGTTGTTGCCGCAGGTGCGCACCCTCTCTGCACAGGAGCAGGACCTATTGGCGCGCGTTGCGCTCGCGCGCCGCGTCGTCGAACTCGGCCGCAATATCCGCACAGCCCACAAGCTTAAAAATCGCCAGCCGCTGTCGTCCATCACGATTGGTGTTGTGCAAGAGTCTGCGGCAACACAACTGGCTGGCATGCGCGACGTGATTGCCGACGAGCTCAACGTCAAGACAGTCGAAATCACTCTTGACCCGTCGTCACTGGCAAAGATCAACGTCAAGCCCAATTTCAAAGTGCTCGGTCGCGTTTTGGGTGATCGGATGAAAGACATGCAAGGCGCATTGGCGCAACTTTCACCCGCAGATTGTCAGAGGGCATTGCAGAAGCAATCCATCCACGCTTTGGGCATGGAACTGACGCCCGATATGGTGACTGTTGAATTGCAAGGCACCGGACATCAGTTGGTGGCCACCGACGCCGAACTCGTTGCTGCACTCGACCCCACGCTCAGTGAAGAGCTGCGCATGGAAGGCTTGGCCCGCGAGGTTGTCAGCTTGGTGCAAAAGGCCCGCAAGAGCGCAAATTTTGAGGTTGAAGATCGCATTTCGCTGCAGATTCTCACCAGCAATTCGCTGTTCCAGTCGGCCATCGAAAAGAACCGCGCCTACATTGAGGACGAAACTCTCAGTGAATGTGTGGCGAACTTGGCGAATGCCGCGTTTGAACAGTCGCTCGAAATCGAGGGACACTCCGTGACGCTCAAACTGAGTCGTCGTTAAGCAAAAAAATAGGGCCGCTGTAAAAGCGGCCCTAAAAACGCAACAAAAAGGAGGAGAAAACTAACCCCGTAAGGTTAGTTCAATCCTTCCGGATGTGTCAAATTGACCTGTAGATTTATTTTTCTTTCTCGCCGCGTGGCAGCAGAGTGATCGTCAGACGCCGGCCTTCCATGCGAGGAGGAGCTTCGGGCACAACGAGATCTTCGATGCCTTTGATGAGCTGCTGGAGAACTTCGTGACCCAGTTCTTGGTGTGACATCTCACGGCCACGGAATTTGACACCCACACGAACGCGGTTCTTTTCAGCAACCCAGCGGCGGATGTGATTCTGCTTTGTTTCAATGTCGTGGGCATCGGTGTTGGGCGTGAGGTTGAGTTCTTTGACCTCAATCACAACCTGCTTTTTCTTGGCTTCCTGAGCCTTCTTGCTCTGCTGGTATTTATACTTGCCGTAGTCAATCAGCTTACAGACCGGCGGAACGGCATCGGGCGAGACTTCAACCAAATCAAGTCCGGCTTCTTCAGCGCGGGCCAGTGCATCGCGGGTGGAAATGACGCCAACCTGTCCTCCCACCTCATCGATGAGGCGAACTTCAAGTGCTTTGATGCGATCATTGATGCGAGGACCTTCTTGAACTGGAGCACGATTTGGACCCGGTGGACGCATACTGGCTGGTAACCTCCTGAACGACTGTGAATCTCCGGAACGGCAAACTTAACACATTTCGATGCAAAAAAGCGAGGCGCCCCACTCGTGGTGAGGCGCCCCGATTGTCAAACTTTTACCTTTTTACTTCTTTTCATTCGCTGTCGGTTTGTTGAGAGCGAACAGAAGCGGTGTCGTGCCGGTGGCACGCACTTGGTTCTTACGGGCAGTGCCGCGTTTAGCTGCTTTCGCTGCGCGACGACGGTTGGTGATGTCGGTTGGTGAAGTCATGGCACAATCCTCTCTGGTACGTTTACTCTGGCATTGCCAGAAGAGATGTGTCGGTTAGCACCTTCAACCGCAGTTGGCAATGTTTACGGCGGTCAGAACGCGTAAACTTTTACTGATTATTTGCATCCGTATTTTCAGGGGCTTGCTTGTTGGATGCGGGGTTTTCCATCCCCCAGCTATCTTTTCCAATTTCGTATGCGCCCCAGTCTCCTTCTCCGAGCTCTTCAGGCAAATCCAGTTGCTCAGCTTTTTCGGCTTGAATTTCAGCTTGTTCAAGCGGATCGGCAGGAATGCCGCCTGAAGGACCTTGCGGAGCCAGAGGTGGTGCACTTGTATCGCCCGAAGGCTGGGCCGATGCCGGTGGCTGTTTCTTCTGGCCTTTGTTGACCGACGCTGTGCGGCTTGAGCCTATGAGTTCCTCGGTTGGGATCATCTTCATGCGTGCGAGGATGGTTCCTACGCGCGCGGCAAGGAATCCCGATGGCGCACCGGCTTTGAGCGATTTATTCCACTTGTTGGGGCTTGGCAGGACGGCGACAAGGCTTGCACATTCCCTCTGGCTGAGCTGGGAGGCCGACTTTTTAAAGTAGAATTGCGCTGCATCTTTGATGCCGTAAACATTGGGTCCGAATTCGACAATATTGAAGTACCAGTCGAGCTGCATATTTTTACTTGCGGTTGCATCCAGCAAAACGGCGCCGACGATTTCGCGTGCCTTGCGCAGATAGCTGCGCTCCCGCGACAAAAAAGCATTTTTCACGAGCTGCTGGGTGATGGTGCTGCCGCCGCGTTTGGTCTTCTTTTTTCGTTGGTTGTACTCGTAACTTTTTTCAAGGCTCTCAAGGTCAATGCCGTGATGGATGAAGAACTTGGTGTCTTCGGCCGCCACCAATGCCAGCTTGCAGGCTTTGGGGATGTCCCGCCCGTCAACCCAGTTCTTCTTGTTCGGGCCCGACCAAGGGCCTGTGATGCGCATATAGCGCTGTTCGCTTTTGGGTTGATAGGGAAAATAAACGAGGACACCGAGGTGAAAAGTCAGCACCCACGGAACGAACCAGACGGTCGCTGTGGTGATGACAATCCCGATGATTGTAAAGACCAGTGAAACCGGTCGGAAAATCCCCACAAAATCCCTCGTAATACTTGAACTCAAAGGCACTCTGGGCCATTCTCCCGCCCGCGACGCCGCAGACGAGCAGAATCCACCACTTAGGGCTCGTTAGCAATCAAAGCAAGAGAGGACTTCCATGGCTACGTTAGCACCCGTGAAACCCGTCAATATCACCGCAGTACCCAATATCGCCAACCAGTCCGCAGACGTTGTCGTCGTCGTGCTCGACGAGGGTGACCTCGATCAGGGCAAAATCAAGAATAATGAACTGCTGTCACTCGACTCCTCGCTGGGCGGAGCTGTGGCGGCGCTCGCGGCGCTCAAGGATTTCGAAGGGAAGTGGCTCTCGACGGCCGTGACGCTGTGTTCCAACACGGTTGTTGCAAAGCGAGTTGTCCTTGTCGGCGCAGGAAAAAAGACCGACGAAAAGCCGGCCCGTGCTCGTCAACTTGGTTTGAAAATCGCCGAAGAGGCAGCTCGCTTCAAGGCAGCTCGCGTGAGCCTGTGCGGAACCAGCACGTTTTTGTCCTCAACCGATCTTGTCGCGCAGATGGCCATCGGCTTGCGCATGGGAACTTATAAATATCCAAATTCAAATCTGAGCGCGGATGCGCGCAAGGATCTCGAAACTCCCGTTGAGTTCAAATTCGCAGGGCTTGCGGGCAATGCCGAGGCCGGCCTGAAGGAAGCGGGCATCATTGCCGACTCAATCGAAGTCTGTCGATTGCTGCAGGACGCTCCGCCGAACGTTGCGACACCCAAATACGTTGCCGAAGTGATGAGTGAAAAAGCACGCGCTGCCGGACTCTCTGTGCAGGTTTACGGTGCGGAAAAACTCCGTCAAATGGGTTTCGGTGCGATGATGGCTGTTGCCGGCGGCAGCTCCAACGAACCACAATTTGTCGTGGTGGAATATGCTCCGACCAACGCAAAAACCTCTCTGGCATTTGTCGGCAAGGGTCTGACAATGGACACCGGCGGTTACTCCATAAAAACTCCATCCACCAGTCAGGTCGGCATGAAGTACGACATGTCGGGTGCGGCCGTTGTGCTCAACTCCGTTGTGGCGATCGCCAAGTTGCAGCTGCCCGTGCGCGTGTTTGCCGTGGCTGCCCTGTGTGAAAACATGATCGATGCTCACGCGTATCGAGTGGGTGACGTTCTCACGACATACAGCGGCAAGACGATCGAAGTTCTCAACACCGACGCTGAAGGACGCATCGTGTTGTCTGATGCGCTGTCCTACACTGCAAAAGACCTCAAGCCAGACACAATCATCGAATACTCGACGCTCACCGGAGCAATGATAGCTGCGCTGGGTCACCTCGGAGCGGGAGTCTTCTCGTTCAACTCCGATACACTCGAGAAGACCGTCCAATCGTCCGCGCAACTAGCGGGCGAGCGCGTCTGGCCCATGCCTACGTGGGATGAAATTGGTGAGGACGTCAAGGGAACCATTGCAGATGTTATCAACATTGGCGCCACGGCAGGCGCCTGCGGATCGTCGGTGGGCGCAATGTTCCTGAAGGAATTTGTGGAAAACAAGCCTTACTGCCACATTGACATCGCCGGTGTTGCCAACGGCAACATGGCAGTCGGATTCCCGCGCAAAATCAGCTCCGGTTTCGGCGTGCAGCTGTCGGTTCAGATTGCCCGCGCTCTGAGTTCCAACTGAGGAAACGCGAGAGTGAGCAACAGCACCGACGCTCCATCGCCCGTTTTCGGATCGCAGCGTGCCGGCGAAAGACCGGCCGCTCCCGTTCTTGTTTTCGACATTGAAACTGTTCCCGACATCCCGCTGATGATTGCTGGCTACGATCCGCAGCTGCCGCACGGCCGCGCGTTCAGCAGGGATCGTGATTGGGCCGATGTTTCTATCGTCGGCCTAATCCGCGAGCAGCGGCAAATCAATTTTCCGCCACCAATGTATCATTTGGTGATGTGTATTTGTGCGGTGTTTGTTCACCCCGAAACACACGTCATCATCGACGGCTTCAAAAAAACTCTTCCCGTGTGTGCCGATTACGACTCACTGTTGGCGGCTGAGGCCAAACTGCTGCGCGAGTTTTGGAGTTTTTGCACCAAACACGCCGATGCCGCGCGGATTTGGTATGATCACGTCCAGTCTGATTTTCGCATGAGCGATTTTCAACGCAAAAAACTCAAGCCGCTTCCGGTGACTTTTTGCGGATACAACATTGCCGGTTTCGACCTGCCGGTGATCGAGCAGCGCAGCATGAAACATTTTATTGCATGCCCGATTCCCGAGTATAGCCGCGAGTTCGGCTATGATTCCTATCGCTCGCGGTTCGCCCTCGATAAAACTTTCGACCTCGCTCAATTCGTCAACGGCAATGCTTCGCAGAAGATTGGACTTGACGTTTTGGCACAATCGATGGGTTTGGCAGGCAAGCTTGAAGGCATGGACGGCAGCCGGGTGGCCGAAGCGTACTACGCCCAGGGAGCCACCCAGCTCATCGAAGACTATTGCGCCGTGGACGTGCTGATCACCTACGGAGTCTATTTGGGTGTGCAAAGATTCCGCGGGATACTTGATCCAGAACATTTTGCCGACTGCGCCAGACAGTTCGAAAAGTTCCTGCGCCACGAGGGCAGACCCACTCCCTACCGGCTTCTGGCCGAGCAAAGTCAGGAATTTTTCAAGAAATCCCAGTTGCAACATTCCTGACACCCGCCGTAAAGGGTGTTACCTTTGCCGCCGATAACAGGCAGTCTTTTAGGACACGCCTGTTGAGTCGGGGCCGTGTTTTAAAGTAGAGCCATCGCATTATTGTTTCGTTATCAGGGAGGCACGACCATGGCAGAAGAATTAGGCTTTTCCAAAGGACTTGCGGGCGTAGTGGCAGATGCGACTTCCGTCAGCCAGGTACAGGGCGAAGTTGGCCGTTTGATTTACCGCGGAATTTCTATCGAAGAAATTGCTGAAAAATCTACATTTGAAGAGATGACTTTTTTCCTTCTGCGCGGAAAACTTCCCAACCAGAACGAGCTCGCAAAGGTAACCGCTGAACTCAAAGAATTCCGTGCGCTGCCCAAGACGGTCGAATCCGTCATCGACGCTGCTCCCCGCACTGCGCACCCGATGATGGTGCTGCAAGCTGCAATGGCGGCTCTTGCGTGGGACGAACAACCGGTCAACCTCAAAGACGTTGATGGCAACGTGCGCAACGCTGTCCGCCTGACCGCACAGCTTGGTACTGCAGTTGCGCGCATTTCGCGCCGTCGCCGCGGACTTGCTCCTGTCGAGCCACGCGCCGATCTCAACCACGCCGAAAACTTCCTTTATATGCTCAACGGCACGGTTCCCAGCAAAGAAACTGCTCGGATGTTTGACGTCGCGCTCATGCTGCACATGGACCACGACTTCAACGCGTCCACCTTCTCTGCCCGTGTGATTGCATCCACAGAGGCTCGGCTGACGGCTTCAGTTTCTGGCGCGGTCGGTGCGCTGAGTGGCCCCCTGCATGGTGGAGCAAACGAAAAAGTCCTCGAGATGGCTGACAAGATCGGCGCACCTGAGAAGGCCAAAGAGTGGGTTGCAAATGCTCTGGCAACCAAGGCCAAGGTCATGGGTTTTGGTCACCGCGTCTACCGCACGATGGACCCACGTGCCAAAGTTCTCCGCTCCATGCTTGAAACACTCGTTGCCCAGACGGGCGACAAGAAAACCTACGAAACTCTCCGCATTGTGCATGACACGATGATTGAAGAACTCAGCAAGACGTCCAAAGACTATATTTGGCCGAACGTCGACTTCTGGTCTGGGGCGATGTACCGCGCCATGAACATCGAAACGATCGACTTTACGCCTATCTTTGCTGTGGCACGCGTGGTCGGCTGGTCTTCCCACATCATCGAGATGTGGCAGGACAACCGCATCTACCGTCCAGCCGCAAAATACGTCGGTCCGACCGAAGCCGGCATTGCGCCCATGGCGCAGCGCGGCTGATGAGTTCGGGCCAGCCGACCATCATCGAACTTCAAAACTATGCCCTGCAGTCGGGTTATTCAGCCCTTCTGCAGGGCATCGAGCTTTCTGTGACGGCAGGCGAGTCGCTGGGAGTCGTGGGGCCGGCTGGCTCCGGCAAAAGCCTGCTTTTGAAGGTCATTTCGCAGTCCATCTGGGACCGCAACATCAGCGGCCTTGAGAGTCCCATCCAAACCGGTCATTGTCGCATTTTTGGTGAGACTTTCGCAGAAAAAAAGCCCTCTTCTTCGACTCTTTCTGTGTTGCAACGACAGATGGCCCTGGTGGGTGACGCAAGTGCGTGGCTGCCGGTTTCGATTGCACAGAATTTCGAGGCGGTGCGCGTGGTGAGCGGTCTTGAGCGAATGCCGTTTGAGGATTTCATAGACTCCCTGCCGATTTCCAACCGCAACAAGGCTCAATTGCTTTCGGTGGCCGAACTGCTGGCAAGCCAAATCGATCAGCCCATCTTGCAGCAGCTGGCCATCATCCGCGCGCTGCTGCGCAAGCCCCGCCTGCTGATGCTCGATGAGGCGTTCATCCGCATGGATCCGGTCATGGTGAAAAACACCGAGGCCATTCTCTTGGCACAAAGCGAGAGTATGACTCTCATCAGTGCCACCAACGACCTTCTTCAGGCCAGCCGGCTCAGTGATAAAATTTTATTTTTGCTCGACGGAAGGGTGATTGAATGCACACCCACAACACGTTTTTTTACGAACCCAAAAACGCGGCAGGCAGAGAGTTTTATTGCCGGCCGCGATGATTCCTTCTGAAAATCAGTATCTGAAGTGCTTGATTGTTTCGCCTTTGGATTCGAGTTCACGCAGCGATTCAATTCCGAGTTCAAGGTGAATGTCTACCCACTTGGCATTCACCACTTTGTCGGACGCCTCCGTTTTCACTCCTTCGGGAGTCGTCGGTACGTCCGAGACCAGCAGCAGAGCTCCGCGTGAAATGTCGTTGTAGTGTCCGACAATGAAGATAGTTGCCGTTTCCATGTCGATGGCAAGTGCAGTCATGTCCTGCAGACGCTGGCGGAATGCATCGTCGTGCTCCCACACGCGCCGGTTGGTTGTATAGACAACTCCTGTACGGTAATCGAGGCCGCGTTCGACGATCTTCTGGGACACGAATTTATGCAGTTTGAAGCTCGGCAATGCAGGCACTTCAGGCGGAAAATAATCGTTTGAAGTTCCCTCGCCGCGAATGGCCGCGATGGGAAGAACGAAATGGCCGATTTCGGTGCTTCTCTTCAGACCACCGCATTTGCCAAGAAACAGCACGGCTTTGGGCTGGCGGGCGCTCAGCAGGTCCATCACACTCGCAGCATTTGCGCTCCCCATGCCGTAATTGATAATGCTGACGTTGGCTTTCTTGCAGGTTGCGTTGGGCATGGCACGATCCATGCCTTGCACAGTAGTGTTCATCAGCTGGGCAAAGCGGTTCACGTAGCCTTGGAAGTTAGTCAGAAGGATGTAATCGGCAAAGTCTTCGATTTTAGTGCCGGTGTAGCGCGGAAGCCAGTTCTGACAAATTTCGAGTTTCGTTTTCATGAGTGTCCTCGGCGAGAGATATTTCAAGAGTACACGAGGATCGTGACAGGGAGAAGCGGGGCGATGACTTGGTTGGATACAGTCGGTGTTTTGGCCTCGCTGCTCGAAAAGCAGACGCAGCATTGGATTTGTTATCTTCAGTTCGAACGCGGTCCGTTGGTGCGCCATCCGGTCGAGCGGGATCATTCCGCTGCGGGTCATTTTCTTCGTCCTAAATCATCACCGGCGTCCTCGCGCATCCGCTGCTCTTTTGCGGCAAACCCTCAGCTCGTTCGCAATGAAAAGGTACCAGCGAATTTTTTCTCCGCAGGTGAATCTGCAGATTTGCAGCCTTCGGTTTATCTGATTCCGTTTTTTGCCTCCGACTCGGTTGCCAATCCGCAGGACGTTCCCTGTCTGCAGTGGAACTTTTCAGATTTCATAGAGCTGACGGCTGAATCAGACGCTCACGAGCCGCGCGTGCGAAGCGGCGGTAATACGTTTGCAGATTTAAAAAGTTTTGCAGACGTCGTCTCGTTGTGCGCCCGGCAACCAAAGAACGGAGTTTCTTTCGGAAACGATAGTCAAGCCGGTAATACTCAAGAAAAGATTTCATCGCAAAAGACTACGGGCAAAGATGCTTCGCAATGGACTTCCAGTGATTCTCCCGATGCCTTGCGTGGCATGATTGATCATCTCCAAAATGGCATGCGGCGGGGAGATTACTATCTTGCCAACGCAACAACCCGACTGATTGGTCCGCACGCAGACGGGCAGCGCATCGGCCTCAGTGCATTCGTCAAAGAATGGCTCTCTGCTCCGGTGCGTCATGGTGTTTTTGTTGATTGTGGTGCAGAGCTTCCGCAGCTGTGCTGTTTTTCACCTGAGCGTTTCATTCTCCGGCGTGGTGCGCTCGTCCAGACAGAGCCCATCAAAGGCACGGCTGCTTTCGAAGGCACCTCGCATGAATCGGGAGTGAGGGCATTGTGGGCGAGCCAAAAGGAAATGAGCGAACAAACGCTAGTCACCGATTTATTGCGCAACGACCTCAACAAAGTGTGTCAGGCCGGTTCCGTGGTTGTTTCGTCTCCGTTCGAAATTCACTCGGGCAATTCACTTTTACAAATGCAGTCGGTGATTGGCGGACGCCTGCGCGAGGCTGGCCTGTCCAACTCGCAATTGCTCGCAAGCTTGTTGCCTGCAGGTTCGGTGACTGGAACACCCAAGTGGGCTGTCTCGCGTGAAATTTGCAACATCGAAAGCACACCGCGCGGCTACTATACAGGCGTTTTTGCATGGGCGCCGGCAGCCGATGAACTCGACTCCACTGTTCTCATCCGTGGATTTTTCAACAACGGCAAGCGCTGGACTGCCGGACTGGGAGCGGGCATCACAACGCTTTCCGATCCGCTTTCCGAAGTGCGTGAGCTTGATCTTAAATGGCAGAGTTTTGCTGCGCGCTGGAAGCGGATGTGCGATTCGTCGTCCGGTACAGATTCCGGCGAATTTATGCAGACAGAGAAATCGTCGAGAGGTTGCTTATGAGCCACCCGCCACGTCTTCTCTTTGTCGATCACCGTGATTCCTTTTCCGAGAATCTTGTTGCAGCGCTGCGTGCGCGAAGTTGTGATGTTGACGTGGTGGTTGTCGATCCACACCTTACTCAGTCGGGACTCTCCCCAGAAATTTTGGGCAAGTACAATGCACTTGTACTTTCTCCCGGACCGCTGACTCCCGAGGCTTATCCGTCCTCAATGGCGCTGCTCGGCCTGTGGCCCGCCGAGCGTCCGCTGCTGGGTGTCTGCTTGGGTTTGCAAATGATTCTCGTGCACGCAGGCCTGCATTTGGATTTGGTGAGCAGCACACCCGTGCATGGCCGGCGTGAAAAGCTTTCGGCAACCCAGTCGTCGCGCTGGCTTTCGGACAACGTGTTTTCTGGGCAGGCGGTGTTTTATAATTCGTGGGCTGTGAGGGAAGAACACTTACGCCCCAGTCCGTCCGGATGGCATATTCTTGCGCACAACGGTGGGTTTGTTGCTGCCTGTGAGAATCAATTCAAGCCATGGCTTGGGGTTCAATACCATCCGGAGAGCTTCGCCAGCGAGCAAGGTGGGCTTCTTATCGATGGTTTTGTTGCTCTTTTGCGCGCCCGCGCTAGCATAGAGGCGTGCAAATAAGCGTTTTGCAGGAGGCGGGTTTTGGTCGCGCGCATTTACTCCGTCATCTTTGTAGCCCTTCTGGTGTTGGGATTCATTTATCAGGAATCCTACATGCAGATGTCGATGTCTGAATTCGCGCAGAAGGTCGACACAGACAAACTTCCGTTTGAAATTTTTTCGGTCTCTCCGCTGCAGGTTCAGCAGTTTAAAAACGGCGAACTCACAGGAGAACTCAGTGCACAGGAGGGCCGGCTGGTGACCACCGGACGTTTTACCGCACAAGGAGCTGTGCGCATGCGTACGGTCAGCAGCAATGTTCCGCCCGAAGAAAGACTCTCATCCGTGGCTGGTGAAAAGCTGATTGCCACTGTGCAAAGGTCGACCGACATAGCGTTTGATTTGTTCAGCAGCTCAACGAAGTTTGACCGTGTGGAAATCCCCGGCCCTGCAGAAATCAGCAGTCGCGGCCATCTTCTTGTCGGGCGTTCGTTTTATCTCGATGTTCCAAACATGACACTTGTTACAAAAGAGCCCGTTACCGTTACGGCCGTTGGTCGTAAGATTGAGGCTCAGGGCGCCGAAGTTGAGCTGCGCACACGCGCTTTCAAATTTGCCGGCCCCGTGCGCGGAACAGAAATTCCGCCGGCGCGGCAGGAAAAAGCTGCCCGCCCGCAAAAACGCAAGTCTGGCAGCAAGCGGACGAATGCGACAGGAGGAGGGTGACGTTGAAAACTGCACTGCAGACTTCTGCACAAATTCACACGAATAAATTTTTTTGCCGATTATTCCCACACGCAGCAGCAGTGATTGCTGTAAGTGTGTCTGCGGGACTCATCTTTCCGAGCGCACAGGCTGATTTTGAGGACACGCCGCTCTCTCCGCCTTCAGTGGAAAAGCCTGCCACAGGCAATTCTCAGACGGCTCCGGCGGTCACACCAGACTCCACGCGTCCGCCCTCGTCCGGATCAGGTGCAGCAGCCTCGGGCAAGGAGACGCTCGCACCTGCGGGCGGAACAACGAAGTCTTCGCAGGGTAAGAATTCCTCAGCGAGTAAAAATTCATCATCGGCTGCCTCTGCAACGCAGTCGGATGACGGCGATATGGAACACAACAGCGGCGCTCCGGTTAGTTACTCTGCTCAATCGTTGGAGGGGTCGCTGACCAAAGGCCGCATTCTTCTCAAGGGTGATGTTGAAATCGAGCAGGCGGATGCGATCATGAAATCCGATGTTGCCGAGATTTTCTCGAGCAAAGACAACTCGACCCCGCAGCGCGCTCTGGCCAAGGGCCGCGTCAGCCTCAAAAAAGCTGCAACTGCCACCGCACAAGAGTTGCGGGCCGTGGCCAACGAGCTCGAATATTTTATTCCCAAGCGCAAAGTGATTCTCAAAGGTAAACCGAAAATCTGGCGCGGCCGTGAATTGCTGCAGGGCGAAGTGATAGAGGTCTTTCTCGATACGAATGAAATCAAAGTTCGCGGAGCGCGCGGTGTTATGGAACCCTCGGCCCCGTCGCCTGCGCCGGCTGGAAATTCAACGGCGTCTGGCGTACAAAACGTTCCTGCAAAGAAATCTTCTCAATCGGGACGCAAATGAACGACTCCGCCGGCGGACGCCTTACGTCAAAACATCTCATGCGCAAATTCGACGGACGTGTGGTCGTTCAGGACGCGAGTTTTTATGTTAAGCGCGGCGAAATCGTCGGTTTGCTTGGCCCCAATGGCGCTGGCAAGACAACCAGTTTCTATATGACTGTTGGCCTGCTGGCTCCAACCTCGGGGCGTGTTGAGATCGACGGCGTTGACATCACCGAGTTGCCCATTCACAAGCGAGCGCGCATGGGGATCGGCTACCTGCCGCAAAATGCCAGCGTGTTTCGCAAGCTCAGCGTTGAAGACAACATCACCGCCGTCATGGAAGTGTGGGGAATTCCCCGTCAGGAGCGCAAGGCTCTGCTCGAGCGGCTGATCGAACAATTCGGCATAGGCCACATCCGCAAATCGCTGGGCATATCCCTCTCAGGCGGCGAGCGCCGGAGGCTCGAGATTGCCCGTACGCTCGTTATGTCGCCGCGTTTTTTGCTACTTGACGAGCCATTTGCCGGCATCGACCCCGTGACGGTCGACGAAATTCAAAAACTCATTGCCCGCCTTGTGCGCGAAGAGAACCTTGGGGTTCTCATCACCGACCACAATGTCCGTGAAACTCTCGGTGTGTGTCATCGTGCCTATATTCTGGCGGGTGGTCAGATTCTCGCTGAGGGCGACCCTCAGGAAGTGGCGCGCATGGATCGCGTCAAAGAAGTCTATCTGGGCGAAAACTTTACGCTTTAAAAGTGGAAGGGCCGGAGAGAGGTCCCTCTCATCCCGCCTGCGGCGCCCCATTCCCTGGGTGAACTCCAGCCCTCTATTCACTTTTATTGGTCGTTTGACAAACTTTTATAGCGGGCCTTACTGGCCGTCAAGTCAAGATCGTTTATTAATTCTTAACATCCGAAAATTTCATAAGTAAAAGTCTGGCTCACCGGCCACAATCGCGCGCGCGCGGCCACACAGCGGTTCCGCATAGGTACATTGACGATTGTTGAGCAAATCATCGAGCGGAATCCATGCGGCCTGTTTGACCTCATCACAACTTTGCCGCTCCGGATCGGCTTGTAACAACTGCCCCTGCGAGGGTGTGACGAGATAACAAAAGCCGCGCAGAATCCCGTTTTGCCATTGGCGGGTGACCTCCAAAACAGCTTCCGCGCTCCAGCCAAGCTCTTCATTGAGCTCACGCAACAGAGCCTGCCGCGGCGTTTCGCCTGCATCGGCTTCGCCGCCAAAGCTGTCCCAAGCAAAATCGAGGTAGTTTCGCTGCATCAAAAAACATTCATATGCAGCCGGATTTTCGCGGATCATCTGGTGTTGGAGGGTGAGTGGCTTTTGCAAAAAGTCTGCCTGAGCCGAGCTGGCCCGCGGGCGGATGAAGAAGGCAGTTGAAAAGCAGGCCGGTTGAAGATTCCGCTGCACGTTGCCCAGTTCGGCAACGATGTCGGCGTAAAGTTCATCCCGCGAGCCTGTGTATTGCGTGTGGAAAAGTTCCGTATCGGGAACCCCCGCCAACTCCCAAGGGGTCTTTTGCGAGTGTGTTTCGTTAGCGAAACGTGGGATCAAGTGCCAATGTAAGTGCTCGACCACGTTGCCGAATTTCACGACATTCAGATGTTTTGCACGGGTGACCCGACGCACGGCACTTTCCAGTTGATAGAGCTCTGCCTGCGTGTGGATAAAGTGTGGATACTTTAATTGCGAGGGGTCTTTGACGTGGCGTTTGGCGGTCACCTGCAGCGCCCCCTGCCATCGCTGCGCAAATGGGCCGCGCGTGACTATTACGTTCTTAAGCTCACACACAAAGTCGCCCTGCACCTGGGGCTGGGCAGCGAGCTTGCAGAGCGGACAGTCGGATTTGAAATTAACGATCAGGTTTTGGCTACTGGTGGCGTGACGGTGCGAAGAGTCCATTCTTCGGTGTCCTCCCGATATTGCAGACGGTGGGCTGCAAGTGTCAGTCCGCTTTGTTCCGAAACTTCAAGCAAAAATCCGCACAGCCACAAATCATTCTCAGACACTTCCTGTGGTTTTTTCTGCTTGGGCGCAAAGTAACGGCACATGGAACCAGCCAGCGACATGCCGATCACTGATTCATAGGGGCCAGTCATTCCTACGTCCGTAATGAAGGCTGTGCCCTTACGGGTGAGGCGCTCGTCGCTGGTGGGAGTGTGCGTGTGGGTGCCAATCATTCCTGCCGCCACGCCATCCATAAACCAAGCAATCGCCTGTTTTTCGCTACTCGCCTCTGCGTGTACGTCAATAATCACGATCCCCTGGCCGCCGCGAACCTTCGCTTCGAGGGTCGGGCGCACGCTTTCAAGGAATTCAAATGGATCATTGTACTCGTGCTTCATGGCAAAGAGTCCCATCAGGTTCACAACCATCAAGCGCCGGTGTGAATGGGGAATTTCAAACTCTGGAATTGCGGTAATTCCCTCGAGGTTTTTCAGATTTTGCGGGAGCACCATGCGGTTGCCCGATTTGCGGATGGCGTGCACCTCGGGTTTGTCGCACCAATGGTTGCCCATGGTGATGACATCGACCCCGACTGCCGGAGCTGTGAGCTCGTTGAAGATTTTTTGCGTAATGCCAAAGCCGCCCGCAAGGTTTTCACCATTGACGGTCACCATGTTCAGTTGTGCACGATGGCGCAGTTGCGGAAGTACGCTTTTGAGGATCTTTCGGCCGGGGCGGCCGATAACGTCGCCCATCATCAGGATGCGCACGACGCCGCCGGCGTGCGAGGCGGGAATGAGTGCCTGCGGCAGAGCCTCAAAAAACGCATCATTCCCTTTAAAATACTGAACACCGCTCATGACTTTGAATCCACCTTTACGCAGGCCTTATTTGGCCAAGTGGGTCACTCGCTGTTCACGCACCATCGTGACACGGACTTGGCCGGGGTAGTTGAGGTCGCTGCGGATCTTCTTGGCAACCGAGCGTGCCAGTGCGCTTACAGCGCTGTCGTCGGTTACAGTCGGCGAAACCATGGCGCGGACCTCACGGCCGGACCTAATCACATAGGCTTGTTCAACGCCAGACATATCTGCAACGACGGTCTCCATTTCACGCATGCGGCCCATCGATTTCTCGAGGTAGTCGCGGCGCGCACCGGGACGGTAGGTACTCATCGAGTTGGCAATCTGAACAACCACGGCAATCGGACCCACGCCTTGATTCTGCTCTGCATGGTGCTTGGCGGCAGCCTCAATTACTTCCGCCGATTCACCGCATTTCTGCAGGAATTGTGCACCCACTCCGGAATGGTGGCCCTCATTTTCTTCATCAAGTGCCTTGCCGATATCGTGAAGGAGTCCGGCGCGCTTGGCGATGCGCACATTGAGATCGAGCTCACCAGCCAGAATTCCCGACAGCTGCGAAACTTCGACACAATGCTGCAGCACAGACTGTGCGCCTGAAGTGCGGAACTTCAGCTTGCCCAGCGCCGTGATGACCTCAGGATGAAGTCCTTGAACACCACAGTCGAAGGCCGCGCGTTCGCCGGCTTCACGCACCATCTCGTCAAATTCTTTGGACACTTTGCTGACAATCTCGTCGATGCGCGCGGGATGAATTCGTCCGTCTGCGAGCAGTCGCTCGATTGCAACCTTGGCAATCTCGCGGCGCATCGGGTTGAAGCAGGAAATGAGAATTGCTTCAGGCGTGTCGTCGATGATGATGTCCACGCCGGTGGCTTGTTCGATGGCGCGGATATTGCGTCCTTCGCGTCCAATGATGCGGCCTTTCATATCGTCCGAAGGAAGGCTGATAACACTCACGCAGGCATCGGTGACAAACTCGTTAGCCATGCGCTGAATGGATGTAGCAACAACCGAGCGGGCTTTGTCTTCCGCGGTGCGGCGAGCTTCTTCCTCAAGGCGGCGGATCTCTTCGGCTGTATCGCGACGTACTTCACTTTCAATCGACTGCTTGAGCATGTCGCGTGCTTCATCCAACGACAAGCGAGCAACACTTTCGAGCTTCTCCTGACTTTCACGCAGCGTGCGCTCGGCGCCTTTGATTGCGTCCGCAGCGCGGCGTTCTTCACGCTCTACGTGTTCAGCAAGTTTTTTGAGGTCCTTCTCTTTTTGTTCGAGCTGCTGCTCGCGCTTGTCGAGAGTTTCCTCGCGTTTTTGAATGCGCTTTTCGACCTTCTGCAGCTCAAGGGTTTTTTCCTTTTGGCTGCGGTCGTGGTCGCGTCCTTCGCGGACGGCGAGGTCTTTTGCCTCGCGCAGAGCATTCTTCACAATTTGATCAGATTCCTGACGGGCTTGATTGAGCCGTCGTTCGGCATCGGCACGCTGGATTTCCAGCTCTTTCGACTTGGCACGCATGTTAACTGCATAAACAGCAACGAATGCGCCCGCAGCCACCAGCAGTCCGACGGCCAGCATTAAAATAATTTCAAGGGCGGTCATTCACGTAAACCTCAAAGGGACACAATAACTTCATGTGTGAAGCATATTCCAAAACGCAAAAAAAAACGACCCCGATAGGAGTCGTTTCTTGCCCTTAAAGAGGGGGGGCATTGGTGCGGATGGACGGACTCGAACCGTCATGCCTCGCGGCACACGCCCCTCAAACGTGCGTGTCTACCAATTTCACCACATCCGCAGTGGAGTCGGTGATTAGCGCAGGGGTCGGGGTTCG
>JBDLRP010000029.1:0-148840 GCA_039799905.1 Pseudomonadota bacterium | reverse complement strand
TTGATGCCAGTACGACCACGCGAATCGGTTACAACGCCTCCACAGCTATAGTGGGCTGCGGGTACCACTGGAATGGGTTCTTTTGTGATGTCGATGCCCAAGTCGAGGCACGTCGAGTAGATATTAGGAAAGTGTTGGATGATGAACTCGGCAGGCTTGTGTGAAATGTCGAGATGAACAAACTGTTCGCCCGTCCTTTTGAGCTCCGCGTCGATGGCGCGCGCGACAATGTCTCGCGGCGCGAGTTCTTTGCGGGGGTCTACCCGTTCCATGAAACGGTCGCCCTTGCGCGAAAGCAAAATTCCACCTTCGCCACGTATGGCTTCGGTGATTAAAAAATTCTTTTCTTTGGCGCTGTATAGACAGGTGGGGTGGAACTGCATGAATTCGAGATTTGCGACCCGCGCTCCAGCGCGCCATGCCATTGCAATTCCGTCGCCAGAGGCGATGTCCGGATTCGAAGTATAAAGATAGAGTTTTCCATGCCCACCAGTAGCAAGGAAGGTGCATTTCGCCAAAAAGGAACGCACCTCGCGTTGTTTTTCGTCGAGCACATAGGCGCCCAATGCACGATTCCTTGAAAAATCAGGACAGGCTTTGTCCGTGACAATAAGGTCGATGCAGGTGTGAAATTCAAAAACTGAAATATTCGGATGCTTGAGAATTTTGTCCGACAAAGTTTTTTGAACTGCCATTCCGGTCATGTCGTCGGCGTGGATGATGCGCCGAGCACTGTGGCCACCTTCGCGCGTCAGGTGGTACTCAAAATCAGGACTCTTGCCGTCGGAGGGTGTGAACTGAACTCCGAGATCAATGAGCTCGCGAATTGACTGCGGTCCAGCGCCGACAACTTTGCGCACAACATCCTCATGACACAGACCGGCGCCTGCCACGAGAGTGTCTTGCGTGTGGGATTCGTAGCTGTCGTGTTCAAGAAAAACGCTTGCGATGCCGCCTTGCGCATAGCGAGTGTTGGTCTCGCCGAGGGTTTCCTTACACACGATCGCAACGCTGCCAAGTTGAGCAAGTTTGAGCGCCAGGCTGGCACCTGCAATACCGCTGCCAATAACAAGGAAGTCAAAACCGAGGTCGTCGCCGACCGACAGAAATTTTTCACCCTGCATCCTGACACTCCGATTTGGCCCGATGGTCTTGCTCCATCGGATTACCCACAGATATACTGCCTCGCACCCATAAAATTCGGAGCGAGGCTGAACCATATGACACAGTTTTCAACGAAACGCATGCTTTCCAGTGTTCTCATTCTTTCAGCGGGAGTTGTGACTTCCTGCCAGACCACGCAGGGCAATTATGCCGACCCCGACAAAATTGAAATTGTCGACGACCGTTGGAATGAATCCGATGCTCGTTTGACCGGTGAGCAAATGATTCGATCGGCGTTGGCCAAGCCTTGGCTCAAGGAATACACCCGCGAAACTCAGGGCAAGCGCCCCTTTCTTCTTGTTGATGACATCGAGAACCGCACGTCCGAGCAAATCGATACCAAGGCCTTGTTTGAAGTTGTCCGCAATGAGCTTCTCAACAGCGGTCAGGTTCGTTTTCTGGACGGCACCCAGCGGCAGAAGATCCTAGATGAATACAAATATCAGCAGTCAGGAGTTGTGAAGCAGGGTGCCGCAAAGGGCCCGGGGAAGCAGCAATCGGCTGATTTCTTCATGGTCGGTGCAATTTCGAGCCAAGTCGCCGAGGCTGATGGCTACAAGACTGTCACCTATCAGGTTGAAATGAGGCTGACGAACATTGAAACCTCGGAAATCGCATGGACCGAAATCAAGAAGATCAAAAAGCAATTCCGCCGCAGCCGCTTAGGTCTCTGAGCTGGACAGCCGCTTTCGCGGGCAGTATGTAGCGGATGACACGCGGGGATGCCGTTTGGGCCCCCGCCTCAGCTGAGGAAAAAACAGATGGATAAGAATGCTCTGGTTTCAAAAGTCAAAGAAGGCATGGAGAAGTCAATCAAGTCTCTTCAGGAAGACCTGACGAAAATTCGCACGGGCCGCGCCTCCACGAGTCTTCTTGATGACGTCAGGGTTGAGTCTTACGGCGCACGTGTACCACTCAAGCAGGTGGCTTCGCTTGCGACACCTGAAGCACGTCTCATCACGGTCAATCCGCACGATAAGTCGCAGCTCACGGCAGTCGAAAAAGCCATTCTGACATCCGGTCTAGGCTACACCCCCCAAAACGATGGCAAGATCATTCGCGTGCCGATTCCTGCGTTGTCTGAAGAGCGTCGTAAGGAAATTGCAAAGCAGGTGAAGAAAATTGGCGAAGACGCGAAAATTGCAGTTCGCCACCATCGCCAAGAGGGCAACACGAAATCAAAGGCCGCAACAAAAGAGCACGGATGGTCTGAGGACGAAGTAAAGCGCAGCAACGATGAAATTCAGAAGCTGACCGACTCCTACACAAAGAAGATCGACGAGCTTTGCACCGCCAAGGAAAAAGAAATCCTCTCGATGTGAGCTTTCTTTGCTCCACCGGTTCGGTTGCTCGGACCCACAAAGTTCACATGGAATTGTGTATCGATTGAAAGCGTTCACTCATGGCGGCTCAATCCGCCATGAGCTCAACCTCTTCGAGCAATTCGCTGACAGCCTTGTCGAGAGCGTCCCAGACTCGCCGTTTCTGCTGGCTCTTTAGATCTGCAAACAGAACGGAGTCCCAAACTGTCTTAACCGCTGTCTGACCGAAAATTTGAAACTCGCGCGCCATTCCCAGTTTGTGAAGTCGCCCGATCGTTTTGTCGGTCACCGTCAGTGAAGTGAGCTTTTCTATTTCAGTGCAGTGATCTGAATTGAGTTTCCAGCACCAGCCCGTAAACAATGTGACAAATTTGCCTTCGTCCCAGTTGTAGTTGTCATAAATTGAAATACTCTGAGCAAAGCGAATGTTGATGCGGTCTGATTTTTCGCGAACTTCGATCGGGGTTGCCGAATATCCGGAAGTAAAAGACCCGAGCGCGAAGTAAAGATCCGAATTTGCGTCGGAAGACACGACACCAAAGTGTTTTCCAACCGGACGATGCTGCCTCCATTCGCCGTCACGCCCAATGCTTTTGACGGGAAAGTTTTTCTGGCTGATGTTACTCACCGCATCGACGAGTTCGCCTGCGGTGTTGATCCGCTGCTTTTGAGCAAAGTCTGCAAGCGAGCTCATTACTTTGATGCGAGCCAGATAAAGTCCCCTCTCGTGCTGATTCATCCTGCCAATCATTTCGGCTTCGGATTGAGATGGTTCGCCGCCGAGAATTCTGCCTCTCTGTCTGATTTGATAAGCGGTGAATTGTGCTTCTTCGGGTGATGGGTAGCGGCCCCTTTTGCCTTTGACGGAAGAGAGAATTTTTTCAGTTTCGGAGCTTGCGTACCGAATGGGCTGGCCAGAGTTGGCGAGATAATGTTTCATGTGTCTCGAAGAACGTGAAAACCCCGCAATACCCGCTGCATCGGCAATACGGCTCCAAATCGCGTGATAAATTGAGTCCTGCGGCAGCTTTTGGTTTTTTGCAGAGCCGTGTGTTCCCGATCCCTCTCTTCGTAGTTTTCTCAACGCCTGGTCGACGCTGATTGGCTTCAGATGATCCGGATCGAAAATACGTTTGATTTGATTGAGTAAGGAGTAAGGGTTGCGTCCTTCGGTGGCGTTCACCAATGTGGCCCAACCATTGATGATCCGCAGCGCCAACTCGCGCTCAAGAACCATCTCTCTGGCAAGTATTTGCTCGGGAGGTTGTGAGTCCGACGCAATCGAAACTGAAAGTGTTTGCAGGTCTGCGTCTGTCCAATCTTGGCTGCTTTTTACTTTGCAACCGGCCAGCAAAACAGCCATCGTAATAAAACTGCTCGCGTGTGCTGTTATTGTTGTTTTTGACGCCATGCCCTGCCTCTGCTGACCGACAGAGAATCGGAATTACTTCTCTGAGCTTAAGATTTTGAAAAAATTATCTCATTATTTCATGGTTTTAGGGGTGATGACTGCAACGACAGAATTGGGATCGTATGGTCGATACGGCCGGGTTGCCGCATCGCAGATGAGTCGCTGGCGATGACGTTCACTCGGTTCTAAATCCACTCTGATACAAAACAAAACACCCCCTGCACCAAAGTACAGGGGGTGTTTTTAATGCTCTAGATCGCGGTCTGAGTTTTGAACTCAGTTCTTGCTTGTAGCAGCGATTTGTTGAGCAACTTCTGCTGCGAAGTCTCCACTCTTCTTCTCGACGCCTTGGCCAAGTTCGAGACGGACAAAGCTAGCAACCTTGAGTCCTGCGACTCCTGCTTGCTTGCCAGCGTCAGCAACATAAGCAGCAACTGTCTTGCTGTCGTCTTTTACGAACAACTGCTCGGTGAGGCAGTTTTCTTTGTGCCATGTGTCCATGCGGCTCGACACAATCTTGGGAAGTGCAGCTTCTGGCTTGCCCTGATTCTTGTATTGGGTCCAGAAAACTTCGCTTTCAGATTTGACGATTTCAGCCGGCACAGCCTCGCGGTTTGTGTAGAGCGGCTTCATGGCGGCAACTTGAAGAGCGACGTCTTTTGCAATTTCACTGAGGGCAGGGTTGCTGCGCTGAGCAGTCAGACCTTCTGCAGTCAGCTCAACGAGAACGCCAACTTTTCCGCCGCCGTGAACGTACGATGCGACCAGATTTTTGCCTTCGCCAAGCGATGCAAAACGACGCACAGTGATGTTTTCACCGATTTTGGCAACCAGATTGGTCGTTGCTTCGGCAACAGAACCGCCGGTCGTGTAACCTGCACCAGTCAGTGCCTCGAGGCTTGTCGGGCCGTTGCTCAGAATAATATTCTGAAGATTTGCAACGAAGGCTTGGAATTCTTCATTGCGAGTCACGAAGTCAGTTTCGCAGTTAACTTCGACGAGGTAGCCCTTGCCGAGGTCGTTTGCAATAACGGAAGCAACAACACCCTCGCTCGCTGCGCGAGAAGATTTCTTCGCTGCAGCGGCAAGTCCGCGCTCACGCAGAACTTTGAGAGCCGCATCCATATCGCCCTGAGCCTCGTCGAGAGCTTTCTTGCAATCGGTCATTCCCGCGCCTGTAGCTTCGCGGAGTTCTTTTACCATCTGAGCTGTAACTGCTGCCATGTCGTCTTCTCCTGGTTCAATCAAGAAGTCTGGAAAAATTTGAGCCGAATTGAAGTGCGCTGATTAGTTGCCAGCGCCTTCGCCTTCGTCTTCACCGTCACGTGAACGCAAGCGCTTCACTTTGACGCCTGCGCGTCCGCTGTCGCTGCTCAGTGCAGAGTCTTCGCGCACGAGGTCAGATTTGCGGCGTTGCTTTCCAGCGATTGTAGCGTCGGCGATGAGGGTTGCGTACAGCTTGATTGCCTTGAGGCTGTCATCGTTGCCTGGAATCACAAAATCAACGTTCGATGGATCGGAGTTTGTGTCCGTGATTGCCACAACGGGAATTCCGAGACGGTTTGCTTCTGCGATTGCAGTTGCTTCTTTTTTAGCGTCAATCACGACCATGATGGATGGCAGGCCGTTCATGTTCTTGATGCCGCCGAGCGAGCGGTCGAGCTTTGTACGAAGGCGTTCCTTGAGGGAAACTTCTTTTTTGGTGATCGAATCATATGTTCCGTCTGTGGACATTTTTTCGATCTTTTTCAGCTTGGTGATGCTCGTCTTGACTGTCGTAAAGTTGGTGAGCATGCCGCCAAGCCAGCGATGGTGGACGTGGAACATACCGGAACGCTCGGACTCTTCTTTGATGATGTCCTGAGCTTGTTTCTTGGTCGCAACGAAAAGAACGTTGCCGCCTTCAGCAACCGTGTTCTCGATCGCGGAGAGCGCGTTTTTGAACAGTTTTTGGGTCTTTTGCAGGTCGATGATGTGGATTCCGTTGCGCTCGCCGTAGATGAACGGACGCATTTTCGGGTTCCAGCGACGAACTTGGTGACCGAAGTGTACGCCTGCGTCGAGCAGGTCTTTCAGTTGAACATCAACTGCCATAATAAAAACTCCTTGCCGGTTACATGGATTGACCCCGAGCAGATTCGGGCGGAACGAGCCGCCACCGGCGTTGAATCTGCTGAGATTCTTAAAACCAGACGGAACGCTTAACCATCGTTTGTAGAAAAAGGCAAGTCTGCAAAAGGCTCGCTGGCGTTCTCGGGGTGAGCCACTTCGAGGGCCGGCTCGGTGTAGGGAGGGTCATCGTTCACAGCCACTTCGAGGGCCGGCTCGGTGTAGGGAGGGTCATCGTCCACAGCCACTTCGAGGGCCAGCTCTGTGAAAGGCTGTTCATCTTCCACGGTCTCGGCAAGGACTGGTTCAGCGGCGGCAGAGGCATCGACAGGGCTGCTGACTGGGTCATCGAAGGCGAGGTCTTGCGCGGTCAGTTCGGGCTCCTCAGGGGCTTGGCCATTGAGGGTTGCTAATGCCTGAACCATTTGATCCTGGTCTTCGGGCTTCATTTGTAGAGACCGGAGAGTCGGGAGTTCAGCAAGATTCTTGAGGCCAAAGGTTTCGAGAAAGCGCTGGGTGGTTTTGTACTCCATCGGACTACCCACTTCCTTGCGCACTCCGGCGACTGCAATCAGGTCCTTCTCTTTTAGTGCCGTCATGATGGAGGAGGAATCCACTTGGCGAATGGTATTTACCTCAGTTCTCGTAACAGGCTGACGGTATGCAACAATTGCGAGCGTTTCGAGCGCAGATTTGGACAAAGTGCGCGGCTTACTGGCGAATTGTTTTTTGACGAGGTCAGCGTATTCGGGTTTGGTCCGCAGCTGGTACTTTCCGCCACACTCGAAGAGGAAGAAAGAGCGCGGTTGGTAGTCTGCCATCAAATCACGCAGCGCCAGCCGCACATCTGAGAGTGACACCTCCCCGATGATGTTCCTGATTTCACTCACTTCCATGGCGGTTTCGGCGGCGAAGAGGATGGCTTCAACCTGTTTTTTCAACTCCTCGAAAGGAGAGATGCTTGATGCGCCCTCAAGGGTGCGCGACACTTCTTCTTCGTTGAAAAACTCCATGCCGACCTCGGTAACGAAAGAACTGGATAATGGATAAGCGATTGCTGCGTCTGTGGTCAAATTGCAAGCCATGGCTATCAATTTTACAGCTGTTTTTATTGGCCTTTTTATTTATCTGTGGAAGCGCTTTGTGGTCTTCAGGTGTGTACGCAAGTCCGCGGGTTGCCGGACGCATTGTTTGGGACCCTGCCTTTCAGAGCGTCTCGGGAATCGTAACCTTCGCACTCCCCGAGGGATCCAGCCGCGGGTCGGAGGCCAATGGGTTTGATGATTTCTGGCTGCTGCCAAACCGAGACCTCGAGAGGCTGTCACAGGACGAAGGTCTGACCCGAGAACAGCTGGAGTTCAGTAGAATTTCGGCCGAGAAGGAGTGGCCCTTTGAAGAATCCGGATTGGGTGCGGTCGTTGTTAGTGGAGTTGGCATTGCCAGCTTGATGCAAAAGTGTCCCGATACTGCCGAGAAGCTTTTAGCGCTTACAGATCTGACTGATTTCAAAACCAGCTCCTTTGAGTTTCTCCAGTCAGAGCGTGTTTTGAGAATCCGACGTCCGACATCCGCCGCGGGTACAGTGACAACAGGGTGTCGGCTTGTTCGCATCAGGTATGTATTTCATCCGCGGCTCGGAATGGGGAATTTCTCGCAGCGTGAAGAAGGTGTGTCGGTATTTTCCGGGCCGATTTTTCCAATCTGGAAGGGCAATCCGGTGCCGGCCTACTTTGAAATACAAAACAAGGGCCGCAATCTTGATATCCATTGCTCCCTTTGCAGAAAAACTGCAGCTGGAGTGCATGTTCTCGAATACACAGCGCTGCCGCCCCCTCTGCATCTCAGCGAAGCAGAGAACCAGCAGAGATTGACGTTGGTGAATTTGCAGCCCGACGAACAGTCGAGGGAAATGCTCGAGTCCTCGAGATTCAGTGAATTTGTATCAACGCTGAGCGAGTTCAGGGATTTTGTGCGTCCCGCTCTGACATCGGAAAATTCGAAGTCTTTGCAGACTTGGCGGTTGGATATCTCATGGGAGGTGCTGATAGAAAGGTTGGTTGCAGAGCAGTCAGGAGAAATTCAACTGCACGCATCGTTTGGTCAGGTCACTCCCTTGCTCAGCGGTTATCACAAAGCTGCGCTTTTCAGAGCGCTGGCTCGTTCACTTGTGCGTCATCTACTGTCTGAGTCGCGCGGCAATCAGGGTTGGTCTGAGCAGAGAACTCACGAAAAAGTTGCTCGCATTATTGCTGAACTTTGGCTGCGCGAGGCATTTCCGAAACTCTCGACCCTGCGTGACATGTCTGACCGATATTCTTTCATTCCCTTTTTTCGGGCCATTCAGCAGGGAAACGCTTTTCTAAATAATCAGGTTTTCGTGGGCGGAGAGGAATCCGTCAACGGCCTCGACTACGACATTTTCGACGACTTTTTTGCACCGATGAAGGGAAGTGAGTTGATTGAGCGAATAGACTCCTGCCTGACGGAGCAAGCGAGAAACAAAGTACGCTCAACTGCGATTGCGATTGCCAAGGGAACCTCCAGTGCGAAGAGCTTTGTCCAATTTCTGACAGCTCTTCAGCCGACAGATGACTGTGCGGTTAAATGGGAAAAGGGTTTGATTCCGGCATGGACTGCTCAAGAAAAAATTGAAATCCGCGGTGGTGGGGGCGCACCTTTGCAGTTGGTCAGAAAAGTTGTCGAACGGGCGCGAACCCGAGATTTTCTCTTTGCTGATGAGCAGCTTGCAAGAGACACTTTGAGGGTACGAATCGGATCAGAACATGGGCTTTTTGTTTCCAATCTTTTCAAGGCAGATGGTGCAGATGAGAGTTTTGCTGATTTGCCAAACACAGCTGTGGCTGCAGAAGTTTTACCGCCGCACAGGGCCTTGTCTTCTGAGCGATTGCAATATCCACGCCCCATCAGAACAGTTTTGCAGGCATTGGCACTGAATTACGATTCGCGCAGGTCGGATATAACATTAAAAAGTCAAATCCAGACGACGCAATCGGGTGATGACTGGAACCGGGCATTGACCCTCGGCCTTCGTCATGAAGATCGGCAAAACTATCTGGACTTGCAATTTTCGACAAAAATACCTTCGTTGTTCAGCGCAGCCCGCGCTGATTTATCGGTGGCCTCGACAACGCGTTTTGTCAGATCGCCGCCGTCATTTTTGACCGTCTCACATTCACTTCAGAGCGGCGCAGGAAGCTTGCTTTATCCAGAAGGAATTGGATTGCGAGTCTGGTTGCGGCGCCCGATGACCCTGTCTGCCTTTCGTGAGGTCATGCCTGATCCGAATCAGGAGTGGTTGTTGTCAGCAGCAGTTTCTCTGGCACCGAGGCTCACATGGTCGCAAAGTGTCGGATATGCACTCTCCGACAATCCTGTCGATGCCGGACTGAGGAATGTGCCAGCGTGGCCTGCGCAGACGTTTCAGTCTGTGGAGTACGTTCACATCCGCTCTGAGTTCCGCCACACACTGACTCAGAATTTGAATGCATCGATTGCGCGTTCGGTGCTGTTTCAGCACGCCATGTTGTATGGCGCTCATGTGCTTGCCGTCGATGATCTTCAGGCGGTCAGACAGGGTGCTGTCAACGCAAGGACCGCACAGTCGGTTGTCGCTGGGGTTCGTCTGCTGGGGTCTTTGTTTGGTGCCAAAGATCAGGCCATGGGATTCGAAATAGCCCGTGCCTTGAGTGAACCCGCACGAAATTCATTTGGATTCAGTGTTGGAAAAGCCGTCAATTGATTTGCCACCGGCCTCTTCAGATTAATTCTTGCATCCTGCAGTGCGTGTCTCTGACACAGCGTATGGCCTGCAAGATATGCACACCATAGAGCCTGCGGACATCCTTATAATCCGCCGTGGGAGGGTGTTGCATGGACGTATCGCGCTATTTGCAGAAAGTAGCAGGCTCCGCAGGTACCAAGCGATATGTCTTGTTGCTGCAGCGTACCCGTATCATGTCTGAGCAGGAAACGAAGCTGATTATGAAGGCTGTTGAGCACGGGCTGCCGGGGTATTCGGTGATCCGTCTCGATGATCCCAACGAAGGTCTCAAGGTACTAAATGTTAAAAATGTAGAAATCGTCATCATACATCATACCCTCGTCGGCAGTGATGCGGAGATGGTTGAGCTGGCGAAGGAACTCAAAGAGCGCAAAAAGGTCACCGTTCTCTTCATGACGAAGAATGAGCGTGACCTTATCCATGCCTACCGGGAGAAGATGGCGCTCTACGAGGAAATGGATGACTATGTTGGATCGCCGCCCGACCCGACCGAGCTGTTTAAAAAACTGCAGAAGGCAGGAACCGTTGAGGCCAGGGCGGCAAAGCGGTTCGTCGTCGATGTTCCAGTCAACGTCGTCAGAGTTGATTCATTGGAACGGCAGGCTGCTATGTTGGATGATTTGAGTCTTGTTGGTTGCGGCCTGACCTTTGAGCAAGATTACGGCTTTCGCAAAGATGAGCAGATCAGGGTTCAGCTGCCGATTGTAAACTTCGGAATTTTTCATCCGCAATACGGAGATTTTCTCAAGCTTTCACTGAAAGTGCGAAGACTTTCCATCCGCGGACAATCCATCGGCTGTTCGATCGAACACCTGACGCCGATGCAGCATGACTGCCTCGTTAATTTGTTGGAAGACATTGCGAGAAGACAAAGGATTTCAAAACTGTCAGGCAAAGACAAAAAAGGAGCACAGCTCAATGCGAAATAATATTTGGCCTGTTTTTGCAGTGGTTGCGGCTGGTGTGGCCATGACGGTATTTGCTGGCTGTGTGAAACCTCCCGAGCGGACTTCCGGCGTGATACCGCGTGCGACGGAGCCTGCCAGAGATTCCGACCTGCCGGTGACAGAACTGCCGCGCGGCGATGATCAATCGGGAAGAGGCGACGAGATCCCGAGACAGCCAAGCACGACGGTCGGCTCGTTCAAAATAAAATATTGGATCAACAAAACTGGCAACGACAACTGCTTAACCATTCAGCCCGTCGGAGCCGCATCGATTTCATCGAAATGTGTCAGCGAAGGTGCAAAAATTGCCGACTACGTGACGACAGATATGCCGGCAACGGCGGATGGCGTGCTCAAGGCGACAATCAAAATCGATACAACCGAAAACCCCGTCGCACGCAAGTTTTCGTCAGCATCTGACAACGTCGGTGAAAATGGATGGCGCTGGCGCTGTGTGAAGACCGAGGACCCGGTGAGCAAAATGGTTCGCCACACGGTGTGCTACGAAGACGGTAATGCGATAAACAAAGCATTCGCATCTTCTGATATTTTTGTTGAATTTGAAGGCCCGTCAAGCGTGCAGTTGACGGGTGTGCAGTGTGCCTCGGGAGCTGACGTCGACAAGGTCACCTGCACCCCGAAATGAAAGGACTTCAGTGTTCGGTGATTTTCTTGAGTTCGTCCTTGAACAAGGGAACTGCTTGAAACAAATCGGCAACGATACCGTAGTCTGCCTTCTGGAAGATGGGCGCGTCCGGATCGGTATTGACGGCGACAATCACCTTCGAAGTTCTCATTCCAGCAAGATGCTGAATTGAGCCCGAGATTCCAAACGCCATGTAGAGGTTCGGGTTGACCGTTTTACCGGTTTGGCCCACTTGCATATCATGCGGCGCGTAACCGGAGTCGACTGCGGCCCGTGAAGCGCCCACAGTTGCTCCAACGACATCTGCAAGGTCATGCAGGATTTTGAAGTTGTCTGCATTTCCCATCGCGCGTCCGCCGGAAATAATCAAACTTGCCTCAGTCAGGTCTGGCTTTTCCGATTTGCCTTTTCTCACTTCGGCAATCTTTGCCTTGATTGCAGATGCATTGAAGTTGGGAGCGAACTTTTCCACCATGGCTTCGGCGGCGGTGTTTTGTACTTCTGCCGGAATGACATTCGGACGGACTGTGACAAACGTGAGCGGAGTCTGACTGCACACTTCGGCAATGCATTTTCCTGCGTACATCGGTCGGCGCGCGACAACCTTCTCGGCGTCAAGGCTGACAGCGATGACGTCGGTGAGGATTGCTGATTTGTGCCGGGCTGCAAGGCGAGGGAAGAAATCGCGTCCTGTCGGCGAAGCTGCACCCATGACGAGGTTGTAGCCCTGCGCAGCAATCAGCTGGCTGAGAGCCTGAATGTGCGGTTCGCACTGGTAAGTATTGGTTTCGGCCGCTTCAACGACAAAAACTTTGCCGGCGCCAAACGTGGCGAGCGTTTTTGTGTGTGCTGCGCAGCCGTCGCCAAGCAGAACCGCATGAATGTTGTCTGTTTTGCCGGCAGTGAGTTTGCGTGCTTCAGTCAGCAGTTCGCCCGCTGTTGATTTGAGCTTGCCGTTACGAACTTCTGCGTAAACGAGTATTTTCATAAATTTCTCCAAAATTCCTGATGATTCTCAAATCACTTTGGCTTCGCTGCGAAGAAGACCGACCACTTTTTTGACCATATCCGGCAGTGGCTCTCCCTTGAAAACCTTGCCGGGAGCCTTGTCTGCTGGGAGCGCAAAACTGCGCACAGTTACGAGAGGCTGTCCGGTGAGAACTTCTGAGAGTTTTTTCTCGGCGAGCGGTTTCTTTTTGGCCTTCATGATTCCGGGAAGCGGAGGGAAGCGTGGCTCGTTGAGGCTCTTGTGAGCACCAAGCACCATCGGAGCGCTGACGTCATAGACTTCAATCATTCCGCCCTCGACTTCACGCTCTACACGAGCGTTTTGTCCGCCGTTTTGCCATTCGATTTTGGTCACAACCTGAATGTGTGGCATCGAGCTGAGTTCTGCAACCATAGGGCCGATGTGCGCCGCATCGTCATCGATGGCTTTTTGCCCGAGAAACACAACGTCTGGCTTCTCTTCGACAATCACTTTGGCCAGTGCGGAGGCCACAGAGAAAGAATCGAGCTCACCGGTGTGGCCTTCGGAGTTGATCCAAACGCCTCTATCAATTCCCATGGCCATAGCCTTGCGCATCGCTTCCTGAACTCGCGTTGGTCCAAGACTGACGACGACACTTTCACCGCCTTGCTTTTCTTGCGTGCGGACTGCTTCCTCGATTGCAAACTCGTCGTATGGGTTGACCATATACTTGAATTCGCCGTCGTCGAGAGATTTTCCGCCGCCGGCCAATTTAACTTTTGTTTCTGTGTCTGGGACGTGCTTGACAAGAACAAGAATTTTCACGTGTTCCTCCGATGAAATTCATAGTGATTCGCTTGAGGAGTCTACATATTTTCCTACCTCAGTCAAAAAATACACCGACAGAAGTCCCACCATTCTGCCGATATCTGCGGATGATTGATGCGGCTCAATGGAATGCGGGAGAATGCGTCATATGGCGAAGGAGAGTCCTCTAAAAACTGCACTGGCAAGTTTCTTAATCGTGGGTTCGATTGGATTTTGCGCGACAGTCTTCTTTCCGGATGAAGTGGACAATCTGACTCTCAAGTTGAACAGTTTGTGGGAACCGAATGGAGACGCTGTCTACGAACCACCGATTGCCGAAAACTCCTCGGGCGATAAGAGAGGTGGTTCTGCAAAACGTGATGTCGCCGAGCCCGGGCTTGATTTGGAAACGCCGGTTGGTCTTGAACTTCTGGGTGATGAGCTCGTCGAAGACAGCCTCTGGGAAGAAGGTGTCTTGCGCTCGCGTGCTGAAGGGGTGAGGAGTGGGCAGGCAGTGCTGGATGCCTTGGCTGAAATTGAGGGCTGGACTCCCATTGAGAATGGCTACAATCAGGCTCGTCTCGCGATGTATTTGAGGTACCCCAAACTTTGGGTGCGTTTGAGTGCGTATGCGTTTGCGCTGCGTGCCAAGGTTTTGAGCAGTGACAATGAAGCTCGTCTTGCGCGCCTGATTGCACTCAAGCACCGCGATAATCCTGCGCAGATTCATCGTTTCCTGACCCGCTACGAGCGCAAGGATCCCGCTCTATTCGAGGAGCTCAAGAAGAAGTTTGTCCAACCTGAAGCGTCGGCTCCTGAAGAGCCGATAACGCTTGAGCCTGAAGAGGACAGTGCAGACGCTTCCTGACAATAGCTTTGCGAAAACGAGAGAAGCCCACTTCGGTCGGAGGCAACAACTGAAGTGGGCTTCTCTGGGGCTGAGCAGAAAATTACGCCGGATGACCTTCCAAAGCTGTCAGGTTCGCACCCGTCACGAGTACTGAAAGAGTTTGTCCAAGAAGGTTGCGCGGCGAGGAAACTTTCACGAGGCGACCCTCGTATGTTCTGCCGTACCAGCTGTGTTCTTCCTTGGGATTTCGATACAAAACCAGCACCTCGCGCGCGTGTCCGACTTCTGCAAGATTCTGCCGTTCGGTTTCCTCGCGTTGCGCTGCGAGAAGCCTTTGCAGACGACGATCTTTGACGTCTTCAGGCACCTGATCTTTGAATCGGGTCGCGGGTGTACCTTTGCGCGGAGAGTATTTGAACGCGTAAATAAACGCGTACTTCATCTGTTTGACGAGATTCAGTGTTTCCTCGAATTCTTCATCAGTCTCGCCGGGGAATCCGACAATGATGTCCGTGCTGAAGGCTACGTCGGGGCGAACAGCGCGAATCCAATTGACCCTCTCCAAGTATTGCTCGCGGGTGTACTGTCGGTTCATCCGATCCAAAATCCGGTTTGAGCCGGCTTGAACGGGGAGGTGAAACGCGTTGCAGAGCTTAGGCAAGTCTGCAAACGCCTTCGCAAGCGAGGGGGTAAAATCATGCGGATTGGAGGTCGTGAAACGAATTCGTTCAACACCTTCAACCTCGGAGACTTTGTACAGGAGTTCGGCAAAGGGCAACATCGCATCGGGCGGCAAGTGTGCCGCCGTCGGTGGTTGTTCGGACAAAAAATCGAGACCATATGAGTTCACGTTCTGCCCGAGCAGAATGATTTCCTTGATTCCCTTGCTTACATAAAATTTAACTTCTTCGAGGATTTCGCTGAGGCTGCGGCTCTTTTCTCGGCCGCGCGTATACGGAACTACACAGAACGTGCAGAAGTTGTTGCAGCCCTTGATGATGTTAACGTACTTACTGACTTCGTTTTTGCTCTCGTCGAAATACGGCGGAATCACGTCGATTGGAATCGAGTAACCTGCTTCTTTGTCGAAATTCGCCTCGACCAGCGGATGCTGCACACCGAAGGCGCGTCGCTCTTTGGTTTCCTCGGCCTTGGTAACGACCTCTCCCAAAAGATTCGGGAGTTGTTCAATTTGATCGGGGCCGATGATCAGGTCAACGAAGGGAACTTCCTTGCTGAGCGTTTTTGCTTCCGCTTGTGCAACACAACCCGTGACCGCCAGAATGAGATCCGGATTTTTGTTTTTGAGCGGGCGAATCTCACCGAGACGGCTGACGAGTTTGTGCCTCGCTTTTTCACGGATGTGGCAGGTATTGAGTAGAATCAGATCGGCTTCATCAGGCGTCTCGATTGGTCTGTAGTTGCAGCGTCCGAGTAGTCCGAGCATGCGCTCGGTGTCAGCCACGTTCATCTGGCAGCCCCAGGTTTGAACGTAAACTTTTTTCAGGAAGCTTTGATTTTCCAAGCCGACGTCTGGATAGCTGACCTGCGGTTTGGGCATATACTTTGCGAACGGATTTTCGTCGTTTCCGCCCGACGGGCCATCAAGTTGTTGCGTTCTTTTATCCGGATGGAACATCAGAAAAATCCTTTAGTAAATTCGTGACGGATCAGCGACGGCCCTTGGTGCGAGCTTTTTTCTCTTCTTTTTTCTTTTTGCGCTGGCGGTTGATTTCGGCCAGTTCCTGCGACGAAAGTCCGCCTGCGCGTCCGCCGCCCGGGAATCCGCCCATCATTCCAGGAAGTCCGCCGCCCATCATGCCGCCCAGACCACCCATTCCGCCGAGACCGCCCCCTCGCATCATTTTGGCCATGTTGGCAAGTTGATTTAGACCGCCCATTCCGGGGATCTTTCCAAGTAGCCCCCCACCCAGTCCACCGCTGAACAGACTCATCATTTGCTTCATCTGCATGAACCGTTCGACAAGGTCGCGGACGTCTTTTTCAGTGCGTCCCGAACCACGCGCGATGCGCTGCTGACGCGAGCGGCCCTCAGGAGTTTTCGCCAACAAGAGGTCGGGGTTTTCGCGTTCTGCACGCGTCATGGAGTGAACAATAGCACCCACGCGGACCATTTCACGGTCATCCACTTTGTCCAGGTCTTGCTGGTTCAGTTGTCCGGCGATTGGTGTTTTGGCGATGAGATCTTTGAGCGGTCCCATCTTTTGAATGCTCTGGAGCATTCCAAGAAAGTCGTTGAAGTCGAAATGACCTTCCATCATGCGGTTCGCGCTGCGCGCCGCCTCTTGCTCATCAATCGCCTTGGTGAAGTCTTGCATCAGGCCGACAACGTCGCCCATTCCCAAAATTCGCGACGCCATTCCCTCCGGTCGGAATTCCTCGAGTCTGTCGAGAGATTCGCCGACGCCTGTGAACAGAATGTTTTTCCCAGTCACTTTCTTTATGGAAAGTGCAGCACCGCCGCGAGTATCGCCGTCGAGCTTTGTCAAAACGACGCCGGTCAGATTGACCCTCGCATCAAACGCGCTGGCCGTGCGGACGGCGTCCTGACCAATCATCGCGTCAATCACCAACAGAACATTCTGCGGTGAAACTGCTGATTTGATATTTTCGATTTCGCCCATCAATGCATCGTCGATGGCCAGACGTCCGGCTGTATCTATAATCACCAGATCGAGCCATTCCTGGCGCGCATGTTCAAGGCCGCGGCGCGCGATTTCAACGGCGTCATTGGTCTCGAGAGTAAACACCGGCACATCGATGCGTTCACCGAGTACTCTCAGCTGTTCGCGGGCTGCGGGTCTGTAGACGTCGGCCGCGACCAGCAAAGGACGCATGTTCTGCGTTTCCTTGAGAAGTCGCGCGAGCTTTGCGGCATGTGTCGTCTTACCCGCACCCTGCAGACCGACGAGCATGATGACCGTCGGTCCCTTGTTGTTTTTTACTATTTGCGCCTGTTCGCCGCCCAAGAGTTGCATCAGCTCGTCGTGGCAAAGCTTGATGAAATGGTCGCCGGCCGAAACCTTAAGCTCCGCGGTCTTTGCCTTTGTGTGAACGACCGATCCGAGCGCTGAATTCCTCACGCTTTCAAGGAACGATTTGACCACTCCGAAGTCCACGTCGGCATCAAGGAGACTGCGCCGCACTGTGTCGAGCGCCGGAGCGATGTTCTCTTCGGTGAGGCGGGTTTGGCCCTTCAGCTTGAGGGATGCGTCTTTAAATCCTTGAGTTACGATATCAAACATTCTGAAAACCCTTGCTATTCGCGTACGTGGTGGTGCACGCCGAGGTATAGCCTCAGGTCTTGAGCCGGTCAAACAGTTAAGCGGCTTTGTAGGACTCTAAATTTATTAGTGTTTTCAGGGGCCTTTAACAACCCTGAGCTTCAGTCCACGGGCCGACTCCGGAGGTGGGGCCTCACTCGAGTGTTTGTCAACCGGTTCAGAGATAGGTGGGAGGTCTATTTTGTTGAGGCTCGAAGACACGGCATCCTTGAGGGCGTCCATGAAAAGCTGTGTTCGAATGATGCTTTCCCGTACGGCATCTTCGCCCAGCAGCTCCTGAATTTCTCGGACAAATTGATCCGCGAATGCGGCCTGTGTGAGAAGATGTCCCGCGAGCTCTTTTGTGAGTTCGTTTTCGTTGATTTGAAAGGCCTTCGCTACATCAATGAAATGGACTCTCGAGCAGTTCTGCTTCGACTCCTCAGGCGCGTCGCGAAAGAAAAAAGTCCAGCATCGAAACTGGTCTTTGCGGTCGAACTGGATGCAGACATCCAGTTCCTCGTTGGACGGCATTACAATAAAAAGCCTGTCGTCCAGCGAAGTTCTTTCGAAAGCATCGACAGCATCCCGAAGAGTGAGAGTCATACGCTCTGCCTCTGGAATCCGATTTTGGACAGTCTTAATTCAAGGGCTTCGAGTATGGTTTCACGCATAAAGCTGTGCGTTGATGAAATCGCGTCGCGGATGATCTCAAGATCTTCCCCGGAGAATTGGTTTTTCCTGTTTTGTCTGGACTTGTTTAGGCTGCGGAAACATTGTGACTGCAGATTTTCAAGATAGACAATTTTGCTGAGATAGAGTTCGTACCGGACGTTCAAATCCAGAGAATGCTCTATGGGTGTCAGCAATTCATCGACGAGCTCCTTGTAGAGCTCGTACGAGATTTCTGAAGGTTCCTGCATAAATGGCCGATCGTTCATAGGGCCAACCCTCCCTGACTCTTCCTGAGTAACAAAAGGCATCCGTGCCTCTTGATAGGTCGGATCGGAATTCCATTCAGTTTTTTGAGGCGGGTATCGTCAACGGGGAGACTCTGGGCAGATATTTTTCAGGAAACTGCGCCTGTGGAGTTGCGTAAGCCCATGTTCATTGAGGGCTTTTTGGTGTTTTTCGGTTCCATAGCCGCGATGGGATGCAAAGTCGTATCTGGGATATTCAAGCCCGTATCTAACCATCCAGCGGTCACGCACTACTTTCGCTATGACCGAACTAATCGAAATACTTTTAAGAATATCATCGCCTTTTGTTACGAGTATTTGCGGTGTTGTGTTCCAGCGCGGAACGAGGGAGAGGGGTCTGTGTCCGTCGAAAAATAAAACAGACGGCATGAGCTCTTGCTGGATCTGCTCGAGTGCACGCGAGGCCGCAAGGCCTAGCGATGGTACGATGCCGAAACGATCGATCTCGGTTGCGTTCACCGATCCGATAAACACACCGCTGAGTATAAATTCGCATGTGCCTGATGCTTGTGTCTGATTTTGCAGTAACGCATTGAGTTGTTGCGCTGTGAACGCACTGACCCGATGTGGACGACTCAACTCTCGCATTTGCTGTGCGAGTTTTAGCGCTGGCAAGCTTTCTTTTGCAGATGGAGGCTCGTCCCAGTGCGGTTGAGAAACAAAGTGACCGCCTCCGATTCCATCAGCAAAAGTTTTCTCGCGCTGGGCTTCGGACATTTTCTTGCTGTCGCGGATTGCTGCTGACCAACTCCTGAACGAAGGCTGGGGAAAACCGGCAACCCAGAGACTGGCACAAACAACGACAGGACCGGCGACACACCCGCGCCCGACTTCATCGAGAGCTGCAAAAATCGTTCGTTGTCCGGGTAGATCCTGATGCGAAGAAACGTGACTGTACAGTTCAGAAGGCGAGGATAAACAGTCAGCCAGCAACAAATTTTCTGCACGAAAAAGCGGGCCTTGCGCCCGCTCTTTTTTTTCAATCGAGGTCTTAACCATTGGCGACTGAATCAACCGCTTTCAAAATTGTCTGCTTGGGCTGATTGCCCACCAAATCGCCGACTTTCTGACCGTTCTTGATGAATGCAAGAAAAGGAATGTTGCGGATGTTGAACTGCGCGGCGAGCTGTGGCTCTTCCTCGACGTTTACCTTGCAAACCTTGATTTTGCCCTGTCTCTCGCGGGCAACCTCTTCGAGTGTCGGGGCGAGAGCAACACAGGGCCCGCACCAGTCAGCCCAGAAGTCTACCAAGACGGGCACATTGCTTTCGAGGACCTCAGTTTGGAAATTTTTTTCAGTAACATGCATGACGAGTTCAGACATCGGGCATACTCCTCAATGGGAAGGATCAAAACCTTACCGTCGCACCCTAGCGCGGAGCGCGCGGAAGTTCAAATTTGAAGCAGTCGTAGAAGATGGCGAGGGATGAGAATGACTAAAAGTGCGGCAGGAAAAAACGGCTATCTAGGCACGATTCTCTGTCTTGTGTCCGCATTTGTTTTGGTCAAGGCAATGTCCCCTGCAATTGCGGCAGATTTGCCCAGACATTTCGCCGTCGGTGCTGTCCTGATCCTGTTGCCCATACTTGCCTTCAGGCCATCAGCACTATTTTTTAAGAAAATCCTTACACGCTCGGAAAATCGATGGGGAGCGTGGTTCTGCATTGCATACGTTTTTGCACCAGTGTTGATTCTTGTTTTGGCTTTTCCCGAGCAATGGCCCGAGGCGCGGATTGAATTGCTGCGCTGGAACTTGAGCACGGCAGGACTGTCGGCAGTTATTTTGGCTCCCTTGGCTGAGGAGTTTTTTTTTCGTGGTTGGTTGTTGAATTTTCAGCGCGCAAAAAGCTCGACGGAGCATTCACCTACGGTCAAGATTCGGAGCGTGCGTGAATGGTTTTGGCTTTGTTACCTCAACGCCATTATCTTCTGGATTTTTCATATTCCCATTGATGAAGATTTTTGGACTGTCTGGATGAACGCGTTGGAAAAAGGTCTGGTTCCGCTTTCGCCAGGACCATTTTTTCTCGGCTTTGTGACCACCGCACTGACGCTTTTTTCCGGAAACCCTCGTATGGCGATTATTTTTCATGCACTGGCTAACGCCTCGGGCCCGTTGTGGTGGCCCATTCTTAGCAACGAAACGCTGCGATCTGTGTTCTATTTTTGAATTTTTTTAGCCCGCACAGTTGCGGGTTCCTGCCCGGCCCGTGCTGTAGTCGAATCTGCTCTGGTAGCGCGAAACAAGGACGTGATGGATTTCGTCGGATGAGGACATCAGCAGTACCGCCTGAGCAAGTTGCTCTGCCTCTGCAACGTCGATATTGCGGATGATTTCCTTGACGATTGGCACGGCAGACATCCGCACAGAGAAGTGCCGGCAGCCGAGGCCGACAAGCAGCTCCGTGGCGACCGGGTCGGAGGCGATTTCTCCGCAAAGGCTAATTCCCGATTCAACCCTTGTTCGCTGGTCAAAAATAAGTGCCAAGGCGCGCAGAACAGCGGGATGGAATGAACTGAATTGCACAGAGTCGCCGGAACATTCGCGTTCAACGCAAAGAATGTGCTGAGTGAGATCGTTCGATCCGATGCTTACAAAATCGCATTCACCTCTGATGTGTTCCAATTGGAGCATTGCGGCCGGAGTTTCAATCATGGCTCCGACCAATGGAAAATGCAGTGCAGTGCGCTCATCCGCGTCGAGTCCGTTCCAGATCTCTTTGGCGGTCAGTTTTACCTGCCTAATTTCAGCGACACTGGTGACAAACGGTATGAGGACCCTGAGATTGCCATGATTGTTTGCTTTGATAATTGCAGTTAATTGCGTCTTCAAAATGTTTTTTTCAGCGAGAAGAAAGCGGATCCCGCGCATTCCGTAGGGACCCGCCGAGTAGTTGTGTCCCGCAGGGAAAGGCTTGTCGCCACCAGCGTCAAGAAGTCGTATTGTCACCCAGCGCGGTGCGAGCGCGTTTGAAGTTGCCTTAAAGAACAGAGTGTTTTCTTTTTCAGTCGGCATTGCATCGGCGTTGAGATGTAAGAACTCGGTCCTCAACAGTCCGACGCCTTCCGCACCGCTGGCAAGCAGTGCTCTTGCATCGACTGCACCGTCGGCATTGGCGTTGACGAAAACTCTATGTCCGTCTTTTGAACGCGCGATAGACGTTGCCTTTGAACGGAGTTTTTGATGAATCAAAAGGTCAACAGCACGCCTCGCCTCGGCCTTGCGTATTTCACTCCGGCTGGGGTTAACAATGATGTGTTTTTCGCTTGTATCGAGAATAGCAGTTTGCCCGTTGCGACCACAGTCGAGAATTCCCTGAACCGAGAACAGCGCGGGTATGTTGAAGCTGCGTGCGAGTATAGCCGCGTGGCTCAAAGGAGATCCGTATTCCGATATGATTGCCGCCACACCGGCCTGATGAAACCTGATCACATCCTGTGGTGATGGATGGCCGACAATGATAATCCTGCCCTTCAGGTGTGAGTCGCTTTCGGACTGGTTTTGCTCAAAGGAATTGATGAGAAAATTTTCACATGCATTTAAGTCGAGGCTCTTTTCTTTCAGATAGCCTTCAGCGCGCGCATTGATCATCGACTTCACTTCGGCAAAGCTCTTTTCAACTGCCGCTCTGGCATCGAATTGCCGATCAAAAATGAGTTCCCTGATGCGTTCAAGCAGAAGCGAATCGGTGATGAGAAATTCATAGCCCTCTAAAACTGCCGGCAGCTCGGGCGAGTTTCCGACGGTTGTGGCTTCCTCGAGGAGGTGTGCAATCTGTTCAAGCGCCTGAGACTGGGCAGAGATGAAACGCGACCACTCTTGGTCTGGAGAAAGTGCGGCTCCCAAATGACAGAAACCGAGCGGCACTGCCTGATGGCGGGAAATTCTACCGACCACCAATCCGCTGGAGATTTCCAGTCCTTGCAGAATTTTCCGCGAAATCGCCTTCATTCGCCTCCTCGTGCTCAGCAAAGCCTGTTTCAAACAACAACTTCACCGCCTTTAGAAGTTCATCGGCACGTGGACCGCGGCATATGAGTTCAATTTCGCTGTCGCGGCCTGCGCCGAGGCTAAGTATTGAGATGAGTGAGTGGCCTAAGGCTCTAGAATTAGTAGATATACATCTTAACTCAAGCTCACTGGGGCGATGTGCTTGGGCGCACTTTACTATGCTCACCCCAGGGCGCGCGTGAAGGCCTAATGGATTTAGAACTCTGACTCTCGCCTTGTATTCGATCACGAGTCACTCCCTATCGAAATGCCTATGCTCGATCCGAAGATTCGGCAGGATCGGTCTTAATCTTTTGCCGAGGGCCTCAACGATGGCAACACTTCTGTGTTTTCCGCCTGTGCATCCAATTCCGACGCTTAAATAACGCTTACCTTCCGCCTTATACAGGGGAATTAAAAAACTCAGTAAATCACAGGTCTTATTGAGAAAAATCGCAACCTGCTGATCCTGCAATACAAAGTCAGACACTTCGTCACTTAAACCGGTGAGGGGCCGCAATTCAGGGATGTAATGTGGGTTGGGGAAGCAGCGGACGTCGAAGATTGAATCGAGATCGCCCGGCGCGCCATGTTTGAAGCCGAACGAAACGAGGGACAATGAAAGTTCCAAGTGCTCTGCTGTTGGCGAATAGTCATGGAGTATCATTTGCCGGAGCATTTGCGAGCTAATCTTGCTTGTGTCGACGACACGCGTGGCAAGCGCTCTGAGCGGTTCGAGTATTTTTGCATCGAGTGAAATAGCGTCAGCAAGCGAGCCGACTTTCTTGCTCGCTGTTTTGAGTGTCGGTTGCGACAGAGGGTGAATCCGTCTTGTTTCGCGGAAGCGATTGAGCAGAACGTCATCGCTGGCTTCCAAAAAAAGCATTTCGACTTGGGCAATTTGGTTAAGACTCTCCCAACATTTAAGAAGAGCTTCCGGCATCGTGCTGTCGCGGGCGTCAACAGCCAGTGCGATGAGTGGGGCTGTCAGCTGTTGTTTGGCGCAGGCCTCGATGAAACCTTGCAGAAGTGGTGCCGGCAGATTATCGACACAATGAAAACCGATATCCTCCAAAGCCCGGAGCGCAACGCTTTTTCCAGAGCCGGCCATACCGCTGACGACAATAATTCGAGAAAACAGTTGGTCCGATTGTGTTTTCATCAGTCCTGCTCCTAGGGGGCAAGTGACAGCGGTTGAGCGAGTTTCAGCTCTTCTTCCTTTTTGAGGAGCTCGAGAATTTGATTCGGTGAGCTTGCGTTCAAAAGCTTATCGCGCAGGCTGACGGATCGCATGAGACGGCAGACCGAGGAAATAATTTGTAAGTAACTCGCCTCTTCAGGGCGAGGCTGGCTCGGGCTGATGACTGCGAAAAAAAGTCGAGAGTCCTCGTTGTCGAGGGCATTAAACGGGATGCCATCGCGGCTGCGTCCGAAGATGACCATCATGCGTGAAGCGGAGTCGATAGTCGCATGTGGAATGGCGACCCCGTGGTCGGCACCCGTGCTGGCCTTTTGCTCCCGCTCGGTCAGTTTATGGTAAAGTTCGGAGAACTTAACGTTGGGCTCTGCGTGGCAGATGAGGGTGGTGATTTCCAGCAGCAGTGTTTGTTTGTCGTGTGCTTTGAGGTCAGCTGCAACCCAATCCAGCTTCATATAGTCTGTGATGCGGCAAGCCATCGCGTTACCTCCCGCCCAAGCTGATGGGTTCGGTCAATTCATTACCCGCAATAGGGTAATCGAATCTGACTGTCAATCCAATCCGAACCGGCGTCCGCCTCTCCGTTCAAAACTTTCTGACCCGTTTGGATGATGGTAATAGTCCCAACGACTCGCGATATTTTGCAACTGTGCGACGCGCGATTTTTACGCTTTTGTGCGTCTGAATCCACTCTGCAATTTCCTGATCCGAGAACGGCTTCTTTTCGCTCTCGCCCTTAATGCACTCGGATACCCATGCTTTAACAACTTCGTTTGCGAGCTCGCCGCCGTCATCAGTGGACATGCCTGAGTTGAAGAAGTGTTTGAGCTCAAACAGCCCCTGAGGGGTGTCCACGTATTTATTATTTGTTGTGCGTGAAATCGTGCTTTCATGAAGTCCCAGCTGCTCGGCCACACTCCTGAGCGTCAGCGGCTTGAGATGCTCGGGACCCTGCTCAAAAAATTCCATCTGTTTGTCAAGGATGACCTCGGTGACGCGCAAGATAGTCTTGTTGCGGTCAGCGAGTGCCTTCACAAAAGCGCGTGCATTTTTGAGATTGTCGTTCACAAAGTCTCGGAGGTTTTTTTCACCTTCCGGATCAGCGGCTGCGTCGGCACCTTTCTTTTTGTTGCCTATCATAGCATCCACAAGGGACTCGTATTTTGCCGAGATTCGCAGCCGTGGAAGACCGTCTTCATTGAGGCTGACAACCCATTTGTCGTCGCGTCTGAAAATAAAGACGTCAGGCGAAATAACCTGCTGTTGCGAGCCGCCATACTGTCGAGCCGGACGTGGGTCGAGATGCTCTCTGATAAAAACAAGGGCTTCTTTGACCGCATTGGCAGTTTTGCCCGTGGCCCGCGCAATCTTTGCAAAGTCCTGTTTCTCGAAATCCTTCCAGCAGTCTTTTATAATTCGCTCGGCAAGTTGCGGGGCATCTTCCATTTGCTTGAGTTGAAGCAGCAGGCATTCCTGCAACGAGCGCGCGCCGACTCCGAAGGGCTCACACTTTTGGATGGCACGCAGGGCATATTCCAAATCGTCGAGAGGAATATTTTGTTCCTCGGAAAGCTCACTCAGGTTGGCGGTGAAGTAGCCTTTGTCATCAAGATACTGAAGCAGGATGGTTGTGCAATTGAGCTCATAATCGGTCAGGTGCATCAGCCTGAGCTGATCTTCGAGCACGTCGTGCAAATTGGATTCATTGAGATTAATGCGCTCGTAACTTGGAGAGTCAAAGTCGGAATCATTGCTTTCCCTTTGCAGACCTTCTTCGCCGGGTAGCTCGCGGAATCTGGAGAGCAGTTCATCGATGTCAGGCAACTCTTCTTTGGCGGGTTCTGACTGCTCTTTCGCGTCGATTTTTTCTTGTGTCGAGAATTCATTTGATTCACCGACTTCAGAATTGTTTTCACCTTCTTCAAGACAGGGGTTCTGCCGCAGCTCTTCTGCGACCATTTCCTCTAATTCCTGTCGGCCCAATGTCAGTACTTTTATGGCTTGTTGGATTTGCGGCGATAAAACCAGCTGCTGTGCTTGTTTCAAACCTTGTTTGAGTTCCAGTGCCATAACATCTCACCTCAGATTCAAAATTACCGGAAAAGCGAAGGGCAGGATGAATTAATTCATCCTGCCCAGTTACGTTATCCGCGGAGCAGGGTCAACACTGTTTCTGGAAGCTGATTCGCTTGAGCCAGAACTGAGGTGCTTGCAGCCGTGAGGATTTTTGATTGTGCCAGTCGGGCAGTCTCTGATGCGTAGTCGACATCGCGGATTCGCGAAGCGGCGGCACTCAGGTTTTCACTGCTCACGTCAATTGCAGTGATTGTCGAATTCATGCGGCTTTGCATCGCACCAAGCGAGGCGCGGAAGTCCGTCACCCGTTCCATCGCAGAATCGATGGCCGAAAAGATTTCGCTCGTGTCACCTCCACCGAGCGCCTGTCCACTCTCACCTTCGATGCTGCTAGGCAGATCTTGGAGGGCGGAGTTCAGCTCCGAGAGATTGTCGAAGGAAATTTTGATGACGCCCGAACTGTCGTCTCCGTCTTTGGGGGCACTTGCTCCGACCTGAATTGCCAAATCGGTCGATTGGTCGCCGGAAAGGATCCTCATTCCGTTGAATTCGGTGCCGTCCTTGATTCGGACGAGCTCCTCACCCAACTGCTCAAATTCGCGGTTGAGATACTGTCTCTCTTTTGCACCGATGGTGTCGGATGCCGCCTGAGTTGTCAGTTCCCGCATGCGGGTCAACACATTGTTGAGGTCACCCAATCCGCCTTCGGCAACCTGCAAGAACGACACACCGTCACTCGCGTTTCGTTTGGCTTGCGCCAGACCACGGATGCGTGCCCGCATACTCTCGCTGATTGCCAGCCCGGCCGCATCGTCAGCCGACTTGTTGATGCGCAGTCCGGATGAGAGTTTTTCAAGGCTGTCAGTCATTTCGGCACGGTTGTTGCCCAGCTGTCGCTGTGCAGTGATGCTTTCCACGTTACTCTTAATTCTCAGACCCATGTTCTGTACTCCCTGTGTTGCGTCCTCCTGCTCAGCCGCTGAGCAGGTCAGAAGATAAAGTTGTTGAATTCACGATTCGCTTTTGACTGATCAACGGAGCAGCGAGAGCGCCATTTCCGGACGTTGGTTCGCTTGCGACAAGACGGCGAGGCCTGCCTGGCTGAGAATTCTGTTCTGTGTCAGCCGTGCTGTTTCTTCCGCGAAGTCGACGTCGCGGATTCGGCTTGATGCGGCAGCCATGGTTTCTGTTCCTTGGCTGATGTTGCTGATGGCAGCACCAAGTCGAGATTGAAGTGAGCCCAACACGGCGCGCGAGGAAGCGATGGTTTCCAAGCCTTTGTCGATGGACTCAAGGTTTTTTGCGACTGTTTCGCGGTCCGAAGAAACGAGGTTGGTGTCTTTCACGCCAAGAGTTTCAGCGTTGATTCCGTCGGCACTGTCGCCAAACTGCAGCGTCAACTGATCGCTTTCGGTCCCGTTGTAACCGACCTGAACTTTGATTCCATCCGGTTTGTCGTTGGGGCGCAGCAGTTGAAGGCCGTTGAATTCAGTTGTGTCTGCGATACGGTCGATTTCCTGACTCAGCTGGTCGAACTCTTTCTGGATGTAGGATTTTTCGCGCTCACCGACTGTGTCGGATCCGGCCTGCAACGTGAGTTCACGCATACGGACCATAATGTTGCCCATTTCGCTTAAGCCGGATTCGGCAACTTGAACGAGCGAGACACCGTCGTTGGCGTTACGCTTGGCTTGGTTGAGACCACGGACTTTTGCTCGCAGATTTTCCGAGATTGCGAGCCCTGCTGCGTCATCTGCAGAGCGGTTGATGCGAAGACCAGTCGACAACTTCTCGAAGCTGTTGCTGAGATCGCTGTTACTGTTGGAAAGACCACGCTGAGCGACAAGTGATTCAACGTTGGTTTTAATACGAAGACCCATGGCACACTCCTCCCTGATAGTTCCGGCCGCGACTCAACCTTTGAGTCGAAGCCCATCCAGTCAGCCTCACCCTTGAGACTTTCCAAATGTGTGAGCCTTTACTCAGTCCTTCTGAGTTGTTCCCTGACTCACATTTGAACTTTCGTAAGAAGAATTTGGTTCTTTAGAAAAAGTTGAATAAATTTTAAAAAATACAATAATTAGAAATAATTACAGACGTGTGAAAAGCGAGGATTTCGTTTTGGGAGGGAATTCAGGGCTTACGCAGATGGCGCTGGTGGGACGCTCCGGCTCTCGGGGCCGGACGCACTTAGGCATGAAAAAGGCAAAAAAAATCCCCGGCTTTGGGCCGAGGATTAAACGGAATCCATTCTAGGCAGGTATTAGAACGACTGCTGAGCCCTGAGCCGAGCAATGCGTTCCTCAAGCGGTGGATGCGTGCTGAATGCAGCCAAGAGCCCGCCACGCTTGTTGGAAATCCGGAATGCTGCGACCGACTGAGGCGCATTGTCAGCGTCCATAGTTGAAAATCCGCGGTTCAATCTTTCAAGTGCAGCGACCATGTTGGCGCGGCCTGCCAGCCGTGCACCGCCCTCGTCGGCACGGTACTCACGAAGTCGAGAGAACCAAGCGACAGCCATCGAGCCGAGAATTCCGAGCACGATGTCACAAGCAAGAACGACCAACATGTTGACCATCGCGCGGTTTTCTTCACGGACAGTTTGCGAAACAGCAAAGCCGATGATGCGTGCGATGAACATCACAAATGCGTTCACAACACCCTGGACAAGCGTCATGGTCACCATGTCCCCATTGGCGATATGGGCAACTTCGTGAGCGAGTACGCCTTCCACTTCGTTGCGCGACATGGAGCGCAAAAGTCCAGTACTGACTGCGACGAGCGAACGGTTGCGCGTTGGGCCTGTCGCAAAAGCATTGATGTCGGGACTGTCATAGATACCAACCTGAGGCATCTTGGAAAGACCGGCTTTTTGCGCCAGCTGATAGACCGAATTGAGCAGTTCACGTTCATGGCCAGCAGCTTGATTGGGGTCAATCAGCTGAACGCCCATCGTGAACTTGGCGATAATCCGGCTCAGCCCCAAAGAAATAAAAGCGCCGCCAAAGCCCCAGAGAAGACAGAAACCCGCCAGAGCTCCGTAGTTGAGGCCATAGGCAGTTATATATCGGTTGAGACCCAGTAATGACGTCGCAATTGAGATTGTGATCATTACCAGTATGTTGACGGCGAAAAACCAAAAAAACCGTTTGAAGAGCTGCATTGAGTTCCCTCCCGTTAGGGCGCCTGTCCGAGGCGGAAAATGGCACATCCGACCGCGTTTTTGAACGCCTTTTACAATCTGTATCTTATTAAAAAATTGTCAATGGTATTAATCTGCAAACGACTGAATTCGATATACTTTCTCGCTCAGCGGGTGCACCGGGCGGCCGGAATGTTGAGAGTCTACAACCACATGCAGTGCAGACGGCTCGCATTGCACCATGCCGCGGATATTGACGTACTCATTTTCGAAGTTTCCGACGACTTTGTGTTTTAGTGTCACAGCTCTGAATGCCTCTTCCTTGAAGACAGCGTCATCTGTCACGGTGTTGATCTTCAGCAGGAGTTCGCTGCCTTCAAGCGGAAAGCCGAATTTTTCCAGCTGACGCACCGTGCCGTTGCTCATAACTTTCTGGCTGCGTCCGGTGAGATAGATGATTTTCAAACCGAGTTTTTTGCAGAACCAGACAAACTCAGCCGCACCCGTGTACACTTGGTCAAATTCCAACAGTGATTCGCCGTCGAAAAACTTGCGTCTCCAAAATCTCTCAGCCGCAAGGAGAACTTCCATAACGTCCGGACTGCGCAGGTCGAGGCCGGCGTTTTCAAAGGCATGCCCGAGGCTGTAACCGATGTGGTTGAAGTTGACGCCTTCCACGCGTTTGATGATTGATTTTGGAAAATGCTGACTTTCGCCCAGCTCAAGCCATTTTTTTAGAATACCGAGCGTCCTGTGTCCAACGTCAAACAGTGTTCCATCGAGGTCAAAAATAATTGCGCCTTGTTCATTTGCTCCGAGCCGGTTCACCTTTTCAGCAATAAAAGCCCGGAGTGAGGAACTGACCGTATCCTCGATCCACCAGTCGGCAGGTTCACTTCGATAGGTACGGGAGCGGGGATGTGGGTGAGGCGGGTGCGCGTAGACACCTGTCGCGCTCCAGTCGCGCACAAGGTCCTGTGCGACGCGCCGGACAACTGTTATGGCGTCCTCGAATCCACGCAGATATTCGTCGGTCGGCTTGTGGGTTCCTTCGGACAATTCACCTAGTGCCTGCGTATGTTCCGAAAGTTTATTCTGAAGGTCTAGAATAAATTGATTGATGTCCATGTGTGCCTCATGCAAACGATTTGATGGCATGGGTGCGGATGATCCGCGCACCCCAGCCGATACAGGCTTGTTCCCATTGGAGACTCTGCCTGTCGCGCCAGAGCTCCTCATCGGCGGGTGAAGCAAAAGCCTCTGCCTCCGCGGTCCTTTCAGCCAATTTTCTGAGAAAACTTTTGCGCGACAGACCAATCAAAACCGGCGCATCGAGTTCCTGCAAACGCGCCAACGACTCTTCTGTCAACAAAGATAGATTGTGTTCGAGAGTTTTTCCAAAACCGATACCAGGATCCACGGCACACCATTTGACTCCCTGAGTCTTCGCAAATTGCAGACGTGCACGTAAAAAATCGCAGATCTCGCCAACGCAGTCATCGTAGTGGGGTGAAATCTGCATGGTCTGAGGATTGCCCTGCATATGCATGAGAATGAGCCCCAAATCATAACGGCCGGCTATGTGTGCGGTTGTCCAATTCGTCTCGCGGCCACTGACGCTGTCTAATCCAACAGCACCTGTGTGAATTTGCGCTGCGGCGACATCATTGATGATGTCGATGAGGCCTTCGTCTGCAGCCCTTAATGCGACTTCGGGAGAATATGTGTCGAGGCTTATGAGTGTTTTCTTGGGCAGTGAGCGCCGTAATTCCCTCAGGGCATCGCGAAGCCGCTGCCACTCGGTGTGAACGTCGACCTTTTCAGCTCCGGGGCGCGTGCTGACAGCACCGACGTCGATAATATGAGCCCCGTCCGTGACAAGTTTCAATGCTTGTTCAAGTGCTGAGTGCGCTGAGCAGTAACGCCCTCCATCCGAAAAGCTGTCGGGCGTCAGATTGAGGATACCCATCTGAGCAACCCGAACGTTGCTCAGAAGATTCATGCATTTTCCAGAGCCGGAAGAGGTGGTGGTCATGCGCTCGGCGCGGGAGTTGGTTCAGCTGCCGAGAGTCCCGAGTCGGTCGATGTGCTGGTTGACTGAGCTGCGGCACTTGCGTTTGCCGTTTCGACACTTGTCTGAGCGGCGGCAGCTTTGCTTTGCTGCATTCTGCGCACGTCTTCGAGTGTCGCACCGTCTACGACGGCATGAAACTCATCTGCATCGAGGGTTTCAGCTTCTACGAGAATTTGCGCACAGCGCTCAAAAACATCCATGTGGTCGATGAGTGTCTGCTTGGCGATCTCGTACTGACCGTTGATGAGTTTCGCAACTTCGACATCAATTTCGTGGGCAAGCGACTCAGAGTAGTTGCGGCTTTCACCCCAGTCCCGGCCAAGGAACGGGTTTTCACTCTTGTGTCCGAAATTTATAGGCCCCAGACGGCTCATGCCGTATTGGCAGACCATTGCACGAGCGAGGTTGGTTGCTTGCTGGATGTCATTTGATGCGCCGGTCGTGAATCTGCCGAACTTGATCTCTTCGGCTGCCCGTCCGCCCATGCCTTTGGCGATTTCGGTCATCAAATCTTCTTTTGAAGAACTGTAGATGTCTTCTTTGGGAAGAAAAGCCGTCACACCGAGCGCAGGACCGCGTGGAATGATTGTGACCTTGTGCACGTCAGAGCGCGATTTGAGATAGTACGCTACGAGCGCATGTCCGGTTTCATGATAAGCGGTCATGACCAGTGTTTCTTTATTCATGACCATGCTCTTGCGTTCTGGTCCCATGATGATTTTATCTTTGGCTTCCTCAAAATGAGATGACGTGACTCTTTTGGCATTTCCACGCGCGGCCATCAGAGCAGCCTCGTTGACGAGGTTCTCCAGATCGGCGCCAGAAAATCCGGGGGTACCGAGTGCAATCTTTTCAAGATTGACGTCGTCAGATGCCTTAACCCGCTTGATGTAGACTTTGAGAATTTCATTGCGGCCGCGGACATCCGGAAGGTTGACGATGACTCGTCTGTCGAAGCGTCCGGGTCGCAGAAGCGCAGGGTCAAGTACGTCGGGGCGGTTGGTTGCAGCTATGACGATAATTGCATCATTGGCTTCGAAGCCGTCCATTTCAACCAGTAGCTGGTTGAGCGTTTGCTCGCGTTCGTCGTGTCCGCCGCCGACTCCCGCACCACGGTGACGACCGACAGCGTCGATTTCGTCGATGAACACGATACACGGCGCATTCTTTTTGGCATTTTCAAACAAATCGCGGACGCGTGATGCACCCACACCCACAAACATTTCCACAAAATCGGAGCCGCTGATGTGAAAAAACGGCACTCCCGCCTCACCTGCGATGGCTCGCGCAAGAAGTGTTTTTCCCGTACCGGGTGAGCCCATCATCAGGACACCCCTCGGAATGCGCGCGCCGATTTCCTGAAAGCGTTTGTGGTCTTTGAGGAATGCAACGATCTCCGAACATTCCTGTTTGGCTTCCTCTACACCGGCGACGTCTTTAAACGTCACACGAGTCGCGCTCTCGGGCATCATCTTTGCCCGGCTCTTTCCGAACGAAAGAGCCTTTCCTCCTGCTCCCTGCATATTGCGCAGGAACAAAAACATGAGTCCGATGATAATGATGAGCGGGATCCATGTGCTCAGAACTCCCCACCATGCCTGACCATCTTCAGAACGCTTGTAGTTGATTTTGATTTGCTTTTCCGTGAGTTTGTCGCGCATTTCTTTGCGCAGATTCTCGTCAAACTGTGCAAAAGTCGTGACGGTGTTGCCATTGCGGAGCCGCGCAGAATATTCATCGCCGCGCAAGGGATCGCCGCGAACCTCGACATCGCCGACAATCTTCAGCGGATCGGTAGCGGGCTTGTCGACGTACTCGAGGAACGTCGAGTAGCTCACCGACTCTTCCGTTTGTCCTTTGCTGACAAACTTAAATGCAAGAATGATGAGGGCAAAGACACCCGCCCAGATAACGATGTCCTTCAGCCACGATTGCTTCATCACCAAACTCCTTCAGCGGCCCGCACTGCAGTCAGCGCTCAGAATGTGAACACTCAGTGTGTATCGTAACTTCTCAAAGTCAACCAGTGATTGTCCCGCTGATGCCCAATGTCAAAGCTTTCCTTTCACAGTACCGGACGATTCAGCAAACTATCCCTGAGTTACCTTAAGTTCTAAATGCTTATGAGTCAGATGCAGGCACACCGACTCCGACAGTGCAAATTTGTACTGCCTCGGAATATGCGGCGAACTCAGACATTTGTTGATGTGGTCGAGAATATTCGTCAGGAAACGGCGGCTCGGATGTGGCAAATGTGGTGGAATGTGCCGCGTGATGAAGCGATGAAGATCGTTTTCGTTCAGCAACGGGTTGAGTAACAGCTTCGCTTCGCCAATCGACCCGTCCTCTTTTTTTTGCACAGCCTCATCGGTAGGCATGACCGCGGTCATGTCGATGTCCGCCGAGAGGTTCCAAACGTGTTCGATAAATTGCGGATTGAGCGCCTCGAGTTCCTTCACTACAAGATTGCGCAGTCGGTTGCGCGTATACTGAAGCTCGGCATTCGACGAGTCCTCTCTGTGCGGCCATGACTTGTTTGCTATGTAATTGTCCGACAACGCAGCGCTCAGCCAAAGGAGAGGTCGCAGTAGTTTTTCTTTTTCGGTCCACGGAGTGAGACCCAGCATTCCCTGCATGCCGCAGCCGCGGGTGAGGTTGTGCAAGACTGTCTCTGCATGATCCCTTCGGTGGTGGGCAGTTGCGATCAGCCAGTCGTCCGTGCTCGAGTGTTGACTGTATTCTTTAGCGAATTCGCGCACTGAGGAGTATCGCCAGTGTCGTGCAAGATTTTGAAAGTTTTCGCCGTTTTCCACACGCTGGGTGAGCTCGACGGGCCATTGCCAAACTTTTATCGGGGTGCCCGATCGTCGCGCGAGGTCGATGCAAAGTTCCTCGTCACCGTCCGACTCCGCGCCGCGTTGTCTGTGGTTGAAGTGGTGCACGAACAATCGGATGGAAACTTTGCTCCAGGCACTCGGCAGATTTTGGATGCTGGACAGAAGTTGAAGAAGCGCGACGCTGTCTTTTCCACCGGAAACCAGTACATGAACAGCACAGACGCCCTTTGTGAGGTGTGGAATCAGCCGTAGCTGTTGAAGAATTTCGAATTCCGCCCGTTCGAGCCGCATTGCCTTTCAACCCCGCCTGAGCTAAAACCGCCCGACTCTTATGTCCTGTCAAAACGAACTCTGACGCGGAGATAACCCCCCATGGTCATGACCATCAAAAGCCGCTCTCTGACCGCACTTAGCGTTTTTATGCTCGGTCTTGCAACTTTTGAACAGCCGGCGACGGCAGATTCCAAACAGGTCCTCATCTACGGACGTGGCGGAGATTCCGTGTCACTCGATCCGGCCAAGGAAACTGACGGCGAGAGTTTGAACGTTTGCGACAATATTTTCGACACACTCGTTCAATTCAAAGACGGAACCACTGAGATTGAGCCTGCGCTCGCACAGAGTTGGGATGTGAGTCCTGACGGGCTCCGTTACACATTCCGCTTGCGCCCGAACGTCAGTTTTCATGATGGCACACCAATGAATGCCGAGGCGGTAGTCTTCAGTTTGATGCGTCAGCACGATCCCAAACATGAGGCCTATAAGTACGCTCAGGTTTGGTCCTATTGGCAGGACATGGGTATGGACAAGCTTGTGTCCGCCATCGATGCCGTCGACGAAAAGACGGTCCGTATGACCTTGCGCACACCGAGTGCCCCATTCCTCGCAAATCTCGCGATGAGTTTTGCTTCAGTCGTGAGCCCGACCGCGGTCCGAAAGTTCAAGGCCGAGTTTGCCCGGAATCCCGTTGGAACGGGCCCGTTCAAATTCGTCAGCTGGACCAAGAACGAGAAAATAGTTTTAGATGCGAACAAAGGCTTCTGGGCTGGTCAACCCAAGCTTGCAAGGGTTATCTTCCGCGCTTATCCAGATGCCGCAACGCGCTTGAATGCGTTTTTAGCCAAAGAAATTCATATGATGAATCTGCCAACTCCCGATCAGGTGAACACTATTCGGCAGAAGCGCCCTGAGGCAAAGATCACGGAAGAACCTGCGATGAACGTTGCGTATCTTGCCTTTAATACCGGCAAGGGGCCCTTCTCCAATCCCAAGGTGCGCCGCGCGTTGAATATGGCGGTCAACAAAGAGGCCATTATCAAAGGTGTGTATGCGGGCATGGGAATTCCAGCAGTGAACCCGATTCCGCCCTCGTTGTGGGGATACAATTCTTCGATTGCGGCATACCAGTTCAACCAAGCCAAGGCTCGTCAACTTTTGGCAGAAGCCGGCTATCCCAACGGTTTTGAATCTGAACTTTATTTTCCGCCTGTGTCGAGGCCCTATATGCCGGATGCCAAACGAGTCGCCGAAGCGATTCAGGCTGATTTCAGGGCTGTCGGTGTCAAGGTTCAACTCACGACACACGAATGGGCCGTTTATCTGGATAAGACAAAAAAGGGCGAGCACCCGATGGCATTGCTTGGTTGGACGGGAGACAACGGTGATCCGGACAACTTTCTCAGCGTTCTGTTGAGCGGCGACAACGCCAAGGCGCCGGCATCAAATATTGCCTTCTATGACAACGCCAAAGTCACGCAGATTCTGCGCGACGCGCAAAAGGTCACTGTTCAGAAGAAGCGTGCCGAGATGTACAAGCAGGCTCAGCAGTTGATTCATCAGGATGCGCCCTGGATTCCGCTGGCACACTCACGCGTCGCAATGCCGATGGATCCTCGGGTGCAGGGTTTTATTTTGCAGCCCAATGGCTCGCGTCGTTTTTTCAAGGTCAGCCTGAACGCTAAGTGAGTCGTAATGTTCGCACGTCAAGCCCTGCGCAGATTTGCGCAGTCAGTTCCTGTTCTACTCTTTCTGACGCTGTTGTTGTTCTGGGCGCTCAAGCTCATTCCGGGGGATATTGCTCTCGTCATGGCTGGCGAGCGCGCAACTCCCGAGCGTGTTGCATATATCCGAGCTTCGCTGCGACTAGATGACCCTTGGTGGGTTCAGTATGGCCTCTATCTCAAGAGGCTCATACTTGAGGGTGACCTCGGGCACAGCTTATTTCACGATCAGGCGATTTCTAATCTGTTTGCCACGGCAATTCCCGCAACAGTCGAGCTTGCTTCGGCGGCTCTGCTCATCGCTATTCCTGTCGGACTTTTTTTGGGTGTTGTGTCTGCGGTTGCCCGGCGCACATGGTGGGACAGGCTTGCAAGTTTCATTTCACTGACTGGTGTCAGCATGCCGATCTTCTGGCTTGCGTTGCTCCTGATGTGGTTTTTTAGTCTGAATCTGGGGTGGCTCCCGACATCGGGCCGCCTGTCTGACGAAGTGGTTTTTGATTCGGCAACCGACTCACTATTTAGAATGTACACCGTCGATGGAATTTGGCTTGGTGTCAGCGGCGGGGGCTGGGATGTGTTTTTATCAGCACTGCGATATCTGACCCTGCCTGCAATTGCACTTTCGACGATCCCGATGGCACATATTTGCCGAATGACCCGCTCTGCAATGCTTGATGTTTTGCAACAAGATTATATCCGCACTGCACGCGCGAAAGGTGTTCCGCAGTACAAGGTGGTTTTAAAACACGCAGCGAGAAATGCAGCTCTGCCCGTTGTCACCGTACTCTTCCTGCAAGCCGGAGCTCTTTTTGGTGGAGCAGTGATCACCGAGACGATGTTTGCCTGGCCGGGGTTGGGAAAACTGTTGGTTGAAAGCATTAGCAGCCGGGATTTTCCCATGGTTCAGTCCGGAACACTGTTCGTCGGTGCCGTTTTTGTTTTGTTCAATTTGCTGGGCGACCTGACAGTTGGATGGTTGGATCCACGAACAAAGCAGGGACGCTCTGGCGGAGGAGCAAATTGATGACGACCGCCCGTCCGACAGTCTGGCGCAGTCTGTTGCGTGAAATCCGCTCGAACCGCAGCGCACAGTGGGCGGTTGCAGTTTTATTCTTCCTTATCGTGTGCTCACTGGGCGCGCCATGGTTGGCCCAACACGACCCTCTGACACTTAATCTGGAATCAGCCCGCTTCATTCCTCCGTTCTTTTCCGAAGGCGGAAGTTGGCTGCATCCGTTTGGCACCGACGGTTCTGGTCGGGATGTTTTCTCGCGGGTACTTCACGGCGGACGCATCTCGTTGGTTCTCGGTTTTTTGCCAGTCGCGCTTGGAGCAGGTTTGGGAGTTCCGCTCGGCCTGTTGTCCGGCTATCTGGGAGGCCGGACCGATGAATTTCTTATGCGGCTCAATGACTGTCTTCTAGCTTTTCCAGCGATCCTCTTGGCACTTATCCTTGTCGCCTTCCTGGGACAGGGGATTGTTAATTTGATGATAGCCGTAGGATTGGCTTACGCTCCAACTTTCGCCCGTGTGGCACGCAGCGCAACCTTGGGAGAGCGCAGCAAAGAATACGTTACCTCGGCTCATGCCAATGGCGCTTCGCTTAGCCGTATTTTATTCAAGCACGTCTTGCCAAATATTTTGAATTCCGTCGTTGTTGTCGCAACGATGAGTTTTGCCAGTGCCTTGCTCGAGTCGGCTGGCCTTAGCTTTCTTGGTTTGGGTGTCCGGCCTCCGACACCCGAGTGGGGTGCGATGCTCGCTGAAGGTAAGGCCGACTTTTATCAGGCTTGGTGGACTCTGGTTTTTCCGGGGGCGGCAATTTTCCTTACCGTTTTCTGTCTCAACGTGTTAGGCGACAGCCTGCGGGACGCTCTCGATCCGCGTTCAAGCCGCGGTTGAACAGGGGAATCAATATTATGTCGATGAAACTGGCGCACAGATGGTCCGCATTCGGAACAAGTATCTTCACCGAGATGACCCAGCTTGCAAACGCAAATCAGGCTGTCAATCTTGCGCAGGGTTTTCCTGATTTTTCAGGCCCCGAGGAAGTACTCCGGCAAGTCGCTCATGAAACACTGCACTGTCACAATCAGTATGCTCCGGCGATCGGTGAGGCTTCATTGCGCGCAGCCGTGAGTGCATTGGTGCGTGCGCGCACCGGAGTCGAGTATTGCCCCGATCAAGAGGTGACAATCACCACAGGCGCAACTGAAGCTATTTACTCTGTGATCAACGCATTCGTAAATCCGGGTGACAGAGTCGTCGTGTTCGAACCTTGTTACGACAGTTATGCGCAGGCCATCGCAAATGCTGGTGGAGTGTTGGTGCCGGTGCGCCTGCACGCTCCCGACACTCCCGCCGGAGTCTCCGCGCGCGGCTGGGCGGTCGACTGGGATGAGTTCAAAGCGGCAACGTCCACTGGCTTCGCACTGATGATTCTCAACACACCTCACAACCCGACCGGCAAAGTTTTCACGTCTGCAGAGCTTGAGAAAATTTGTGAAGCGGTTCGCGAGCACGATGCTGTTTTGATGTCCGATGAGGTTTATGAATACCTTGTGTACTCGGAAGCAGGCGCAACCTCTCCCGTGTCCATGCCTGATATGCGTTCAAGAGTGGTGCGGATCAGTTCGTCTGCAAAGACGTTTGGTTTTACGGGTTTTAAGGTTGGTTGGGTGACTGCATCTGCAGAACTCACTCGCGACGTGCGTCTGGTGCATCAGGGGGTCGTTTTTTGTACCAACCCTGCAACCCAGCGCGGGCTTGCCACGATGATTGCACAAGATGACTGGGTGAATGACTATCTGAAGACACTTCCTGCCATTTATGGTGCGAAGCAAAACTTTCTTGAAGACAGTTTGCGCAAGGCTGGCTTTCGGGTGCAAAGAGCGCAGGGCAGCTATTTTTTGATGGGCGGCTACGATGCCCATGTGGAGGGTGCAGCTGTTCGTGACGTTGAGTTTGCAAAGCGACTGATAGCTGAGGCACGTGTTGCGGCCATTCCTCCATCAGTCTTCTATTATGGGAGTCAGCCGCCGCGCCGGCTCAACTGGCTGCGTTTTGCATTCTGCAAATCCGATCAAACCCTCAGGAACGCAGCAGAGCGGTTGGATGATTGGGCGCGTCAACGCCCGTCCAGAGTTTGAACGCTGCGCGCGCCTGAATCTCGAACAGCAAATCTCCATTGATAACATCCCAACCGAGCTGTCGGGCCGTTGAGTGCCAAGTTTGCTCGGCGTAACTCACGCAGAAAAATTTTCTTTGTTGCCAATGTCCGGAGTTGCTTAGCGTGCGCAGGGTGTTGTGAATCGTCGTTTCAGCTTCGGTGTTCGTGCCTCCGGGAAGTGTGTTGATGCAAAGCAGGTGGCGGTTCGTGGGCAAGTTCTCGGCAACGTTGGTCACCAAGGCCTCGTCGTTTAAATTAAAGTATCTGAAACTGTTGAGGTTAAATTTAGGAAGTGGGTCGATAGGGAGGCTGTCTCTACCGCCAATCAATGCATCGAACTCGACCCCGGACAATGCGGAAAAATCTTCGACAGCACGTAAGACGGTTCTCGCCATTGCGCCGCGTCCCAGAACAATGAGGTCAACGATGGATGAATCGGGGCCGATTGAGCTCATGATTTTTTGAATCGATTCCGAACATCCCAATAGGTCGGTATTGGTGAGATGCCACGAGACAGTCGAAAACTCTTCTCTTCGATAGAGTGTGTTGGCAGCGCCGCAGCGCAGCGCCGCTGCATCCACGCTGACACCGTCGAGCTTCAGCGCAGCGGATTTGAAAGGATTGGTGATGTTGCCGCCCGCAAAGTGCTGCGAGCGCATCAAACTCTCAGCGAGTGAAATAAATTCCGCCTCGCTGTTTGTGGACATCGCGTTGTAGTGGAAGTTGAGTTTGCGGATCTGCGCCCATTGGGTGTGTGTGGCCGGCGAAGGCGACCGGCTTAGGTCTTTGCCAAGCAGCACAAGTAGCTGCGTCGTTCCGTCCGTTGACGATGTGACTCCTTTTTCATCCATCTAGCTCACCGGTTCATCCATCAGGAATGTGATGTAGTTTTTGAGGGGCTCGTCGGGACCTGCGGCTCCCTGCGGAAAAACAAATTTACAACCGGCACTCTCCACTCCGCCGTGCTTTCCCTTGTCGTGCCGCGACCACACAACTTTGCATGCAACAATGAGATTTTCTTTGGGAAAGTCGGGCAGTGAGCCGAGTTGGAGAAGAAGCACTGAACCTTTCTTCAGTGGCGTGGGCGAGACAAAGGCACAGCCGCCGACGCTCAAAGACACCAGTGTCAGGGACTGACTTTTCATGAGGAGAATCCCTTGCAAAAGAGCGGGACTCGAGAGTTGTCCTGCGAGATATCTGCTGGATTCTTCGCTGTCGAGAAGCGCTGTCTGGATTTTGAAGAACAGTCCGTCGACCCGTCCGAATTGTCTCTGCCGTGAATGTATGGAGTCGGACTTTTCTCTCGGCCAAAGGGTCGCCATAAGGAAAAGGACGAGAACGAAAGTGACCAGAACGATCGCGAGCAGAGTTGGAAAAGAACCGTCGACGGAGTTTCCGGAATTCATATTTGTTCGCGCCTGGAGCTCAAAACTCTGCGATCCGAGTTGTGCGATGAGAGGTGAAAAAGTTGTGTGTTGTGTCAAAAAGTTCACCAGAAGCTCCAAAAAAGTGACGTGCTAAAAAAAGCTGAACTTCGACTCAAGTTATACTGAGACATGACGAAAAATTGGTATCGCATGAATGTGCGGTGCTCTGCGTCGGGAAGACGCTGTCGCTGGTCACGTCGGGAGACGTTGCGGTCGAGTGAATTGGTTTCACAATTCAGGCGTGGGGACACAAGCTTTGTCTCCGAGCGTCGCAGTCTGAAGAAGGGAACGTCTAAATGACAGTTGAAACTAAAGCTGAAGTATCGCACGCAAAACCGAAGCGTGCAAAGAAGAAGAAGACAGTCCGCGCAGCTAAGAAAAAAGTAGGCGGCAAGGCGAAGAAGAAAGTTGCTGCAAAGGCTAAGAAGCCAGCTGCGAAGAAGAAGGCTAAGAAGGCTACTGCCAAGAAAGCTACCGCTAAGAAGGCTGCTGCTAAGAAGCCAGCTAAGCGCAAGGCTAAGAAGGCAACCGCCAAGAAGGCTGTTACCAAGAAGCCAGCTGCCAAGAAGAAGGCTAAGAAGGCTACAGCTAAGAAGGCTGCCGCTAAGAAGCCAGCTGCTAAGAAGAAGGCAAAGAAAGCCAAGAAGCCTGCAGCTCGCAAAGCTCGCAAGGTTGTGGCTAAGGTCACACCCCTGCACAAGGCAGGCTAAGTCAGCCACTCATCACTCGATGAGTCGACCCGCCCGTTGGGCGGGTTTTTTTTTAATATTGATTAGCGAGTGCGGGTGAGCTTTTCGGAGCTGATGGCAGGAGTTTCACCGGTGTGAACTTTTTCTGCTCTGACTTTGATGTCGTTTGTGAGTTGAGCAATCAGTTCGGAAGACAGACTGACGATGTCTTTGTCTTTCAGTCCCTGAAGGCGAAGGTCACGGAAAAGATTTTCTGCGAGAACCTTGTTATTCAGTGGTTGAGTGCTCTGTGCAGCCTGCTGTCGGATAGCGTTCATTGTGTTCACGAGTGTTTCCATCGTTCTCTCTCCTATGACAGTGCGTTCGATTTCGGAAGTCTCAAAGCAAATACCGTGCCAATTTTAAAATTCGGCGACAGAGCCTATGATTTGGAACATCCGTTGCAATTACTCAGAGAAGGGGGGATAGCTAGTGTCTCAGGAAAGCATCACCTCGAAGGGTATGTGTCTCATTTTGGAGACGGTATGGGATTAACAACTCTCTCTCAGATGGCCAAGGCCTCCGGACTGCACACCCTCGATAGCAAGGTGTTCGTTCCAAATTTTGAATTCCCTGTTGTCGGTGAGCGAGATGCCGACGCTGCGCCTGCGCCTGAGTCGTTGTTTTGTGACAAGGAGGGAGGGCGCCCTGCCGACCTCACTGCGCTCTATTTTACCTTGCCTGAGTGTGAAAATTGTCGTGCAGGTGCCCGGGCGCTTGAGCGTTTGCAGGAAGCGCATCCTCCAGTCGCGGGTGCGTTGGCGCCAACGGTCTGTGCGCGCATAGTTGTGAGCGATTGGCCCACGCTTCCTGAGTTGGGCTTGGAGTATCGGGCGACGGGCCTGAGGAGCCTGAAGGGTATTATTTGGGATCCTCAGGGAGTTCTAAGTGAGCGCTTGTCTGTGGTCGCGCACCCGGCTTTTTTTCTGCTCGACCGAGACGGTGAGCTGCTTGCGTATCAGAATGGTCCGGTAGAATTCGCTTCGGCCGGGTTTGAAGTTTTCTGGAACAACCTGCTCGGGGATGTGCGCAAAGCGGCTCAAGAGGGTGAGGCTCTCGCAGCGGGCCGTCTAGTCAACAGGGAAAGAAATTATTTGTCAAGCCAACCAGTCAGTTTTTTGGATCAGGGCCCGCTTTCCGCTGTTTGGCTGGTGGTCCTTCTGCTGCTCTGCTACCATTTAATCAGGTTTTTCCTGCGACTTCGAAAGAATTTTACTGGGTCTCAAAATTGATCTTGACCCAGCGCGCCTGTCGTAGAATGAAGGGGGTACTGAAAAACCTGTGATGGTCCGGCATTCTTCTTTGGGAGGAGTGCTCGACGTGCGTACTGAAGCGCAGACTGAGGAGAGCACATGGATATGCATGAGTTGATTCGGCAGATGGAACGTGCAGAGCGGATTTGGCCCGACGATCGCCCGTGGGCAATTCAGATTCTCGCCGGCTACCTTCACGTTTCTCCGGCGGAACTCTTGTCTCTGTTTCGCCAAATCAACCCCACACTCGAAACAGAGCGCGATCAGGTTCTTCCCGAAGACCTGCGTCTACTGCGCGCCCATTGTGAGAGAATTCTCGAAAAGCACTCATCCGAGAGCCTCGAGGACAAACGCAAAGAACAAGCTAAGGCCCGCAAGACGATTCAAACTCTCCTGCCCAAGATTTCCGAGCTGATGGCTTCCAAAGACAACACTCGTGCGTTGAACACCTACATATATATGCTGGGCGAGACGGGCGAAGTTGCGACTCCCGAAGAGAAGGCGCAGTGGTATGAAGAAATGGGACGTCTCAGCCTCAAAGTGAAGCGTCACCCGAACGAAGCTGCGCGTTATTTCCGCTCGGCTGTCAACGCCCTGAGCCTTCTTGAAGATGCAGAGGGAATTCAGGACTTGCTCGAAACTTACGACGAAGATTTTCAGGGCGACGAAGCGCGCAAATCTTGGGAACTCGTTGTCGCAACCGGCAAAGAGTCTCTTGCGAAGCTGACCTACTCGCTCTGAGGCGAGGACGTCCCGTCAGACGATTGGAAGCACGGCAAGAAGTGCATCAGTCGCAGAATCAGTAAAGCCGAAAACCCCACCGAGGACTTCTGTGGGGTTTTTTCATGCCTGACATTTTTCGGCAGAAAATAAGGAGAGCACAGCTCGTTTTTCGGGCGCTCGCTCACGCGTTTGCGCTCACTGTCGTGCTCGCACCGACGACGTATGCATTTGCCGTCGAATCGCCACCCGCAAAGTCACAAGCCGCTTTGATGACGCAAGGTCAAGGCGAGCAGGTGAAGAGTTTCAATGAAGTTCTGCAAGATCTTGTGAACGAGTTTTCATTTGATCTACGGGCCAAAGCACTAAATTCTCTGCGAAACGTGGCGATCCGTCGTGTTGCCTTGGGCGAGGGCATACCGCGCACATATGAGAGCTATCTTGAAACACAGATCTCGGATGCATTCCGCAAGCACAGCGGCACCAAGGTTTTGCAGTGCACCAATTGTCGGGTGCGTCGAACGGTCGTTGAAAACGGACGGCTGGTAATGACCACGCCCATAAACAATCCGCAGGAACTGGACGCAATCGCAAGTCAGCTCGGGGTTGAAGCTTGGGTTGATATGACGCTGATTTATCAAGAAACAAGCATGATTTTGGGATTCCATGTGTTCGATTCCAAGTCCAAAGAGTTGCTCTGGAGCAAGCTTTACAACACTGAAAATATCTACAGGCAGAAGATGGAGCAGCGCGACTCCGAAACCAAGCAGCAGATTGAAGTCGAAACAGCCAAAAAATCGAAATATCTCTTTGCCACGACAATCGGTTGGCATCTTGTTCCGAATGTCAAAGACAGCGCGAACATGCTTGGAATCAATCTGCGGTTTTCTGAAAAATTCAATGCTGGGCGGGATGAAGTTGGCACAAGACTGAGCGGGATTTTAGCGCCATCTGTGCTGATTTCCGACTATCCGGAGATTGTCGGCGACCCTGCTTCCAGTGCTGAATTCAAAGAAGGCAGCAACACGGAAATCATTCTCCCCTTCACGCGAGCTTTGGGACTTTACGCGATTTATGGACACTTCTTTTCGAAGGATTCCTCCAGCGTTGATGGCACCGTCACCGGTCTGGAATTGGGTGCTGGAACGATTGTCTCCAAAGGATATGCCTGCTTTTCGTTGAGAGGCGGCGCAACAATGCGTTTGGGTCAGCGATTTCTAATTGACGCCGGTGTTGGATACAGCCTTCCGACGACCATCAGTGTTCGCAATCGATATAAATACACAACGCCTGGAGGATTGGCTGCTGATGTTGCCTTCGGCCTCCAGTTTTAAACTGTGCCTCCTGTTTGTGGGAGTCGCACATTTCTCGTGTACGTCGACGCCTGCGGAAACACCGGCAGCGCAACAGCAGCGCGTGTTGCAGGACAACAAAAATCCAGCAACGGAATTTCGAATTGCACCCCCTCCTGCCTCGCGGGAAGCAAGCGAACGTGCTCAACGGGAAACTGTCGAGCAGGTGCTCACCGGAGAACGAGGTTCGGATCTTACTGAGGTCAAACTACCCGCATCTGTGATGGGACTTGAGCCGGGAGATGTGACAGGCGATCCCATTGCACAATCCCGCGAGAGAGCTCGCTTGCAAAGAACGGACGCCGAAATCGCAGGCGTGAGCGGTGCCGGTGAATTCGAGAAAAGGCTTGGAGATTTTGATCGGGTTTTGGGAGTCAGCGAGGAGGACGGAAGACCGCTCAGCCCGAGCTTCACTGAATCAACAAAAAAAATACGTCAGCTGTTTTCATCAAAACGTTACGAGGATGCTCTTGTTGAGACAAACGAACTGCTGCTGCATTTCTCCAAATCAGCATTGCTTTGGACCATGAAGGGGACTCTTCATCTCAGACTGAGTCAGTCAGATTTGTCGCTTTCCGCGTATGAAAAGGCGTTTGACCTCGAGCCGAATCCTCGGCTGCTCGCGCAGATCGAGCAACTGCGAAGAGTTATTTCAAGCCGCGAAGGTCTCCGGCAAAAGAGGATCGATCAACCTGCGCAGAGCACAAAGGCAGTCGACGGGAGGGTGCCATGATCAGCATTCTTGTCGGCCTTACAGCCTTTGCGTGGTCACTTTGGTATCTGATTTTTCATGGCGGCGAAAATTTCGAAGGCTTCTGGGAGCCGGCCTCGGCCGTCCTGCTCGGAGTCGCGCCGATTGCCGTAATGCTTATGTCGCACAGTTTCATCGATTTCTTTTCAGGGCTTCGCACACTGTTGAGTCTTGCGTTCCTGAATCAAAAAAAAGAAATGAACCAAATTTCAAATCAGCTGTCGACGCTCAGTTACGCAGTGCGGACAGAGGGAATAGGAATTCTCGCAAAATACAAACCGCAAATCAGCAATCAGCTCTTCAGGGATGGCGTGACGCTCATTCTATCGAGCTTTACAGCCGACGAAATCAGGCACAACCTGACTGCAAAAATAAATACCAAGCAAACTCAGTTTTCCCATGCGGTGAGTCTTTTTGAAAGTTTGGGAAAACTGTGTCCCGGCATGGGACTTCTCGGAACGATCGTTGGACTTGTCCAAATGCTCTCACACATGTCGGAGCCAGCCAAACTCGGCCCATCTATGGCGATAGCCCTGCTGACAACCCTCTATGGAATAATTCTCGGTACCGTTGTGTACACACCCATCTCTGAAAAAATCGCGATTTATGCGGAAAAGACTTTGCAGCTTGATTTGATGATTCTTGAGGGAGTCCTCCTGCTCAAGGAAAAGAAATCCCAAGCACACCTGAGAGATGTTTTGAGCACCTACTCGCAGGAACAAACACAGGGTCGCACTGCGGCCGGTCTCTCCCAGAGTGAAGGCAATCGCGATCTCCCGCCGCGCACCCGCGCGTCTCAGGGAGGGTAGCGAAAAATGACTCAGGAATCATTCTTCAATTCTGTCGCCGGAATTTCAAAGCGCAGCAAAAAGAAAAACAAAGACTCATTGTGGCTGACCTCATATGCCGACCTGACAACAAATATGCTCGCACTCTTCGTGTTGATGCTGTCGATGTCGCAGGTCAGCGCGCAGAAATTTGATGTCGTATCACAGGTGATGACCCGCCAGCGGACCGACAGTCTTGATGAATTGAAAAAACAGATTGATTTCGAGATTGCCAACAGGGGCTTGCAGAGCTCGGTCGTCACCGAGCTGGGAATGTCAGGTCTGATGGTTGAGTTTTTAGGTGGTGTTCTGTTTCGTCAGGGAAGCGATGAGTTAAGTGACTTTGCGGCAAAGGAAGCAATGCCAATTTTGCAGATTCTCCAAAAGACAGATCGCAAATATTTCCTCAGTTTTGAGGGACATACTGACGATGTCGGGAATGATGAGGTGAATTGGGCGCTCAGCAGCGCGCGCGGAGTCGCACTGCTGAACAAAATGCGTGAACTCAAGGTCCCGCAGGAAAGGATGAGCGTTGCAGGATTTGGTTCTTCGAGGCCCAAAATTTCCATCAGTGGAAAAGCGGGCGATGCACTTGAACAGGCACGCGCGGCAAACAGAAGGGTTGTTATAAGGGTTTATCAGTGATGATTTGTCGAGTTGCATATAAAAAGGCGAAAGTGATGGGGAGGAGTTCTACACTCTCCGTGGCTAGCTTTTTTTGTGCCTCGCTTGTTGCCCTCATGACGCAACTTTCGCTCTATCAAACCGCTTTTGCATCGCAGCAAATTCAGGCGTTCCAATCCATGGCCCCCGCCGACCCTGAAAAGCTCAGATTCGACGAAGAAACAATTCAGCGCATTCGAACAAAACTCCAGTCGGACGTGACGAAGTATTGTCCGGATGGTTGTACGATTTTGGGTGTGGATGTTGAAAGCCGCGAGCTCTTTGACACAAATTCGGCTTCACTTGGTTTCGAAAGCGCAACAGTCGTACCAAGAACTTTTTTGGTGAGCAGTGCGGTTGCCGAGGTTTTGATTGATAACAGACTGGGAAAGAGCAATATCGAGCGGATACGCGATGTCCTGCTCCGAGCGTCACGACGCTATGGTGTTCCGTTAGAAATTGAATTCACAAATGCCGCACTTCCAGACCCTCCTCACGTCATCCGGGCAGAGGCAGAGGCTAAATCGGAGGCAGTCAGCTTAGTGAAGAGTTCCATTGAAAGAATTTTATCTGATTTTTGTCCGCTTGAATGCAGATTGCAGACGCTTGAGGTTAAAACGGTGCGGATTCCTCTTGAGGACGCCCAGTCATCACTGATGCGACGTGCTGTTGTCATTCGTGAAAGCAAGCATGCGCTCGTGGTTTCGGGTGTTACTGCGAGTCTGACTCTTGCATCCGAGATGGAAGACAACCGCCGGCTGCAGATTGAAAATCTCTTGCGTGATCACCTCGACAACTATGGTCAGGGAATCTTGAACGTCAAACTGACCTCAATGCCAAAGGCTGCCTCCGAGTTGCAAAAGGATTCCGACGAATTGCGCAACGATCCTTGGGGTCTGGAAAGATTGGGCCGTTCACTGAGAATATTCCGCGAATTCGCAAATACAAAAGAAGTAATCCGCGAGCGCGACAGTATCAGCCGCGAGAGTGAGCGGGAAAGGCAAAGTGAGAAGGAGCGCGAGCGGAACAGAGAGTCACTTTCGGAGAAGAGCAATTCTTCGCAGTCTGTGGAGTCCTCACAGACCAAGGAGTTGTCGGATACCCAAAAAACGCTCAGCGAGAACGGACTTCAGGACTTTTGGACAAAAGACAGGGTCCTTTTGTTTGCAGGCGTCTTTGCCGTTCTTCTGTTGGTTGGAGCGCTTGGGCTCCGTTATGTTTTGAGCAGCAAACAGGTACAGCATCTCATTTCCGAGGGGCGTGGTGTTCACGCTCCGCAGGCGGACTTCAGAGATGATGTTGCCATACCTGCTGCCACAGAGATTGGTCAGTCCGCATTTGGGGCAAGCCCTCCGGTAACAACTGTTCCTGCAGCACTTCCGATTCGCCCGCGTGCCGTTGTGATTCCTGCCGGTGGAATCAACGATGAAGTTGCCCAGCGCATGAATATCCAATCACTGCGCGATGAGCTGACTCAGATGTTTATTTCTCAGCCGAAGATTGCACGAGATGTCTTTTCGCGCATTCTTAGGGAAGATGGAATTGAATTCTCGGCTAAATGTGTATCCGTGCTTGGCGAGATAATGGTCTTTGATTTGCTGGGCGATGATGACGTAAAAAAAGAAGTCGCCCTGCTCGCTGAATACATTCATGTGAACGCTCCAATTGTCGGCGACAGTGAACAGCTTTCGGTTTTGAGAAGTCTCAAACTCAAGCTGACTGCCGGAAAAATCAGGCAGATGACTCAACGTGCTCAGGATACATTTGACTTCTTGAAATCGTTCTCAGGAAGACAGATTTATGATTTGATTTGCGATGAGAGTGCGCGGTCGCAGGCTGTTGTGCTGACTCAATTACCGACAGACAAGCGCAGGGCTGTGTTTGAGTTGTTTGAAGGCAGTCTAAAGTCCGCACTCTTGCGCGAGCTCTGCATCAAGGAAACGCTGCCGCGCGAATACCTGTTCAATGTAGCTATGGCACTCAAGAGAAAGATTGAAAAAATGGGAGCAGCCGGAGGAGAAATGCTTGGCGGCGCTGATGTAATCATCGATCTTGTGGAACGGAGCGAACGCGATTCCCAGCTTGAAATGCTTGAGAATCTGGATCGCACCAATCCAGAACTTGCTCGTCAGGTGAGAAGCCGCTTTGTCAGTGTGGAAACCCTTGCCTATTTGAGCGACGGGCTTCTTTTGGAAATATTCCTGGCACTCGAACCTCAGGTGATGGTGACATTCCTTGCCGGCACACGAGACAAAATAAGACAACTTGTTCTGCGCAAAGCTCCCGATGAGATTGCCGACGACTGGAACGAGAGCGCTTCAAACATCCGCGGGTTGGACAGTGAGTCATTCCGTCTGGCAGAGATGCAGGTGTTGTCGAAAATCAGGTCTTTTGCTGCGAGCGGATTAATCAATCTGAGCGAGATAAATGAAGTGATGTACCCGCGTGTTTCGCCAAGTGAGGCTGATACCGCGATCAAAGACATGAGTAGGCGCTTTAAAATTTCAAGCCCCGTTGTCGCATGAGGGCATGGGCTGATTTTCTGCAGGGACTGCAGAATGAGGAGGCAAGATGAGCTTTCATATATGGAGAAGAGCTCTCATTTGTGTTGCAACGTCTGCAGTGCTTGCAGGCACTCTGTCGGGATGCATCAAGCAGAAGTCGAACAGCCGTTCGTATGGTATTGAAGATCGCGACAACCTGGATCCCGAGACGATGAAAAAAATCAGTGAGGCCTGCTCACCGGAAGATGAAGCTGGCCTGCTGGATCCTGATACGGAAGATCAGTTGAAGGCCGACTGTTCTGCGATGCATATGCTTGCGGTAAATTTGGAGGGGGCGCGCAACGGCAAGGTCAAAGTTCAGGTGCGGCAAAAGAAAAGCCAGTTCGAGGAGTTTCTCCCGTCTTCGGAAGTCGGCGCGCTGCTCAATGAGATGAAAATTGCTGCTGAAGGCGGGAACGACGCAAGCACTCTGCGTTTTTTTGGTTGCAGGATTACCCCTGCCTTGGGCGATCCGAATACATTGCTGGGGCAAAATGGGACGGGTACAAGCAACCCAAAAGACTGCTCAGGTTTCACAACCGACCCCAATTGGGGTTCAACTATCCTTGGCGACACCCGGCAGTTTGAATTTGTTTTTGTCCGCGGAGCGGACGGCAAGCTCTATCAGGCGATTCGTGTGACAGGCAACTGGCAGGAGTTGTCTGCAATTTTCATCAGGCGTAAGCCTCTCGCGCGCACAGTCATGGTGACCCATCGCCCGGATTCGTGGGCTAATGAGGTTGCCTTTCCGGCGCCTCTTCCTTCTGATCGGTTTTTTGAAGGTAAAGAAGCTTCCGATGAGCAGAGCATAGCAAAACAAATGCTGGGAATTCCCGATGAGGAAAAGGGTCCGTTGGACTTGGAGGAGTTCTCAAAAGTCTGGTTGAAGCAGCAAGTCGACGGCGCGCGCAAGGTTGTGGTCGGAGTGGGTGCTGCAATTGCCATCAGTGTCGTGTCGCTTCCTGCGCTTGGAGCAGCAATGGGTTCCATGTGGACTGCAACAGCAGGAACAGTCGGATATTTTACGGCAGGTGCATCCTCTTCGGCGGCTGTTGCTGCGGGCATTACCTCGGCCGGAAGTGCGGCGACAGTCATGGCCTCAAGTGCGTTTGCAGTTGCCGTTGCGGCGGGCGGTGTCTTCACGGCGGTGAGCATTCCGCTGAGTCGCTGGATCGAGGATTTGCCGATGAGTCCTTTGAAAGTTGCGATGCAGACGGCCTACTATACGATGATTGCGGCAGACGTTTACAACGTAGCACGCAAGGGTATTTTTCATACCGCGCGCGCATTGAGCACCAGCAAGTCGATTGTCGGCAATGTTCTCAATCCGCAGGCCTGGCGTAATCTATTGAAGATTGCGCCAAAAAACGCACTGACAAAAAAAGAGATCATCACGCAGTTGAACACCAAGGGAGGCGCTGCTTGGGAGAAATTCAAGCTGGCGATGAACGGTTTACGCAATGCGGCAACGCATATGAAGAACACCAAACCCTCCATGGCACGTTCGCTTCCTCCCGATTTGCAGGCAGAACTCAGAGCGTTGCTGAGTCCCATTGCCGATGCCTCGGCAAAGCCATCTGACATTGCATCCAAGGTTAAAATTGCTCGTATGCTTGAGGAGCAGTTTGTCAGGGTGAGAATGAGTGAATTGGAGCGTTCGGTGATTTCCGCTGGTCTCGGAGCATATATGGGGGCGCGGCCACTGTAGTCAGGAGATGAATTGTCCTGGGACAATTCACGCTCATGCGGTTTCATGTCAAAAAGCTTATCCTTTTAAGTTCCTTGTGCTTTTTGTTTAATCAGATGGACAAAATGTCGATATGATTATCAGGAGGAAACGAGGGGCGTGGACAAGGCAAAAATCAAAAAGATTTGCAACGAAGTCGTCCGTCCATCGGAGTACCTCGATTACCGGGTGTATTTGGAGGCGCTGTTCGTTGGTCTTAAAAATGCCGAGCCCGAATACACATACTTCGATTTTGCCTTCGATGCAGGCCTCGGCCGCAACAACCTGATGAATGCCCTCATTCGTGGCCGCCGTCCGCTGACTATAAAGACTTGCAAAAGAATGATTGCCGGCCTGGGGCTCGTCGGACGTGAGCGTCAGTATTTCGAATTGCTGGTGGAGCACAGCTACGAACGCGATCCGGTCATTCGTGAATCGGTTTTCCGCAAACTGGTTGCGTTGAAGGGAAGTCTTGTCGTCAACGAGCTCGATAAGTGGCAGTTAGAGTTTTTTAGTCACTGGTCACATGCCGTCTTGCTCGAGTTGATGAGCTTTGCTGGTAGCACAGATGATCCGCAGTGGTTTCAGGAACGGATTCGTCCGAAGATTACTCTCGACGAAATCAACAGTGGACTGGAGCTGCTGTGCAGGATTGGTTATGCGAAACTGGATGGTAGTCAGAAGCGTTACGTTGCGCTGCAGAATGACGTGGCGACAGGTCCCGAGGTCGCCGGAGTGGCGATGGTTCGCTATCATCAGACGCTTTTGGATTTGGCACGTGCTGCGGTCGTCGACTGCCCGGCCGAAGAGAGGGACATTAACTCTCTGGTGCTTACGCTTTCTCAAGAACAATTTGATGGACTTAAAGAGAAGATTCAAGACTTCTCACAACGGATTTATCAAGATCATCCTCCCGCTGAAACTCAGGATGGCAGCCGGGTGGTCCAGATTTCCATGCAGATCTTTCCGTTAACGAAGGCGGCGGGGGGTAAGAAGTGAAAAAACGGCTGGGAATTCAGAGTGGCGCGGCCTTTCGCAGCAGAATATATACTTTCTTGCTGCTGTTGTTTCTTATGCAGGGCGAATCCGGCTGTCGTGTTCAGGCTGGCAATCCCCAAACCACAAAACCTATCAAGCCGGGCAATGTAACGGTGGCTCTGGCTGATGCACCCGTGGATGATTTTTCGAACCTGTATGTGACAGTGCGTGCTGTTGCGTTTGCCCCTGGGGGAACAGGACGCTGTTTGAGAGATCCGCGCAGTTCCTGCGCCGATTCGTCGCTTTACTATTTTGATTTGAACAAAGAAACAGAGGTCGATCTGCTGTCCCTCTCGGATGGAAAAACCCAGGTCTTGCCGTTCGCAGCCAATCTTCCCGCAGGTACCTATGAAGGTCTCAGACTCTTTATGACGCAGGACAGTGAGGTTGAGGGTGTGAGCAAGTCGACCGGCGAACGCGTCAGGCTAGATTTTCCCGTCGGTCCGTTTGGTCAAAAAGAATTCACGATTATTGAGGAGTTTGACGTTGAGGAGGATTCCGAAAACGAAATTATCATCCACGTCGATTTGCGTCGTTCTGTGATTAAACTACCCGACGGACGTTATGCGATGAAACCGATGATTCACGTCGTTCCAAGCAAAATTGCCGCGCGTATTTACGGCTCTGTCGGCGACCCTTCTGTGACACGAATTTGCGCATACATTTTGGGAGGATCAAGACGTCACAACAAGTTGAACGTAAAGCAGTTTGAGCCTGTGGGGCAATTTCAGCGTCATTTGCCTGCTGGAGCGGTGAATGTTGCGAATGTGTTTGACACCACAAGTTCATGCGACCGGGCCGAAGCGATTGGTGATGTTAAAAATGGTGGCTATGATCTCCGCTACTTGCCACCTGTGAACTACCTGCTGCGGGTATTTAAGTCGGATGGCAGTTCTACCGATACTCCGATGTACGCCCCGCTGAGGCCGCAAGAAAGCCGGGTTGTGGATTTGTAGTTGTGTTCTGTTGAGGTGGTTTTCATGCTGCGGAATGTGTTGCTCAGTCTTTTTAGTCTGCAGCTCTGTGGATGCAAATTGCCGACCTCTTCCACAGATTCCCAGCCGGCCTTTGTAACGGGTGATTGGTGGGCGCAGCCCGCCGCAAATCTTCTTGTGGCGGTCCATCAGGGGCGTCCCTTGCTGATTTGTATGGAGTCTGAAGGTTCGGTCGACTCCGTTCGTTACGAAAAAGACGCCGGTCAGTTTGCATCAGTCGTCAAATTCGCAATCCTTGAATGGATGCGTGTCATTCAGGTGAATCCAGAAGTTCGCTTTCTTCTTGGAACGTGTGGAGGCGATGTTTCGGCAGGTGAGCTGCGAGTCATACTCCACTATGACGAAGGTCGATTTCAGCGCGAGATTTCGCAGACAACAAGCCCCACTCTAGGTGCTTATCTGATTGGAGCTGGGAGTTTGTACCTGAACATGGCCGGTGTCACGAATCCCAAACGCGATTCGAGCGGCGGACGAAAAACCGTTCTTCATGAACTGGGGCACGCTTTCGGCCTTCACCACAGCAATGTGAGCGGAGCCGTGATGCAGGCCAATCTGCGCAATGCAGCAAATTCGCTGACTACCGATGATGCACGCGGCATTGCTGAAATTTGGTATCGCATTCGTAGAATTCAGCCGCGTGGTGATGAAGAGCCACAACCTGAAGTTGGAAAGACTCCGAGGGGCTCTGAAGGCGTTGTTTGGTCGGAGCCTCCGCCTGAAGGCAGCGCGGTTTCAATCAAATTGCGGCATGACAGCTGGTTTAAAACCTCGACGGCTCAATCTGCAGAGCTCTCTGCACAACAAAAATGTTCACTTGTGACCGGTCAGGCGATGAAGGTTTTTATTCTCAATGGTGGGAGAGGCGAATCTGGTCATTTTCGCGTTCGACTTGCCGAGCCTTTGTCTGGCTGCGAATTTGCAAAAGTCGGACAAACCGGGTTCGTCTTTCAGGCACACGTCGATTAAATGCCCGAAAGAATCATTTGAAGAGTTGAGAGTTGTTCACAAGGCTCAGTAGCGCTCCATGAATTTTCTGAACTTTTCATACAGATGAGAAGAAGAATATTTTTTCTGTCCATATTGGGAACTGGGGAACGACGCCCACTGACCCGAAACACAACTGGCCGCTCGGGAAAAGGTTTCCGGTCCATTAATATTCTCAACGAATTTGTAGCAGCCTACATCTTTCATGAGTTGCACCGCTGCTCGGTCCTGACTGGGCGGTGAAAAATCGCTGAGTCCAAGTCTTTTGCGAATGCCATCCCAAGTTGTCGACAAAAATTGATAGCGGCCTGCCGCATCCGAGCAGAGCCCTGCAGAGCATTGTAGGTCACGGGGATGACCATTGTAGCTGAAAAAAACTTTGTGAGTGTATATGTAGTCGTAGCGATCTCCGGTTCCTTCGGCGTAGCCGATTGTGTCGAGAAACGCACTTACAGTCGGTGAAAAAAGAAGCTTGACGGAACTCCGCTCGACATGCGGACGATAAATGTATCCTTTGCTAAATCCGCAGCCCGCGAGCACCTGCTCGGTGTTGACGATCAGATGTGCACCATCAGTCGTCGGATCTGATTGCAGTAAAAGTTTCGTGCCCGCGGAAATCGCACATTTTCCGCTTCCGCTGTTGAGCTTCGATGAATCATCCGGAGTTTTTTTCAAGAATGTTGGCATTGCACCAATCAGCACGAACGGAGTGTCGGTGTTCGAATTGCTGAAGCTTTCGGATTTATCTGCAGTGTTTTGTCCACAGCTGGCGAGCAGCAGTGAAGCGGTGATTAAGGTCGGGAGCAAATTCAGACTCTTCATCGTAACCCCCGCAAGTGCGAGACAGACAGCCTCAGTGCGGAAGGGTAGCAAATGACGTGCCACGATATTTAATGTGGGAAAACAGTTTTTTTTCTTTTTTTACCTGCATACAGATTTTACACAGCTGTAACGGTGCGGGCCTTACTTTTTACTTTCTTGAACATGAACCGAAAGAATTTCCCGATAGCCGGGAACCGTCGGATACTCAGCGGCGGATGGCCCGATCCATTTCCCGCTTGGCGTCTTTTTCTTTCTGCGACTGACGCTTGTCGTGGCCAGCCTTGCCTTTTGCCAGTGCAAGTTCAATTTTTACTCGGTTGTCATCGTTGAAATAAAGCTCGAGTGGAATCAGCGTGTATCCCTTTTGTCGAGTTGCTTCGTCGAGTTTTTTGATTTCACTTCGCTTGAGCAGCAAGCGGCGATCACGACGCTCGGCGTGGTTGAGATAGGATGCCTGCTTGAGCGTCGGAATGGTGAGGTTCATGAGCCATGCCTGTCCTTCACGAATCATCGCATAACTCTCTGCGAGACTGGGTGAAGCTTCGCGGAGTATCTTGACCTCCGAGCCACGCAGCGCAATTCCCGCTTCATATTTATCCTCGATTGCGTATTCGTGGAACGCGCGTCTGTTTTTTGAAATCGATTTCATCGTATTGGCCCTGCCCAGCAGCTTGTGGCACACTCAAGCTCTCCTAAATGGATATGTTTTTTCATACATGAGGGCAAGCAGCATGCTGCTGGACGAATCAACATTGAACGCGGCGTTTGCCCTGTTTCTCTTTCTTCTGGGGGGCTGCATCGGCAGTTTTTTGAATGTGGTTGCCTACCGCCTGCCGCTTGGTCTGTCGGTGGTTCAGCCCCCTTCGCACTGCGTTGCCTGCAAGACGCCTGTACCTGTGCACGGACTTGTCCCGATTGTTGGTTTTTTTCTTGTCAGGCGGCGCTGTGCGGCATGCGGTGCGCCGGTGTCTTGGCAATATCCGCTGATTGAACTTCTCACTGCGGTGGGAACGGTTTATCTGTTCTTTTCTGCACTCACACCGGTGCAATTCATTGGAGCCATATGGTCGGATGGTCCCTACGCAACTCAATTGGGAAGTATGCGCTTTCAGCCCATCATCTCTATGCTGACCCGCCTGTTTCTATTTTATACCGCCATCCCCTTGAGTCTAATAGACCTGCGCTGGAGGATTTTGCCGGATGTCATCACCATCGGCGGGACACTTCCAGCACTGGCACTCGGAACTGCGAACGTTGCTCTGGGTTGGAAGGGTGCTTTGTTTGGTTCTTTATTGGGCTTTGGAATGCTTTTTTTCATTGCAAAAACCTATGAAGTCTTGCGTGGACGCGAAGGACTTGGTTTTGGCGACGTTAAGTACATGGCCCTCATCGGCGCCGTGGTGGGTTGGCAGGGAGTCTTGATTGTCCTTGGACTGGCGAGCATACTCGGCAGCCTTGTCGGTATCGGGCTCGGTGTTGCAAGGAAAGAGGGATTGCAGACCAGTCTGCCTTTTGGCCCTTTTTTAGCTGCCGCCGCCTTGATCGTCTGCTTATGGCAACCCTACATTCTCAGCCTGTTTTTTGAGGAAGTCTGACAGGCACAGGTGAACACATGGTTCAAGCAATGGGCGATGTACTCAAATCGCTGAATCCCGAACAGCGCAGTGCGGTTGAAACACTACAGGGGCCATTGCTTGTCCTTGCAGGTGCAGGAACGGGCAAGACCAAAGTGATTACGTCACGGATTGCCAACTTGATTGCCAGCGGCGTGCGACCTGAACAGATTGTCGCTGTCAGTTTTACCAACAAGGCAGCGCGTGAGATGGGCGAGCGACTCGCTCACATGGTTGGCAAGCAAATTCAAAAACGTTCGGTGTTGTCAACTTTTCATTCGTTCTGTCTGCGCATTCTGAGGGAATTTCCCGAGCACGCCGGATTGCGTTCGGGCTTTTCGATTGCTGATGAGGGAACAAGTCGCGATTTGTTGAAGGAGAGTTTACAGGCCCACAAGCTGCAGGAAATCTTTTCTCTTGCGAAGGCTTCGGAAATCATCGGCACGTGCAAAGACGATTTGCTGCTGCCGCAGGATTTGTCAAAGGCTTCCCATCTGGTCAATCGCCTGTTGGTCAAAAAACTTTTTGAAGACTACGAGCGCCGTCTGCGACTGTTCAACCTGGTGGACTTCAACGACATTGTATATCGCACTGTGCTTATGATGAGGCAGCATCCCGCGATAAGGGAGCAGCTGACAGAGCGCTATCGGCATTTTTTGGTCGATGAATTTCAGGACACCAGCAACGCGCAGTTCGAACTTGTCCGGCTGCTCGGAGAAACGCACCGCAACGTCTGTGCCGTGGGAGACGATGATCAGAGCATTTACGCATGGCGTGGTGCAAAACCGAAAGTACTGTTCGATTTCCTTGAGGTGTTTCCGGAAACTCGGCGTGTGACGCTTGAGCAGAATTACCGTTGCAGCAGCCAGATTCTTGCGGTCGCGAATTCAGTGATTGCGACAAATCTCACCCGGCTTGGAAAAACTCTCTGGAGCCGCAAGGACGAGCGAGTGCCCGTGCGGCTGCATTCTGCGGAGAATGAGCGTGATGAGGCTATTTTTGTTGCCGATCAGATACAAAAACTGCGCCGCGAGGACGGGTTGCCGTGGTCGTCGTTCACCATTCTCGTCAGGAGCAATGCGCAGACCGATATTATCGAGCAGGTATTCATCGAGCGAAAAGTACCATATTTCGTCCACGGTGGGAGTGAATTTTTTGATAAAAAAGAAATCCGTGACCTGCTCTCCTATCTCAAGTTCGTCAACAACCCTTTTGATGTCAATTCACTTTTCCGGGTGATCAACATTCCGGCCCGCGGAATTGGTCTGAAAACCCTTGAGACACTGCGTGATGGTTATGAGGTTGCGCATTCGTCCGACCGCAGGCTGTCGTTTATGAGTTATTTGCTTTCGGTTAGGGAACAATTTCCGGCCGTCAGTCTGTTTTTGGACCAGTTCATTCCTGTTTTCGAAAAATTCCGTGCGGCCGGCAGCAAGGCGGATGTGGCACAATCGCTCCGCGGGTGTTTTGAGGGCCTCGGGCTCAAGCAGGACGTTCTGGCAACCTCCAAGAGCATGCAGATTGCGAATTGGCGTATTAACCTTGTCGAAAAAATGCTGAGTCTGATTGAGAAACTGGACATAGATTCATTTTCGCTCGGAGATGTGACAGACGCTCTGCATCTAGACGACAGCAGTTTTTCTTCGCGGAAGGAGGCGGGCGATCGGGTGCAGATGATGACGATTCACGCGTCCAAGGGACTCGAGTTTCCCTGTGTGTTTGTTGTTGGTGTTGAAGAAAAGCGTCTTCCTCACGAACGCAGCATGGAGACGCCTGCGGGAGTTGAGGAGGAGCGCAGACTGTTTTACGTCGCGCTGACGCGTGCACAGAAATATTTATTTCTGAGTCACTGCGGCTTTCGCGCCAGAGGCAATCGGAGTGTCCGCGGTGACGGAGTTGAACCGTCGCGCTTTCTCTCGGAAGTTGCGGCCGATCAGCTTGTACTGAGCCAAACCGATCCCGATGCCGAGGAGGCACAGCGCATTGAAGCTGCGAAGCGGCTGTTTGAATTGTTCCGTTAGACCGCGGTTGTGGGGAATTTCATGACAAGAGTTTTGAAAATTCTTTTCACCGGCATTTTTGTCGCCACTGTGGCTTTTGCCCTTGGCGGTATGATTCTTTGGTTTGCCACATCCCGCGGTAAAAATTTTTACACGGTCAATGCCTTCTCAAAAGAAGCGCCCGTGAGTCTCTGGATTCAATTCCCGACCGTCGACGACAAGGGCTCCTCCAAGGAGCTGCAGAGGGTATCTGTGTCGCTGTGGTTGAATCCTGCACACGCTCAGAGAGCGTTCGCACATTTCGATGATTGGCTTCAGGAGTATCTGCTGATTCTTGAGGAGACAGATGCGGCGGCTCAGGATGAACCTCACGTATTGCCTCCTGTTCCTGTGCCGCCTGAGGAGGGTGAAGGATTCGACGGTGCTCAGGATGAAAACGAAGGCTATTTCGAACGCGATCCATATGACTTGGCTTTCGCTGATTTTTTTACCGACGTCTGGAAGTCCGGTTTTATTGCACTTGCGGGTTCCGCTTATTTCGATTTTCCGATTTGGGCGAAGCCGTTCTCGGGATGGTTGGTTGCTGCCGCCCAGTCGCAGTTTTCGCCGTACATTTTTGACTCTTTGATAGAGGGTCTCATCGTCCGCAGCGACGGCGCCGATTTGCCGAGCTGGCTCGATGCAATTCCCCGCGCTCAAGCTGAAATTCAAAGCGGCGAGCCATTTGTTCGGGAGGCGTTTGTCGACTTGGGGGGGCGAGAGCTCGCCGAATTGTTCGGCCGGTTATGTGACTTGGAAAATCTTTCTGACGATTACTGTTCTGACGTCGATCCCGTTGAAAATCCCTTGAGTCCGCTTCTCGCTCTCAGCGAGAACTTTCAGATTCAGTTGAGCGTTTTTTGGACTCTGCGCGGACAGCATTTGCTTTGGTCGAACAATCGCGATTGTCTGTTGACTCTCTTGCACTCCGGAGTCTCTGACGAATGCGGCGGAGGCTTGGCCATGTCGGAATCGCAACGATATGTCGATGGACATCAGCTGCGCAGATTCGCAAAAGGTGTGAGCACAGGCAACGTCAGTTCAGCCGGTGTTTTATTAAATCAAAATGTCCTTGCCCGTAAAGTTGAGCAGACGCTGGGTGTTTTGAGCACCAGCAGCATCGACGGAGCGTCGTGGCTTGAAGATTTTTTCAACAGTTCAGCCGGTGATGTTTTTGTGAGTCGCGTCCGTGAGGTTCTTGGAAAGAAGGCGCTCGGTTCAGAGTTGTGGGGTGCTGAAATTGTCTATCAGGATTCAGGCTCCGGCGTTTTGGTCAATTCTCTGTCTTCATCGTCGAAACCTCCTGAGGAGGAGCAGATCCGCCGCTCAGTCTTGAAGCAGCAATTCGATTTTCTCAACGCGGTGATGAGTGCCTGGATGGGAGTTCCCCACTCGACATCCCGTCTTGCAGAGACTAAACCATGGGTTAAAAAGAACGAGCATTGGCATACTGAAACGGTTTACCGGCTCGGATGGAGTGAACAGGAATGAAATTTTATTCGGTTGAAGGAAATACGCAGAAGCTCGATGGTGGTGCGATGTATGGCAACGCTCCACGCGCAATGTGGGAAAAGTGGTCGCCGCCCGATGAGTTGAACCGCATTTCACTTGCCTGCCGCAGTTTGCTCGTGGTGACCGATCAAGGTCAAAAGGTACTCTTTGAAGCCGGAATTGGTGCGTTTTTTGAACCGAAAATGCGCGAGAGGTTCGGCGTTGTCGAGAGCGAGCATGTGCTTGTGCAAAGTCTGAAAACCCTTGGTTTTAGCCCCGATGACATTGACGACGTTGTTCTCTCCCACCTGCACTTTGATCACGCCGGCGGTGTATTGAGCCGTTACGAAGACGGTCCGCTCAAACTGATTTTCCCGCGTGCACGAATTCATGCCTCGGCTAAAAACTGGCAACGATCAAACGCTCCGCATTCGCGAGACAGGGCGTCCTTTGTACCTGACCTCAATCGTCTTTTAACTGAGAGCGGACGACTTTGCCTCATTGATCGCGAAGCTCATCCCGCAATCGCTGACTTCGTCAGTTTTCATTTTTCTGATGGTCACACCCCCGGATTGATGATGGCTGAGATCAAAACATCTCTGGGTCCGCTGGTTTTTACTTCAGACCTCATCCCTGGAGCTCCGTGGGTCCATGTGCCCATCAGCATGGGCTACGATCGGTATCCCGAGTTGGTCATTGACGAGAAAAAAGGTCTTTTGGAAGCCTTGGCGCCGCGTGGAGGAATGTTGTTTTTCACTCACGATCCCGATGTACCATGCGGGCGGCTTCAGCTTGACGCCAAAGGACGTTTTTCCACGTTGCCCATGCAACTTGATGAATTGCATTGAGACGTTCCGAAGCTTCGTCAATCCAAGCAGCATATTTCTTCAGATTGACGATCTTTGCGTCGCCCTTCAGGCAGTTGCCTTGCACAACGATTCCAATCAGGGCGCTTTGCTCTTGTTTGAACTGCCATACCGGTGCACCCGAATCTCCGGCACACGCTGCTGCGGAGTTGGTTTCTACAGCGCGCGCAAGAAATTTGCCTTCTTGCGCGATCAGATGCTTTATTTTTAAGGGAGCCCATGCCGTGGGCGATTTTGTGAGATGATTGGGGTCATTCGAGCCAAGCCTGACTGGACTGAATCCCGCTAGCCAGAATTCGGTGTTTGGAAAATGATTCGGTGGTTCGAAGTCTCTGCTGGCCGACGATTCAATGGCACCCTTTGTGAGTAAACTTTCGGATTCAACCAATGCAAGATCGAAATCTTCCTGTTTTGCCGACGGGCCCTTTGCGTCGTAGTCGGGATGAATGAGAATGCGGAGCACCTTGAACTGACTGCTGGGGTCGTTCGGTTTTCTCAGTGTGATGTCTCCCGCCGCGCTTGCGTTTGTCGTAGACAGCGATCGGTGAACACAGTGAGCTGCCGTGAGAATGACTCTCTCGGTGAGTGGTACACCGCTGCAAAAGAACTGCTGCGTTCCTGAGATGTGACGGACAATCGCCACTGCCTTTGGCAGCGCCAGCTCTGAATGGGGCACGATAAAAGGCACGACAAACATATCGGTATCCGCATGCACAGGTTGAATGCGTGATGTTCGCGCGTGAATTATATAATTTCAAACGTTGTTATGTCGGGAAAACAAAAACCACCCGCATGGGGTGGTTTTCAAGGCAGTATCGCACTCAAATTGAGTGGGACGTATGCAGCTGCAGCAGAAATTACTTCTTGCGTGCAGGGGCCTTCTTCGCAGCTGTAGCCTTCTTCTTGATGCCGACAGCCTCTTTCAGAGACTTGGCAGCGCGGAAAGCAACTTTCTTGGAAGCAGGAATGCGAATTTCTTCGCCTGTCTGTGGGTTGCGGCCTTTGCGAGCAGCGCGCTCTTTGACCTGAATGATGCCGACTTTGTCGAGACGGATCTTGGATTGGCGGCTGACGAGTTCTGACTCGATTTCAGCGAGAAACTCAACGATGAGTTCCTTCGTTACTTTCTTTGGCAGTTCGTCGTGCTTGCTTGCAACGGCAGAGATCAACTGGCTGGTAGAAACTGTAGTAGGCTTTTTCATGCGCGGTGTTCCTTTCTTGAATACCTGTCTGTGACCTTACAGCGCAAGTTTAAAACTGACAAGATGTGCCTTGAGGAAAAAATCCGTAAAGATGCGCGACACGAAATTTTAAATGAGTCAACTGCCCCAACTGAAAAAGTGCAGAACTCGATCCCCGGCCTCGGGCTTGCTACACTCATGAGTCTGGCTCACAGCCGTCATAGTACAGATTACCAGAGGGCAAGATATTCATGACCAGTCTCAACTTTCCCGCGCAACCCGTTCAGTGCGGAAATCTCATCGGCGGGGTATGGCAGGATCCGGCCAATCTTCCGCTGCGCGATATCCTGAGTCCCTACAACGGAAAACTGCTCGGCAGAGTCCCTCTTTCGACAGCCAAGCACGTTGATGATGCTGTTCGCGCTGCGCATGCCGCATGGCCTCTGTGGCGGCAGATGCCCCTGCGGAATCGCGCAGAAATCTTATCAAAATTCAGAAATCTTATGATTGATTCCATGCCGGTTCTGATAAATTCAGTGGCACTCGAGTCCGGCAAAACAAGAGTCGAGGCCGAGGCCGGACTGCAGAAGGGAATGGAGATTATCGAGTTTGCCGTGAGCCTGCCCAACAGTGAACAGATGATCGCCGCTGAGGTCAGCCAAGGAGTTTATTGTCAGTTCCGGCGCGAACCGTTGGGGGTCGTCGCAGGCATCACTCCGTTCAATTTTCCGGCCATGGTTCCCTTGTGGATGATTCCTCTGGCGCTCATTGTCGGGAATTCCTTCATTCTGAAACCCTCGGAGAAGGTACCGCTGACATCGCAGATTCTCGGCGACCTTCTGATGAAGGCCGGACTGCCTGCAGGGGTGTTTTCAATTGTCAACGGAGGCGCTGAAGTCGTGGATGCGCTTGCCTCCCATCGGGATGTACAGGCGGTCGGTTTTGTCGGTTCAACGGCGGTGGCGTCGCATGTCTACAAAATGGGAACCGCCGCAGGTAAGCGCGTCCTTGCATTGGGTGGCGCTAAAAATCACATAATATTGATGCCCGACTGCGAGCCGGAATCCTCTGCGCGTGGAATTTTGTCTTCGTTTACCGGTTGTGCGGGACAGCGCTGCATGGCGGCCAGCGTGCTTCTCGCTGTGGGTGATGTAGATCACGTGATTGAAAAAGTAGTCAATCTGGCGTCGCGTCAGGTGCTGGGCTCGGAGATGGGTGCCATCATCGATCGCGCGTCGCTGAACCGTATTGAGGGCGCGGTCGCCAATGCCGAGAAACAGGGGGCGCGTCTCCTTCTCGATGGCCGAGGAAAAAAATCGGCGGCTGCCGGTAGCGAAGCAGGAAATTGGCTTGGCGCAACCATCATCGATCAGGCAAAGCCTTCAATGGAATGCGCACAGATGGAGATCTTTGGTCCGGTGTTGACAGTGATCCGCTGCTCAAGTCTCGAAGAGGCTCTGTCAATCTCCAACGCATCACCCTACGGAAATGCCGCGGCGGTTTTCACCACACGCGGCGACGTCGCACAGTTTGTGGCGTCGGGTTCTACCGCCGGGATGATTGGTATCAACATCGGTGTGCCTGTTCCACGTGAACCCTTCTCTTTCGGTGGAACCAAGCAATCTCGTTTTGGACATGGTGACATCACCGGCCGGAGCGGATTGGATTTTTGGTCGGACCTCAAGAAGATCACAACAACCTGGCCAGCACTAAAATCATCTGATTCAAATGCCGGTCAGTTCTTACTTCATACGACTTAATATACAGAGGGTTCAGCAGTGACTCAGCAACGACAGGGTTCTCAGCATATTGTTCTGACTTCTCATCCGAATCATTTCGGCCCGAAGCCTCCAAGTATTCAATGGGGCGATCGCGATCCGATTGCGCGTGGTCCGGTCATTGCCACGGTTGCCAATCAGGCGCATCGAAATGCCATTGGTACTCACTCAGGCTCATATGCCATTTATCGGGCGCTTGCGATTGCGACGGGATCTTTGCAATCGATGCACAAGCCTGATCTGACAAACACAGCTCCAGCAGTATCGGTTGGACCTTTTCCAAGCTGGTCTGATCCCGACAAAATTGTGTCTCTGGATCCTTGGGGCGCGCTGGTTGCTGACACCTATAAAGACCTTCTTGAAAAAGGCTATGACATTCGTCCGTCCATCGCTGTCACGAAGGCTCATATCCACATGCCGGAAATCTCCGAAGCTGTAGTGAAGGGACGACTTAAACCCGACGGAGAGATTGTCTCCGAAGAGGGGATCTGCAGTGTAACCAAAGCCGCCATCGAACCAGTTTGGTACCTTCCCGGAGTTGCCAAACGCTGCGGAATCGATGAGGGGACTCTGCGCAGAACTCTGTTCGAGCAAACCGGCGGCATGTATCCGGAGTTGATCACGCGGCCCGACTTTTCTGTCTTTTTGCCGCCGATCGGCGGATACAGCATCTATATCTTCGGCGACATGTCGGCGATTGATGATCCGTCAAAACCGGTTGCTGTGCGTATTCATGATGAATGCAACGGTTCGGACGTTTTTGGTTCTGACATCTGCACTTGCAGACCTTATCTGACACACGGCATCGAGGTGTGCGCGCAGGCCGCGCAAGAGGGCGGACTCGGCATCATTGTGTACTGTCGCAAAGAAGGTCGGGCCCTCGGCGAAGTCACCAAGTTCCTTGTTTATAATGCGCGCAAGAGACAAGAGGGAGGCGATCGCGCGGATAAATATTTTGCGCGCACGGAGTGTGTCGCGGGTGTTCAGGACATGCGTTTTCAGGAGCTGATGCCCGATGTTTTGCATTGGCTTGGCGTCACACGCATCGATCGACTCGTATCAATGAGCAACATGAAATACAATGCAATCGTGAATTCAGGCATCGTTGTTCACGATCGATTTGAGATTCCCGACGATCTGATTCCAGCTGATGCGCAGGTCGAAATGGATGCGAAAAAAGCCGCTGGTTACTTCACCGATCATGTTCCCGACGAGAGCGAGTTGAAAAAGAAGAAGGGACGGGAATTGTGATGAGCGGCGGGCAACAATTTTCATTGTCAGGTCTTCGGCAACTTGCCACAGTCCGCAGTCAGTGTGCGCGCTTATACAGTCTTGCTGAGCAAGATAAACTCCGCCATTTCAGTGTGCATGAGGATTGTCTTCCGGCCGTTGCGGACTACATCTTCGAATTAATCAGGCATGATTATCCGACACTCGACATCCCTTTTCACAGTCGCTGGCGGCATTTTGAAGCGGGAGGAATCGAAAGGCATCGTCAACTTGAGGCTGCATGGAACAATTTGGATTCTCTTGAAAAGACACGCCGACACATTGATCTCGTTGTTGTGAGTGTTCTTCTGGACGCCGGTGCCGGTGGCCGATGGGCGTTCACAGAAGCCGGGACAGGTCAGGTTCACGGACGTTCCGAAGGGCTCGGAATCGCCAGCTTGCGCATGTTCGCTGACGGTCGGTTTTCGTCGGATCGTTCGCAGCCCTTTCAGGTTGATGCAGATGGGCTTGCACAACTCACGCTTGCCGACCTGCGTGCTGGTTTCCAAGAAAGTGAGAGCAATCCGCTGCTCGGTTTGGAAGGCCGTCTGTCGCTCCTGCGTCAGCTTTCGGTAGCACTCAAACAAAAGAGCGAATTTTTTTCGGGGCCCAGTGCTCCCCGTCCTGCACATCTTCTTGACTGGCTCCTGCGATCGCAGAATGGCGGCGAAATTGCCCTCGGCAAATTATGGACAGCCGTCATTGAGGGCTTTGAAGATGTCTGGCCGCGCAAAGAAAGAATCATTATCGACGGCAGAAATTTGGGTGATGCGTGGAAGCATTCTCTTTTAGCCGGTTCATCTGCAAACGAATCAATCGTTCCTTTTCACAAGCTTTCGCAGTGGCTCACTTATTCTCTTCTTGAGCCGTTGATTACCGGCGGTTTTCGTATCAACGGAATGGATGAACTCACTGGCCTTCCTGAATACAGGAATGGTGGTCTGTTTGTAGATTTTGATGTTCTCAAGTTAAAAGATCCGGCCGCTGCCGCAATCGCCCATCCGGTGAGTTCCGAGCTTGTTGTCGAGTGGCGTGCATTGACAGTGATTCTCCTCGACAAAACAGCAGCGCTTCTGCGAAAAAAAATGAATCTGAGCGAGACTGAATTTCCACTTGCAAAAGTATTGGAGGCTGGCACCTGGAAGGCGGGCCGGCGCATTGCCGCTGCAAAGAGGACGGGTGGTACACCGCCGCTTCAAGTCGTGAGTGACGGCACGGTTTTCTAATTTTAAGGACTGCAAAATATGGTCAAGACTGAATTTAAAAACACATTTCTGATCGAGCATCCGCTGATCCAGCACAAGCTGACAATCATGCGCAAGGCGGAAACAAGTACGCACAAATTCCGCGGTCTGCTGCAGGAAATCAGCATGCTGCTGGCATACGAGGTGACACGCGATCTGCCACTCACGCTGACCGAGATCAAGACTCCTGTGGCACAGATGAATGCACCGATGCTCCAGGGCAAGAAAATCGTCCTGGTATCAATTCTCCGTGCAGGTCAGGGTATCGTTGACGGAATGCTGAGAATTCTTCCTTCTGCGCGCGTGGGCCATATTGGTCTTTACCGGGAACCCAAGACCCGCGTCGTGGTCGAATATTATTTCAAGGTTCCGCGCGATATTTCGGAGCGTGACGTCATTTTGGTGGATCCGATGCTGGCGACCGGAAACTCCGCAGTTGCTGCCGTCCATCGCCTCAAACAAACGAATCCCCGTTCGATTAAATTGGTTTGCCTTCTGGCGGCTCCCGAGGGATTGCAGCAGATGCAGGAAGAGCATCCCGATGTGCAGATTTACACCGCGGCTGTCGACAGTCACCTAGACGAACACGGATACATTGTTCCAGGTTTGGGTGATGCAGGAGACCGACTTTTTGGTACGAAGTAACTTTTCTTGATGAATCCCGCACCTGCTGAGTTTCGCTGTTGTCCTTTTGGGGTGATGCTGTGACTGCATGTAAAGTGATGATTGGAGTGTCGGGTGGATCGGGCAGCGGAAAAACAACCTTTTGCCGCGAACTCGTCGCCCGCTTGGGAACGGATAATGTCCTTCATTTACGGCAGGACAGTTACTACCGTGACTTGAGTGGTCTGACACCCGTGGAACGCGACAACGTCAATTTCGATCATCCGCAGGCGCTTGAATTCAATCTGCTCTGTGAACACCTAAAGCTTCTCAAAGAAGGGTCCTCGATAGAGGTCCCTGAATATGACTTTGCCACTCACACGCGTTCACCGGTTGCACAATTGTCGGATGCAAAGCCCATTGTTGTGATTGAGGGAATTCTTATTTTCTCGCAAGCGCAAATACTCGAACAATTGCACTACAGTGTTTTTGTTGATGCACCTGAGGAAGTCAGGCTTTCGCGGCGAATCAGTCGCGATATCGCCGAGCGCGGACGCACACGCGAAAGCGTTGAAAAACAGTTTTTTACGACAGTCGCTCCGATGCACGATCTTTTTGTCGAGCCTTCGAAGTCAAAGTCCGCTCAAGTCATTTCCGGTGAACAGCCCTTTACCCAGACCATCGATGACTTGATCGCGCGTTTGCTAAAGCACTTGGGCGCCAAGTCTTGAGGTTTCCAAGGATGGACGCGTCGATTCAAATTTAAAATAAGAAATTGGCCGCGACTGCAGAGAAGAGTTGGCTGGGGAACTAGGACTCGAACCTAGACTAACGGAGTCAGAATCCGTCGTCCTGCCATTAGACGATTCCCCAAGGTCCCATCTTGATAGCCGAGCAGCATTGCCTTGGCAAGTAGGGTCAAACGCCCAAATTAGAGACCGGCGCGATCCAGCAATCCGTTGAGGCGTTCGGTAGCCTCTCTGCGGGCGGTTTTGTACTCGGAGGAGCCCAAAATCGAGCGTCTAACGTCGCCCACGGTCCCACGCCAGCGGCCCAGGGTCATCAGGCCTTTGAGTGCGGGCTGAACGTCACTGTAAACGAGTGAATGAAGTGGGGCATATCCCGGCCAGAAAACAGGGTCTTCCCAGTTCCAAACGGTCAGATTGGCGAGGGCGCCTGGCCTGAGTCCGTTCGTCTTGCTGTTTTCCGCGGGACCTGCTGAAGAACCAAAGAACAGGGTGTTGAGTAATTTTTCATGTGCCGTGTTTTTTTGACCTTCGGCATGAAGTGTGTGCCGCAGCGCGGACAGTCCCTGCGCCTGCACAGGGGTTGGAGAGCGTCTGAATTCGCCGTATTCAAGAGAGTGGGCAATCGATGCCATCGTCCACCCTGCGAGTGAACGAAGTTCGGCTTGAACCCGCAGCGAGTCGTTGCTCGCCGCGCAATCGGTGCCAACGGCCCAGTTGAGTCCCAACCGCCACCATTCACTGTACGCGGCGGGGAAGTGAAAGATCAGTTGTGAGTTCGGACACGCGATGAGGCGTACGTCCGGAGATTTACAGAATTGAAGATCCTTCTGGCCGGCGTAGATGACGTGCACAAGCTGTTTCGTGACAGAAGTCTCGAACAGTCCTGCCCGTCGCAAAAAGTCCATCGGTGTGCAGCCGTATTGTGCATGAATCCTGTTAAATTCCTCGGGCGACTGTGCGACGTGGCAGTGAATTGGAAGATTGTTTTTTTCACTCACGTCCAAAATTTTTCGCCAGAGATCTTCACTCACAGTATCGGTGGCATGCGGACCCAGACCTGCGCTGATGCCGAGTTTCCCATGATACTCGCTGCCGTGAAGTGCTTGCGTGAAGGCGAGATTCGTCTCCCATTCGGCCTTTCCGGGTCCCGAGATATCCTGCAGCGTCGCGGCAACGTTGCCAGTGAGGCCAACCTGCATCATCGCATCGGCGACAGCGTCTGCGTGGTAGTAATGATCCCACACGTAGGTTGTGCCGGCCAGCAGACATTCATACGCGCCGATGCGTGTAAAGGCACCGACATCGGCCGGCGTGATCTTCTCCTCGAGGCGGAAGAAAACGTCTTCGACGAGATTGCCCGAAGCACCTGCGGAACTGACGCGGCCACGGATGAAGCTCAGTGCGAGGTGTGTGTGGGAATCCACAAAGCCCGGAGTGACAAGATCATCTCCGAACCAATGTGAAGCAGCGGTAATTTGCTCCGCATTGGGATAGGTCTTTATGGAACGTATGAGGGGACCGTCGATTTGCACAATGGCCGGCTCAATCAGCCAACCTTTCTCCGCCGAGTGAAGAAGCACTCGTTTGGAACCAACACTCACTGGCATGTTTAAACTCTCCGCACTCTGCGATAATATACTCTCGTGAAATCGAATTTAGGAGAAGTTCATGATGTCAGACAAAACAACAACCCCTGCGCATTGCAGTTATGTCGTCGGTCTCTCTTTGATGGTTGTTTTATCGGGACTCATCTCTCTGCAAGCAGGTTGTGTCACAGGCAAGCAACACACGCCTTCGTCGCAACTTGCCGCTGCTGAAGCACCAGAGCGCATTGCCCAGAAAAACATCATTCAAGGTGGTCAGGTGTTGCCGCGCGCCGAGGCCGGTCAGGGACTCCTCTGGTTTCCCTTCGTCTGGAGTCCAGAGTTGTCATCTCCCGACAAGGCTTCCGGACTGACCGCGGTCAGCTATGTCAACATCCGCGAGCCCAAGCTGATTTTTCGCAACACCATCACCAAAAACGAAATCCTTATTGCGCTGAATGAGGAATCGGGTCCCGACAAGCGTCGCTTTGAACTCACCTCCGCCGACCCGCAGAAGCAGCTTCGCTTTTATCTTCCGCGTGTGTTGGCGTTGAGTCAGGGTGACTACGTCGTCGAAGGAATCCGCACCGAACTCGGAACTCAAACACAAGAGCGCGGAACGCTGGTCAACCTGCCGTTCGTCAATCCTTTTCAGTCCAGTGGGGCAAAACCGCTGGTTGTTCAGGTGCGCGAAGGTCGTGTGTCGACTGTTGCGCGTGTCGTGCAAACGACTTCGATTGCTGATTCCGCGCAGGGACTCAGTCTGAAGACGATTGCCGAGAATCTCGACAGTGATGTTGTTCCGGTGGGTCTTGTTTTACAGCATCTCAACAGAAGCCCCGCTGAAGGTGGCACGTTCGTGAGAGCTGGGACAACCGACTTTCCACGTCTGCGCTTCGATCTCACCAATCAAAAGGGTGAGACTCTCAAAATTGAGGAGCAGGTCGCCAGAGTTGGCTTTGTCGCTGACTCTCCCTGCGGGACAGAGGGAACAATTCGTCTCGTTTGGAAAAGACTGAACGACGAAAGGGAATACCTGAGCCAATTTCCGTTCGGAGGTTCAGAGGCGAATTGCAAGGACAAATTCAGTTCCGGTTTTTCGTTCGCGCTTCCGGCCGGTGACTGGCAGCTTAAATCCACCATGCTTGCATTGGCAGACAGGTTCAAGCCTCAGGTGCAAACGCCTTGGATGCGCAATCCGAGTGCCCTGCTGAACGAGTATTTTTCGTTGGCCGATCAATCCTCGCGCTGGACGTTTGAAACTCAGCGTGAAATTGAAAATCGCAAGGGGCTGATCATTCCGCTGGATTCGGCAACCCGCAAATACACAGAGTTGCGCAGGCTCGGTGACATCTATTCGGTTGGCCGCAACACCCAATCCTCCGATTCTCTGTTCCTTGGTCATTTTGATATTCGCATCGGCGAGAGCAAGAACGACAAGGCTCCCTTCTCTGAATTCGAACTGAAGACCAGCTTCGATCTGCCTGCTGTGCAGAGCCTGCTGTCTGTTTCACGGGTTTTCAATGCATACACGCTTGAAAAAATTGCGAACGGAAAAGCCGTCAAAACCAAAATAATTCTCCGCACCGCTGCCAATCAGGAAGATCGTCCGAGTCTGGCACCGGCTGCTGCTGAGCTGCAGGGCGAAGCGAAAAAAGCCTATGCGACTTGCGTCAAGGAGCGCGAGGAATCTGATCCGCTTGTGACATCAGACGGTATTTTGCAGTTCACGGTCCTGAAGGGCAGCGATAGCGTCAATTTGCGCAGCCGCACCGGCTCAACGGAAGCATTGCTTGAGAACTGGCTGGAGTCTTGCCTGAAGAAAAAATTCATCGGCTTTCGCTTTTCAAGAAAGGTACCGGTGAATTTTCAGGGCGAGCTCAAATTCGGAATGGAGAATTGAGCGGAAGCACGATTCACGAAGCTTTGGGCGGGTTTTGTTTCTCTGGCGGTTCACTGACAATCACGACGCCGTCTTCAAAATCGCGCAGACGTTCATCGATACTGTCCATTCCCTGAGTTGGTGTGCTGTTCATCGGCACCCCATGCTTGCGCTGCAGCACTTCTGCCAACGCATTCAGTTCAGAAACAAAATTTTGAAAGTCGTCGCGCTCACGGATGTTGATTCTAACCGCGTAATTTCCGCGCTTGAGCTCCGCAACGAAACGCATCATGGAAATCATTGGGCCGTACATGCGGTGTGTGCGCCGTACCACGACGAACAAGGTGATTGAAATGAATGCGCCAATGGCAAGAATGATTTTCGCCCTGTTTCTGAAGAAAATGTCGTTCTGCAGAACTTCTGTCTGGTCCGCGACCTGAAAAAGGGCAAAAACCTGTTCGTACTGTTCGCGAAATGCATCGAGAAACAGGTATGCAAAGATGCCTGCAAAGGTCAGAGATACGGAAACAACATGCAAGCCAAAGCGTATTTGCTTGAATGGCTCAACTAAGTAGGCTCTCAGAGTACGCCGTTTTGCACGCATCAATTATACTCCTGCGCAAAGCCCGAACACCTCGGGACGAACGGAGCGTGTGTCATGTCAGGACCAGTACTACTAGGTTACCGCATCTTTCGCTTTCATGGAGCGGGGGAGTCACTAAATTTCCCTATTGTCTTGCTGCGGGGTTTGGGCCGATCGTCAGGATTTTGGCTCGATTTCAGCGAAAAGCTCTCTGAGCACGCAACAGTCGTCTGCATTGATCTGCTGGGAACGGGTTTATCTCGCTCAAACACGGGGCGCGGGACAATCCGCGCCTTCGCAGATGACGTTGCGGCAACTCTTGAATCGCTGGGATTCAAGGATTTTTATCTGGTCGGTATCAGTCTTGGCGGGATGGTTGCGCTCGAGCTGAGTTCGATTTTTTCCGCCGTTCGAAAAGTTGCAGTGTTAGCCTCGTCGTCACGCGGCATGGGCGAAGGTCGCATCCGTCCAAGGGCGCTCGGTAGTTTGCTTTGGTCGTTGAGAAAAGGTGTGCCCGACAACGCTGAGCTTGCACCCTATTTGGTGTCCGACTCGACGCTGCAGTCTCGTCCGGAATTGCCGGAGATTTGGAATGAGCTTTGGAGACGCGAGGGCTTTAAAAGCTTGCCAGTTTTGCGGCAGCTTCTCGCTGCGGCACTCTTTGATGCGCGTCCGTCGCTGGAAAAAATCCAACAACCGACACTCTTCATGGTCTCCAAGGCCGACGGTTTGGTTCCTTGGCGAAATACATTGAGGCTATGGGAGAAGGCGCGTGACGGCCATTTGGTTGTTCTGGAGAACCTCGGCCATGATTTTCCAACCGAGGACCCGGAGCTTGTGATTCGCCATCTTTTGAACTTCTTCGACGGTCAGCCGACAGAACAACATCAAGCCTTGTGAGCGATGCATTCGATCTCGACCAGCACATCGCGCGGCAGTCGGGCCACCTCAACTGTGGAACGTGCGGGTTTGTTTTCGGCAAAGAACTTTTCATAAATCGCATTCATTGCCTGAAAGTCGTTAAAGTTCTTCAAAAACACGGTGGTCTTGAGCACGTTCTCAGGGCCTGAGCCCGCCGCTTTGAGCACTTCGAGCAAGTTGTTGAGCACCTGTGTTGTCTGGGTTTCAATGTCGGTACCCTTGATCTGCATCGACTGCGGATCAAGTGGAATCTGGCCGGAGCAGAAAACGAGTTCTCCGAAAGTTGTTGCCTGTGAGTATGGGCCGATGGCCTTTGGCGCTCGCTCTGTCTGGACAACTGATTTTTTCATGGCAGGTTCTCTTCCTTGTCAAAAAAAAGAAAATTTCCCTGCAAGAATCAGTTAACCTCGCCCACCTTCTGCGCAGACAGCTGCATGGTGTTGTCGTAGGACTTCACGGCCTTTTGCAGGGCTTCGTAAGTACGGTGTGCGATTATCATATTGGCCATGTTTTTCATAGGATTGACGTTACTGCTTTCGAGATACCCCTGCGTCAGTTCGCCTTTTGACTGCACCAAGTTCTCCGGCGGGCCGTCGTGAACAAAGAGGTTGTCGCCGAGGCGCTGCAGCAACTTGTTGTCATTGAAAGCGGTGATTTTGATTTTGTCGACAAACTTGTCGCCGTTGTAAACCTCACCGTCCGGAAGAATACGCAGATTGCCTTCGCTCAAACCCGTGATGGCTCCTCGTTCTCCCATCACGGATGCGCCGTTTTTGGTGACCAAAGTCCCCTCGGGTGTCAGTGCAAAACTACCGTCTCGCGTAAATCGTTCTCCAAAGGGAGTGTTGATGGTGAAAAATCCGTTTCCCTGAACGGCCAAATCGGTGTTCACGCCGGTCCGCTTCAGGCCGCCCTGTATGTGGCTGGTCTCCACGTTCGAGAGGGTCACATAGCCCATTTCGTTGCCGTGCAGAGGATAAATCTCGCGCATATCGAGTTTGAACTGCGCCGGAGGGAGTGCGTTCGGATACGAGTTCCAAGGATTGGCCTCGAGCGCGGCAAATGTGACTTGCTCTTCCTTGAAGCCTGTTGTGTTCATGTTTGCAACATTGTTCGCAAGGATTTCGAGAACACGTTCCTGAACCATGCCGCCAGACAAGGGTGCGTAGATATTCTTCAACATAGGCGCTGCACCTCGCTCAATCGCGGGGTGCGGAATTCACCGAGTCAGCACCCTCACAGCTGCAAGTTTAACACCAGATTGTCGTGACCCTGAGGGATAATTATTTCCCGTTTGCCAAGGATACTGCCGTTCACAAGGGAACTAATCACCAGCTCGTATGAGCCGGGAACCAGTCGTACGGTGCGGTTCGAGCCCACACTGATCTGAAATTCCATTTCTGTTTGAAGAATATCTCGACGGAATGATTCGAGTTCGCTTTTTGCCGCCGTGGTCAGCTCGCCGGGGGCGCGCAGGACAATATCTCGGCATGCAGGATTTGCCGATGCGCGGCGTGCAAATTGGCGAATGAGTTGAACGCGTGTCGACTCGTCCCACACACCGCGGACAATTGCCGAACTGAAAAGGTCGTTCCGGCTGTTGCCGAGGTCCAAACCAATCCGGCCGCGGAAGTTCTCGCAAAGCGGCGAGAGAGTGGGAAAATCACCCTTTGCAAATGCCTGTCCGTTGACGAATTCAAACTGCGGCATCAGTGATTGCGCGGCGGAGCCCTGCAATTGAGTCGGCGATTGCTGATTCAGCGCAACTTTGAAAGGTTGCATGAGGTTTGTCGGCAGCCTGACAAAACTCGACGGGTTGAGGTCTTTTGTTCCGGCACTTTCAACCTGATGATGCATATGCAGCCGACCGGAGCGGAGCATTCCCTTGACGACCGATCCCCGAGCGAGACTGCGCGCCGACATTCTCACGGCAACGTTGACCTTCTGCGAATCTTCGATCGCCAACACCTGACTTAGCTCTTCACTTGTCTGGCTCAGCATGGTGGAAATAATTTTCGTCCATTGCCATTTCTTGGAGTCGTCTGCGAGCACTTCGAGTTCAGGGGAATTCACGAGCGAGCGCGGAAGTTCGCGGTGGTCTTCTGCAAGGGCATTGCGCACCACCCAGCCAACCTGCACAAGAACCTGCTCTGCACTCAGTTTGCGCGCCATGCCGTTGCTCAGCTCTGCGGAGAGGCGCTCGCAAAGTTTGTTGAAGTTGAAGAGTTTACGGTGAAACAAGTACGGCAGCTGCGGAAAATCCTTTCGGATCAGCTTTTCCGAATTTTTCGTGAACTGCATTCCCGAAAGTGCAATGCCGTGCAGGGTCTTGAGGTCTTCCTGAATGGAGGTGTTGGTGCTGAACCACGCCAGTTCAACCGGATTTTGTGACATCAGGCTGGGGAGTTTCTCGACTCCGTCTTCTGTGTCCCTGATGAACTGCAGGCTCATCCCCGAGAACCAGGGCAGGCTCAGCTCATCAGCAACGCCCTCCGCGGAATACTTGGCTGCGACGTCATTTACCGAATAACTCAGACCATTGAGTGGATTGAGCAAAAGCGGGTCTTTTGTTGCGGACGATTTCTTTACTTCAAAAAAAGGCAGTGCGAGTTTGGCGCTGCGTTCTGAAGGTGAGATTTTTGTTTTTCCGAGATTTGATCTCAGGCCAAGTCTGAACAGATGATTCTCGGGATTGCCGCGAATCAGTTTCAGGATCTCGTTTGAGTCCTGTGTCCACTCACTTTCTTCCTCAAACACCATCGATTCCAGATGCCTGACCGCAATACTCTGTTTCGCATTCGTGACCAGTCCGTTTTTACTGTGACCCTGAAGCTTCACGTCAGAGAGAAGCGGCGCGTAACCAAGTCGGTGTGCGATCTTCAATTCAAAGAAAAAATCCTGAGACGATTCGCCCGAACTGCGACCAACAACGGCGCTCCCGAGATAAATCCCTTGCATCATCACGCGGTAGAAAACCGGGTTGCTGTAACCAGATGGTGCGCTGACGACAGGGCTCTGTGACACAGGATTTCCTATGGCAAGTGCGACCAAACCGGGGGCGGGAAAACCGGAGCGGCCCGCTGATGCCGACGGATTGCTGCAGCCGAAGCACGACCCCAGCAGAGTGGCAGCCAGCAAGAGAGGCTTGGTATTTCCGAGTGTCGACATGAGAATCCTCGTCGTCCCTTGGGAGGTTGCAAAGAGCGCCCGCTGCCGGCATTTTCCCACCCACGGAGGAACCCCAGGATGAATGGAAAAAAGCGGACAATTGTGCGGCTGACGCTCATTTTGTTCTACTTCCATCCTGAACTGGCCACCGGTCAAAGTCAAAAGTCCCAAATTTGGCGGATTCCAGTTTTGCCTGAAGATGAGGCAAGTGACAGCTCTGCATCGGAAGATTTCGTCGCACCTGTTCCCGAGAGGTCAAAGCGTTTCGATGACCTGAAAGATCCGTTTGAGATTCATTACCAATCACCAGCCGATCGTCAGGCCGATAGCGCTTCCCTGAAGAGAGCACATTCGACCACGGAATTGCTCCGAGAACTCGGGGTGCAGAGCATCGGTCTGGAATCCAGTAAATGGTCTGGGGGAGGGAGGCTGTCCCTACGGGGCTCGCCTGCAAGTGAACCGACAGTGTCGGTTGATGGTGTTTTGTTGAGCTCGGGCTTTACGGGTTCACATAGTGAGGAATTGATTCCGACAGCGGCCGTGGGTGGAGTCATAGTCTACCCTTTTTTTCCTTCTGCTGGATTTCCCTATGCGGGTATGTCGGGTGGCTATGACTTTCGTTTGCTCTCGGGTCCGCAAAAAGTGCATCGGACGTTAAGTCTGCGAATTGAGTTGCCGCGCGCTTGGGCCGCAGGAGGTCGCTCTGCTGCCGATTGCACTCCGGAGAGCTGCCTGCAGATTTCATGGGGCAGCGGATTTTTGAGTGGTCCTCAGCGCGTTTTTGATGACGGAAATACTCCGCAAATCGAATCGGATGATACGTTCACAAATTTCTCTTTCAACGATGTGAAACGAGTCTCGACTGCAGCAACCTACATGCGTAACCTTGGCACCGGAAGCATATTGAAGAGTGCATTTCTGGCTGGCGGAGAGAATCGCGGAACTTCCGGTCTGCCGCTGAAAAGCGGTTCGCCTTGGAACAGATTATCACGCAGACTTGTTTTGTTTACACAGGGCTATGATGGATTGTCGCCCGCGTCGGGAATAGTCTCGCAGGTGAAGGTCGGCGTGCGCATGGAAAACGCTCAATTCATGCAGGACCTGCAAAATGGATCATCGCAAATCAAACTCGACGAACGCAATGAAGATTTTCAATACATCTCCGGATATGTCTCGCTGCCGCTCTTCTTTTCACAACCCGATGATCGTGTTTATTTCAGGGCACAGGCAGAACGCAGCAGTTTGTCGGGCAGGGTTGGTTTGACCCGACGTCCCGAGGTTGTGCGGGAGCCATCCGCAGACGAGTATTTTTCTCCGACTGAGTTGTCGGGTGAGCTACTGCGCGGGAGTGTCGGTCTTGGTTTTAATTCCGAGGTTTTTGCAAAGCAAAATCTGAAGTCTGAGATTTCCCTGCATGGCAGTGATTTTCTGGTGCGCAGGAAATGCGGTGTTTTTTCACCGGCCGTACTTTGTACAGAAGAAAAAAATAGATCTTCGCGGCGCTCCATGGCCTCGTTGCTGGACTGGCGAAAGGCGGTTGGCGAAGACTGGCTCGTCTATGCGCAGGCGGGCCAGCTGGAAAGAACACCCACGCCGCTTGAAATCGCGGGCAGACCCGACGGCATACTTGGTAATCCGAGTCTGCAGTCCGAGTCCGCGACGGCTTGCGAATTGGGAATGACGGGCAGATGGGGCAAGATGGCGATGTTTGCCGCACGGGACTTCAACCTCATTACCCCCGAACAGGTTAGCCCGTTTTTGCTGCGCTACGAGAATACTGCCGAGACGCAGCGCGTTGGCTTGGCAGGAGAAGTCGAAATAAGAATTCTGAAAAATGAAATTCAAGCAGGGTTTGAGATGATCGATTTGCGGGTGCGACGCGCTCGAAGTGCGCAGCGGGTCGTTCCCTTCGCGCCGTCTGAACGCTTCAAAATGTCCTTATCAAGGGATATTCCGCTGGCCCCGATTGTTCAGGGCTATACGCAAATTCTCGGGTTTCGCGTTCAGGCCGAGCAAACCGGCTCCTTTTGGCTCGATTCTCAGGGTACGGCACGTCTTGACCCGCCGCTGTTGATCTCCATGCAGGTTTCAGCGCCCTTTCAGACATCTGCAGGCGTTCTGCAGGCTTCGCTTCATGCGGGAAATCTCTTGGATGAACGTTTTTCTCGGTTGTACCTTCCAGCCCAGGCCGTGCGGCGTGTGGGCTGGAGTCAGACTCCGGTTCTACCCGTCCAAGGGCGGACTTTTGAGTTCAGTTTGAGCTTGCTCAGTCGTGCCGGTCCGGAGTAATGAGCGGGCAGCTTTGCCCGTTTTATTTCGGAGTGTTGCAAGCATATGAACAGACCGTCGCTCATCAAATTGCTCGCAGCCTGCATGCCGTTGGTATTGTTATTGGCATGCGCGGGTCAGAACGACGCAGGTTTGCAGGAAAACCGGCTGTGCGGCGGTCCAGTTGGAAATAACAAGCTCGACGGCCTCACTTGGCTTGCGGGTTCACCGACCCAGAACAACATTTTGTGTGAAGTACGCGAGCAAAAAGCCCGCATCGTGCAGAGCCTCGAGCCCGACAGCCGTGATCCGATATTATTTCAGGACAGCTCTTTGGGCTTGCATATTCTCGTTGAAAGATTTTCCGGACGGCAGTCGCGGCCGTCGCGAATGACTTGGTTTTCCGCCGATGGCCAGCGTAAAGGGCAGCGTGGCGATTGGCCTGAGAACGCCTACGGAATCAATTTGGCAGCATCGGGAGAAGCATTGGTTGCCGGATTCGACTTTGGTGTTTTGCAGAAAGTGGCATGGCAGGAAGCGAAATTTGCCAGCCCGCAGGCTGAGCCTGTCAAAGTGGATGGCGGCGTTGGAGTGCATCCGGTGCATATTCTGAGCCGCGGCAATTTTATCGCCGTAATCGACAATGGTTTTAACCTTTCCACTTTCAAAGCGGTTGATGCACAGGTCTTTCTCAGAGATCAGTCCTCGGGGACCACAGGTTTTGACTCATTCAAGATTGCCGACTCTACGGCTGGTGTGAGCTGTTTGAACGTCTTCCAGTCGCTGGCAATCTCCTCGGCTGAAGTGCTTGTCAGTTGCAATCCCCAGTACTTCGGCGCCGCGCGCGGCGAAACCGTTGCCTTGTTTAAAATTTCAATCGCTGAAAGCGGTGAATTGAAGATGCGCACGCTCGTGAGTTTTGACGGCGCGGACGTGCAAAGGATTGATCTTTTGGGCTTGCCGGCCGGTGGGCAGCGTGTTTTCGTTGCGTACAAGAATACCCGAATTGACGATTATGAGGGAACGATCTTCAAGTCCGGCTGGCTAGATCTCGACGGTGGCGATTTCCTGATCGAGGAACGATTCGCTGGTCCGCTCAAACGCCTTTCCGGCAGTAACAAATTTGCTGTAGCATGTGCTGCTGATTACGGCGTCTGTAAACGTGGAAAGTTTCTTTTTGTAGGCGGTGCCCAACCTTGGGACGCAGCCGCTGCTGTAGAGCCCGTCTCGTTGCAGCCCGAGCTGCCGTTTCTTTCGTTCGCTCAGGAGCTGCGACTCCAATGATAAAAAGGTTGTCGGCCGTGAAGCTTTCATTTCTGATATCGGCCGCGGTTCATCTTGCTGCGTGGCGACTGCTGCCTGCGCCGGCTGGTGAAGTCAGACTTGCAGGTGCCCAGTCGCAGCAAAAAGTCTATCTGGTTGATGCTCCTGTGTTTCGAAATGAATCACCTGTGCGCAAAGACGCGAGCATTTCAAAACAACCGAAGCGCAAGTCCAAAGACCCAAAGGAAATCATTGATTCTCAAGCAGGCATTTATGAGACTTCTGACGGATCAAGCACGATGCAGGAACCGGAGCGCGAGACATGGCCCACATCCCGTATTCCGCTGCCGCATTCTGAATCTGCGCTTGAGGCGCAGGATTCGAGTCACGATAGTCCCTCGGAGCACGGAGCCGCATTTTCGGAGTGGTTTTCGCAGGTCGCCCATCGTTGCAACAACATTCAGTTGCCCAGACATTGGCTGAACTTGCGTGACTTTTGGCCACGCCGCTATGAAGTGGGTTTTGTCTTTGAACGGAACGAAGGCGAGGACAGACTGAAGCTCCAACGGATGCGCGCGGTTGCCGGAGAGATGCCTGCACTTGACGGACGGATCAGAAACCTATTGGCCGACTGCCTGCAGAAATTTGGTCATGGCAGTCTTGTCGCGGAGGATTCGTCGGTGTTGGCATTGAATCGAGATTCAGGCGAGGCATACTCAGTGACGCTGGAATTCACGGACGGCAGCTACAGAATCGTTTCTCCACGAGGATTTTGAACTATGTCGGCTCTCTCTTACGAGCACTTAACTCTGTCTGAATTGGCTCTGCAATTGCAGACCTGTTCTGTCTTTGTGGTCGGCGATCTGGTGCTCGACTGTTACATTCAGGGGAGCGTGTCGCGGCTTTCGCCGGAAGCGCCTGTTCCGGTTGTGCTCGAAGGCGAACGTCGTTATGTGTTGGGTGGTGCTGCAAACGTTGCGGCTAATATAGCCTCCGTCGGCGCACGCGCTGTGTTGTGCGGCCGCATCGGCCGCGATTCCGATGGAGCCCAGCTGCGCGATATTTGTCATTCCGTGGGAATTGAAACTCATTCACTGATTGAGTCCGAAGTCCTGCCCACCATCCGCAAAACTCGCATCCTGGCCGGATACCAACAACTTGTAAGAATCGATCGCGAAAAAATTGCTCCGCTCTCCAGCGGCGAGGAACAGCGCATCATTCTTCAGTTTGAAAGATTTCTGAGCGCATCTGGAAGCAAGGCACTTGTTCTCTCTGATTATGGCAAAGGGGTGTTGAGTCATCTGTTGTGCCGCAAACTCATCGACATCGCGCGAAGCCACAAAATCCCCGTTGTCACAGACCCGAAATCGAATGATTTGACGCGCTATCAGGGAACAACCCTGATAAAGCCGAATCTCAAGGAAGGGCGCGAGCTGCTCAGAGTCTGGGAGCCAGCTCTTTCCGTTCATCATTTTGAAGAAGAGGTCGATGCGATTTGCGACGTGACCGGCCGACTGTCTGCCGCAGAGGCTGTTGTCTTGAGCCTTTCGGAGCATGGCGTTGCAATGCGTGATGCCAAAAATAAAAGAACCAGAAGGTTCGCCTCGCGCGCGCTTCAGGTAGCAGATGTCTCTGGCGCCGGCGATACAATGGTCGCCTTCTTGGCGATGGCTGTCGCTGTCGGAGCATCATTTGCAAATGCAACTGAAATCGCCAACGTTGGTGCCGCTCTTGTTTGTGCAAAACTGGGAACTGCGACCCTGACGATGTCCGAACTGCTGCAGTCGCTCACATCTTCGGCGCATACATCTTCGCGGCCATCGGCAAAAATTCTCAGCGCTGAAGCTCTGCCTTCGCTCTCCCAGACTCTGCACCGCAACGGACGCCGGATTGTATTTACCAATGGTTGTTTTGATCTGCTTCACATGGGGCATGTTGATATACTTGAGCGCTCGCGTGCACTCGGTGATGTGTTGGTTGTCGGTTTAAACCGCGACGAATCCATTCGCAGGTTGAAGGGCGAGCAGAGACCAGTCCAGACGTTCGAAAGCAGGGCCCGAGTTCTCGCTGGTCTCGCCGCAGTCGATTTCGTTGTCGGTTTTTCGGATGACACTCCGATTGATCTCATAAAACTGCTTTCGCCCCACATCCTCGTTAAGGGTGGTGATTATACAGTCGACTCAGTCGTCGGTGCCGATTTTGTGCTGGCTCAAGGCGGCCGAATCGAGATTCTGCCTCTTGTCGCAGGTCACAGTACGACAGGTCTTGTCGAAAAAGCGCGCACGCAGGCGTGAGAGTCATCACAGAGGCTGCATCAAGTCGTGCGGCATAAAATCGCGCGTGCTGCGGAAACTGAAGTTGGGTGAATAGTTGATTAGATTTGTCAGTTTGCTCGTATACAAACACGCATAATTTTCAACCTGCGCAGCAAAGCGTGAATTCTGGTGACCTGTCTTCATCAGTTGTCCCCAGACAGGATGAAAATTCTGGTGATATTTTTTCATGCTCCGGCGCAGAGCTTCACGAGTCGCGTCGCGCTTTTCGATAAGCGATTCGATGTTTTCATGCAATTGTTGTGCGCGTTCTGATTTTGGTACTTTGGTCTTGCCTTTCGCCGCGGCGCCGAGTTGGCTTAATTCGAGTTGCAGCCTTTGCAGTTCGTCTTCCAGGTTGTCCTTCATCTGCAGCAATTCTTCATACCGGCGATATTCGTCTTTGTGCCGCTCGAGCGAAACCAATTCGGCTTCAAGTTCATTGATGACCAGCATCGTCCGCCAGCCGAGTTCCTTCTTGCTGCGAAGAATATCTCCGTAGATATGATCGCCGACGTAAAGGATTTCCGGGCCAGATTGAATTCCAAGACGCTCATGCAGCTGCTTGAAATTTCCGCCTTGGAAAATCTTAGATTCGCGGTTGAGAATGCCGTCTGTGTTGCGCAAAAGTCCTGAATCGGGATCAACCTCGTAAAGAGGATTGAGCGACATGAAGAACGAGGGTTTTGCAGCTCCGGTAACAACAACGTCAAAGTAGTCCAGCCAGTCCTTGCTGAGATTGCGTGAATCGTTGCCGAAAATGTGGTTCATAACGACGTGGGTGTAGTCCCACAAACTGTTGGTCACAACAAAAACTTGTCTACCCGACTGTCGCAGGCGGGTGAGGGTTTCCTTGAGCAGCGGATCGCGTTCGATGTATTTAGATGGCTCCTGAGCCACTTTATGCTTGATGCTGCCGTCGCGGTGGCAGAGGTCGATCGAGTGACGAACGTCACGGTAGATCTCTATGGGAGTCTTTTTGATGTCTGAAGGCCGCTGCGTTTTGAGATCGATGAGCTGCGCGAAAAGATAGGCATCTGCAAGAGTGAATAGCGTGTCGATGAGCGCGTAGTCTGGCTCCTCATAGGATTGCATGAGCGAGGCATCGTACAGGGCCCGCCGTTCTTCGCGCACCAGTTCACGGAATCCATGATAGGCGACTTTGACGTATCTGTGTCTGTCGAGCTTAATGATGTTACCGCGCATTTTGTCGATGGCCAGTCCGCGGATCATATGGCTGATGTCGAACTTCCATTTGAGGATGTCGTCCGGATAGCCCATGTTGACAAGCTTTTTGAGGGTCTCGTTGTAGGCGAGGACTTCAAATTGCTCCGGCTTGTACAGTGCGAGCGTGTAGTCCATGTCGAATCCGACGGCTTTGATATTCCGCAGATTGAGTGAACGGTTGCAGTAGATGCGCTTGATTGGTTCAATTTCTGACAAAGAGACATGCATGCGAATCATCGACCTCAGGCTAAATTGATAAACTGCACACCAACCTGATGAAAGTGATGGCCGTTTTCTTCGAAGATTTGTTTGATGTAGACAACCCGTCCCTGTTTTGTGACCGTCTCGCGATTTTTTATTTTAACCGACATTTGCGAAAAGATCCGCCCAGGCTGCATCAGTTTTGTGTGTATCCTGCTGCGGAAACTCAGGCCGCCCTTGGAAAGGTCGTACAGGCGGCGTGTGAGCGTCGTGCCGGCATCGAAAGGATGTCTGATGGCGACCTCTGCCCCATCATCCAGCGCAAACACACTTCGTTCGTCGGCACGTGACTGGGGCAGTAGACTGATGTGATGAGTCGGAAAACGGATTTCTGTGCCGTGTGCAAAGAGGGCTGCGCTGACCAGTTGATAATCTTTGCAAACCAGAGTGAATTCCGTGCTTGTGATAATCTCGGGGAGAACATCCACTGGAATTGAATTTTTAAACAGAACAGCGTCATCGGTGATGCCGGCTGGGGTGCACAGAAACGACACCGACTTTCCGCGCGGAGTCATGATCAGCGGTTGCTTTGTAGTGATTAATTCAGTGTATACTTTTTCAAATTCAGAGCGCGAAACTATCATTTTTCAGTTCTCCTCTGCAGCAAGAGAATCCGTAAACCGTTCCAGCCGGCGCAACACCGGCCGCGTCACCGGTGTGCTGTAGGTGAAACCTCCGAAGAATGTGATCTTCGAACCTGAGAAGTCGGACAGTGTTGATTGAGTTGACTCAAAATTGGTGATGAAATTGAAGCGCCAGTTGCGCGACAAATCGTAATACGCCTGTCCTCCGGTCGCCAAAATCGAATCCGTACGTTTTACAAGAGTTGCAGAGCCGTCAGTGATGTTGTTGATTTTGATTCGTTGCAGAATATAGCTCTCGGAATCAAACTTAAAGTATGGCTGAAGTCTGATGTTCCATGCAATCGGAAAATCCATCGAAACTTTGGCGCCGATCCGGCTCGAGTCGTTCTGAATCGAAGCTGATTTTTTGTTCGTCCAGTTGAAGGTGACTCCGGCGGTCGAGGAGAGCTTCGGAAGATAAAAAAGGTTGTCCTGAATCGCCGTAATAAAAAGCCCGCGTCCGGATTTCTGCAAGGACCACGTGGTGAATGAATTGCGCGGGTCTTCTTTGTTTATTTCAGTGCGCAGCGGCGTATAAAGTGTCGCAATATAGCTGCCCGGAATGCGCCACTGGAACCACGGGACCACCTGCTCGATATTTCGGACACCGTCTGACACTTCGTTGGGAGCACCAAGAAAAGCGGCGCTTGAACCAACTCTTTCGAATTCCAGCATGGCGTGCAGGCCGAATTGAAAAGGTGTTTTGGAGTAACGGATCTCCGAGACCAGCTCATGCGAACGAAGCATATCGCGGGTGGGGAAGATGAAATCTTCTGAATTGAACGTTTTCAGCCATTGCGAGACTTTGCCTGCTTGGTCTTCGTTCGTACGCAAATTTTGCGTGTAACGGTAATGTGTCGTGAAGGAGATGTTGTTCTTTTTGATAGGTCCCCAGCCGAGCGCTCCCTGCAATTGGAGTGCCCAGCGCGGTTCGACGATCGTTTTGTCGCAGGCTTCACTGCATTCGGCCACGCCGGGATTGGTACGGGATATGGTGTCGTATGCGTATCCAGCACCGCCTAGTCCAAACCAGTTTTTCGTTCCGCCGAGTTCGTCGCGCGGGCGCAAATGAGGCGGCAGCTCTGCCGGCTGTCCAAGGGGATTTTGATTGCGTGGACGAGGCGGCGGGTATGCGTTTGTGTTGCCCTGCTGCCACGACGGAGGTTGCCCCACAGGGGGCGGGTATGCGGGAGGTTGCGTGGCTGAAGGATACGCGGGAGGCTGACCGACGTTTGGCGGATACGCGGGCTGCGGGTATGCGGGCGGCACCGGATTGCCTGCAGGTGGCGGCGCCACTGGCCGAGGTTGTCGGGCGTTTGGCGCAGTCATCATCGGGTTTCCTGCCGATGATGGAGTGCGTTTTCTGCGTGGCCGTGTGTTTTGTGCAACAGCTTCCGCACTCACTGCTGTCAGCAAGACGAGAAGTGCGCAGTTTTTCATCTTCGTTCCGGCCATCAACGTCAGAGAATTCTCCCATTTAAGATTTCTTCGGACAACTCGCCTATGCTAACCCCGTTTGTGAAGAAGTAAAACTCGGTAGTGTTACTTCTGCGTCTATTCGCGGCGAAGAGTTCCGTCCGGAGGCTTCATGCGTCAATATTTCTATTTTGTGTCGTTTTTCTCCCTGCTCGTTTTTCCAACGACTCAGGCTTTGGCGAAGACCCCGTGCGTCACCCGTCAGGAACTGACGGCTCGTTCAACCGGAATTGTCCAGCGTTACCATGCGTCAAATGGAGATGTCGTGAAAAAGGGAGAGCCCATCATTGAATTTGATTCACGACTCTTGCGAGCGGGTTTCAAAGAGGCGCAGGCTGCGGTTGATGCGGCAAAGGGCAACGAAGAATTGGCTGCCGATGCTCTCGTGCGACTTGAAAAATTGCAGGGCAGCGAGGCAGTGACGGCGCAGCAGCTAGCTGAGGCCAAAATCCGTGTCAGCCAGGCGCGCGCTCTGCGACGGCAGGCCGAAGCCGCTGCAGAACGGGTTAAAGTTCAGTTGGATGACACGGTCCTCAAGGCCGAGGTTGGCGGTCGCGTGCAAGGCCTGCCGACAATTCTAGGAATGGTTGTTCAAGTTGGCCAGTCTTTGGGAAGTATCGAAGTTGTCAGTCCCAGTTGCAGTGCAAATATCAGCCCGAAAAATAACTAAGGATCAATTAAATGAATCTCGCCCGTTTTTCGGTCAGCCGACCCGTCACCGCGGGTATCATCAGTGTCGCTCTGTTTATTCTTGGTGTTTTTTACCTCGCCAAGATGCCTGTGTCGCTCTATCCGGATGTCTCAATTCCGTTTATCTCGGTCACGGTGCCTTATCCAGGCGCTTCACCAGAGCAAATTGAATCAGCAATCGTCAAACCCATTGAGGCAGAGGTCGCCGGTCTGAAAAAGATCTCTCGAGTGATCGGTGTCGCACGGCCAGGGTTTGGTCAGCTGATCCTCGGCTTCAAAATGTCAGCCGACGAGCAGGAAGCTGCAGATGCCGTGCGTGAAAAGGTGTCGATTGTCAAAGGCCGCTTTCCACAAGGAACCAAGGAGCCGATTGTCGCCCGCGTGGACGTAGGCGCCACTCCAATTCTGATTTACGGCGTCGAAACAGGAAAATCGGCGGATGAGACACAGCGGATTCTTGAGGATACTCTGCTGCCTGAGTTGCGCCGCACCGACGGAGTCAACGAAGCACGTGTCCTCGGCATTGGCGAAGAACGCGTGCAGCTGACACTCGACGCTCGCAAGCTTTCGGATCTGCGTGTTGCGCCGCTTGATATATTTGAACAGTTATCCGCGAAAATGGCTGTCATCCCTTGGGGTGATGTCACCCAGGACAGTCAGGTGATGTCGGTCTCGCGAAGCCTTCTTCCGGCGGATCTGAATTATTGGCAAAACCAGCGCGTTTCTTTGCGGGACGGCCGGACGGTCTTTCTGGGCGAAGTGGGTGAGTTGAGTGTTGTGCGCGATGAAACCGCGTCAAGTGTGTTCATCAACGGCAACCGCGGACTCGGACTCGTCATCACCAAACGTGCCGATGCCAACACCGTGGGAAGTGTCAAAGCGGTCAAAAAAACCCTCGCCAAAGTCGGCCTGCCCGATGGCATCAAACTTTTCAATATTGTCGATCAAAGTGCCTTCATTCAAGAAAACTCGCAGGAGGTCTGGATTGCATTGTTCGCCGGCGGAGCATTTGCGGTTCTTGTGATTCTCTTCTTCCTCACTGACTGGCGCAGTGCCGCCATCTCGGCAACAGCGTTGCCTGTGAGTATTGCCGGCTCGTTCATCTTTATGAGCTGGCTCGGTTTCTCGGTCAACATGATGAGCCTGCTGGCCATGGCACTTGCGATCGGACTTTTGATTGACGACGCGGTGGTCGTTCGAGAGGCCATCTATAGCGAGCTCGAACATGGTGCGACGCCCGCCGAAGCTGCTGTGCGCGGGACCGACCGCGTTGCTGCCGCAGTGATTGCAACCTCTCTGGCAGTGGTTGCCGTTTTCCTTCCTGTGGCCGGAATGGACGGGATGGTCGGGCAATTTTTCAAACAGTTTGGCGTCACAATCTGTATTGCGGTTGTCATCTCGACGTGGGTTGCCTTCACGCTTGACCCGATGTTGTCGGCCCATTTCGCTGGACGGCCACGTCCTTTCAAAGGCGCGTTTTGGGATCGCTGGCGTGCATGGCTTACCTCTACCGAAAAGACGATTGCTGCTTGGGCGGTTGCTTCATTCAAAAGGCCCCTGACAGTCATTTCGCTCGCGGTGGTCACACTGGTGCTTGCGGTTAGTCTCAGTTTATCGCGCGGAGCCGACTTCCTCGCATTTGAAGATCGAGGTCAGTTCATCATCAACATTCGCGGCAAAACAGGAACAACCCGCGAAAACAGCGAGAAGCTTGCCCAGCAAGCGATTGAGCGTGTGAAGGATTTCGACGGACTTCAGGAATCATTCATTACTGTTGGAGAACGCGGTGATGAAACTCTCGTGCAGGTTCGTCTCGTTTTTGTGCCAAAAACAAAGAGAAAAACCGGACTACTCGAAATGCAGCGAATGGCCCGCGAAAGACTCAAAGACCTCGATGCCGACGTGCTCGTCATGGACCCTCCACCGATCGAGGGAATTGGCGGCGAAGCCCCTCTGAGTGTTTACGTTTATGGCGAGAACCTGAAGGAAACCCGCGCAGCTGCTGAAGAACTTTTGGCAAAAATCCGTGCAGTTCCAGGTGTTGGAAACGCTCGCTTGGAAACCGCTGCTTTTGCCAAGGGTATGGAGGTTGCCTTCAAGCCGCTCGATCTCGGGTTTGCCGGGTCCGCAACGCAGGCAGTTGAGCTAACGGGCCGTCTTGCGCTGACCGGCGTCGAAGCGGGTTTTGTCGGCGACAAGAACACACCGTTCGTGCTCCGTCTTGCTGACCAGGACCGCAACATCGATACCCTGTGGAACAATGTTTACGTTCCCAGCATGCGCGGTCCAATGGCGCTCAACCAGTTCGCCGACCTCAATGAAACCTTCCGCCCGCGTGGAATCGACCGCGAACGTCGGTCGCGCAAAATGGTGATCTGGGGAACTCTCGACCGCACGAAAACATACGGAGTGGTGCTCGCCGATGTGCAGAAGCTCGTCGATGCTGTGCCGCCACCGTTCTCTGCCGAAATTCAAGGTGACAAGGAAGTTTTCGAGGAGATGGTCGGCAGTTTCTCGCTCGCCATCATCGGCAGTTTCTTCTTTATTTTTATCATCCTCGCGGCACAGTTTGAAAACCTTGTCCGACCGTTCGTTATTCTCCTTTCGCTTCCTCTCGCTGTGATTGGAGGATTTGTCGCTCTTTATCTTGCGGGTGAACAGCTTGCTCTGGGAGCTCTCATCGGCATGGTGTTTTTGATTGGGTTGGCCGCCAAGAACGGAATTCTTCTTGTCGATGCAATCGGGGTCAAGGAAAAATCAATGTCGCTTCTCAAGGCGGTTGAGGAAAGCGTGATCGAGCGTAGTCGAGCAATTCTGATGACCTCTATTGCGATGATCTTCGGTATGATTCCAACTGCTGTGATGCGCGGTGGCGGCTCCGAATTCCGATCACCCATGGCCTTTGCAATCATCGGCGGAGTGATTTCGAGTACTGTGCTGTCGTTTTTTGTTGTGCCGGCGGTTTTTGGACTGATTGGGAAGTTTCGCGGTGAAAAGAGCAAGGCAGGACATAATGGCGTAGCCTCTGTCGTCGGTTCGGCATTGTTGATTTTTGTTTCGCTCGTCCAATCTGGAAGCGCACGCGCACAAACCACGTCTGGTAAAGGCGAAGATCGCGTCGGACGCGAGTCTCTAGTCACCCAGTCAGCAAATATGAACGAAGTCATACGCCTTATCGGCACACTCAAGACCGACGGGCCTGATGCAGCGCAAATTGAGGGTGCCGAGGGCGCCGCTTCCGGTGCAGCGCGAGCAGCCATCGAAAGTGTATTGGGTGGGGCGCGCTTGGAATATGGACAAGAGTGGTTCAGACCGGGCTACAGTCAATCTTTCAATCTGCCTTTGCCGCCTCCTCTCGGACCAATTTCAAGCAAGACGGTCGTGATTCCCGAAATGCAAAAAGTCACCTCCATCGGATGGCAGATTCCGATTGTGAATGTGCAGGCAATCTATGGTTGGGTGATGCGCAACGCGCTGCGCGATCAAGCCGAAAAAATTCGTGAAGCACGTTACGAATCGGGAACTTTGGGCGCAGCCCAGTTGCTGTTGCAGACAGAACTTGCGGTCCAGTCGGCGCGCGTGAATCAGGGATTTGTTGAAATCAGCAGAGCGCGTGAAACAATCGTACGTCAGCGCGTTTCAGCAGGACTGTCGACAAAACTGGATCTCAATCAGGTTGAAGCCTCAACACTTGCTGCGATCGCACAGTGGGAGCAAACAAAGGCTGAGGAATATAAGGTCAGGCAACAGTTTCTTCAGCAAGTTGGCAAGCCCTTTCCCGATACCGGTGTAGGTGTCACGCAATTCCCTTTTAAGGGCGGAGAGCCATTCCGTTCGACGGCGCTGGAAGCCTTGAAGTCGGTGCATCAGGCCCAGGTCAAGAGCACAAATCTCAACGATGCGTCTTTTTATCCAACTTTGAGTGTTGAGTTCGGCTACTCAAAAAAGGAATTCGAGGGCGCACCCGATGCACAGAAATTCGCGGCCCTGCGTGCACGCTGGGACATTCTTGATGGCGGCAGCCGCTCGGCCATGCGCGGACGCAATACGCAAATGGCCTATGATTTTCTTGCACAGTCGCGGCAGCTGGAAAGCCAGCTGCGCAGTTCGTATGACTCGTTGCAATCGCGACGGGAAGCTTTCGAGCGGGCCAAAACAGCAGCCGAGTTTGGGCAGAAAGCTGCATCGGCAGCCCAGCAGCAGGCCTTGCAGGCTTTTGCCGCCGGACTCGCACGTGCAGTGGATGTTAGAGCCGCCGATGAGGCCAAGCTGAGAGCAGACTTTGCCCTGCTGCAACTTCAGTTCGCAATTCAGGGACTCGCACTTGAAAGTCTCGCCCTGACCTCAAGTTGGAATAAGTTCATCCGTTCAGGCGCTCAGCCATAAACGAAGCACGAGCTACAGGTTCTTTCACAGGTTCGGGGGTGAATCTCGGCATGTATTATATGCCGAACTGTTCCTGAAGTTGATGATGAGCGATATCCCAGCCCTGCGGAAATCCCATGGCCTCGTGCCGGAGTTTGTGTTCGTTGGAAAGATGCCGGATGACAGCTCGGTACTTGGGTCCTACGCCGGTGTTGTTGAGGTCTATTTCAATGACGTTCGGGAAATCAGGCTCCTCAATTTTGACTGGTCTTAGTCCTTTGTGAAGCAGGTTGGTCGTCACGAGGCGTTTGAATGGAATCACCTCGAGAATGCATCCATGATTGTCAACGACCTCGCCATTGGGTCCTTGCATGCGTGTGTAGAATTCGCCACCTGGTTTTAAATCAATCCGGCACTCCGTGACTTTCCAGGGTCGCGGACAAAACCATTTTGGAAGAAACTCTTGGTCGGTCCAGCCTCTCCAAATCTGCTCAACGCTGAGTCGTGTTGTCGGAATATAGACAAGGTCAAGATCAGGATGAATGATAACTGCTGTAGACGTCATGTGGAACTCCATGGTGCAAAATGAATCGAAAAAATAAATTCTACAGATGTTTTGAGTGAAGATAACTTTCTGAATTGTAAACCATGATGAAGAAGACCGGGAGCCTCAGTTGTGCAAAAATTTAAGACGCAATTAGAGTATATCAATTCGTTTCCCAGCGCGGTTAGAAAAATGCTGAAGGAAATGCGAAGGCTCATTCTTGAAGAAGCGCCCATGGCCGAGCAGACTCTCAGTTACGGAATGGCTGCTTTCTGGCTAAAAAGACCATTGGTCTACATTGGCGGATTCAAAAACCACGTAAGTTTTTTTCCAACATCATCCGGAATAAAGGCTTTTCGATCTGAATTAAAAGAATATAAAATATCCAGGGGTACCATTCAATTTCAGATTGGTGAAAAACTCCCTCTGCAGCTTTTGCGAAAGATTGTCCGCTTTAGGATTAAAGAGCTTCAATTATCAGAAAATAAAGTATCTTCTTGTGACCGTGTTTCCGTTACAAAGTTCGATTATTCAAAGTTGGCTCAGGAACTCCATTGTCTTCCCAAGCCAGCACAAAGAGCTCTTATTCGTGCCGGTTTGCTGAGCTATAAATCAGTTGTTTCGAAGACTGACGATTTTCTTTTGAGTCTGCATGGTTTTGGGCCGAAGGCATTGAAGATGTTGCGGTATGAGATTTCGATCCCAGGGGAAACTTCCGTTTAAATCAAATCAATGACTCAGCCGTAATATTTCCCAAACCGGTTGGCGAGAAACACATCGAGCGGAACATCTTCCTGACGGATGAATCCGCTCTTTTTTATTTTGCCATCTTTGTGGAGGTCGAGCACAGCACAAATTCCAGTTGCGGTTGTGACCTGTATGGCTCCCCAGTGCTCTCCGGCGATATCTTGATGATAAATTTTGTGGGCGTAGCTTTCTTGAGTGAGGATTCCCTGTTTGTGTCCCTGAACTGTGACCATGATGATGACAACGTCCTGTTTGGTCGTCGGCAACGCTCGTTCAAAGATCTTTTTCAGACTGTCTCGATCGTGATTGAGCTTCAGATCGTTCATCAGCAGAGCGATAATGTCGCGGTGGCCGGGGTATCTGACGCTCTTGTAGTCAAGTGATTTCGCTCTGCCTGCGAATGTTTCAGCGAGAGTTCCAAGTCCGCCCGAGGTATTGAAGGCTTCGTATTCCACTCCGTCGAGGCTGAATTTTTCGAGTCCTTCGAGAGGTTGCAGCAGAGTCAGCTTGCCATTGACAACTGCCTCGCAGGGATTGCCGTATTCGTTGATTAGCCCCTCGGTGCTCCATGTGAGGTTGTATTTCATCGCATTGTGCGGATATTTCGGCAGAGCACCGACGCGCATTTTGATGTGTTCGATCGACTCAAAAGACGCTGCCAGTCCATTCGCCACGATAGTGATGAACCCAGGGGCCAGACCACATTGCGGTATGAATGCGAGCGGCGAATTTTCCGATAGCTTTCTGACCGCCTTGGTGGTTTCTACGTCTTCTGTGAGGTCCAAATAGTGAACCCCTGCTTCTTTGGCGGCGGTCGCGATGCGAACGTTGCAATGATAGGGGGCGCAGCTCAGCACATAGGTTTGTCCCTGCAGAGCTTTTTTGATTCCAGCATCGTCATTGAAGTCCAGACCAATGAATGATGTATTTTGTAGCAATTGCCCGTCCGCGCTGTGAGCTGCAGATTGTGCCACACTGAGTTGCATATCGGCGGCCGTCACGATGTAATCGCCTGTGCGGGCCAGCAAAGAGACTACAAGTTTACCAATTTTTCCGCATCCCAAGACCAATATTTTCGCTTTATTTCCCACTGATTTGTCTCCCTTGATCTGTTCTTGCCGGAGTGCGTGACTGGCCATTCTCAGCCCATTTATGCTAACCTCTTGCCCAATAACTCAGCTTAAAGATGAGTTCCGAGGAGCTGTCATGTTGCATACTGAGTCCGAATCGACACTTTCGTCCGCTCGGAAACCTTCCCTTCCGCGAAAGCCCCGAATATCCGAAGAGTATCGTATCCATAGTAACTTCCGGTATGTCGATGGGCAAACGCAACCCGACCGCGTCGGAACTGTTGACGAGCAACAAGACTTTGGCATCGGTGTGACCTCCGAAATTGGTCGGCTGCGTAAAGTTTTCGTCCATACCCCGGGCCCCGAAGTGGAGCGCATGACTCCCAAAACCGCGTCCGAACTGCTCTACAACGACATCATACATTACCGACGAGTGCGTGAGGCACACGGCCAATTGAAGGGCGTGCTGTCACTTGTGTCTGAAGTTCTCGAAGTTCGTGAGTGCTTGGCAGATGTTCTCGAGATTGCGCAGGCCAAGGATGAGCTTCTCTCGCGCATCACACAGGCGCAGAATTGTCCGCACCTGTTTTCCGATCTGATTGAGGTTCCGTCGGCCGATCTTGCCGAACTTCTTATTTCTGGCCTTCCGCTCAAGCGCGACACATTGGAAAGTTATCTTTCCACGAAAAGTTTTTCATTGGTTCCGCTGCCAAATATGTACTTTATGCGCGACTCCAGCATGGTCATTGGTCCGCGTCTCGTGACAGGCGGAATGGCAAGTTCAGTCCGTGACACTGAATCGCTGATTATGCGAACCATTTATGAATATCACCCCAGCCTGCGTGGGCGGGGCATTTTACTCGATGCATGCATGACGGAAGAGCGGTCCAAGGTCACCATCGAAGGTGGCGATGTTTTGGTCTTGAATGAGGATGTGCTCCTCATTGGAGTCAGCGAGCGCACAACTCCCAATGCCATCGATAAACTGATTGATGCCTACTATAACGCACGGGTTGAGGATGGAATCGACCGGCCGTTCGACGTGTTTTGCGTGCTGTTGCCACCCGAGCGGAGCACCATCCATCTCGACATGATTTTTACACTTGTGAACACTGAGCAGGCTGTCGTTTCGGCTCCGTATATCATGGGCCGCGATCGCGCGCGGATAGTTCGAATCAAAGTCCGCGAGGAGGGCCGCAAGCGTTTTACCGACGTCGATGATCTTCTGCTTGGTTTGCGCAGTTTGGGTATTCGCATCGAGCCCATCTTGTGTGGTGGCGATGAACCGCTCCACCAGCAGCGCGAGCAATGGAACAGCGGCGCAAATATGTTCGCATTCGCCCCAGGCAAAGTGTTGAGCTACGACATGCATGAGCACACCGTACGGGCGTGTGAGGATGCGGGATTCCGAGTCGAGACGGCTTTGAATGTTCTGAAAAATCCGCTCATTTTGGAATCGCCCAAACCACTGGTTGTCACTTTGGATGGCACGGAATTGGCGCGCGGCGGCGGTGGCCCCCGGTGTATGACTTGCCCAGTCAAACGAGATTCGGTCTAACAAAATTCGTCACCTATCCATTTGCGTCAGGTTCCCGACAGAGAACTTTTGCACCCGAGGCTGTCAGTGAAAGGATACTCTCGGGCGCACTGTTTCAGTTCGCCCAGAGTATTTCCGATAAGACGTCGGTAGAACTTGGGGAGTGAAATGGTGGAACGTGGTAAAACCTTGAAGGTGAGCATGGTGAAGGCCGGTTGGGGTTTGCTGACCACCGCGTCGTTGAGCCTGTGTGCGTCTTCGCATTCTGCAAGAGCCGTGCCGCTTTCGTTGGACTACCCGGACACCCGCTCCTACATACTTGAAGAATCCGCACAGGTGCCGAACAGCACTGCGTCTCCTTCACCAACGCAGATTCTTGCTCCCCTTGTTGCGGATTCCTCGGCAACGACAATGCCTTTGAGCCGATACAAGGTCCCCTCCGAACTCATTCTTCTTCACGAGGTCGGGCTTGAGCCAGGACCGCAAATCGATGCGGCTGTAGAGCAGGCGATGAGCTGGGTGACACAGTCAATGTCTTCGGCAGCCCGCTCCGAATTTGCGCAACGCTGCGAGCAGCAGTTTGCCAATTTAAACCTAACGATGCGGCTTACGAACGGAGCTCTTGCCTGCGTTCCGTGGGCGATGGAAAAGTTCAATGTCACTTCATCCGTGCGCCGTGAATCGCGACCCAGCACCAGTCGGTCTCTTGTCGGCGGCCGTCTCCGTTCGGAGAGCGAATGGCGGGCGAATCTAAAGGGCGTCGGATTTCTTGATGCATTTTGGCGGATTGATCCACAGACGAGTGCAGACCTGCTGGCAGAGGCTAATGTTGCATTAAAGGTCGGCCAGGATTGTCAATACCGCGGTGCAGTCGCAGCATTTATCGCACGTGCTGAAGCGTTTTTTCCTGAACCTGCCGCCATCAGCACGATTGAAAAAGTCTATCCGATGGCTTTTACGTGTCTTGAGCCTGACGATGATGGTTTTGAGCGTACACATCTTCGCACCGGGCTCTTCCGCCTGATGCAGGGCGAGACGCAGAAGGCGAAGCAAAGTCTTTTGTTGGCTGCCCACGCAGAAAATCCCGAAGAGGAATTCCGTTCTCTGTTCTGGTTGGGGGTCGTTGAAGAGAGCCTTTCGAATCGAACCAGTGCGGGAGTTGCGAACGAACACTGGGAACTCTTGCGTAAACGATATCCTTTGACGATTCACTCGGTCATTTCTACGCACAGCACCGGCGCAGATCCGCTTACGACGGCAATTTCAACCAAAGAGGCAAACGTCGCCAGGCGGGTAGGAGTGAGCTGGAGTGAATTCAATCTGGCTGCATTCTTTTTCGAACTTCTCATCACCCGCAAAGAGGCCACACATCTGACTGCGTTTTCAAAATACGCTGCACGCATGGTTGATTCCCCCAACCCCGACGCGCTGTTGTTTTTATCCAAATGTTACAATGCGGCACAGATGCACAAAATTGCGATCGGTACTCTCACCCGTTATTTCAAAGAGACGCAGAGCCAAGGCATAACGGTTGATACGATGAATATGTTTTTCCCGCGCGCATACACGGACCAAATCCTCAGCTCCACCGGTCTAGTTGATCCGGTGATCGTTCTGAGCCTCATCCGTCAGGAAAGCGCGTTCGATCCGTTTGCCCGCTCGGTGGCGGACGCACGCGGCCTCATGCAGTTGTTGCCATCGACTGCTGCCAAGTGGCTGACCAATTCACGACAGGAACTCTATGATCCAAGCCAGAACGTCCGTGTTGGTGTGAAGTACATGGAGCTTTTGTTCAAGCGTTACGATGGCAACGTCGAACACGTTCTTGCTGCCTACAATGCTGGACTCAAGAATCTTGATCGCTGGCGTCAGCGCTTTCCCAACACCAACACACTCCTTTTCATGGATCTCATTCCCTTCAAGGAGACGCGCACCTACGTCGCAATTATTCTGCGGAATGCTTATTGGTACGGACGTCTGATGGCACTCCAAAAAGACGATCTCGCCGATACCATTGTCCGCAAGAGCACACAGGCTAAATGGCGTTCAATTACTGTTCAGAATCTGCTTCGTCTCGCATGGACGCAGGACGGCAGCCAGAGCGGCACGCGGACTGCTCTCTCGCAGCTCTATTCACTGCCGGCGGGTTCTCAGTAAATCAGCCACTTTTTTTGTTGTTTAAGAAATAAAACGCACGCACGTCCAGCCCACCCAGTGTGAAGTGTTCGCAGTGAGTAAATGACCCTTTCATCTCCCGAACACCGATGCGCCATGTCTCCTCGCTGGGGCATAACACCACTCCGCAGAGAGGCAGCGATTTCTCTGCAAAGTTTCTGCTGAGATTGGCCATTCTCTGAAAGAACTTTAAGTAGAGTTGTTCAGTTCCTCCCTGAGCACGATTGGAAAGACGCAATCCATAAGGAGGGTTTGCAAATATCCAGAGCGAGCTGGGCTGCGAATCCGCCGGATAGGCTTCAGTGCTCTGACAACTGTCTCTGCAGACAGCATTTGCAGAGGCAAGAGTATGCAAATGCTGTCCTGCTTGAGCAAACCATTTCTCGCTGACCTCACACAGGCGGGGATCGAGATCCTCCCCAAGGAAATGAATCAATTTGTGTTGCCCATTCTCTTTCGACCGCAACTCGATCTGTTTTTTACGGAAATGTGAAAATGCTTTGTCTTTGAAAAACGGCAGCGTCGGATAAGCCCAGTGTTGATTGTCCGACACCAGATGTGCAGAACCTGACAAAAATAAAGCAGCCTCGTGCATCAGCGTGCCGGTTCCGCAAAAAGGATTAAAAATATGACTCGGACGGTGAAGCTTTAACTTCTCCCGACTCAATTCGGAAAGACGTAGCACGAGGCAGGCGGCAATGTCCTCGCGCAGCGGCGCCGCGTGCTCGAACGTTTGCTTGTGTCCGCGTTTCCAAAAATCACGTCCGCTCACCGAGATGAAAATTTCAAGCACTTCTCGATGCAGGATAAAGTCAAGCTCAACGCGCGACGATGCGCCAGCGGTGTCAGCAGCTGCCTTTTGTGCAAATAACTTCTGAACTTCCTCGCGGACGATCTGTTTTATCTTGCCTTCATGATAAAGATGGCTCGCCTGCGAGTCGACGCGGATTTCCCATTCGGCAGCATCTTTCAAAAGTGCCCAAAGCTCCCATGGAAACTCAGCAAGCAGCTGGCGCAGTTTTTGTTCACCAGTGCAGCGGGCACGCAGCATTCTGAGTCTGATATCCGAAAAGACAAGTCCGTTGAATAAAAGTTGATTGATGGCGTCGAATGGTAGATTTTCGATTCTGACTCTGCTGCCGCGCAGACTGAAGCGTAGTGCATTTTCGGAATCAGGACTCTCGTATTCGGCTAGCAGATGCTTGCCACTGCGCATACCCAGTTCAGCAAATCCTGCCGGCACCTGACATTCAAAGGTATGCCTTTGTGCGTGTATGTGTTTGCGGATGCGGCGTTCGAGATTAACGTCCATTTTTCAGTACCCGACCTTATTTTCGCAGTGCCAGACGCTGTCCGCCTGGGTCCCTGACGTCCACAGTCACACGTTCCCAGTCTTCACTCACGCCGACGGTCACTTTGATTTCACCTGCGCCGGATTTTGCATTGATAAGCGGAACAATGATCGGGCTCCAGTGTTCACACTGATCGTGCTGCTCGGGCATATTCGAAATTGTGACATTCCTGTTCAAGTGTGCGCGGAAGCAAATCAGAATTACTGGGTATCGCACATTTTCGGGAATTTTTATTTTTAATAGTGCCGCAGGACGCTCGCTCTGCAGCGAAGGAGGAGGCGCCAGCGGTATTTTAAATGCTGACCTTGCGTCCGAAATTGGTTTGAAATCTCCTTTTCGGATTGGATGGGAAAAGGAGATATTGTTCAAATCCATTGAATTTTGAATCATCCGCACAGGCTTCTGCCAGTCGGGAGTCTGTTCGTTCGCGTCGGCGGTCAACCGGCGGATGCGTGCCTCAAGTGGTCCAGAGGTGAGCTCGATACACTGGGCATAAATCTCCACAGAATCAGGAATTCCCTGCACCTTTGTTGAATTAATCCGTGAAAATATGTCCCTGAGCGTACTTACCACGCCTTCCTGAAGCGGGTCATTACCAAAAAGCTCGCTGACTACCTGTGTCACACTGCTCTCTGGCTGAACCTCGAACGAATTCTTGTTGTGAATGACAAGGCGCTGTTTGTCGGCGGCGGGAAGTGTTTCCTTCATCCGGCGGATGATTTCAGCAGAAGCTGTCTCCTCGATGGCATCGACTCGTTTTGCGCCGGCCTGCAGGGAGTAAATGGACAGCAGACCTGTACCTGCTCCCACATCCATGACATGCGAGGTTTGCGTGACCGAGGCCCGAATGGCCTTGAGGTAGGCACTGCAGCGCGGCTGGTCGGCAAGCATGGCCCATTGGATCCAAGGGTCACCAAAGCCGTCTGCGATTCCATGTGTTTGTTTTTCGCCATGACTCGTTTCTACGACACACCCTGCGTCCTGCATTTCGCCCAAAATCTGTCCTATTTCCTGTTGATCCGGCAGTTCCGCGGTCAACTGACGGAAATCCTGCCGCAGTCGGGCTGACAATCCCGCTTCCTCGACACCCTGTTGAAGCAGACAGAGCAGGTGCAAGATTTCGGGCGATAAATTGAATTCTCCTGCGGAAGCCGAAACCCGAGCCCTGAGCAGACCGTCTTCGTCGATGCGCAGCCGGAGCGCTGCGGCGGGTCTTAGTAGCTGTTTTTTTGGGGTTTTATCTGGGTTCCTGCGTTTCACAAAGATCTCCTGCAACGGCTTTGATCAGCTCCCTAAATCGGATATGACACCCCCGAAGATCAAGACTTCTTATGGTCCGAGGGAGCTCATCCAAATCATGAAACTAGACAATATTCTACAGGCTATCGGCAAGACCCCAATCGTTCGCGTCAATCATCTTTTCAAAGACTATCCGGTTGAGGTCTGGGCAAAATGTGAGTTCCTGAATCCTGGCGGCAGTGTCAAAGACCGCATCGGCTACCGGATGGTTCTGGATGCGCAAACTGCTGGACGCATCAAACCGGGAGACACTCTGATCGAGCCGACCAGCGGCAACACTGGTATAGGCATTGCTCTCGCGGGAGCCGTTTTGGGCTATCGTGTGATCATCACGATGCCGATGAAAATGTCTCGTGAAAAGCAAGTTGCGCTGGAAGCTTTAGGTGCAGAAATCGTACGTACTCCGACTGAAGCTGCGTTCGATTCGCCTGAGAGTCACATTTCGATTGCCAAAAAACTTAACCAGCTAATTCCCAATTCGCACATCCTCGACCAATACGGCAACGCCTCCAATCCGCTCGCGCATGAAGAGGGAACGGCGCTTGAGATTGTCGAAGATTTGGGTGGCGTGCCCGACGTTGTAGTGATGACTGCCGGTACTGGCGGCACAATCACTGGCGTGGCGCGCAAGCTGAAGCAACTGCGTCCCGATGTTCATATCGTCGGCGGCGACCCCGAGGGGAGTATCCTTGCGGGTGGCACTCACGTCGGCACCTACCATGTCGAAGGCATCGGCTACGATTTCATCCCCGATGTTCTGGATCGCCGTTTGATCGACACATGGGTCAAGACCAACGACAAAGAGAGCTTCACATGGGCGCGTCGCGCCATGCGCGAGGAAGGTTTTTTGTGTGGTGGCAGCTGTGGGGCCGCATTGATGTCGGCCGCAAAGGTGATTCCGACCTTGAAGAAGAACAGCCGAGTGGTTGTGCTGTTGCCTGACGGCATTCGCAATTACATGAGCAAATTTGCAGATAACAATTGGCTCGACGCGAATGGTTTTGCGGGTGTCGCTCCGGCGGTACCAACCTATGCGGCCGACTTGCTGAAGGCAAACCGATGAAAACACGTATTGTCCTTTTCACCCGTTTGGCATCTGCCGAAGACAGCGCCGCTGTAGGAAAAATTTTGTTCGGCCGTTGGGGAGCGAACTTGACGTGCGAGCTGCCGGAGAACATGGGAGTCGAGGAGTTTGCCCGCAAGCTTGCTCTCAAAAGGCACTCGACGTTTGATTATGCGGTGGGTGACATGGGACGCACTGCGGCTTTGTTGGAATGCACTGATCCCGCTACTGCGCGGCTTCAAATTGGAGACACTTTCAGTCTGAAGCTCACTTGGCAACCCTTCCGCGAGACGGCGTTGGCTCTTACCGACGGTGGTGATCGCAGAATCTTGCAGCTGGCGGTTCAATTCATCGCTTCCGGCGCGCAGCTGGATGATTCGGTCATCGCAGCCGACTACGACGCAGAGTTCTTGCAGCAGTTGCAGGGCAAACTTGCAGAGCAGGAAATGGTCGGGCGCAAGGCGGATGATTCCGAGTGATTATTTGCTCTTCATAATCCAGATGCCTTCCCAGTCTTCATGAACGGGATTTTCTTTAAAGTATTCGCATCTTTCAAGAAACGTCGATGACGGTCCGTCTTGGGGGACCAGCTGCAGAGCTAGCATAAAATCACTCTGTGCCTCGGCGAATTTTCGTTGTCGGTATTTATCGAGTCCGCTTTCAAAAAATTCACGGACCCTGAGAAATTTTTCCCTTTCCGCCGCCGGAAATCTCATGACTTCATAAATGGTGACAGGTTCATTTTTTCCCTTCACCTTGATCCAATCCAGCTCTCGCAAGACAAATCGCTCAGGATTTTTAAGGCTGTCCTTGGTGCTTCCCGAGCAAATAATGCGCACACCATATTCTTTTGTAATGCCTTCAAGGCGTGAACCCAGATTCACGGAATCACCGAGAACGGTGTAGTCAAAACGCAAATTCGACCCCATGTTCCCAACTACCATCGGACCAGTGTTGATGCCGCAACCGATGTCAATCGCAGGCAGATTGCGGCTCTTCCAGCCCTCGCGCAAGTGATCCAAGGCGTCCAGCATTTTTAATGCCGACTCGAGAGCACGGTCTGCGTGATCCGGAAGCGTCATGGGAGCTCCCCAGACGGCCATCAGCGCGTCGCCGATGTATTTGTCGAGAAGCCCTTTCGAATCGAGAACAATGTTTGTCATCGGAGTGAAATATTCATTGAGCAGTGAGGCGAGCGACTCGGGTGAAAGAATTTCGCTAATGGTGGTAAAACCACGGACATCAGAGAAGAAGACTGTCAGTTCACGCTTCTCTCCACCCAGTTTGAGTCCATCGGGAGATTCCAGCAACTGATTGATGACCGAAGGGTTGAGATAGTGCTGAAAGGCCCCCTTGATTTGCCGCTTCTCGCGTTCTTCGACAAAGTATTTGAACATTGTCATGCCGATGAAAATGGTCGCATTCTGAATGTGTAAAATTCCGAAGTTGTATAACTGATTTGTGCCAAATATTAATTTCCTATCGATCAATTCTATCGTCAGGTGAGCTGCTGCGGTTATCATTAGCGTCAGCAGTGCGCCGGCTTTGACGAGCAAAAGACATAGGACTAATCCCGCCACAAGTGCTAAAATTGTTTCGTTGAGGAAAAAGTGAAGTGGGCGAATCAGAAAATCTGAGCGAAGAACATTTTCCACCATTGCGACGTGGTGTTCGACGCCATTTGCACTTGAGTTCAATGGTGATGGTCTCTTGTCATCGGCTCCGATGGTTGTTGAGCCCAGAATGAGTATTTCTGGCATCTTTTGTGGAAGTTTGTTTTCTGCTGCATCCGCGAGTGAAATAAAAACCGGAGTCATTTGATTATTTGAATTAGAATATTCGCCGTAATGGTTGATCAGCATGTAGCCACTCTGTCCATTCAGAGGAATATCAATTGCATCACCGGTATCTCCGACCAGCAAAATTTTTCTCACATATTGGTCATAGTCCACGCGTATTTTTCTGTTCAGATACTTTGCAACAAGCTGCAGGCCAAGGCTTGGAATAAAACGTTTTTCGTCATTGATGTTTTCGCCATCGTTGGCTGGAACTTCCAGAATGAGTTGATAGCGCCGCATCAGGCCGTCAATGTCGGGAGTGTTGTTGATAAAGCCAATGATTGGATTGCTGCCGCTGATAGGGGGAATGTTGACGAGCGGGAAAAGTTCTCCTCTGCTGCGATTCTCATTTCTATCCAGTCTGGTCACGATAGACACCAAGTTTTTTTCTAACGCTTGACGTGCTATTTTCCAGTCTCTGTCGAGGTTCTCTGCATTTTCCGGCGGTAAAACTACGAACGCCTGCACTATGTTGGCGAAATCCGCAATCGCATCGCCGAAGGATTGGTCGGTCGGGCTTTGTTTGAGCAGGCCGGCGATGCCCTGCACAAAAGTTCGCGGATCCAAAACGCCAGCCGGAGAAAGACTTTTTTGCAGAATATCCTGCATGGGCTCCAGTGCATTGTTGAGGCTGATTTCCTCACCCTCAGGATAGATCGCATCCAGTGCAATCCATTGGACACCCGCCTTCTTTAGATTCGCAAATGCCTCGTGATACGACGAACGCGAAAACGGCCAGCGTCCAAATTTGTCAATACTTTTTTCGTCGATTGCGAGAATTCCGACCTTACCCGTCATTGGTCGGTCGCCACGGCTGCGGATTCTGTAGTCGAAAAGTATTCTTTCTGTGTTGTCAAAAAAGCCCGTAACTTGTCCGTCTTTCGATTCGGAGTAGTCCCTAATTCGCAAAATACTGGCGATAAAAAAGACCAGCACAATGAACAAGCCCAGGTACCATGCGTGAAAGCCCGCTCTTCCTGCTCTTTTTTTATTCATGAAGCCCTCACGTTTTTCAAAGTGAAAACATCATGAGCTTATCAATTTGTGGAATCATCCGGCCGGTGGCGTGAGAGGATTTTGGCAGTGAACAATCTGAACCGAAGTGCTCAGAACTCGGGGGTTTACCACTCCGGTGCTTTGGGCTTCTTCAGGCGTGTGGTCGATGCTCGTGTTGTGCAGGGTTACACTTGAAAAGTGTTTTCGAAGTAGGTCGAGAGCCGTGCGGAAACGGAAACGCTCTGGATCGGCCAGCAGCAGCGTGCCATCAGGTTTGAGCAGCTCGACTGCAATACGTGGAACATTCATCAAGTGTGAATCGTCATAAAAAACATCACAGGCAATGACGAGGTCGAATTTCTTTTTCAGTGCCTCTGCGGCGGGTTCCAGCCAATCGAGTGTCAGGAATGGCAATCGGGGTGATTTGTGCAAAAGACAGTTGGCATGCAGATAATCTGCATATGCTGGCTCGTAGTCGGAAGCCGTGACCGACCATCGGGTGTTTGCACCCAAAAGTGCTGCAAAAAAACCGACACCCGAACCCAGCTCAATGGCATTGATCTGCGTGTCGTCCTTGCGTCGTGCTACAAGCTGCCAACGCTCCTCAGACTCGTTCAACCATTGCCATAATGCACGCGCGCTTGGCCACAAGACTGCTCCAAACGGGCAACGCTGTTCGCCGAGTTCGGCTCCATGCGATTCTGTTGTTTCGATAAAATCATTGAGAAGGGCGTCGATGTCCGGAGCCATCCAGACAGCAAACTCCTCACCCATCATGTGCACGCTCCGCAATTGTGCCTTGGCGAAATTCAGTGCTGGATGAGGGCGTTTGATCTGCATCGGGCTGTCTTCAATGCATTGCAGCCTGTGCGCTGCTCAATATTGCTACCGGCACCCGATAAGGTGAGCAGCTGACGTAGTTCACACCAACCCGATTGAAGAATTCAATCGATTTGGGATCTCCTCCATGCTCTCCGCAGACACCCACTTTCAGGTTCGGTTTGCGTAAGCGGCCTTTTTCAGCGGCCCACTGGATCAGCTGTCCGACTCCCTCGGTGTCTACGACTGCAAATGGATCGTCGTGAAGAATATTTTCGCGTGCATAGACCTTCAGAAAAGGTGCGCTGTCGTCGCGCGAGAATCCAAACGTCGTCTGGGTCAGATCGTTTGTCCCGAAACTGAAGAAGTCGGCATGCTCAGCTATCTGATTTGCCGTCAGCGCAGCGCGCGGAACTTCAATCATAGTCCCAAAAGGAATCGCGTCCGATTTGACCGACGCGTTCAAAGCCGACATCGCGGTTTTGTAGGTTTCCAGAGCGAGGTTCTCGAGCCGGTCGCGCAGCCATTTGAGTTCCTGTGCATGCCCCACCAGGGGAATCATGACTTCAGGTTTTGCTTCAATTCCATCTGCGTGCAGGCGAGCAGTTGCCTCTGCAATTGCGCAGACCTGCATCTCATAAATTTCTGGATGACTGATTCCCAATCGGCAACCTCGGTGTCCGAGCATCGGGTTTGCCTCGTGCAATTGCGCGACTCGTGCGCGGATGTCTTCGGCTTTCATGCCGATTTGTCCGGCCAGAGTTTGAATGTCTCTGTCGGTTTGCGGCAGAAATTCGTGCAGCGGCGGATCCAGCAGTCGGATGGTCACCGGAAATCCTTCCATGGCCTTGAGGATTTCCATGAAATCTTCCCGCTGGAAGGGCAGGAGCTTCGCCAGTGCACGGGCGCGCTCGTCATTTGTTTGCGCAAGAATCATTTCGCGCACGACGGGCAGTCGTGTTTCGTCAAAGAACATGTGCTCCGTGCGGCACAAGCCGATGCCTTCCGCTCCGAATTCGCGCGCGGCTATTGCATCGCGCGGTGTGTCTGCATTTGCCCTGACGTTCATGCTGCCGAGGTCTTTTGCCCAAGCAAGAAATGTCGAAAATTCAGGGCTCAACTCAGCTTCGCGTGTGTTGACTTTGCCGAGCATGACTTCACCGGACGAGCCGTCGAGGGTGAGCCAGTCGCCTTCAAAGACTTCCAGCTTGCCAATCTTAAAGTAACGGTCTTTTGAGGTTATCTGCAGCGCGCCGCAGCCCGCGATACAGCATTTGCCCATTTGCCTTGCGACAACCGCGGCGTGTGACGTCATGCCGCCGCGTGCGGTCAGAAACCCTTTGGAAACGTGCATGCCGCCGATATCTTCGGGCGATGTTTCATCGCGGACGAGAATGACTGGCTCGCCACGTGCAGCCCATGCTTCAGCGTCTTTTGAATCAAAAACAACGCGCCCAGAGCAGGCGCCGGGAGAAGCCGGCAACCCTTTGGCAATCACCTGACGGTGAGCGCGCGGGTCGAGCGTCGGATGCAACAATTTTTCGAGTTCGTTTGGTTTGACTCTCAGAATGGCTTCCTTCTGAGTGAGCAGTCCCTCACCGACCATATCGACGGCAATCTTGAGAGCTGCCTGTGTCGTCCGTTTTGCATTGCGGGTTTGCAGCAACCAGAGTTTGTCCTCTTGAACTGTAAACTCGATGTCCTGAACATCGCGGTAGTGGCGCTCGAGAATCCGCCGAACGCCATTGAGCTGTTCGTATACAGACGGCATCTCTTTTTGCAGCGATGAAAGGGGTTTGGGTGTGCGGATCCCTGCCACGACGTCTTCGCCCTGTGCGTTAATCAGGTATTCACCGTAAAAAACGTTTTCGCCGGTGGATGGGTCGCGTGTAAAGCACACACCCGTCGCACTCGTTTCGCCCATATTTCCGAACACCATGGCACAGACGTTGACGGCGGTGCCCCAGTCATTCGCAATGTTGTGGATCTCACGGTATTTCTTGGCTCGGTTGCAGTTCCAGCTGCGGAATACGGCACCGATTGCGGCCCAGAGTTGTTTTTTCGGGTCCTGTGGAAACGCTTCGCCCAGTTCGCGCAGATAGATACTTTTGAAGTCCTCGACGAGGTGCATGAGGTCTTGCGCGTTGAGTTCGGTATCATCCACGACGCCTCGGTGCTGCTTCAAGTTTTCAAGAGCGTCTTCAAGTATGTGGGAATCGAGTCCCTTAACGACGTTGGCAAACATCTGAATGAACCGACGGTAGCTGTCGTAAGCAAATCGGGCATTGCCCGATTTACGAGCCAGCGCTTCGACCACCGCGTCGTTGAGTCCAAGATTCAAAATGGTGTCCATCATTCCGGGCATCGAGACGCGCGCACCTGAACGGACACTGACCAACAACGGGTCGTTTTGGCTTCCGAATTTGGCACCCATGGCGAATTCGGTCTTTTCGAGCGCTGCTTCCACTTCTTTTTCCAGTGAAGCCGGAAACTTTTCACCCTGCGCGAGGAAGTCCATGCAGACCGAAGTTGAAATCGTAAAACCTGCCGGAACGGGGAGGCCGAGAGCCGTCATCTCAGCCAGATTTGCCCCTTTTCCGCCCAGTTCAGCTTTCATCTGGGCGTTGCCGTCTGCCTTGCCTTGACCGAAAAAGTAAACGAGCGTCATCTGCGGGGTCCCCTTTTGGCGGAATGTTCCACGGTCCTCGGATAGCTTTAAACTCAGACTTTCGATACATTAAAAGTACCCAAGTGTAAAATAGTCACTTAAATACTCACGAGCCTTTCAATAGCCTGTTGACCCCCTCGGGCCTCTGTGCTACCTCCGCTCGGCTCTAGGGCATCTTGAGCTCCCGTTGCGACTCTGGTCTGCCCTGAACAACACGTTTGCCTGCCGGTGTACACGCCACTGGCTAAAAAAGAGGTTCCGTCATGAAAGATTCCATTCACCCGAAGTATGGCCCATGTGAAGTTTCTTGCGCTTGTGGAAATATTTTCCAGACTCGCAGCATCAAGAGCCAGCTTAAAGTTGATATCTGCTCCAACTGCCACCCGTTCTACACCGGCAAGCACAAGGTCGTAGACACTGCCGGACGTATCGAGCGCTTCAACCGTAAGTACGCTAAGGCTGGTTCTGCACCCGCTGCTAAGTAAATCCATCTGAAAATTGAATAAAGCCCACCAGCGTGTGGGCTTTATTTCGTTCAGTCCAACTCCGGACGGTGTAAACATGGCGCTGGTGGACCAACTCGCACGCCTCGAGCGGCGGTTCCTTGAAATCGAAAATCTTCTCCAGCAGCCGTCTGTATCGGGCAACGCCTCTGAATTTCGTAAGCTGAGCAAAGAGCACTCGGAACTGACCGAAACCATCTCATCGTTTCGGGATTACAAATCGATTCAGAAGCAAATCGAAGATACGCAGCATTTGATTGAAGAAGGTGGCGATGAATTCGCCGAAATCGCCGGCGAAGAGCTGATTCAATTGCGAGCTCAGCTGAATGACAAAGAGCATGAGCTCCGCATTCTGCTATTGCCCAAGGATGCCAACGACACACGAAACGTGTTTTTGGAAATCCGCGCCGGAGCCGGTGGCGATGAAGCCGGACTTTTCGCTGCTGAATTGTTCCGAATGTATACCCGTTACTGCGAACGCAATCGCCTGCGGGTTGAGCTCATGTCGCTCAACGAGAACGAATTGGGCGGTGTGAAAGAGGTTATCGCACTCATTTCTGGAGAAAATGTATACCGCACGTTGAAGTACGAAAGCGGCGTCCATCGAGTTCAGCGAGTTCCTGCGACGGAAAGTCAGGGTCGCGTACACACCTCAACAGTCACAGTGGCAGTCTTGCCCGAGGCCGAGGATGTTGAGGTCAGCATCAATGAATCTGAATTGAGGATTGACACCTACCGCGCCAGCGGTGCCGGCGGTCAGCACGTGAACCGGACAGACTCCGCAGTTCGTATCACGCATCTGCCGACCGGACTCGTCGTTGCCTGTCAGGACGAGCGTTCACAAATCAAAAACCGGGCAAAGGCAATGAAGATTCTGCAGGCCAAGTTGCTCGAGCAGGCTCAAATCGAGCAGGAAAAGGCCTTTGCTGCCGAGCGTAAACTGCAGGTCGGACGCGGCGACCGTTCAGAGCGGATACGCACCTACAACTTTCCGCAGAGCCGTGTGACCGATCATCGTATCAATCACACCACTCACGCCATCGGAGATTTCATGGAGGGTGATATCAGTGATATGCTCTCGCGGCTTGCAGCCTTCGATCAGGAACAATTGCTGAAAGAACAGGCCGAGCGCGAATTGGGGTGATAATGTCTCGCCAAAGTGAAATTTGGACCGTCCGTGATGTTCTGAACTGGACATCGCAAAAATTCTCCGGACTGCAACTGCCGACACCGCTGCTCGACGCCCAGCTGCTCATCGGGTCTGTTTTGTCCCTGTCCAAGGTTGAAATTTACACACAACTCGATCGTCCCCTGCTCGAGAGCGAGCGTTCATCTTTGCGTGAACTCGTGAGACGCCGCCTGAGTGGCGAGCCTGTCGCTTATCTTCTGAAACAGAAATCCTGGCACGATTTAGACCTTTATGTTGACTCGCGTGTTCTCGTTCCACGCCCCGAAACTGAAACTTTGCTCGATCTCGTGCTTGCCGTTTGCAGGCACGAAAGCCGTCATCCGCGAAGAATATTGGATATCTGCACCGGCTCGGGATGCCTTGCGATTGCGCTCGCAAAGTCATTTCCACAGGCCGAGGTTTTTGCTCTGGATATATCTACCGAGGCGCTCGAAGTTGCCCGGCTCAACAGCGAGCGCAACGGTGTGAACAACGTCCGATGGATCAACGCCGACGCTCTTGATGAAACGACTTACCGGCGTGAAGAGTTTTCTCAATTCGACATCATTGTCAGCAATCCGCCTTATGTTTCGGAATCCGAATGGAGTGAATGTGATCCTTCGGTGAAGGAATTTGAGCCGAAAATTGCCCTGATCGGCGGAGAGCATGGCTGGCAATTTCCGCGCAGACTGTTGCAGGTTCTTGAAGCTTCGGGGCTGCTCTCTTCAGTGGGTGTGGCAGGTTTTGAACTTGGGCTTTCGCATCCCGAAATTATTGCCGAAGAAATGAAGGCACCGTGCGGATTTGCGTTTGCACAACCGATGGTCTCACTGGCCTGTCAGCGGCCGGTCTGGGAGTTTCCGCGCGATCAGTGGTTCTCGGTCAAAGATTATACGCAGCGCAGCAGGTTCCTGTTTGCGCTGCGTTCGGTCAGCAACTGATTATCTAAAAAACACAGGCCTAAATTGTTAGTTTTCGTCTGCTGAACAAGCAGGAAGATTTGTTACTTCTTCTCGAGGGCTGTTTTCAGCGCTCTGAGCGCAGCCATGACAGCTTCATGCTGAGCCTTTTGCTCTGCGTGCTTCTTTGCAAAATTGTCGTGTTCAGTATTGGCCTTGTCGTGGTCGCTGCTCGAACCTTTGCGTTCATGCGCGGCAATTTCACGATCATGGGCTTTGATGATTCTCTCGTGCTGGCGGATTTCTTTGTGATGTTCCTGTAGCGCTTTTCTTGCGTATTTGATGATTTCAGCCGCTTCGGCGTGATCCTTCAGCCACTGACTGTGTTCTGCAGCCATCGCGGCATGCTCTTGCTTTGCCTTCTCGTGGTCAACTTTTCCGTCGCCGGAGGTTTGAGCGGCTGAAGATGTGCCCGTTTCCGCCGGTTTTGCAGATGTGTCCTGAGCCAATGCTGAGTTGCACAGGAGCATCGTGGAAAATATCGATGCAGCAACGAAGTTCGCTTTAAATTGCATAATGAATCTCCTTGTTTGAATTGATTCGATATCAATGTATCACTTTTTAAATACGATACGATCATGAAGTTTTGACACATTAAAAATGGTTTTAGCTCAGTTTTTTGGCGGTTTAGAAGGATTTGTCGGTGTTCAGATTTTGCAGCGGTGGGTGTTGTTCTGCTCTGCTTGCTTTATTATTGAGAATTAATTATCACATCAACGACTGCTTCTTAAATAGGAGACCTTATGTTGATAAAATCATTATTCGCCTGCTTTTGTCTGTCAGTTTTGTCCCTTTCGTTCGCTGCATGCAGCAAAAAAGAGGCGGAATCGGCGTCAGCCACCGAGGGAAAAGTGTCTTCGGTCGATTTTAAGATTTTGACCCCGCAAGGACTGTCTTTCGACGGGACAACTCTCAAGGGTACGGGCGATGCGGTTGCCAAATTGCCATTGGCCGACAACAAGGATTCAGGAAAAAACCTGACGGTCACCTTCACAATGGAAGATGGTGGTAGTTTGCTTCTCAAGACGTTCGCTTCGTCGAGTCTTGAGAATGGTGTGAATGTTCATCTGACGCGCAGTGGCGACCAGCTGAAAGTGAAAACCACCAAGGGAAACGAGTCAGGAACCGAGAAAACTCTGAGCCTCAGCGCAAATGGTTCGATTGGCCTATCGGTGGATGTTCATAACAACGAATCGCCGACACACGTGCTTGTCTGGGCCGCAAGCGAGGCCGCTCCTGCAGAGGGGAATGCCCTTTTCAACTCTGAAAGCGATGGCGGTGCCGCTGGTCAGGGTGCAGAAAATTTCTGGGGCTTGAGTCTTGTGAAGGCATCAGTCAGTGGCGTTGTGGTTGGTGCAGTCAAGTTTGAAGAAGAATAAAATAAGTTGCATCTGGTATTTTGTTTTGAGGTGAGCACCCGAATGGCCCGGTTTTCTGTTTTCTTTTTGATGATCGTCGGCGGATTTTTTTTCTTTTATCCAAAGTCCGCAGCTGCATCTGAAAGCGACGGCCTCAAAACATTCGTAGCAATCGATGTTGTGGGAGAAGCCTTCAGGCGCGACAAGCAGCCCAAAGTTCAGGAGGCGTTGATCCGGGGTGCGGAACTCCACCTGAGCGCGGCCATCGACCCATTGTTCGACGGAACGCTTGGAATTGCTGCACATCCCGAAGATGGCGTCTCAATATTTGAGCTGCATGAGGCTTTAATTTCCTCTTCAAAATTAATTCCATTGACTGATGTGAGACTCGGTCAGGGTTTTCTCGCCATTGGAAAACTCAACCGCACGCATCAGCACGACTGGCCCTTCATCAGTGTGCCTTTGGTGCACAGCACTTTTTTTGATTCTGAGGGAATCAATGACTTGCTCATTGATTCCACGTTTAATGTGCCTGTCGGAATTCCGCTTTCTCTAACACTGGGTCTCGCAAAAGGGTGGAACTACGGCCATGCGCATTCCGAGGGCCAGCGGCCCAAAGTTCCGACCCACTATGCGCGCGCGCAGTTTTTTACCGAAATGCCGATGAATGGTGGTCTTCAAGTCGGGTTCAATTATCTCGGCAGAACCGATCATGACAGTGAATCAATGCGGCTGCTGGGACTCGATTTCACCACCAAATGGCGTGAGGGGCGGACGCTGGTGTTTTTCACGCAAGGTGAATTCTGGTTTCGCCGGCTGGCCCCGAGGAATTCTGCCGTCGAAAACTCGCTGGGCTTCTACCTGTTTCCGCAGACTCATCTGGGATATTCAACAGACCTTGGCGTGCGATTTGATTCCTTTACCGTACTGAGTCTGAAGGACGTCAGCGGAACACCTTTGACAAACTACCGGTCTGCAGTCATTCCGACGCTGACCTTCCGGCCCAGTGAGTTTTCAACTTTTCGTGTGGCATATGGCTGGGATTTTGCGACCGATCAGCCGAACGGTACAAACGTTGTGAACTCAAAGGCCGACGTTCAGGTGACTTATATTCTGGGCGCACATCCTGCTCACGAATTCTAAGAGAGAGTTTCGATGAAATTTGATTTTCGATGGCTATGTTTAATTTTGTTCGCGGTGATGCAGATTTTTTTCGCAGTCTGTGCATCGGCTGCGGCGGCGCCGTCATCGCTTCGGGTTGTGACCACAACAACGGATTTGGCATGGATAGTCCGGCAGGTGGGTGGCGAACTCGTCAGTGTGCAGAGCCTTCTAAAATCGTCCGACGATCCCCACTTTGCAGAAATCAGGCCGGATTATGTGACACGTCTGATTCAAGCGGATGTCGTTTGCTCGATCGGCTTTGGTCTTGAAATTGGTTGGTTGGAGAAGGTAACTAAAAAATCAGGAAAAAAGGACTTACAGCGTGGCGGCGCCGGTCATTGTGAGTTTGCGCGTAAAGTAGAGCCGCTTGACAGACATGACGGACCAGTCGACCGCAGCATGGGCGATGTTCATCCCGAAGGAAATCCTCATTATTGGCTTGCCCCCGTCGTTTTCGCCAAAGCCGCATCCGAGGCGGTTGACGTCTTGTCCGCGCTGCGGCCGCAATCAAAGCAGATTTTTGCGGAAAATCATGCTGCTCTGCTCAGACGCATGAATGAGTTGGAGGAGCAGTTGCGGCAAAAACTCAGAAGCGCGAACGTGACAGGCGGTGCGGCGCGTTTTTTCGAGTACCACAAAGAGTTTGCGTATTTTTCAAGAGCTTTGAATATGCAGTCAGCCGGATCGATTGAAGAGAAGCCGGGTTTATCGCCGTCAGCATCGCGGTTAGCCGATGTCGCGCGCAAGTCTGCGGCTGATAATATCCGGATCATCCTTGCGGCCACAACAGCTCCGCGCGGTGTAATAAAAAAATTCGAGGAACTTTCTGCCCGCAAGGTGCGCAGAGTCTCGGTGTCGATTGCCCGGCCTGATGAAGCGCAGGCCTATGACAAGTTGCTCAATGCGATTGTTGATGAAATCATAGAAGCTCACAGGCAACAGAACTAAGCGGCAGGACCGGCGGAACGTGAGCAGCGCAGAGTTTCCATTGTACGAATTAAAGAATTTTTCGCTGTCCGTTGGAGGCAGGCAGTTGTTTCTGCCTGTGGATCTGCAGATCCACAGACGCATGCTCGTGCGCATTGCCGGCGAAAACGGCGTCGGAAAGTCGACGTTGTTGAAATATCTGGCTGGATTGCCGGTGAGCTTCACCGGAGATGTCCGGTCGCGTCACAACCCCCAGAAGGTTCTTTTGATTTCGCAATTACACGGTCTCAAAGCTCAGTTGCCTTATTCGCTTGGTGAAGTTGCCGAACTTGTCGCGTCCCGCAAAGGTAATCTGCCAGCGCGCCAATCGAGCGAGGGTAGCGAGTTATTTGAGACGGTTCATTGGTTCGCGCCGGAAATCGCCCAAAAGGCGTGGAATCATGCCAGCGGCGGCGAGCGGATGAGAGCGATGCTTGCTGGTGCATTTTTGAGCGGTGCAGAGGTTCTTCTTCTGGATGAGCCGTTCAACCATCTTGATGCTCGTGGCGCTCGGCTCATCTGCGATGCGATGTGCGAGTGTATTTCTTCCGAGAAAAGCTCGACGACTGCAATTATTTTTGTAGCGCATGAACAAGGTATGAAAATGAATGACGGTCTGGGTCAGTCGGTGGCGACGATTGAGCTCAAATCATCCGACTTGACTGTTTCATGAAGGCAATGACGTGAATTATCTGGAAACTATGACCGTCTATGCTTGGACTTTTCCTGTTGTGGCGGTACTTGCCGCTTCGCTTGCATTTTGCGGTGTCCACCTCGCAGCGCGGCAGAAAAATCTGCTGAGTCTTAACATGGCACAGGGAGCAGAGCTTGGGGCGCTTCTCTCGATAGCCGCGCTCTATTTTGCGGAGCATTCTGAAAGCTCTGGAGAGATGGCTATCAGCTTGACGGGGGCGATTGGCGGTGCGTTTTTGTTTGGATGGCTGGCAACTCTTTTTCAGGGCAAATTCGGCGAGTCGGGCTCCAACTCACTTCTCACCTTCTGGCTGATTGTTTTTTCGGGTACACAATTGCTGGTCGCATTGCATCCTTCGCTGGAGATTCACCATTCAAGAGTTTTTGTCGGCGATGTCTCGACGCTTGGGTTCGAAGAATGCCTTTTTGTCACCGGCTTTGCTCTCATTGTTTCATTACTGCTCTGGCTGCGGCGCGACAGTATTCTCCGCTCTACCTTTTCGGGCGAAGTTCTCGGTTATCCGATGGCTGCGACACGCTGGCGCGATGAAATTCTTTTCATTCTTCTGACTGCGGTGAGCACGTGGGCTGCCGGCTTTTTAATGACCTGTGCGTTTCTGTTCATACCCACGACAGTCAGGTCGATGGTGGGAGTTGTCGGAGCACGCAAGCACATCCGTGCTTGCGTTCTTCTATCATTCGTAGCGGCTCCGGCCGGATTTGCACTGTCACTGAGTCACACAGGATTGCCCTCCGTGCCGATCATCTGTCTGACTCTTGCGGTGGTGATTTATCTCTCGAATTTGGTGTTGAGGAAGTATCGACTCGCCGAAACTTTAACGCACTGACTTGCGTTTTATTTGAACACTCAGCGTCGGCTGCTCTTTTTTGCCGACGCCTCGACGAGATGGGCAATCTCGATTCCGATTTCGTGAAAACGCTGTTTGCTCAGCTTGGTGAGTTCCGTGCTTGCATGCATCAGTTGGTTGCCTGTGATCACAAATGAATCACTCACGCCCAACTCTCTGAGCAATGCGTTTTGTTCACCTGTAATGCGGCCAAAGACACCGGCCACGCGGACACCATGTTCTTTCGCAATCTGTGCGACCACCTGCGGTGCTTTTCCAGACAGGGTTTGCGCATCAAGACAGCCTTCTCCGCAGACTGCCAGATCGGCGCCCTGAAAACATTGTGCAAGCGCCGAAACGCGAGCGATTCGTGATGCACCCAATTCCATCGAGAAATTGGGAAACGTCGCCGCGAGCCCAAGGCAGAGTGCGCCACCTGCTCCAGTGAAAGGACTTTCTAGATTGGGAACAAACGGGTTGGCCTTCTGCAGGTGTCCCCAGAACTGCCTGACTGCTGTTTCAACACTCGGAATCTGGTCTGCCGCGAGGCCCTTTTGAGGAAGAAAGTTAGCCAACGTCACCCCGCTGCCCACAACGGGTGCATGCACATCGCACAACGCCACTATTTTTGTTTTCATCATAAATTCAGGGAGCGGATTGCGCGTGATGACACTTATCTTCCCAGCGTTTGCAAGAGATGGTTGCAGGTCGTTCCCGTCGTTGTCTTGAGCGCGCAGACCAAAGACCTGCGCGATTCCCCAGCCCGCGTCGACAGTCATGGTTCCGCCGACTGCAATCCAAATTTCGGCTGGGCGCAGGTCAAAAGCCTTTTTAATCAATTGCCCCAGACCGGTCGTTGTCGCCTTCAAGGTGTCGCTGCGGTGGGCCACGGCCCGCGCTGTTCCAAGCAATTCAGCGGTCTCAATAACTGCGATGCGGCGCGAGTTGTGCCAATAGACGTGCGCTTCAGTGAGTTTGCCGTAGAGGTCTGGCAGCTCAACCCGCATGGCCTCGAGGCCCATGTATCCCGCTAGAATTGCGGCCGTTCCGTCGCCTCCGTCAGCCATCGGCCGGAGTGCAACTTCAATTTTGGGATTTCGCTGACGGATACCGTCGGCAAGACACTCATTGGCTTGTTGGGATGTTAGGGTGCCTTTGAATTTGTCGAGCGCAAGTACCACGCGCATGGGTGTCCCCTTTGCCTCTACGCAGACCGTTCTCGATCAGTATAAACGAAATAAATCAAATCACTAGGGTGCGTTGATTTTGAGACGCTCCTTTGGTATTGACTGCGGGTCGTACTACCAAACGGAAAGGAGATTTCTCAATGGACAGCAAAACTGTTGAGGCGAAAGTCATCAAGATTGTGGCGGAAAAGCTGAATATCGAAGAAAAGAACGTCTCGGCAGCATCGCGCTTTCAGGAAGATCTTGGAGCGGATTCTCTGGACATCGTGGAACTCCTTATGGAAATCGAAGAAGAGTTCGGAACGAGCATCTCAGACGAGGAGTCCGAGCGGCTCAAGACGGTCGGTGATGCCGTTAAATTCATCGGTAGCAAGCTCTAATCGGAACCAAAGGCACCTTCGGGTGCCTTTTCGCTTTCAGACGTAAACAGTTCAGGGACGAATGTATCAATGAAGATTGCCGTTGCTTCTGACCATGCCGGAAAAGAATTGAAGTCTTACATTATTGAATTTTTGAATCTGACCAGTCATGAGATTCTCGACTATGGAGTTGCGGCCGATTCGGTCGGCTCGGTTGACTACCCCGATTACGCCGACATCGTCGGTTCTGAAGTTGCCAGTGGTCGCGTGGACCGCGGTATTTTGATTTGCGGCACAGGCATCGGCATGTGCATTTCCGTGAACAAATTTCCCGCTGTTCGGGCCGCGCAGGTTTTTGATGAATTCACGGCCCGCATGAGCCGGGCGCACAACGATGCAAATGTGCTGTGTCTGGGCGCACGAACAATCAATCACCAACGCGCAGTTGATTTTGTTAAAATTTGGCTAACCACCGAGTTCGAAGAGGGCCGGCATCGTGCCCGTCTGAATAAAATCGCGACTATCGAAAAGCGCTTGTCGTCATTTGCGACAAATAGCGATCACCACCGTTGAACTCTGAGCGGAGTGTTCCATGAATCAGTTTCTTGCAACGAGCAGAGCCATACTGGCAGAAAGCGACCCAACAGTAGCCGCAATACTGGCTGCTGAATCCAAACGATTGGCAGATGGTCTTGAACTTATTGCTTCCGAAAATGTTGCATCACCGGCCGTGCTTGCGGCCCTGAGCAGCGTGCTGAGCAACAAGTACGCCGAGGGCTATCCGGGCCGACGCTATTACGGCGGATGCGAGTGTGTTGACGAGGTTGAATCACTTGCCATCGACAGAGCAAAAAAGCTTTACGGCGCGGAACACGCCAACGTGCAGCCACATAGCGGAGCGCAGGCCAATCAGGCTGTGTTCTTGTCCTGTCTGAAGCCGGGTGATGCGATTCTTGGAATGAATCTCTCGCATGGCGGACATCTCACGCATGGTTCGCCCGTCAACATGTCGGGTCTTGTCTACAAATCAGAATTCTACGGAGTCCGCGAATCGGACGGCCGACTCGACTACGATGAAGTGCGCCGGCAGGCCAAGAGCACGCAGCCCAAATTGATTATTGCCGGAGCGAGTGCATACCCGCGCATTATCGATTTTGCTGCATTTCGTGAGGTCGCAAATGAAGTCGGCGCTCTGTTGCTGGTCGACATGGCGCACATTGCAGGACTCGTGGCCGCTGGTGTCCATCCAAGCCCGGTGCCATTTGCTGATTTCGTCACAACGACAACTCATAAAACACTGCGTGGTCCGCGCGGTGGGCTTATCCTCTGCAAGGCAGAATATGCCAAAGCAATTGACAAGGCTGTATTCCCAGGGGTGCAAGGCGGTCCGTTGATGCACGTGATCGGAGCAAAGGCTGTAGCGTTTGGCGAAGCACTCCATCCGTCTTTCAAAAGCTATTCCGAGATGATTGTTGCAAATGCCAAGGCGCTTGCCGAAAATCTCGTTTCGCGCGGGTTGAGTCTTGTCTCTGGCGGCACAGACAACCATCTGATGCTCATCGACTTGCGTCAGTCGCCGCTGAGCGGAAAAGATGCGGAAGAGCGTTTGGGTCGCATTGGTCTAACCGTGAATAAGAACACGGTTCCGGGTGAAACCCGCAAGCCGATGGTGACAAGCGGAATTCGCATCGGTACGCCAGCTATCACCACCCGCGGGCTAAAGCCTCAGGATATGGCAGAGTTAGGACAGGCAATCGCTCTTGCGCTCGAGCCTGCGGAAGACAAAATGCCGCAAGCCATGACAATTGTGCATAACTTGTGTCATAGATACCCACTGTACGACGGGGTTTTTGCTCAGGCCGGATATTCGGTCCCCAAACTCTAATCTGAACTCTGCGGGGTTCAGGGGGTTCAAAGATGAAGTGCAGACAGTGCAAAAGTGAAGATACGAAAGTCCTTGAGAGCCGTGAGAGCAAAGACGGCCTTACAATTCGTCGTCGGCGCGAATGTCAGAACTGCAATTACCGCTTCACAACATTTGAGCGCTCTGAAGAGTTGCCCGTATATGTGGTCAAGCGGGATGGTTCCAAAGAACCATTCGACAGACAAAAGCTTCTGCGCAGTATGAGCGTTGCCTGCCAAAAGCGCGCCGTGAGTGCCAAAGAACTCGAGGGAATTGCGGACTACGTCGAACTGACTGCGAGTCAGCGCGACGATCGCGAGATCACTTCGCAGGTGATTGGCGAGTTGGTCCTCGATGTGTTGCGTCATTTGGATCCCGTTGCTTATGTGCGTTTCGCTTCAGTTTATCGCGCTTTTTCCGACCCGGAAGACTTTGTCAGAGAGCTCCAACGACTTGCGCAAAATTCGCGCTTTAATAAGTTGCAGGGAGACCTTGAGAACTCCGGTGCGCTTCAGTAAACACGCAGCTCTATCCTTTAGGTATGAAGGAGGCGCGGATGTTTACTGGTTTGGTTCGGGATGTCGGGATAGTGAGCTCATGGGAGCGTCGCGAAGATTCCGCGTTGTTTTCGATTGAGACTAAACTCCCACTCAGCGAGTTGCAGCTCGGCGCTAGTGTGGCCTGCAACGGTGCTTGTCTCACGGTCATTTCTTCAAGCAAATCCAAAACGAATGAACTCAACACTTTCACCGTTGAGGCTGGTCCGCAAACTCTACAACTGACACGTTTTGGTTCATCTGATTTTCGTGGTGTCGGCACACTCGTGAATCTGGAACCCGCTTTGCGCATGGGCGACGCGCTCGGTGGGCACGTGGTTACGGGACATGTTGATGCGTTGGCGAAAGTGAGTGCCAATGAGGCGACTTCAGATGGTTTTTGGCGGCTAAAAGTCACAGTTGACCCTGTGTTCGGTCACTATCTTCTGAAAAAAGGTTCGATTGCGATTTCCGGAGTCTCGCTCACAATTGCTGACTGCTTTTGCGACGAGCAATCAGCGTGGGTTGAAATCATGCTTATTCCACACACTCTCCAAGAGACAAATTTGCAACAACTTAATGCGGGCCATCCAGTTGAAGTTGAATTCGATTCGCAGGCAAAAATGGTTGCAGACATGCTGCGGGTCATGCTACCTAAGCAGCTCCAAACAATCATGAATAAGAATTGATATTGAGCATGCGAGTAGAGCGTTTCTACCATAGCGCGCCGAGCGCTGCAGAAAGCACTTCCGACTCCATTCGTGCACTTTCCACGACTGGCGGTGAGTTTGCTTTGCCTGCGCGCGCGTTTCCGCGCGGGTTGGAAGCGGCAGCGTACGCTCTCAAAAAGCGCGTCATCTGTCCGCGTTGGTGGCTGGTGGGAGTCATTTCGCAGTGGCTGAGCAAGGAAACTGAGCAGCTCGCTCTTCAATTGTCATTGCGTGAAGGGGATTGGATCCTGAGTGGTCCTCCACTTTCTGTGAAAAGCTTTCCAACGGTTGTGACGCTGTGGACTGAGATTTTTGCTCAGGTCTCGCGATGCGAAACGTCTGGACGATTTGCTGTCGAACTCGATTTGACGCGGCTTTTGAAGGGAACTTCGGCCGAGGTTAATGCGCAGCGTGAATTCTTAATTAATTATTTGAGTTCGGCCTTGCGCGTGCAGAGGATGAAGTTCGTTGCGCAGCGGCAATCCTCAAAGCGCTCAAAAGCTGCTCAGCCTTCCGCAGCTTCGCTGCAGATCGAGTCTGTCGGATTGGTGCAGATTGTCGAAAATGTCGTTTTGAAGCATGGGACCGCAGACGTTCTGATCGTCAGTTTTTCGCGCGACCCGCGAAGATTGTTTTCCCTTGCTGCAGCAGACCTTCTGCCATCCGCAATGAATCACACAGGCACAACGGAGTTGCAGGGGGCTGACAATGGCGATTCATCGGCGGAGGCAATCGTTAGCCTACAGCCGGATGTCTTGCAGGCTTTGAGCAGAGCATCTTCACCCAGAAAATTATGCGCTTATCTTTCGCTTGAACTGATGAAGAAACGTAGCGAGAGAGCGCTGGACTCACAGGAGCATCCGGAGCGGTTCTGGCGCGGTCGCGCTCTGGGTGCGAGAGAGCTTTCAAAACTTCATAAAGAGCAGCTAGCGCGTGCACAGGCGTTTTACGATCATGGAATTTTGAGCTGGGAGAATGAGGCTCCGCGTGAGCGTGTGCGTCATCTCATGGGCCGCGCTCCGAAGCAGGCCGATAGCGGTATAGTGCATTGCTGGAGAATGTCGCAGCATGCGCTGGATGCGGTGCAATTCGAACGCGCCTTGTCAGGTGTGTTGCAGGATGGCCCGGCAGTCGCCCTGGAGTCATCTGTTATAGATGCCGCACCTGTCGCGTTGGTTGAGTCATCAGCAAATGCTGCGAGCTCGCGAATCGCACCAGTGCAGCAGGCAGTGCTCGCAACAAACGTCCAACGCGCCGAGCGAGTTGTTTCTTTTACGGATTCAAGAAGTTTACAGAATGAGAACGTTGGACGTCCTGCTGCAGCCGAAAAGACGGTGAATCAAAGCAAGTCCTCTGACTCGGTAAGTAAGGCTGACGTTTGGAGTGATGACGACTTCTTGATGTGTGTTGCAGAATTTTATGAATCTCTCACACCGCTTCAGCAGCAGGCCTTCGAGCGCGAGCGCAGGAAAATGAGTCCTGAACAATTCAAAAGATACGTGACCCCTGCACTTATGCGCCTGAAAAACAAGGATTAGGGTCAGTCATGCTAGGTGCGTTTCAGTACGTCCAGCAGTCGTTCCTCGGCTGTTTTAAAAACTTTTAATTTCAAATCTTCGAGCTCAGTGTTGTTGAACCTGCCGAGCACATGCCCGACAACTGCGGATTTGTGTTCGGGCTTGCCAATTCCTATTTTCAGCCTGAAAAATGAATCCTGACCCCATCGCGCGAGGATGTCCCTGACTCCGTTGTGGCCTCCATGTCCGCCGCCAGCGCGCAATCGGACTGCTCCTGCCGTCTGGTCAAGGTCGTCGAAAACGACGATCACATCAGCTGGAGTCAGCTTGTAAAACTGAACCGCCTCGAGCACGGATGTGCCCGACAGGTTCATAAAAGTTTGTGGTTTCAAAAGAAGGAGGTCATGACCTTTCCAGCGGATACGACAGGTCAGGCCAGAGAACTTGGATTGGTTGAATTGCTCATTGGCCGACGCTGCCAATTCGTCCAAAAACATAAAGCCCACGTTGTGACGCGTGAGCTCGTACTGTGTTCCTGGATTACCCAGTCCGACGACTAACCGCATATACGATTAGAAGCGAACCAAAGACGCGAGTGCCAAGTTGCGCGACGACGCGAGCTTGATACCCTCGGGGAGTGCGAGGTCGCCAATGTGCGCCGACTCATCGACCTTCAGGTTTCCGACATTGACGGTCAGGGTTTGAGGCAGCTTGTTGGCCGGACCTTTCACCATCAACGAGCGGATGAGAACCTTGAATGAGCCTTCTTTTTCTTGCTCGCGGGTCAGGCCGACAAAGTTCAGCGGGACCTTGGCTTTGACGACTTCAGTTTGGCCGACTTCCTGGAAATCCATGTGGATAGGTGCGTCTTTGAGCGGGTCAACCTGAACATCACGCATCAGAACAGTCGTTGTTTTTCCGTCAACTTCAAGAGAAACAAGGCTTGAACGAGTGTGGTGCTTCGGCAGATTCTTCACCGGAATGCTGATGTTTTTCGTGCCGCTTTTGCCGAAAACCGTGGCTGGAAGAAGACCATTCTGGCGCATTTCGCGCAGGGCGCCCTTGGTCGACAGAGTGCGAGCCTGGGCAACAATTTTGATTGATTCTGTTGACATAAATGAACTCCGGTGACGTGTCTCACACTGAGACTTCTCAAGTGAACCCCGTCGATACACCAGAACTTTTCGGTCGGCAAGTCACAAAGTGGGTTCGTATAGTTGACAATTTTAAGGCATTGAATACCTTGAACCTCAGGTTTTATGGCACAGAGATCCTTGGCTAACTTTCCGGCCAAGCCCGTCTTGGTGTGCCGCCGTTTCATTGAGGAGTTTTCCCTTATGGCATTTACTCTCCGCCATGTTGCTCTCTGTTCGGTTGCTATTGCTGCCGTCGCCTGTTCAAAGAAGAAGGCTCCGGAGCCGACACTTGCAGACACCAAGGCAGCTGCTGCCGCACCAGCCGCTCCGGCGCCGATTGCGACTCCCGCAGCTTCTTCGGCTCCAGCTCCGGCTGCTCTCGATACCGCTGATTTCGCTTCGGAAACTATTTATTTCGACTTCGACAGCTTCACGGTTAAAGCCTCCGAGGCTGACAAGCTTCGTAAGCTGGCCGCAGTCGTCAAAGCGAACACCGGCGCTCCAATGAAAGTTCAGATCGAAGGTCACTGCGACGAGCGCGGCTCGAATGAGTACAACCTCGCACTGGGCGAAAAGCGTGCCCGCGCCATCCAGGACGCATTGGCTGCTGAGGGAGTTCCTGCCGGAACTTTCACGACAATCAGCTACGGTGAAGAGCGTCCGGCTGTCGAAGGCCAGGACGAGTCCGCATACTCGAAGAACCGTCGCGGAGAATTCAAGAAGCTCTGAATGCTGGCCCTGCCATTTCAGTCTTCTCAGAATGTCTTCTGAGAATCAGCCAACTCTTTCCTGAGTTGGCTGATTTTTTTTGTCAGCAACTCCATTTCCGCGGCTACTTCACGGGCCTTGCTGTCGGCATCATCAAGCTGCTTGCATCTGGTTGGGTTGTTTACTGTTCCGGGACCATAATAGTCTGCAATCCATTTCAGGGTTTTCTTTGCTGCTTCAGCGCCTGCCTCTGGACCACCCACAACACCGCCGATGGCTGCAGCAATTCCAGTGATCAACAAACTTTTGAGAGCTTTTTGTTTTGCTTCTCTTATCGCGTCTACTGTTTGATTGTTCTCACAGCTTTCCTGCGCGTAAAGGCTCATCTGCAGTTGCTGGCGAAATTTGATCGCAGTGGCGGCGAGCTTAGCCTCGTATTTTAAAATCTCCTGCGCACGCTTAAAGTTTTCTTCCGAGAGTGTGCCCCGTAAAGTGATATCGCGTGTGCTCCGTAGTCGGTATGAACAGTGAATTTGTTCTCGTTCAGCGTCTTGTGAAATTGTTTCATGGCATGGATTAAAAAGATAAAAGTAGCGTCCTGTTTCTGCGCTCGGGTCACTGAAGGACTGCCTGACAACTTTGTCACCGAGCAGTCGGCAAAATTCAGTTGCACCCAAGGCTGATTCCCATGCAACCCGCAAATCCAGATAATGAGTTTGTGCAAGAAATCCTGAACTGTGGCGGAGTGCCTCTCCCGTTGCACTGATAAGATCATAATTTGCATTACATCGAATCACGCTGACAAAATCGGCTGCGCGATAGTCAAGTTCTGCGATGGTCTCAAGACTTGTCACGGAATCGTTGGTTAACCTGATTTCAACAGACGGTACGGGTCGGGTTTGCTGAACGTCATTTGCTTGTTCTTTTGGGATCTGGGGTTGAGTTTTGTCTGAGTTCTCTCCAACGCTGCATGCCGCCGCAAAGACTAGTGCGGTCAAATAGGGAAATTTCATTCGACTCATGTTCATGGACGCACCTCTGCCGGTAATGGAATTCCCATGCGCTCCGCTTGGTCAAGGTCCGAAGCCAATTCATATTGAAGAGATTTCAACCTAAGGAGAACTGCGCTCGCCGATATGCGAATCTCTTCTGCTGCAGAGCACGTCTTTTTGTATTCATTTTGATTGCTGAAGAGCCACAGCAGAACACGGGTCAAAGCCTGTCCTGTCTTTTGCACGTCATCGCTGGGTTGCCAAATAAGCGCGATCTTTTCTTTCCAGGAGTCTCCGACATCGACTGACGGAGCAAATATCTCCAAGATGATTGCGCTGCCCAAACCGATAATGTTGAGCACTAGACTTTTCATCAGTGCGCGTGTGGCCTTGTCCCAATTATCGTTGCCACACTTTTCAAGCGCTGCAACGTACGACTCGGACTGCGAGGGGATGCCTGCGGTAACTTCTGAGACCAACTTAAGCTTCCTATCAATATCAACAAGCAATTCCTGCTGAATTAAGGAATACTGGTTTGTAAATCCGCTCAGTGCTGTACTCGCCGTAAAAATCTGGCTGCAGATTTTCTCCGATTCTTTGCCGGTCGCAATGCAAGGGCGAAGAAACCAGATCCAGTCTCCGGAGGGTGCCGTTAAGTCTGTCAGTTCACGCTGCGGGTGGAAGCTTTTGACCGATACGCATTGGCTGCTGATTTCGTTCCAAAAGTCGTTTGAAGTCAGGTATTCAAGAGCCCTGTTTGGCTGCGAAAGGGCCGGATGGTCTGGATCATACTCTTCAAGCTTTCCTTGAATTGACTGGAGGCTTGAACAGCGGAAGACATCAAATGAAATGTCACGGTGTTCCAAATTAATTGCGGCAACAACCGGTACATCAAAACCATTGACCTCTGCGAGCCCGGCGGTGGGTCTCCGCAATGTGGCGATTGATTCCAAAGCATGATTCGCAGGTCGCATGACAGAAGCGCTTGATTCTTGTGAATCGGCGTTTCCTGTCCGACTTTGTGCACGCGTTCCATCCCCACACGAGGCAATGAGTGTCGTGCATAAAGCTGCCGACAAAATATTCACTGCTGAGTTTCTTATTAAAACGCGCATCAGAACACCTATTCAGCAACTGCGGACATCGGGCAGTCTCGCCTGCGCATGAGTTCAATATATGCCTGATTGGACGTCAGGCTTTTTTCAAACCAGTGAAGTGATTTTCGTTCAAACGTATGATTTAAGTTTTCTGCTGTGTAAATTCGCTGACCATTGATTTGAATTGCCAACGCCTTCAGGGAATAGCGGTCTTTTTCCCGGTTCTGCCACTCGCATGCGCTTCCCAGCCCACCCCAAGTAGACCAGCAGTTCTTGAGACTTTGGAAAGCGTAGCCGTCTTTCCTGAGCTGCACGCTGCTGATGTCACCAATTGTGAGGTCAGAATTTACATTGATGAGCCAACGACCGTCCTGTCTGAACAGCGAAAAGCTACCTTCGTCAGAATTGGTGAATCGCAGACCGCCCCCAAAATCCAACGTTGTTTGCGTCGGCTGTCCAACTGTCGGTATCGCTTGCTTTGCTTGGTTTCGTTCCCACTCACCCAGCGTAAGATGATCACCTTGAATTGTGACTTCAATCGTTTTGATGCTCTCGCGAGCCCAGCACCCGAGCTGAAGGTTACCGCGCATGTCGCGTCGCAAACGGGCAATGTCTTGCGCCGATGCAAGGTAGATGTCGGTCTTGTTCAAATATTCCCGACGTTTTTGCTCGATCCAGTCTTCAATGACACTCGTCATCTTTTGCTTGGATTCGCCGGATTCAAAAGTTGGTGAGCTCACTTCAGGCTGAGCAGCTGCAGTGGAAATTGCTTTTTTGGTAATCTCCTCGATCTCGTTTTCTTCGACTCTACATTCAGATGATGCAAGTCGTTCTGAGATTGGAATCTGGCTGAGAATGACTGCGGTATCGGTCTTGGTTCCAACAATAATGTCCTTTTCTGAAAGCAGGATAGTGTCATCTATTTTCAGGGAAAAACTGACAGACTCCAGATTTTCGAAAGTTCCCTCGACTGCTTTCAACTTGTAGGAGCCAATGTCGGATAGTTTCATGTCACGAAGACTCCGGCTTCCCAATGCAACCCAGCTTAGTTTTGTCTCCCGATTCGCTTCAAACGAGTTTGATTCGATGGAGTTGTCCAGCACCAACTTGAATTTTCCATCCACCCCTGAAATGTTTGCAGAGTATGCTCTCGTGTCCCAGATTTTTCGGTCGTTTCGGCATGCCGCGCCCACTTTCCAATGACTGAAGGAAAGCGGTGTATGCGCCAGACAGCTTGAAAAAAGATTTGTCTGCCTGCGACACAGCGCGTTTTTGACCAAAAATATTTGTTCGAGCCGGTTGTTCAGAAAGCTAATTTCACCTGCAAGATTTGCAGCCTCGGTCGTCAGGTCAGCAACCTTTTCAGACAGTCTTTTGTCGTCAAGAGGATCAGGTCTCGGTGAATTGTTTGCATTGCGGGCGTCAGATGAGTGAGTCGTTTTTTCTTTTCCTCTTTCAGCGGAGAGGAATTCGGGAACAAATTGCCCACATGCCGAAAAACAGAAATGTGCGATTACTGTTCCAATTATAGTGGTGTGATGAGTTGTTATTCTTTTTTGGCTGCTCATGCCAAGACCTCTTGAGATGTGCGCAACACAATATTGTCTTGGTCTCGGATTTTTACTGATGACCTTTAACGCCGCTGCTCTTTGTGGCTGCAGATTATCCCCAGTCAATGAAAATATAATTTTGCACACTCTTGTTGCATCTTGCTGTATTCTGAAATCGTAGCTTCCTCTTTTTCGATGCAAAGTCAGGAGGGCTCGTTATGAAGCTGGTCAACGGAGATGTTATTTTTCTTCGCAATGGCGCGCCCGCTGTTGTGAAAAACGTTGATCATTCAAACGGCAAGGTTGTTCTGGACGAGGATTTGTCGAAGGTTCAGCAACAGTCCGAGAAAGGACTCAAGAATCATCTCGATGAAAATCAAAGAGCCTCCTACAACCTGCATCTAAATAGCATCGAAGGCGATTCAAAGCAGGAAGAAATACGCAATCTCCATGAGACAATTTTGTTTCTGAAGGATTCGCGTCAGGTGGATCCCAAAGTTCTTCGCTATCTTGAGAATGAACTTATGCATCGGATGCACCGTGATGAGTATACGCCGCCGAATTATCAGGTCGATATGAGAAACCTGCCGCAATATTAATAAAGGAGAGGGAGGGAAGGCTATGATGACAATGCCAGTTCCAAAGAGAAATGCGAATATGCAAATCGGTGACTACGTTCCCAAGGCTGGAATTTACACCAAGCCGGGAATCGTCGTTGATAAGAAGGAAGATGGGACTGTTGTCATCGACACCGATCCCAGGCAGGTGGAGAAGTATCACAAGTATGCAAATACGAGTGGTCTCACTCCCGAGGAAAAGGTCCGCTTCAACGCCATCATGGATGAAGTGATGGATGCAGGTGATGATGCCGAAAGGATCAACCGTCTTCAGGAAAAAATTGATCTTGTCCGCACCGAGCCAAATGGAAAGCGGGTGTTTGACACGCTAGTCAATCAGCAGTCAACCCTGATTCGGTTTGCCAAGGATTTACCTCGGGTCTACTCGTATGATTCCTCGAAAATAACCGGATACTGACTCACTTGCCAATGCAAAAATTGGCAAAGATGTCGTTTAGTACGTCCTCGGTTCCGATTTCCCCGACAATTTCGCTAACGTGCTGAGCCGTTTGGATGAGCATGGAAGCGACTTTCTCGGGGAAATCATTTTCTGACACGAGAGAAATTGCTGTATCCAGAGACCTGAGTGCAAGTGCGACTTTGTCGCGCTGTCTTTCCGAGATCAATATTGCTGATTCTTGATTTTGCTCGAGCGAAAACAGCCGGTCATGAACCGATTCAAGCAGAGCTGTGAGCGCACCGATTTCGGGCTTGCTTGCAGAGGTTTTGCAGAGCGCGAAGTTGAAATTCTGTTCTTGGTTTTTGAAGCGTGTCCACTCCGCTTTTTGTTTTTCCGTCCAACAGTCTTCCTTTGTCAAAACAACCACGGCATTTGAAATACCAAATGCATGTAACGGATCCAAAAGGTCTTTGGCTTGTTGGAATACGGTTTCTTCGATCGTCGCCGCTTGGTGTTGTGTAGGGTCAATCACCAGACAAATAATGTCCGCACCCTTTGCTGAATTCCAAGTCCGCTCGACACCAATTTTTTCAACTGTGTCTGCGGTTTCACGGATACCCGCGGTATCCAAAAGGATGAAATCGCGTTTGTTGAGGACAAGTCTATCTTCCAGTACGTCTCGGGTTGTACCGGGAATATCTGTGACAATTGCACGCTCGTAACCAAGAAGCGCATTGTAGAGTGAAGATTTACCTGCGTTTGGAACCCCGACAAACGCAACCCGCAATCCTTCACGGATTTTCAGCCCGACTGAAAATGATTCCATCAGGCGTTTGAGTTCGTTACGGATGTCGCTCAGCAGCAGCATTTGCGATCGGCTGTCGTAATTGCCGACTTCATCATCGGCAAAATCGATGTGAGCTTCAAAATAGGCCATGGCTGAAGTCAGCCTTTGTCTGATCTTCAATGCAACTTCGGCGATCCGTCCCTCGGAGGCTTGTCTTGCCAGGGCGATACCTGCGTATGTGTCCGCATGAATAAGCTGGTCGATGGCTTCGGCGCGAGTGAGGTCCATCTTTCCGTTGAGATAGGCCCTTTGGGTGAATTCCCCGGGTTTGGCTTCACGCATTCCGAGCTGGCGCAGTGTTGAATGCAGTTTCGCAATAATAAGCGGATTGCCATGCGAACCTATTTCAATGGTGTCCTCGCCCGTGTAGCTGTGTGGCGCTTTGAAATAGGTGACAAGACAATCGTCGATGATTTCGCCGTCTTCGGATACCAGAAAACAATACTTTGAGACCGACGGTCTCAAATCGACTTTTTGCTGCCATTTTGTGTTTGCCGAAGCGATTTGAAAGTCAGGATGCCGCAGCAGCGGGATGACTGTTTTGAGCGCACTCGGACCACTTATCCGATGTAACGATACGGCAGACCTACCTTTCGCCGAACTCAGGGCAAAGATGGTCTCGGATGTATCGTGTTCAAGCATGGTCTTGAATTGTCAGACGTCAGAGTCACGGAGTGACTCTGATTGAGACTCTGTTCCCACCGCCGAAGACTCAGCATTCGGATGAGCGCGGCCACCTTGTCTATTTTGCCGGTTGCCGCCTCTGCGACCGCGCCTGCGTTGGCGACGTGGCTGACCGTCCGGGCGCTGACCGGCCTGGAGACTATCCGAAGAATCATGATTCGTAACATCTCCGTCCGAGACTTCGCCCGCATTGGAGCGATTCTGAGGACGTTGTCCGTTTCGTCGTGAGCCATGGTGACGGTCTCTTTGCGGACGATCAGTCGAGTAGACAATCAGCTTGCGATTTTCGCCGATTCCAATGCTTTTTGTGGCAATGCCTTGCGTGTTCTCGAGGGCAAGATGAATGACGCGACGCTCTTGGCTGCTCTTGGAACCTAGCGTGATTGTTTTTCCCGTATCACGGACCTTGGCGGCAATTTCGAGCGCCATCTGTTTGAGTTTTTCTTCACGCTGAGCGGCCGCCGAGCCTGCATTCAGCGTTACCCGACCAGACACGTCGCCAAATTTCTTTTGAGCGATTCGTTTAAAAAGATGCTCGAAAGCACAGGAGAGCCGATCTGTTCTTATCAGAAATTCCTCAAGCGCAGCCGACTGAACAGTGACTAGAACTTCCTCTTCGGAGAGGAAGTCGATTTTTATATCCTGACTGCTTTCATCAGGGTTGAAACCCTTGACGAACTGAACTGCAAGTTCATTCAGAAGTGCAACCGACTCGGGTGAATTGAGTGCAGACCTCGGCCTGCTGGAGCGTTCTTCTCCGGCAATTTCATTGTTTGCCTGAGCAGACCGTTGCTGATGGCTTTGTGAACGCTCCGGCCGTCGGTTTGGGGCGCTAGCGTTTCGCTGTTGATCTGGTCCTGAGCGTCTTTGTTGGCCTTCTGCTCGAACAGGCCGGGGGCTGGTCGCGTCTTTGCGATTGTTGTTGTTGGGGCCGCGTTGTGACATGTCACGGGACGGTTGATTCTCACGTGCGCGCGGGGCATTGGGCTGTTTGTTTTTCGCGCCATCCTGAGAGTCGGCGCGAGCCTGACGAACGGCCTCGCGAGCCGCAGCCTGAATATCATTGTTGGAATCGACCCACGCTTCAAGACGCACGCCACGCTGAAAGAGTTTGGAGAAAAGTCCGCCCGAGCTCTGTGGAAGTATGTTGTATGACAAAAGTGAAACGTCGGTTCCCAGTGCTCTTGCGGCAGCAGAGAGCGCTTCATCTAGTGTTTTTCCGTTGAATTCTTGCTTGTTCATTATTCAAAGACTCCCTTCGAGTCGCCGGCCGACACTCAAAACCCGGCCCGACGTCTTGACCCTCGTTCGTGGTCAATCCAAGTTTGCGTATTTGCGCATCATGTACTTCTGCTGAAGAAGCGAAAGCACCGTATTCGTAATAATATAGAGAACAAGGCCTGATGGATAGGTCAACATAAAGACGGCAAAGATAACGGGAAGAAATTGCATCATTTTTTGTTGTACAGGATCCATCGAGGCGGGCATTGGTGTCAGTTTTTGCTGAATATACATCAAACCCGCCATGATGACCGGTGTGATGTACAACGGGTCGCGGGAGGTCAGGTCATTGAGCCACCATCCAAAGGGCGCATGACGCAATTCAAATGTGTGCATGAGAACCGCGTTCAACCCGAAAAAGATGGGAAGTTGGGGAAGAATAGGCAGACATCCGCTCATCGGGTTGACTCCCTTTTGAGCCATCAACGACATCATCTCTTTCTGTTGAGCCTGTTTGTCGTCTTTGAATTTGTCTTTGAGCGCATTGAGTTCCGGTTGCAGCTTTTGCATTTTCTTGCCGGCAACGAAGGCCTTTTCGGTCAGCGGATAAAGGATAAATTTAAGAACCACGGTCAGCAGAATGATCGCAATGCCCCAGTTTTTCGAAACGGCCTCGAACCACTGCAAGATGTAGAACAACGGCCATGCCACAACACTAAAGAAACCGAAGTCGATATTTTTCGAGAGACTCTTGGAGTTGAATGCCGTGTTGAGTGCAGTTTTTGACTTGGGTCCCGCATAGAGATCGAATTGAATCGTTTTGGTCGCACCAGGGGCGAGATCATTGACTGCTGTCGACAGCCAGATTTCGTAAAGTGTTCTGTCCGGAGCAACGGTTTTGCTGATGGCAGAATTGAAGCCGGTACGCAGAACTTGAACGTCAAAAGACTCTTGTCCTTTGGGCAAGAGTGCCAACGCAAAATACAGCGAATTGGCTGCAACCCACGTCGGCTTGATGTTCGTCGCTTCGTCCAGAATTTCGCGTGTCGGTTCGTCCTCAAAGGGCAGCGAAACTCTCTTGAGTTCGTCGCCGACAAAATAGACCGCCTCGCGGTACTCTAGGCTCAAACTGCCAAACAGGCTTCCGGCGTCGCGCAGTTCAGAAACTCCACCTACATCGACTGCCACTTTGCCGGAAAACGCGCTCGTTCCATTATTCTTGAGAATGATTGAAAACTCTCCCGTGTAGGGATCCCGTAGTTCAATCGTCCGCATAATCTCGAGGTTGGCTGTTTTTTGAATTACGGATGCAGATCCGGCGCCAGTGATACTTACCTCGGCCGGCGAATCTCTCAGATTTTCATCAGAGGCGGCGTTTTCATTGGCTGCTTTGACCGCCTCAACCTTTACTGCCAGTGCCCTGCAAGGGAAATGCCCGCCAGTTACATGAGCGTTTTCATCTCCATTAAACTTCTCCTTGAAGCCCTTGAGCTGAATGTCCTCAACACAACCACCTTTTTCGCTGAACTTCATCACGAGGTCGCTTCGCTCGAGAAACTGAGTCCCTCCGGCCGAGAGCGATGACTCTTGAGCCGTGGCTGTCTGGGCGCTCCAAGAAAAACACATGGCAATAAGGAGTGCTGCTTTGGCTAATTTTCGATTTGTCTCTCTGTATTTTGCGCTCACGCTTGAATATCCCTGAGGATTAAGGTTGGTGATGGAAAAGCTCAGCGGTTCGGTGGCAAATCCAGACCGCCAGGGTGCCACGGATGACATTTGCAAAGCCGAACAACGGCCAGAAATGACCCTCTCAGAATCCCGCAGCCCGCAATACATTCCAAAGCATATTGAGAACATGTCGGATAAAACCGACACCGGGGGCCGAGCGCTGGAGAGATACACCGTTGGTAAACCCTAATCAAGGCGATGGCAGCCGAGCCCATCGCTCGCTCCATTTTGGAGAGTTTAATCAACATTATGCTTCCTCACCGCGTGACCTGAAGTGAGCGCCTTTTCAAGGGATTTACTGAGGTCTCTCAGCAAATTGACAAACGAAATGGACAGGCAGTCCCGACTGCATACGAACAGGCAATCCACGTGTTGGATCTTCTGTTTGCTAAGAATATCGGCAAAAGTCTCTTTTGGGAGTTGCTGAATCGCGGAGCGGACACGCCGCTTGGCCCTGTTGCGATCCACGGCTTCCTTAGACACTTGTTTTTTCGAGGCTATAATCGCGACATCAATGGTTGTTTTTTCCACAGAAGAATTGTCTTCGGAACGCTCAATTTTAAGACAAAGGCACAACACGGCTCCCGCTCGGGCACGCGAAAGTGCATCCTTGCGCTGACCACGACCGCCGCTGTGAGCCAATCGGCGAAAAACGACGGTCTTATTTGTTTTATAAGATTCTGAAATATCTAAATTTTGTTCCAAGTATCCGCTATCCCGCCGCAAACAATTGACACTCTCTCAACGGAAGCCTTCGTGAAACCGAAGAAAGGAAGATGTGAGGGGTATCCTGATGAATCCGAAGACTGTCAATGCCCATTCCAGACTTCCACTTTTTGTCTCTGCCATGCTGTTGTCCGCAGGCAGCGCGGCCCATGTTGCGTTTGGGGAATCAAAGACAATTGCCATTATTTCAGCAGTTTCTGGTCCAGTGCAGGTCGTCGGGAAGTCCTTCACTAAGCCCGCTTCAAAGGGTCTACAGGTCAGTGAAAGCGACGCAATCAAGACGGAGAAGGGAGGCATTGCGCAAATCAAGTTCAATGACGGTAGTTCGTTCACGATCCACGAAAATTCATCGATTCGAATCGAACACTATAAAAAAAGCCCCGCGGGAGGACGCGGACTCGCAGAAACAACATTTGACGTTTTGAATGGAAAACTGAAGTTTTTCGTGAACCCAAAAGCAAAAGAAAAAGCCAACACAAAGTTTCGGACGAAAACTGCAGTCATGGGCATCAGAGGGACGAGTGGGATTATTTCAGTTGGCACAGACGGTGCCACTCAGCTGGTCGTCTTGACTGGGCTTGTTGAGGTTAAAAATCCCAAAATTCCGGAATTTTCGGTTTCCGTCGCGCCGAATTACTCAACTAAAATAAATTCAAGTTCAGCTCCCGAGGCGCCTGCTCTTATTTCTCGGGAACAAGTTAATGATTTGCTACCCAACGTGCCCAAGGGATCAGAGTTTACAGACGACGGTCCTTCTGCAGTTCGTCCTTTGGAACCTCAGTCGCCTGGCAATGAACAGAAACAGCAGGAGCGGCCTGCAGAGGACAAAGAGTCAGGTTTCAAGGCACCGAAAGAGGATTCGAGAGAGGTCAAGGAGTCTGTCGCGACTACTCCGAGTCCGCGGGAGGGTGTCGATCGTACATCAAGTCCACCAGCAACACGTGCGGCTGTTCAGTCGAGACCCATTTTTGCTCCGGGTGGTACTGTGGTGAACAGGAGTAGTCTTGGCACGGATGCGAATCCCTTTTCTATCCGTAATGGAACAGATGAAAGCAAAAATTCACGATCTTCAAGCGAAACTGTTCAGCGTGAAAACACAGCCCAAGAAATTCTGCCGGTTGAAAATCAACAGCCGGATGTTCAACAGAATTTTACGGCACCCTCGAGAGTCGTGGATCGAATTCAGACTGTGATTGAAAGAACGGTCGATGAAACTCAAGAAAAGATTCAAGAGAGAATCGTCGAGCAGACACTGCCCGTCAAACAGCCGCAGAAGGTGAAAGTGAACATTTCATTGCCCGACGATTGATTTCAATCAGTCGCGCTTGGACAAATTAAGAATCTCCGATTTCGGAACTGTCAAGAAAAAGTTTCTTTTGCGGCTTGGAAATGTGATTTTTCTTTGAAGAAGTTCACCGCTGTCAGTGACGAGTGTCAGTTGAGGAATATCTGAATCCTTGACTCTTTTGTCTGCGGTAATTCGAAAAACATGCGATTTCTTGCGTTCTTTCCAAACACTCAAAGGTTTGTCCCATAAATAAAGCCTGAACTTTCTTTCGTTGTGTCTGACCGTCACCAATATTTCACCTTTTCCGATTTTTTTCGGATAAACATTGTTTTCAGTTGATAGAAATTCTTTCAACCATGTTGTGGCCGTACTTTCGTCGTTTGGCAGTGTGGTGACTAAGCGGTTTCTTGTCTCCGAATTTGCAACGACTAAAAAGCATTCGTGTAGGTTTGGTGCGTCACTCCAGCTGCTGCATTTGAGTTGAGAAGCAGCAGCAAGACCAAGCCCCGCAGCAGCGTTGTTCAGGTATTTGTCGAGCTGTGTTTTGGTCGTCTCTGCAATTTTTGAATTTATAGCTTCAAAAATCAAAGTCGGTGGAACGGGGGGTGGTGTTTTTACGAGAGATGTTGTTTCCGCGTTTTCGGTCGAAAGTAGTGTTGCATTTCCCTCATGGACTTCAGCGAGATCAAAAAATACGGATGACCTATATTCGAGAGATCTGGGAATCAAAATCGTCCGCTGCATCTTGAAAGCGATGCCGTCGGCCTGAAGGATGAGTGACCGTCCGCTGCTAAGTTGAATTTTTTTGGACAGGAATCCAGAGTCATTTGTCTTTCCGACGTGAATCTGTTCCGGATCATAAATTGATATATTCGCGTTCTTGACCGCACGTCCTCCGGTGCCACGCACGGTCACGTTCAATTCAAGTTGTGTTTTCCCCGATGACACCAATCCGGTTCGGAGATGATTTAGTTTTATTGCGGTAGCGAGCGTGCCAATCGCTGCAGCCACTGCAAGGAACAAAAGAGATTTCTTAAAATTCGTCATACAAAGAAAGTCCCCCCTTTACCCATTATCACTTGATAAAAGTATTGAGGGGAGTGCATTTTTGCCCAGTGAGAGTTTTGCTTTACTGGCCTCGTCAAATGAGTCTGGCTCGCCAGACACGACTTTTACCGCAGTAATCGAGCCTGAAATTTGCATTTGTCTTTTCGAGAAAAATCTTTGTCCTCTGAATCTGTTTGCGGGTTGCGGCCACTCGTGCCTGAGTTATTTCGCTCGATCTGGCGGATGTCGCAGAAATTCCCCGAAGTACGGATGAAATTTGCGTAGATGCTAGCCCGGTTGGAAAATAATTAAGAATGTCAATAATTTCTGCAATTTTTCGTGGAATTTTATTGGCTTTCTTGGGGAATATAATTGGGTTTGGTTGTCGCCGACCGGCCGACGCTTTCATCGTGTGGTTCCTCCTTTGCGCGGAGTCGCCACGCAAGACACGTGCCAACTGTCAATTTGCCGACCGGCAAGGCATGGCCGTGCGCAGCCAGAATGAATTTGAGAGCATGTCGGTATGATGAATCAATTCTTGGATTTTACACAACTGGCGCGCTGGCAACAAAGTGCCATGAAGAACAAGGCCCTGCTGCGGGTCTTGCATGAATCGGCAGAGGATGTTTTGGAGGGCAAATGCACTCCTCTCACCCTTGCTTTTCATGAGGCAAGTGTTGCGGCTGTGTATCAACAGTTTGGCTTCGTCGTCTTTTCGCCTGAATCCCGCAGGTTGCTGTCTCAGGAACTGTCGAAGCAAACGCGCATCTCAAGTCGATTGGTCCTCGACTGGCTTGATCACGCTGCATACCAGCAATTGGCCGATTTTCACGTCCTGCGATACTTGGATGCGGAACCGGATTGGCTGGATCTCAGCCAAGATTTTTGCACAGCGGTTGTAAAACGCATCGTCGTCTGTCGCCCTCAGGAATGGGGTGCGGTGGGGCTGATTCATTTTCCATCCGAAGTCCTCAGTATGTTGATGCGCGCAATCGACCTGCAAATGATGTCTCTAAGGCAGGGGCTGTCGATAGTCGCTGGCGTGGACATATTGAATGATCTTCGCCAGGAAATGCCATCTTCGCCGCAATTGAGCGATATGCCGCTCGAAGTTTGGGGTAAATCAATCGATGCAGTCTTGCGATTGATTGAAGCTGATCCAATGAGGTTGCTTGCATGGCGTTTGGAGGCTTTTTCGACAGAAAGACAATTGCAGAACGATGCCCGCCTCGCGGTCATCGATACATCGGCTGCGGATTTGGAGCAGCGGTCGTTGGCGATCATTGCACTCATGTCGCTTTTTTCAGGAATCGATGTGGCAGGTTGTGGAGTGGTTGTTTCCGAGACACCGGTGACCTTCACTTCTTTAACAAAGTCGCTCGGCAAAATTCTAGTATCTGACACTCCGCAGAGTCAGTTGCTGAGGGGCTTGATGGGATTGACGGCACCTGCATGTTCAATCAATTCCATTGTTGGCGAGATTCTTCGCACGGGTGAAGAACTTGGCGTGTTCCAATGGACTGCAGTTGCCAAGGGGCAACGCGGCGTTTTGCTGACTTCACTCGCCTTCTTGGTTCTAGATCCTTACTCCGAGCTGATTCGCTCAACGTTCAGCGGGCGCGACGAGTCAAAATAAGCTGCCGATGCGTTTTCAAATGCTCCCGCGTATTCACTCACACGTTCCATTTTTGTTGCAGTTTTCAGGAACCTTGGCTGCCTTCATCGACTCTCGTATTTTCTCTGCCAGCTGATTTGCATCTTTGACACCGCCGAATGTGAAGTCGACGCTGGCGTTACCGCCATCCGCAACTTCTTGCGTACTCCGTCCGCGGCGAATTTTATTTGCAGGCACACCAATCGAGACCAAGCTATCGTTGACAGCAGTAATATGTCCGCTCGACTGCGCATCAATTCTAAGAGAATCCCAGAGGTAGTTCGCGTTCTGCAGCGAGCTTCCCAGGTCGACCAAAAAGGATTGTGCTTCAGCAGTCAGTGTTGGTCTGCCGGAGGGGTCAACATAAAAAGTTAAGATGTTGTCCAGAGCAAGTTTAACGACGTTGGCCGTAACAGTAATTGTGAAGTCCTTTTTCCGGTATTCAACTTCATTGCGAAGTTTGTTCACAATTGTGGTTTTTCTGATGACGAGAGAGTCCGGCTGTCTAAATGGAAGTCCGAATTGAACGCCACCGAGGTAGGTGATGTCCTTCCAACCTTTCAAACCGACGTTGGTGATGGTCTTAAGAGTAATTCGACTGTTCAACTCTCGGTCGAAGAACTGAAAACCAAGCTGACCACCCGCTGCAAATAGCACGCCGACCGGATTCGATTCAGAAAAATAATCATTGTAAGCGGGTGTCTTGGCTTGTAGGACACCGCCGGCAAAGAAGTTGTTGCCGAGACGGTACGAAGGAGAAAATTCAAGTAGCAAGCCAGAAACTGTAATTTCTCTGTCACCGAGAATCGTAACACCGTTGACCACAGGTCGCTCACCACCGCGGATTTTATAGTAGTAGAAACCCAGGCCCGAGTCGATCATGTAGTCCGGGAAAAGCCATCCCGTCAGAATCTTTAGTTCGAGTGCACTTCCGTTTTTGGGATCAAAGGTCTTGGTGTCGCCGGGTGTGGCCTTCATAATTCCATATTCACCACCGAGAATCGCGCTTAACCCGCTGGTTGCACCTCGTACTCGGATTTTTTTCTCAGTGGTTCGTGCATCAAGAACCCTGTCTGACGAGCTGCTTTTCTGTGCGAGAGCGACGCTGCTCTGAGTCGAGACTGAAGCAAAAAGTGCAGCAAATATCGTGAAAACTGAACGGATCACTGTGAGTCTCCCTTGTTTTCTTCATTCAACTTCTTGCTGGGAAAAATCTGACTTTCCAGTCGGGAGATCGAACGCTGCAAAAATCTTGCGTCTTTGAGCCCTTGTACTTTTATTTCGACTCGTCGGTTGCGGGCAAAGTCGACCTCAGTGCGCTCTGGATTCACCCTCAGACGTTCTTTGCCGTAGCCGATTGTTTCAATGTCGTCAGAAGTCAGGCCGTTTTCAACCAGAACCTGTTTCACGGCATCGGCGCGCTGCTGAGAGAGTCGTTTGTTGTATTCGGGATTGCCCTTCGAGTCAGTGTGTCCCTCGACGGTCAATTTCTGCCAATCTGACCTTTGCGCGCTGAAGATCTGACCCAGTCCCGAGACAAAAGCCCGCGAGCGTTCGGAAAGTTCAGATTTGTTAAATTTAAAGTTGATAGTCTGCGAGTCGAAGATGAAACTTACATTCTCATTTTCGATGATATTCTGTTCACGCGTTGTGATGATCTGCTTCTGAACTGTTGTCTTGTTTTTGACCACCCTCTTTTCCGTCTGAGTCAAAAACGGTGAGTTCAACAGAAACGAATATGATGCACCGACTTTAAAATTGAAAGCACTTCTCTGATTGCCAGTCACTGTAAACTGAACACTGCTGCCGACGCGAAAAATATTCTCTTTGATTCTTTGTTCGAAAATAAATTGAGGTCCGACAAAGGCGTTATAAGGCAAACCAATCTCAGCGACAGAGGAGTACAGTCGCGGTCCGTCAGAAAACACAGTCGTAGCAGTCAATCCGGCTTGGAGAGTGCCGCTTTGGAATCTGATGCGTGCGCTTCCCTCAACGAGTCCCGACGTTTTTTGCAATGTGTAAGGCTGTTCGGGATTGAGTGCGTCGAAGGGTGCATCTGGTGATTCGTTGTTTGAGTCTTTGATTTTACCCGTGCGTTTCCCGGTCAGGGAGCTGATTTGTCCGCCTACCAGCAAGTCGAGCGCAATTTTCTGGCTGAAAACACCGACACCCAGCTTTGGTTCAAAAAGATAACCTGTGCTCGGAGTTTCCAATTTACTGAAAATGTTATTCGCCTTGGGGGTGGTTGCAAGGTAGCCGACGTCTAGAGTCGGCACAGTAAAAATGATTCCGGTTCCTGAGATTATGTTTCTCCGGATGCGGACAGGTTGACCGGCGTCTTCGTTTTCTTCACTGCCCAGATTGACCGATCCTCTGTTTTCACCATCAGCTGTACCGGTTGGTGATGGAATATCTTCCTGAGCAAGGACTAATTGTGGCAGGAGGCAGAACTGTGTCAGACATGCAGTGATCAGAACTTTGCTTAGTTTCATCGCAATCCTCTGCAAATGGAAGCACATGCCTTCAGAGCATCCAGCCCGATGATCAAATCGGTGCTCCTTCCAACGGTACACATGACTCAACTAGCAGTATTGTATTGAATTTTGTGAGGAATGACAGAGACGTGCGTTTGACGCAACAAGCGCGGGCCGGTGGTTTTGCCGGCCCGCGAGTTGAGGATGAATCAGTGCTTTGCGAGGTAGGTTGAAACACCTTCTTTGGTTGCCTTCATTGCGTCTTTTCCTGCAGACCAGTTTGCAGGACAAACTTCGCCGTGCTTTTCGTGGTGGGCAAGAGCATCAACGAGACGGAGCGCTTCGTCGACATTGCGACCCAGCGGGAGGTCGTTGACCAGCTGATGACGTACAATTCCGTTCTTGTCGATGAGGAAGAGACCGCGGAACGCAACACCACCGTCGCTCAGGACATCGTAGTCACGTGCAATGGTTCTGTGGATGTCGGAGATGAGCGGATACTTCACTCCTGCAATTCCACCTTGGTCTTTCGACGTGTTCAACCATGCAAAGTGCGAAAATTTGCTGTCGATGCTGCAACCGAGAACTTCAACATCACGCTTGTGAAACTCAGCGAGCTTTTCCTGAAATGCGTGCAGTTCAGTCGGGCACACAAAAGTGAAGTCGAGCGGATAGAAAAACAACACAACGTTCTTCTTGCCTTTGTAATCCGAGAGCTGGACTTCTTTGAAGTCGCCGTTCACAACTGCATCTGCCTTGAAATTCGGTGCCTGACGTCCAACAAGTACACTCATGTTAACCTCCAATTGAACAATTAAAAAGCATATCGATTCGAGCACGGAAGTGGCGAAGTTAACTTTGAGGATGTAGTCGGTCAAGTAAATTCAGGCTTATTCTCGGTATTTGCGCACCTTACCATCGTTATTGAAACTGTTCGTTGTTGGGGATTTTCTCTTGGTAGCGGAACATGTTAATAGCCGGCTGGTTTGGCTGGAGCAAACGTTCAGCTCAGGGGAAAGGCTTCCGCGCATGAATCAGACAGTATCGCCATGGCTCAGACGACTGCCCAATCAACTTACCGTTCTCAGAATTGTCTGTATTCCCGGTGTTGTTGCTCTGATGAATCAAGGGCAGGTATTGAATAAAATTGGTGAAGAGATTCCGTTGTCGACCATGGATCTCGCGGCCGCTTCGCTTTTTGCTCTGGCTGCAATCACTGATTTCTTTGATGGCTGGATTGCACGGAAATATGGCGTCGAAAGTCTGTTCGGCAAGCTTCTCGACCCGCTCGCTGACAAACTGTTGGTCGTGTCTGCTCTGATTATATTGGTCGAGAAGCATCGCTTGGCAGGATGGATGGCTGTCATGCTCATTGTTCGAGATCTTGGCATCAATGCCATCAGACTTGCCGCGCACGAGGACAACATCAACATTTCCTCGAGTTGGTTGGGCAAGACCAAAACCTTCTTTCTTGACGTCGGAATCGTGGGGCTCACGTTGTCCTCAGTTTGGGGCTTTTTCTCGTTTGCCTTCTGGGGAATGGTTTCAATGTGGTTGGCTCTGGTCGTGAGTTTATGGAGCGCGGGTGAATATATCCGCGACTATGCGCTCAAGCTCAAAGAAAAGTCTGCGCAATAATTAAAGATTGATTCATCGATTTATCGTTCGTTTATCACAGCTGCGAATGGAGCGGCTGAATCGAGTTCCTGTCCCCGTTCCATTGATTTGTTTTCGGGAGTTCTGAGTCGGAGACCACCCAGATACGCTCCGGACGGGCCGCAAATCTTTGTCTTGGTGCCTGCTGCGGCAATATTTTCGAGCGCTTGGATTGGCGGCGATTCCAGACTCTTGAGCAAATTATTGCGAAAATAATTGAGGCGTTTCGGTTTGTCGGACTCCTCGCCAACAGGCATCTCATCACTCACGCAGACACCCCATGGCATCCTATTGCTTTGTTTCGGCGACCGGGAGACAGCCAAAAATGAAAAAGCAAGCTCGCTGTGCTCTATGCGTGACCGTCGGTCGATTTCGAGAAGGAACGGCGGGCGTTTGAAGTAAGTTTTAAACCAGCACCAATCATTTCTTTTCGTGGCTGAGGATAAGGGACATGGTGACTGATGCGGGCAGGGTGCGATGACGCGCAGATCCGAAAATGTGCTTTGTGCGAGCAGTCCGTCTCTCATTCCAGCAAGATTGCGCGAATGTTGCTCTTGACCGGGTTCTATGATCAAAGCCAAATTTACTGATGAGGAATCTAGTGTCGAAACAAGGTTTTCAAACGTTTTATTTCGGTGCTTTTCAGGAATTTCATTAAAAACATTTGCCGCAAGTATGACGTGGTACTTCCCATTCTTTGGAATTGATGTTGTTCTTGTGATTTCAACATCAACATTGTCCGGCATTGATGATTTCAACAACGACTCGCCTTTTCTGACCGCTCGTTCGGACCTTTCGACGGCGATGATGTGGACTTTCAAAACACCAGAATGTTGAGCTGAGTTGTGAATCCGGACTTGATTGATGGCGAGCAAAAACCCGATCGATGCGCTCAGCGGTCCTGCTCCAAAATCAATGATGCTTAAGGAATTAAGTTTTGCGACTTCTTTGAGTGTATCAAGGACTCGCGGTTTGGTTGCGACGGATCTGGTGCGTTCAATGTTCGGTAAGAAGAACGAAGCAAGATACGCATTTAACATCTTCTCGTCCGACATATAATCGCGGTCGAGCATTGTGCGGTCTGTGTTAAAGTGGCCCCACAATTCGCGTGTTAAATCAGAAACCGACTGCAATTGCGCAGGTGCCGGCGGCGACTGGGCAAAAATGCTTTTCTCCAGCTGGCCCAAAAGCTTGGTGCCCGATATAACATCCGTGCCGTTTTCTTGATTCCACCATGATTTGTCTTGATTCAATTAAAGTGACCTCGAATTAATTGCGCACTGCTCGATTGCGGGCGGGCTGAATTTGATATTGGTAAACGCCACGCTCGTGATCGCGAAGGTTGCTGGAGAAGACGTGACTGCCGTCGCCGCGGCTCACAAAGTAGAGATCTTCAGTTTGCTTTGGTTCCACCGCAGCTTTGAGTGATGCAAGTCCGGGGCTCGCAATCGGACCCGGTGGCAATCCCGAAATTACGTAGGTGTTATACGGTGTGGGTTCCCGCAGGTCACTCTTACGGATGTTTCCGTCATACCGGTCCCAGATGCCGTAGATGACCGTTGGATCAGTCTGCAGCCGCATGCCAATTCTTAACCGGTTGTGAAAGACCGATGAAATATGGGGGCGTTCCTCGGCTTTGCCTGTTTCTTTCTCAATAATTGACGCAAGCGTGACTATCCCAAGCGGTGAGAGTTTCAGCCCGTTACCTTTGTCGATAATTTCTTGTGTAAAGTTTTTCTTAAAGGTTTGTACCATGGTGGAAATAACTTCTACGGGTGACGATTTTGGACTGAAGGAATAGGTTTCTGGAAAAAGAAATCCTTCTAGATGCGCTGGATTTCCGGGAACCTGTTCGCGGAATTTCGGGTCAGTCATCAACTGCAGCCATTTTGCCTTTGTTGTTTTCGGGAAAGCATTCTCAAGTCGCTCGGCTATCTGGTACATGTTCCAGCCTTCCGGAATTGTTACGGCTAAAGTGACAATCTGACCTGTTGAAAGTATTCGGGCGATTTTTGCAGGTGGCAGAGTGCCTTCGAACTTATAGTCGCCTGCCTTGAGTGTCGATTTTGCCATCGTGAGCCGCCATCCCCATTGGAATAATTTCGGGCTGACGGTGATTAGACCTTGTTTGTGGAGATCGTGCGAGACGCTCTGGATTGATGAACCTTCTTTAATCTCCATCTGCAACGGCGCTCGAAGCTGAACTGCTGATTCGGTCCACCAGTGGTTCGCCCAGAACACGACGGAGAGCAGCAGAGCCATCGATAGAACACTGAGCGAGAGAAAAGCCTTAATCATGCTGCAACCTCCGGTACCAACAATGCTACCGCAGGGCACACATCGTCTCGAAGCACGTAATCATTTGCCCACGTCAATCGTCTGGCACCCCATAAATGACAAGGTCTTATCGGCCGAAACCTTTTCCAAAGAAACGAATCTTGGAGAGTTCGCTTGAAGACTTTCATCAACGAGACAGAAATTGCAAGAGTGATGGACGATCAGGCAGCACGTTTCGACAGCATGGGACGACTGCAGCGGCGCAATTTCGTACTGCAACAGCTTTTGTCGAAAGTGCAGGGATTGTCGGATGAAGACTTTGAGTCCGCCTTTGCGACGTTTTCCTCAATGGTGACGGCACTCGAGGCGAGACGCAGAAAACAAGATGAAGAAAAAGAAAAAGAGTCTTCCAAGCCCAAAGACTTGCTTCGCGAAGTGGAAATGAAAGTTAGTCAAAATCGAGGATCGACAATCTGATTTTCAAGCGCGCGGAATTCACAGACAGTGATTGAGGTTTCATCAGGTTGCCCTGCTTTTTTCCCTGCCATTCAATGACAGCCACCGATTTGCTGAAAAATAGCTCTGGTTTGGAAACATTTGTCACAATATGAAGTTCGTCCGGCAGGATTTTGGCTGATTGTGATTTGGAAATGAGTTGCGATGAAAGTCGCCACTTAGAACTGTGGGTTTCGAGATTGAATTCAACCTTTGCATTTTCTCTGCCAAAACTGTTTCCAGTTTCTTCGTTGCCCGCCAAGAACAATCCTGAGCATATCAGTAGTCGTGTTTTTACGGTGCCAAGCTCAGCGAGAAAATCGAGAGCGGAGCCAAGCATCGCTCCCTGCTGCACAGATGTATCTGTTTGCAGAATTCCCGCAGAATCAATTCTGAAGTTAAGAATATCCTCTCCCAGCGCATTTATAACCTGACCGTCCAGATTTCCGGATGAATCCCAGACTGCCTCGATCTTTGCGCTTCCCTGGTCGGCAACTGAGAGGTCGGCGGAAAATCCGCTCCGCTCGTTTATTCTGCACGACTCCCGCAAGTTAGAAATTTGTGTACGAAGAAGGGCTGTTGGCCAAATGTTGCCCTGTGTGCTGACGCAGCCACTGCTGAGCATTGTTATCAAGTATGCGAACGCGATCGGCGCAAGGAGCTGCCTGAAGTTCTTCACGATTGTTGTTCTCCAAGCAGCCGACGAGCAATGTCGGTAGTTATCTTTTTACCGCTGAGTTGCTCGAAAGTGCGAATTCCAGTGGGTGATGTTATGTTGACTTCTGTCAATCGGGAGCCGATGAAGTCAAGGCCGGCCAGCAAGATGTTATTCATCCTCAAATAAATCGCGATGTCCCTGCAGAGGTGCCTGAGCTCATCGGGCATTTCCTCGAGCGTCGCAGATCCCCCCTGAGCCAGATTCGCTTCAATTTTTCCTTTCGCCGGCCAGCGCACAAAGTCAAAAACCACTTCTCCGTTGACGATGAACACGCGACGATCGCCGTGGGAATGTATTTCTGGAAGCAAGGGCTGGACGATGACAGGCTCTTGCAGGTTTGTTCGGTCGGAAACTGTCGCCTGTTGGATCAACCACTGTGAAAATGACTGAGTACTTGAAAAAGTATGAATTCCCCGCCCGCCGTGCCCCCGCCAGGGTTTGCAGAGCAGCTGAAACTTAAAACCCTTGAGAGCGTCGAGTTCAGCAAATTGACCCAAGAAATGATTCGCCAGAGAAAACTGTTCTTCCGCGAACCGTTGGAGGTTTTCTCGATTCGACGAAACAATTGTGGGAACCATCATATGTTGAGGGACAATTCCCTCCGCTGCGAGATTCCAGGGAGTCAGCTTTTCATGAAAATTGAGCAGGGAGTGCGGACTGTTGATGATATGCGAGGGTGTTTTTTGCGATAAAATCCAGCATAAATCAACATAACTGAGATCAAAAGGAGGATCTTTACGGATCAAAACGTGACTGAAGCTTGAGAGAGGCTCAAAGCTACTGGAAGCGGGGATACCCATGACGGGCGGAAGTGAGCTCTCAACAGAAATAATTTCCGTACAACTTGCCGTCATGGGAGTTCCGTTGATGAGGCCGATTTCCTCGGAAGTAGTCCAATAGACATTGTGTCCGAGGGCAAGAAAGCCCTCAGCAAAAGCGAGTGAAGAATCACTGGCAAAATTGAGTTTATCGATCGGGTCGCCGATTATTAAAAGTCTCTTTTTCATTGTGCTCTCGGTCCAGAAATTCATTGGCAAACTGGTTGATTTTCCGCTCTGGCTGGAGAGAATAGCGCACTTGGAAGAAGTGTGGAACAACAGGCGCGGGAGTTGACATGATTGACTACAGAAAGCTTGGGGCCGTCTCCGAAAAGCCCCATACCGTCTTTGAACATGATGGTGCGATGGTTGCGGAACATGTTTTTACCCGCGATGGATTCAGTGACGTCTATTCGATTCTTTATCAAAAGCGGGCGCCGACGCATGAAGTGCGGGTTGAGCCCTTCAAAACGGAAAATGAGGGCTTCCCCCACAACCCTCTCGAGGGCGTGGATCTGCTCAAACGCCGGCACATTAAAACACCCAAGCTACCAGTCGGCGGAACTCTACTCGAGTCCCGAAAAACTTTGTTTTTCAATGCTGATTGCACGGTCGGAATCGCCCGGCCGGATAAGCAATACCCAGAGTTCTTCATCAACGCCGATGCCGACGAAATGTATTTCGTGGCGGAGGGTGGCGGTGTGCTTCAGACGATTTTTGGTGAAATTGATTTCAAGGAGGGTGACTACCTCTTTGTTCCCAAAGGTGTCGCATCTCGATTTATTATGTCCGGGCCGCTTTATCTTTTTATCGTAGAAGGCAGCAAAGACTTTGGCATTCCGCGTGAGTTTAGACTTGCGCAGGGACAATTGCGTCTGGATGCTCCGTTCACACACCGTGATTTTCGCTCGCCGTCACGTCTGCTCACGATACCCGAGTCAGAAAATCCGCCGTTTATTGTAAAAAAGCTGAATCGGTTGAGCCGGCACGAATACACCGAATTTCCTTACCGTGTCATCGGCTGGGATGGTTGGTGCTATCCGTTTGCCTTCTCCATTCATGCCTATCAACCAAAGACGAGCTCCGTGCATCTTCCGCCGACAATCCACACCTGCTTCGCGGCGCGCGGTTTTTACATGATGAACTTTGTCCCGCGTATTCTCGACTATGCGAAGAATGCGATTCCCTGTCCGTATCCTCACAGCAGTGTTGACTGCGATGAAATCCTCTTTTACGTGCGCGGCGAATTCACAAGCCGCAAAGGCATTGAGCAATACAGCATTAGTTACCATCCCTGTGGGATCCCGCACGGGCCACATCCTCAGAAATATGAAATGAGTGTTGGTGCAAGAGAAACGAGTGAGTTGGCCGTTATGGTGGACACCTTTGCACCTCTGCAGATGACAAAAGCTGCGGCAGGCTTCGAGGATGACGCCTATCATTACAGCTGGAACACTAAAGATCACCTTTGAAAAACCGCAATTTCCGGAGTCGCTGCCAATGAACGACAAAAGCATTGCTCTCGGCCTGACCGGCGGCGGTACTGCCGGTCACGTCCTTCCTCATTTTGCGGTGGTTGGAAACACGGACTCACCGCTGTTGCCGCTCGTTGGCTCCGGACAGGTGAAGGTTTTCTACTTTGGCGGCATTTCTGGAATGGAGCGGCAGATCGTTGCTCAAAACATGCCTCACTGGACGTACGTCCCGCTGCGGACTGGAAAATTGAGAAGGTATTTCAGCCTTCAGAATTTCTTTGATCCTTTGAATATCATCGCTGGCTTTTTAGCTGCGGTCATTTTTATTCGTAAACATAAGATCCGCTGTGTATTCTCCAAGGGCGGCTTTGTGTCGGCACCCGTCGTCTGGGCAGCTTGGTTGAACCGTGTGCCCGTTGTGATTCATGAGTCGGATGCCACACCCGCTCTTGCCACGAAGCTTACATTGCCGTTTGCGCGAAGGGCGTTGGTCTCATTTCAGGAAACTATGAAGTGGATACCCCACCGATACGCTCAAAAAGTTCGTGTTTCCGGGATACCTCTTCGCTCAGAGTTATTCGCGCAAAGCAAAGACAAGGCCTATGAGCATTTCGGACTGAACCCTGCTCTTCCGACACTCTTGGTCTTTGGCGGAAGTCTCGGAGCTGAGGGTTTGAACAAGAGATTCGCTGCTGCAGTCTCCGGGCTTTCCGGATATTGGAATATCATTCACATCGTTGGCAAGGGTAAAGCTTTTCCAGTTGAGGAAAACGTGGGCTACAGGCAGTTTGAGTTTCTTGGGCGAGAAATGTCACTCGCCTATGCAATTGCCGATTTGGCTCTTTGTCGGGCTGGAGCGAGTTCTATTTTCGAACTTGCCGCTGCTCGCATACCGATGATTTTAGTTCCGCTCGGATTGCATCAGAGCCGCGGCGATCAAATCATCAATGCCAAGATCTTTGCAGAACGCGGCTGGGCCGTGTGGTGCGAGGAAGACCACCTCACTCCCGAAAGGATACTAGAACTCGTCAACGAGCAGCGAGTCAGTGGACCTGAATGCAGAGTCCGGCTCGAAAGTGCTCCGGGCGCTGCGACGGCAGCGAAAGTTGCTCAGGTCATTTTGTCTCTTATGAAACGTGAGAGCATTGCAGAACCTTTTTAAACAGTCGGAAACGGCGGTGAATTTTGAGCGGCGACACAGAGCTGATACGCATCTGGAAAGAAGACAAAAAGTCGGTGACGCTGGAAAGTAGCCTGACAGCACTGGACGACTGCATGGAGCCAATCGCATCAGCAATACAGCCTCGCTGCTGGCTGTTCATCAATGGCGACCTTGGAGCCGGCAAAACAACCTTTATTTCCATGCTCTTGAAGGCGATGGGGTATCACGGAGTTGTTTCGAGTCCGACATTTTCAATTGTGAACGTCATGCATTTCGTCGGAAAGTTCAATTCTATCGGTAAGGCCTGTCATCTCGATCTGTACCGGCTGAAAAAGGCCTCAGAGCTCATGCACCTTGGCCTCGAAGTGGAATTTACCGGAGATTCTTTCTGTATTTTTGAGTGGGCGGAGAAAATTGATGCCGAGGATTGGGCCGACTTTTTCAACGTCACTTTGTGCAGAAGGCCTGCTGAAATCATGACTGTCAATATCGAGTATCAAAAAGACTCAGACAATCGTATTTACACTTTTGGTTGGCTGGATCCGAATGCGCTGCTCCCGTGACGGCAGCCGTCTACACTCCGCGTCGTGGTCCATGCAGAAGGACGTGCAGTCGTGTCGACATCATCCAACCGTTTTCGAGGCAGATTCTCTCTAGCCAAGTTGATTCCAGCTGGCTCTCCCGAGATGTTCCTTCTGGCATCAGAATGATGTTCTTATCAGGGATGCTAAATTCGTTTACCAACTCTTTCAGTTCGCAAAGATCATCCTGCTGATGTTCTTGTCTGATGACGAATTTGAAAAAGATTCGCTGGTTCATCTGGGCAAGCCCAGACCAATGACTCAATGCTTCCGGATTGATGTTTTGCGACGCATTGCGCCCTTTGGGTGAAATATTCCACTGCACGCCGTGATAGTGGCTGACTGAGAAATCTCTATGGTTCTTGTGCGGAATCTGTGTGCCGTTGCTTTCAACTTCAAGGGAATGCGTCGGTAAAAACTCCTCAATCAGCGGCGCAAGATTTTGCAAAGTCGGTTCGCCGCCGGAAATTATGATGTGACTGATTTTGTTGTGTGTCCTGATTTTTTCGGAAAGCTCATGATGAGAAAGTCGTTTGAATCCTTGCGTCTTGACTCCGCCTTCAGCCTCAACAGGATCGCTTTGATAAGTGTGTGTGTAGGGAGTATCGCACCATGAGCAGCGAAGGTTGCATATTTGCAATCTCACGAGCACCGACGGCTTGCCAAGATTCGTACCTTCACCCTGCAGGCATGGGTAAACTTCATTGACGAGATATGTGTTTTGCGGATTCATGGAAAGATCGCACCTTTATGCAATCCTTCAAAGGCATGGACTTCAACGCTCGGGTCCGAATTGAAAATGTGCGCATGTATCCATTCAACGATATTCTCAATTGTGCTCTCAGTCGGCATGATCAAAAGTCTGTCTTTTGGAACCAGCACTGTCACCTCGCCCTGGGTGCCGGCGTATCCCGTCCAGACATAGTTTCCACTGCCAAATTCAATGCAGCTTTCAAATTTAAGCAAAGAAGCGAGCACTTCGGCTTGTGGTTTTTTTTTGTAACAATCTGCAACCAGGTATCGACCGTTTAATTCTGCCGCAGCAATGTTGGAGCGTGCTTCGTCAAAACTTCCGTTGATATAGACTTCGACGGTGTTCGAATGGCCATGAAACCGCTGGCAGTTTCCGGAATGTAAACGAAGGCTGTGCAGATAGTTGAAATAAAACTTTTGAGTCTGCTGCGCATGTTGATTCAGCTTGACTTTCACATGGCGGACGTTTTCCGGCGAGTGTTTGCGAATTTCTGCAGCCAGCTCAAGTTGCAGCAGCGAGAGATCATTTCCCGCGAGTCCCTCGAAGATGTCCTGCGATAGTATTGCGAGTGAATTTTCGTAGGTATCCAACAGAAAACGGTCTGCAGGTTGCGTTGACATTGCAGGAAGACATACGAAGCCGCCTCGGCCGTTCGGCTTGACCAGGTTTGCTGAAATCAGCAACCGGTGG